>CAXTAY010000008.1:0-42024 GCA_964242335.1 uncultured Acetobacteraceae bacterium | reverse complement strand
CGGCTGGTGCACCTACGGCGTCGGCGACCAGATGTCGCACTACAACGTCAATGCGGGCGTGCCCAAGACGCTGATCCAGCACCTGATACGCTGGGTGATCGCCTCGGAAGGCTTCGCGCCGGAGGTGCTGCGCACGCTCGGCCTCATCCTGGAGACCGAGATCTCGCCGGAGCTGGTTCCGGCCGGCGCGGACTCGGCACTGCAGAGCACCGAGGCGCGCATCGGTCCGTACGCGCTGCAGGACTTCAACCTGTTCTACACCCTGCGCTACGGCTTCCGGCCCTCGAAGATCGCCTTCCTGGCGCTGCAGGCCTGGGGCGACGCGGAGCGCGGCGGCTGGCCGCCGGGCTTCCCGCGGACGCGGCGTCACGCCTACGAGCTGGTCGAGATCCGGCACTGGCTGGAGCTGTTCCTGCGTCGCTATTTCGGCTTCAGCCAGTTCAAGCGCTCGGCGATGCCGAACGGGCCCAAGCTCGCCTCCGGCGGATCGCTGTCGCCGCGCGGCGACTGGCGCGCCCCGTCTGACGGCAACGCCCGCGCTTGGCTCGAGGAGCTGGCGCGCGGCGTGCCTCCCGACGCGTAGGAAGACCGATCAGGCCGCCGAGGCGAAGCGCTTCAGCAGCGCCGACAGCCGATGCCGGCGCATCTCGCTGCGCGCCTTCGCCCCCTCGGCCATGTAGTTGAGCTGCACCGCGTAGCGCCGGCCGACATAGCGCCGGTGGCCGTGCCAGGTGTTATCGCCGTTGGGGAAGGCGAGCAGGGTGCCATTCACCGGCGGCACCTCGACCGCGTAGTCCTCGATGTCGTCCTGGCGTCGCAGCAGCCGCAGGCAGCCCTCGCGGCGGGCCCAGCTCTCGCTCTCCGGATTGAGGTAGAGCAGCACCGTCACGCGCTTGGCCGCGGAGTCGCGGTGGATGCGTCCGTCGCGGACCCGGGTGCGGCCGCGCAGGGTGAGCATGGTCGGTGCGTCGTCCAGCCGCAGCCCGAACTTGGCGGCGATCGCCTGGCGCAGCCGCGGCCCCTCCAGCTCGCGCACCAGCGCCTGCACCACCGGGCGCAGCCGCAGCGCGGCGGGCGGGAAGGAGCCGCCGCTGGACATCGGCGGCAGCGCGGCGACGATCGTGCCCAGGCTCTCCGGCGGCACGAAGTGCGGCACCACGAGGTGGGGGAACGGATCGGTCGCCACCGGCATCGCGTCCAGCGCCGCATACTGCAGCTCCACGTCCTCTGTCCTCAGCATGTCCGGCCACCCCTTCGCAGCGTCAGGTAGAGGAGGGGGGGCGCGGCTTCAAGCCGTGGACGGCGTGTCGGGCCGGCCTAGCTGCGCCAGCGGCGCTGCGGCAGCACCACGGTGTTGGTGGACAGGAACTGCGCGCAGCCGAGCCGGCCGTCGCAGCACGGCAGCACCGCCTGCGCGAGCTGCGGCCGGCCGGTGTGGAATGCCACGTGGGAGAGCGACACGCCGCCGCGCTCGCAGGTGAAGCGCGGCTTCTCGACGGTCATGCGCAGATCCGCCGCCCGCGCCATGCCGCCGGCGGCCAGGCCGGCAGCGAGCAGCGACGCCACGGCGAAGGCTCGAAGCTGACGGCGGCTGGGGGATGACATCGCGAGGCCTCGTCCGGGAGCAGGTGTTCGGGTAATGGACGGTCGAGGAGGAAGGTTACCTCACTCGCAATTGGTTGAACCCGACGTCCCGATCACCCCCCTCCGCGCCCGGCATCCTGCCCCGGGCCGCCGACGGATGACCCCGTGACCCGCATGACCCAGCTCCTGCCCTCCTCCCTGCTGCACGATCCGGCTCCGGCTCCAGCTCCGGCACCTGCCGCCGCCGCGGCGCCCGTGCCTGCAGCACCGGGCGGCCCGCTCAGCGCCTACCGGCGGCGGCTGGAGCGCGGGATGCTGGATCACGATCCGGAGCAGGAGCGGGCGGCGGCGCGGCTCGACCTGCTGTTCGAGGGGCTGCGCACCCAGCCCGGCTGCGAGGCGCGTCGCGGCCGCGGCCTCGGGCGGCTGTTCGCGCGCGGCGCGATCCGCGCCTGCCGTCCGCGCGGCGTCTACCTCGTGGGAGCGGTGGGCCGCGGCAAGTCGATGCTGATGGACCTGTTCTTCGAGCTGGCGCCGGTGTCGCGCAAGCGGCGCATCCACTTCCACCGCTTCATGCAGGAGGTGCACGCCAAGCTGTTCGCGATGAAGCGCGCCCATCCGGAGCTCGCCGACCCGATCCCGCCGCTCGCCGCCATCATCGCCGCCGAGGCGCGGCTGCTCTGCTTCGACGAGTTCCAGGTCAACGACATCGCCGACGCGATGATCCTGGGACGGCTGTTCGACGCCCTGTTCGAGCGCGGCGTGGTGGTGGTGGCGACCTCGAACACGGTGCCGGACGAGCTGTTCCAGAACCGGCCGGGCCGCGACGCCTTCAAGCCGTTCATCGCCAGCATCAAGCGCGAGATGGACACCCAGCTGCTGTACAGCCCGCGCGACTATCGCCGCGGCGGCCTGCGCGGGGTCGCGGTATGGCACGTGCCGGCGAACGGCCGCGCCGACCAGCAGCTTGACGTGGCGTTCCGGCGGCTGTCCGGCGGGGCGGCGGTCGAGCCGGTGACGCTGACGGTGATGGGCCGCGCGCTGACGGTGCAGCAGGCGGCAGGAACGGCGGCGCGATGCGACTTCGACTGGCTGTGCGGCCAGCCGCTCGGCGCCGGCGACTACCTGGCGCTGGCGACGCGCTTCGCCAGCGTGATCATCGACCACGTGCCGCGGCTCGGCCCGGAGAATTTCGACGTGGCGCGACGCTTCATCGTCCTGGTCGACGCCCTGTACGAACAGAAGAGCAAGCTGATCGCCTCGGCGGCCGACCGGCCGGACCGGATCTACATGCGCGGCGAGGGGTCGGTCGCGTTCGAGCGCACCGCCTCGCGGCTCGAGGAGATGCAGAGCCAGGCCTACCTGGACCTGCCGCACCTGGGCTGAGCGGCCCACTTGTCGCGCCACCCCCGCCCACTTGTCGCGCCACCCCCGCCCACTTGTCGCGCCACCCCCGCCCACTTGTCGCGCCACCCCCGAAGGATTAGCACACCGCGTGGTCGGCGTGAGGGCGCCAGCATCGCGCAAAGCAGTTCGGGGGATCCATGGCTCGCAGCAAGATCGCGCTCATCGGGGCCGGCAACATCGGCGGCACACTGGCCCACCTGATCGGCCTCAAGGAGCTGGGCGACGTCGTCCTGTTCGACGTGTTCGGCGGCGTCGCCGCCGGCAAGGCGCTCGATCTCGCGCAGTCCTCGCCGGTCGACGGCTTCGACGTCGCACTGAGCGGCGGCTCCGAGTACGGCGTGATCCAGGGTGCCGACGTGGTCATCGTCACCGCCGGGTTCCCCCGCCTGCCGGGCATGTCGCGCGACGACCTGCTGGCCAAGAACGCCGAGGTGATCGGCCAGGTCGCCGAGGGGATCAGGAGCTACGCGCCGGACGCCTTCGTCATCGTCATCACCAACCCGCTCGACGTGATGGTCGCGGTGATGCAGGAGAAGTCCGGCCTGCCGGCGCACAGGGTGGTGGGCATGGCCGGCGTGCTCGACAGCGCCCGCTTCCGGCTGTTCCTGGCCCAGGAGTTCGGCGTCTCGGTCGAGGACGTCACCGCCTTCGTGCTCGGCGGCCACGGCGACACCATGGTGCCGCTGACCCGCTACTCCACGGTCGCCGGCATCCCGGTTCCCGACCTGATCAAGATGGGCTGGACCACCCAGGAGAGGATCGACGCGATCGTGCACCGCACCGCCAACGGCGGCGGCGAGATCGTCAAGCTGCTGGAGAAGGGGTCGGCCTTCTATGCCCCCGCCGCCTCGGCGGTCGCCATGGCGGAGAGCTACCTGCGCGACAAGAAGCGCGTGCTGCCGTGCGCGGTGAAGCTGAACGGCGAGTATGGGCAGACCGACTTCTACGTCGGCGTGCCGGTGGTGATCGGTGCGGCCGGCGTCGAGCGCATCGTCGAGGTGTCGTTCACGCCGGAGGAGCAGGCCGCCTTCGACGCCTCCTGTGCCGCGGTGAAGAAGCTGCTGGGGGATTTCCGCGCCCTCGGCCTCTAGCGGGCCGCCGCCCGGCGCAGCGTCGGCGGCCGCTGGCCCACCCCGGGCTGGACAACTTCCATGCGCCTGGAGCATTGCTGCCAGGGATGAAAGCGGGCGGCGATCCGGTCCTGCCGGGGCTATCTGGTATCTGCGCGCCCCTGGCGGCGCAGCTCGGTCCGGCGCGGTGCAGGCGCCGGACGCGTTCCTAGGAGAAGCACCATGGCGGGCGTCGATATCCTGGCGACGGCCTTCAGCGGCGCCAATGCCGCTTATCTTGCCGACCTCCACGCGCGCTGGGTCAAGGATCCGGCCGCCGTCGATGCGAGCTTCGTCGAGCTGTTCGCGGCGCTGGACGAGGAGGCCGGCTCGATCACCCAGGACGCGACCGGCGCCTCCTGGGCGCCGCGCCGGTTCGAGGTCGAGCCCGTCGAGGCCCGGGCCGGGGCTGGGGCTGAGGCTGGGGCTGGGGCCGGCAAGCCGGATGCCGCGGCAGCGGGCAGGCGAGCCGCCGCCGAGTTGCCGACAGCGGCCTCGATACGCGCCGCCGCCGACGACAGCCTGCGCGCCATGCAGCTGATCCGCGCCTACCGGGTGCGCGGCCACCTGGAGGCGCGCCTCGACCCGCTCGGCCTGCAGATCCCCAAGTCGCACGCCGACCTCGACCCCGCCTCGTACGGCTTCACCGAGGCCGACCTCGACCGGCCGATCTATCTCGGCCACGCCATGTCGACCATGCTCGGCGCCGAGACCGCCTCGATGCGCGAGATCCTGACCGCGATCCGCTTCACCTATTGCGGCCCGGTCGGGGTGGAGTCGATGCACGTGCAGGACCCCGTCCAGCGCGAGTGGATCCAGCGCCGCATCGAGTCCGGCGGCTGGCGCGACCGCTTCTCGGTCGACGACAAGGCCGCCATCCTGCGGCACCTGACCGAGACCGAGGGCTTCGAGGCGTTCTGCCAGAAGCGCTATGTCGGCACCAAGCGCTTCGGCCTGGAGGGCGGCGAGGTGGCGATCGCGGCCCTGCACGCCATCATCGACCAGGCGGCCGCCGACGGGGTGCGCTCGATCACCATCGGCATGCCGCATCGCGGCCGGCTCAACACGCTGGTGAACATCGTGCGCAAGCCGTACACGGCGATCTTCAGCGAGTTCAACGGCGCCTCGTTCAAGCCCGACGACGTGCAGGGGTCGGGCGACGTGAAGTACCATCTCGGCACCTCGACCGACGTCGAGATCGCCGGCCACATGGTGCACCTGTCGCTGCAGCCGAACCCGTCGCACCTGGAGGCGGTCGATCCGGTGGTGGTCGGCAAGGTGCGCGCCAACCAGGACATGACCGGCGACACCCAGACGCGGCACTCCGGCATGGCGCTGCTGATGCACGGCGACGCCGCCTTCGCCGGCCAGGGCCTGGTCTACGAGACCATGGCGATGAGCCAGCTGATCGGCTACCGCACCGGCGGCACCGTGCACCTGGTGGTCAACAACCAGATCGGCTTCACCACCGTCTCCGCGCACGCCTATTCCGGCATGTACTGCACCGACATCGCCAAGGCGGTGCAGTCGCCGATCCTGCACGTCAACGGCGACGAGCCGGAGGCGGTGGTGTTCTGCGCCCAGCTCTGCGCCGAGTTCCGGCAGCGCTTCGCCACCGACATCGTGCTCGACATCGTCTGCTATCGACGGCACGGCCACAACGAGAGCGACGAGCCGGCCTTCACCCAGCCGACCATGTATAAGGCGATCCGCGCCCGCCCGACCAGCCGCACGCTCTATGCCGAGCGGCTGGCGCGCGAGGGGGTGGTCTCGGCCGAGCAGTCCAAGGCGATGTGGGACGCCTTCCAGGCGCAGCTCGACGACGACTTCAAGACCTCCAAGGCGTATCGGCCCAACAAGGCGGACTGGCTGGAGGGCAGCTGGCTGGGCATGAAGCAGCCCGGCCAGGACGGCGCCGCCGCGGATGCGCGCACCGGCGTCTCCACCGACGTGCTGGAGCAGGTCGGCCACGCGCTGGCCACGGTGCCGCCCGACTTCGACGCGCATCCCAAGATCACGCGTCAGCTCGAGGCCAAGCGGGCGATGTTCGAGACCGGGCAGGGCATCGACTGGGCCACCGGCGAGGCGCTCGCCTTCGGCTCGCTGATGCTCGAGGGCCACCGGGTCCGGCTCTCCGGCGAGGATTGCCAGCGCGGCACCTTCAGCCACCGCCACGCGGTGCTGATCGACCAGTCGAACCAGAACGAGTACGTGCCGCTGAACAACATCGCCCCCGACCAGGCCGGGATCGAGATCTACAACTCGCTGCTGTCCGAGTTCGGCGTGCTGGGCTTCGAGTACGGCTACTCGCTGGCCGACCCGCGCACGCTGGTGCTGTGGGAGGCGCAGTTCGGCGACTTCGCCAATGGCGCGCAGGTGATCATCGACCAGTTCATCGCCAGCGGCGAGACCAAGTGGCTGCGCATGTCCGGGCTGGTGATGCTGCTGCCGCACGGCTACGAGGGGCAGGGGCCGGAGCACTCCTCGGCGCGGCTCGAGCGCTACCTGCAGCTCTGTGCCGAGAACAACATCCAGGTCTGCAACCTCACCACGCCGGCGAACTACTTCCACGTGCTGCGCCGCCAGCTCAAGCGCAGCTACCGCAAGCCGCTGGTGCTGATGACGCCGAAGTCGCTGCTGCGGCACCGGCTGGCGGTCAGTCCGGTGTCGGAGATGCAGGCCGGCACCCATTTCCTGCCGGTGATCGGCGAGATCGACGAGATCGCGCCGGCGGCCGAGGTGCGCCGCGTCGTGCTGTGCTCGGGCAAGGTCTATTACGACCTGCTCGCCGAGCGTCGCGAGCAGCAGGCGCGCGACGTCGCCATCCTGCGGCTGGAGCAGATCTACCCGTTCGACGAGGAGGGGCTCGGCGCGGCGCTGGCGCCGTATGCGGCGGCGAAGATCGTCTGGTGCCAGGAGGAGCCCGAGAACATGGGCGCCTGGTCGTTCGTCGACCGACGCATCGAGCGGGTGCTGCATGCTATCGGGCACGCGGCGGGTCGGCCGATCTATGCCGGCCGCGTCGCCGCCGCCAGCCCGGCGACCGGGCTCGCGCGGACCCACGCCAGCGAGCAGGCGGCCCTGGTTCGCGACGCCCTCGGGCTGGAAGCCGCGACGGCTCCGGCGCTGGCGGCCGCCGCGCACTGAGACAGCATCGCCGTCGTGGCGCAGGACAGCCGGCCGCGTCGGCCGCAGGATCGAGACTGAAGGAAGCGCATGTCTGCCGAGATCAAGGTTCCCACGCTGGGCGAGAGCGTCACCAGTGCCACGGTGGCGCGCTGGCTCAAGCAGCCGGGCGAGACGGTGTCGGCCGACGAGGCGGTCGTGGAGCTGGAGACCGACAAGGTCAGCGTCGAGGTCGCGGCCCCCGAGGCCGGCGTACTCGGCGGCCACGCGGTGGATGAGGGCGGCGAGGTCGAGGTCGGCGCCCTGCTGACGACGGTCGAGGCCGGCTCGGGCGCGCCGGCGGCCAAGCCCGCCGCCGCGCCCGCTGCCCCCGCACCTGCTGCCCCCGCACCTGCTGCCCCCGTATCTGCTGCTTCGGCAGCTGCCGCTCCCGCACCTGCTGCCCGGCCCGTGCCATCGGGTTCGGCTGCGGCGGGCCGGCCGCCGCGCGAGGCCGCCAACCCGAGCGGCGGGATCAACCCGCCGCCGCGCACCAGCGGGCCGGTTTCGCGTCCGGCCACCCCGCCGGCCGACGTGGCGGCGCACGCGCCGATGCCTGCGGCGAGCAAGATGATGGCCGAGCGCGGCGCCAGCGCCGGCGAGATCGGCGCCGGCAGCGGCAAGGACGGTCGCATCACCAAGGGCGACGTGCTCGCCTTCCTCGATCGTCCCGCGGCACCCCCCGTGGTCGCCCGTGCCGCGCCGCCCTCGCCGCGCAGCGATGACGCGCGCGAGGAGCGGGTCAAGATGACCCGCCTGCGCAAGACCATCGCCGGCCGCCTGAAGGACGCGCAGAACACGGCGGCGATCCTCACCACCTTCAACGAGGTGGACATGAGTGCGGCGATGGCGATGCGCGCCGAGTATCGCGAGGCGTTCGAGAAGAAGCATGACGGCGCCCGCCTCGGCTTCATGTCGATCTTCGTGCGCGCCTGCGTCGCCGGGCTCAAGGAGTTCCCGGCGGTCAACGCCGAGATCAGCGGCGACGACGTGATCTACCGCGAGTTCGTGCACATGGGCATCGCCGTCGGCGGCGCGAACGGTCTGGTGGTGCCGGTGCTGCGCGACGCCGACCGCATGGGCTTCGCCGAGATCGAGCGCGGCATCGCCGGCTACGGCAAGCGCGCCCGCGACGGCGCGCTGAAGCTCGACGAGCTCACCGGCGGCACCTTCTCGATCACCAACGGCGGCATCTACGGCTCGCTGATGTCGACACCGATCCTCAACCCGCCGCAATCGGCGATCCTGGGCATGCACAAGATCCAGGAGCGCCCGATCGCGGTGAAGGGGCAGGTGGTGATACGGCCGATGATGTACCTCGCCCTGTCCTACGACCACCGCATCGTCGACGGAAAGGAGGCGGTCAGCTTCCTGGTGCGCGTGAAAGAGGGCGTCGAGGACCCACGCCGGCTCCTGCTCGGGCTCTAGCGACCCCATATCCGCACGGCCCGGGACGTCGGTCCCGGCCGACGCGCGGCCATGCCGCCGCCCTTGTTTCAAAGACTGCCGAGGACGAGACACAGGATCATGGCGACCGAGATCAGGGTGCCCACGCTGGGCGAGAGCGTGACCACGGCGACGGTGTCGCGCTGGCTCAAGCAGGCGGGCGACGCGGTCGCGGCGGACGAGGCGATCGCCGAGCTGGAGACCGACAAGGTCAGCGTCGAGGTGACCGCACCCGAGGCCGGCGTGCTCGGCCCGCTGGCCGCGGCCGAGGGCGAGGAGGTCGAGGTCGGCGCGCTGCTGAGCACCGTCGAGGGCGCGACCGGCGCCGCTGCGACCGCCTCGCCCGCGCGGTCCGAGAGCGCCGCCGCACTGCCGGCCTCGACCGGCAGCGCCGCCAAGCCGCCACCGCCGGCGGCGACCGAAGCGCCGGCGGCGCCGGCCGCGAGCGTCGAGCAGACCGACTACGACCTGATCGTGATCGGCGCCGGGCCGGGCGGCTATGTCTGCGCGATCCGCGCGGCCCAACTCGGCCTGCGCACCGCCTGCGTCGAGAGCCGCGCGACCCTGGGCGGCACCTGCCTGAACATCGGCTGCATCCCCTCCAAGGCGCTGCTGCAATCTTCGGAGAACTTCCACGAGGCCAGTGCCGGCTTCGCCGAGCACGGCGTCATGATCGAGTCCGTCAAGCTCGACCTGGACCGCATGCACCGGCGCAAGGCCGGCGTGGTCGAGGCCAACGTCAAGGGCATCGAGTTCCTGTTCAAGAAGAACGGCGTCACCTGGCTGAAGGGCTTCGGCAAGCTGACCGGTCCCAACCACGTCGAGGTGGAGGGCAAGTCGTTCTCCGCCAGGAACATCGTCATCGCCACCGGCAGCGACAGCATCGCCCTGCCCGGCATCGCCATCGACGAGAAGCGTATCGTCACCTCCACCGGAGCGCTGGAGCTCGCCGAGGTACCCAGGCACCTGGTGGTGATCGGCGGCGGCGCGATCGGGCTGGAACTGGGCTCGGTGTGGCACCGCCTGGGCGCCGAGGTGACGGTGATCGAGTATCTCGACCGGATCGTGCCCGGGATCGACGGCGAAGTGGCCAAGGCGTTCCAGCGCGTGCTCGGCAAGCAGGGATTGCAGTTCAGGCTCGGCTCCAAGGTCACCGCGGCTGAGGCGAGCGAGACCGGCGTCACCCTGACTGTCGAGCCGGCCCGCGGCGGCAAGGCGGAGACGATCGAGGCCGACATCGTGCTGGTCGCGGTCGGCCGACGCGCGGTGAGCGAGCGTATCGGGCTGCAGGAGGTCGGCGTGGCACTCGACGAGCGCGGCCGTGTGGCGACCGACGCGCACTACGCGACCAGCGTGCCCTCGATCTTCGCCATCGGCGACGTGATCGCGGGCCCGATGCTCGCCCACAAGGCCGAGGAGGAGGGTGTGGCGCTGGCCGAGATGCTGGTGGGACAGGCCGGCCACGTGAACTACGACGCGATCCCTGCGGTGGTCTATACCTGGCCGGAGGTGGCGGCGGTGGGACGCATCGAGGAGGACCTGAAGGCGGACGGTGTCGACTACGTCGTCGGCAAGTTCCCCTTCACCGCCAACGCCCGCGCGCGCGCCATCGGCAACACCGACGGCTTCGTGAAGATCCTGACCGACCGCAAGACCGACCGCATCCTCGGCGCGCACATCCTGGGCCCCGACGCCGGCACGCTGATCGCCGAGCTGGTCACCGCGATGGAGTTCGGCGCCAGCGCCGAGGACGTGGCGCGGATCTGCCACGCCCACCCGACGCTCAACGAGGCGGTCAAGGAGGCGGCACTCGCCGCCGACGGCCGGGCGCTGCACATCTGACCTCGCCGGGCGCGGTCAGCCGGCGCCGGCACCCGCGACGCCGTCGAGCGCCCGGATCGCGTCGTCGGGCAGCGAGAGTGCCGCCGCCGCGAGGTTCTCGCGCAGGTGGCCGATCGACGAGGTGCCGGGGATCAGCAGGATGTTCGGCGCGCGGCGCAGCAGCCAGGCCAGCGCCACCTGCATCGGCGTCGCACCGAGGCGGCTCGCGACGTCGGACAGGGTGGAGGATTGCAGCGGGCTGAACCCGCCGAGCGGGAAGAACGGCACGTAGGCGATGCCGTCGCGGGCGAGCTCGTCGATCAGCGCGTCGTCGCCGCGGTGCGCCAGGTTGTAGTGGTTCTGCACGCAGACGATCTCGCAGATCCGGCGTGCTTCCGCGACTTGCGTGCCTGTCACGTTGCTCAGGCCGACGTGACGCACCAGTCCCTGGCGCTGCAGATCGGCGAGCACGCGGAGCGGCGCCTCGATCGAACCTTCGGCGGGGCCATGCATGTCGAGCATGATGCGAAGGTTCACCACCTCGAGCACGTCGAGCCCCAGGTTGCGCAGATTGTCGTGCACCGCCCGGGTCAGTTCCTCGGGCGAGCAGGCCAGGTTCCACGACTTGTCCTCGCCGCGCACGGCACCGACCTTGGTGACGATGACCAGACCCTCCGCGTACGGCGAGAGCGCCTCGCGGATCACCTGGTTGGTGACGTGCGGGCCGTAGAAGTCGCTGGTGTCGATGTGGTTCACGCCGCTCGCGACCGCCTCGCGCAGCACCGCCAGTGCCGCGTCGCGATCCTTGGGCGGCCCGAACACGCCGGGTCCCGCGAGCTGCATGGCGCCGTAGCCGAGGCGCCGCACCGTGCGGTCGCCCAGCGTGAAGCTTCCGGACTGGTCAATGCTGGACATGATCTGCTCCCTCCTGGAGGACGCAGA
The DNA here is from genome assembly GCA_964242335.1 of uncultured Acetobacteraceae bacterium. Classification (GTDB taxonomy): domain Bacteria; phylum Pseudomonadota; class Alphaproteobacteria; order Acetobacterales; family Acetobacteraceae; genus Lichenicoccus. The sequence continues at coordinate 30,550 of CAXTAY010000008.1, read as the reverse complement.
ATTAGCTACTGGCGCGGTGCTCGATAACGGGCAGAAATCGGCACAGGTTGTACAGGCGGGCGAACAGTGACGGTCGATCTGGGTGATCTGCGCGCCTTCGTGACCGTGGCGCAGGCCCGCGGCTTCCGCGAGGGCGCGCGCGCCGGCGGCGGCAGCGCCTCGGGGCTCAGCGAGGCGGTGCGGCGGCTCGAGCAGCAGCTCGGCGTCAGGCTGCTCAACCGGACCACGCGCAGCGTGGTGCCGACCGAGGCGGGCGGACGCCTGCTCGATCGGCTCGGCCCGGCCCTGGGCGAGGTGGAGCAGGCCGTCGACGTCGTGAACGGCTTTCGCGATCGCCCGGCAGGCTCGCTGCGTCTCAACGTGCCGGTCAGCGCCGCGCGGCTGGTGCTGCCCGGCATCGTGCCGGCCTTCCTAGCCGCCTATCCCGACATCCGGCTCGAGGTCACCGCGGAGAGCGGCTTCGTCGACGTGCTCGCGGCCGGGTGCGACGCCGGGATCCGCTACGACGACCGTCTGGAGCAGGACATGATCGCGGTGCCGATCGGGCCGCGCGTGCAGCGCTTCGCCACCGCGGCCTCCCCGGGCTACCTCGACCGCCGCGGCCGGCCGCAGCACCCGCGCGACCTGCTGCGCCACGCCTGCCTGTGCGGCCGCTTCGCCGGCCGCGCGATGACGTCGTGGGAGTTCGAGTGCCGGGGCGAGGTGGTGCGGGTCGATCCGACGGGGCCGCTGCTGGTGCAGGCCGGCACCGCGACCGACCTCGCCGTCGACGCCGCCATCGCCGGCACCGGCATCGTCTACCTGTTCGAGGACTGGCTGCGCCCGCATCTCGACCGCGGCGCGCTCGAGGCGGTCCTCGAGCCGTGGTGGCTGCGCTTCCCGGGACCGTTCCTCTACTACCCGGGACGGCGCCTCATGCCCGCACCGCTGCGCGCCTTCGTCGACTTCATCAGGTTGCCGCCCGAGCGGCGCTGAGGTCCGGTGGGCTGCGGGTCGGCGCCCGCAAGCCCGTCGGCTCACGTAGGGTCTGCCCGGTCCTCGCCGTCGAGGTCGGCGAAGATCGCCTCCAGCGTGGCGCCCAGCACCAGGGCCATCAGCCGCGCCGCCGTCGCCTCGTCGCCCAGCGTCTGGCGGAACAGCACCAGCCACCGCTCCCGCTCGCCGCGCAGCACCGCGATCGCGGTCGCGTCGCCGCCGAGCCCGCGCGCCAGCAGGGTGCGGAACAGGGTGCGCGTCGCGCGCCGTGCCGGCTCGCGGAAGCTCTGCATGATCGCGTCGGCATCGAGCGCACCGCCGCTGCGCGCCAGCATCGCCATCGCGTCGTCGCGCATCCTCGCCTCCACCGTCTCGATGACGGCGCGGTCGAGGCCGGCCTTGCTGCCGAAATGATGCACCAGCATGCGCGCCGACACGCCGGTCAGGCGCGACAACGCCTGCAGGCTGAGCGCCCGGCCACCGGCCTCCAGGGTCGCGTCGACGCAGGCCGCCAGCGCCCGCGCCCGCGCATCGTGATCGCCGCTTGACATGTAATGCTTGTTACGCCCCTATGTAATGCACATTACATGTCGTGAAGGAGACCGTCACGTGACCGGACCTTTCGCACGCGCGATCTGCGTCGGCGCCGCACTCTGGCTCGTTGCCACCATCGCCATACGCCTTGCCGGGCAGTGGGTGCTGCGTCCCGACCCGAGCTTCCTGCTCGTCGACTTCCTGGTCGGCGGTGCGGCGATGGCGCTGCTCGGACCGCGGCTGCGGCTGCGGATCAGTGCCGATGCCCGCGATGCCGACGCGGTGGCGCTCGGCCTGATCCTGCCCGGGATGCTGGCCGATGCCGCGGTGGCGCTCGCCTTCCGCCATGTCTACCCCAACCTTTCTCCGGCGCTCGGCAACGGTTTCGGCGCCCTGATGCTTTGGTACTATGCCGTGGCCGCGCTGGCGATCACGCTGCAGGCGCGGCGGGGCGGGGGACGCGATGCTGGCGCTGACGATGGGCGATCCCGCCGGGATCGGCGGCGAGATCACGATCAAGGCGTGGCGCGCGCTACGTGACGCCGGACCGGGCTTCCTGCTGCTCGCCGATCCCGAGTGGCTGCGCCGCCAGCCCGGCGGCGACGGTCTGCCGATCGAGATCCTGTCCGATCCCGCGTGCGCCGCGGCGGTGTTCCCGCACGCCCTGCCGCTGCTGCCGCTGAGCCTCGACGCTCCCGCGATACCCGGTCGCCCGGACCCGGTCCACGCGCCGGCGATCACCGCCAGCATCGCGCGCGCCGCCGGGCTCTCCCTGGTCGGCGCGGTGCGGGGCCTCGTCACCAACCCGATCAGCAAGGCGGTGCTGCAGCGCGCCGGCTTCGCCTATCCCGGCCACACGGAATATCTCGGCGCGCTGGTCGGCGTGCCCGGGAGCGAGGTGATGATGCTGGCCGGGCCGTCGCTGCGCGTCGTGCCGGTGACGGTGCATCTCTCGCTGCGACAGGCGATCGATCGCCTAGATGCAGGCGCGATCGTCCGGGTGGCGCGCGCGGCGCACGCGGCACTGCGTCGCGATTTCGGCCTCGCCGCCCCGCGCCTCGCGATCGCCGGCCTCAATCCGCATGCCGGCGAGGAGGGCCTGATGGGCGACGAGGAGGCCACCCTGATCGCGCCTGCGATGCGTATCCTGCGCGACGAGGGCATCGCGCTGCTCGGCCCGATGCCGCCCGACACCATGTTCACGCCGCGGGCGCGGCAGCGCTACGACGCCGCGATCTGCATGTACCACGACCAGGCGCTGATCCCGCTGAAGACGCTCGACATGGAGCACGGCGTCAACGTGACGCTCGGGCTGCCGATCGTGCGCACCTCGCCCGATCACGGCACCGCGTTCGACATCGCCGGACGCGGCGAGGCCGATCCGACCAGCCTGATCGAGGCGATCCGCATGGCGGACCGGATCGCCCGCAACCGGAGTGCCGCATGACCCCACCGATCCCGCGCCTCGGCGTCAACATCGACCACGTGGCAACCGTGCGCAACGCGCGCGGCGGCGCCCACCCTGATCCGCTGCGCGCCGCGCGCGCCGCGATCGCGGCCGGTGCGGACGGCATCACGCTGCACCTGCGCGAGGATCGCCGCCACATACGCGACGACGACCTGCGCCGCATCGCCGCCGGCATCGAGGTCCCAGTCAACCTGGAGATGGCGGCGACCGAGGAGATGACGGCGATCGCGGCCGCACTGGCGCCGCACGCCTGCTGCATCGTCCCGGAGCGTCGCGCCGAGGTCACCACCGAGGGCGGCCTCGACGCCGCGGGCGGCGGTGCGGCGCTGGGGGCGATCATCTCCCGGCTGCGCGCCCGCCGCATACGCGTCTCGCTGTTCATCGACCCCGACCCGCTGCAGATCGAGGCGTCGGCGCGGCTCGGTGCGCAGGTGGTGGAGCTGCATACCGGCCGCTATGCCGCTGCGCCGGCGTCGGAGCTGCCGCGCCTGCGCGAGGCCGCCCGACTGGCGGCGGCGCAGGGGCTCGAGGTGCATGCCGGGCACGGGCTCGATTTCGACAATGTCGGCGCGGTCGCGGCGATCGCGCAGCTGGCCGAGCTGAATATCGGTCACTTCCTGATCGGCGAGGCGATCCTGCACGGCCTGCCGCACGTTGTCCGGCACATGAAGGGACTGATCGCAGCGTCCCGCACCTGACGGAGCATCGACATGCAAACCACCAGACTGGGCCACAGCGGCCTGAAGGTCTCGCGCCTGTGCCTCGGCTGCATGACCTATGGCGAGCCCGATCGCGGTCCGCACGAGTGGACGCTCGGCGAGGAGGCCAGCCGCCCGTTCATCCGCGAGGCGCTGGAGGCGGGGATCAACTTCTTCGACACCGCCAACGTCTACTCCGCCGGCTCCAGCGAGGAGATCCTCGGCCGCGCGCTGCGCGACTACGCCCGGCGCGACGAGGTCGTCGTCGCGACCAAGGTGCACGGCAAGATGGCCGAGCACGCCAACGGCGGCGGTCTGTCGCGACGCGCGATCCTGAGCGAGATCGACCACAGCCTGCGCCGGCTGGGCATGGACCATGTCGACCTCTACCAGATCCACCGCTTCGATCCGCACACGCCGATCGAGGAGACCCTGGAGGCGCTGCACGACGTGGTGAAGGCCGGCAAGGCCCGCTATATCGGCGCCTCCTCGATGTTCGCCTGGCAGTTCTGCAAGTCGCTGTACCTCGCCGAGCGGCACGGCTGGACCCGCTTCGTCTCGATGCAGAACCACCTCAACCTGCTGTATCGCGAGGAGGAGCGGGAGATGCTCGGGCTGTGCCTGGAGGAAGGGGTGGGCGTGATCCCGTGGAGCCCGCTGGCCCGCGGCAAGCTCGCCCGGCCGCCGTCGGCCGAGGGCAGCACAGACCGCGCCCGTACCGACAAGTTCTCCCGCACCCTGTACGACCACACCGCCGAGGCGGACGCCCGGGTGATCGACGCCGTGGGCGAGGTGGCCGAGGCGCGCCACACCTCGCGCGCGGCGGTGGCGCTGGCCTGGCTGCTGGCCAAGCCGGGCATCACCGCGCCGATCATCGGCGTCTCGAAGCCGCACCACCTCAAGGACGCGCTCGCCGCCATGACGCTGCAGCTCGACGCCGAGGAGATCCGGCGGCTCGAGGCCGACTACGCGCCGCACGCGGTGGCCGGCTTCTGAACCCTGGCGGCTACTTCGCGGCCGCCGGCGCGGTGTATTCGGCACCCGCCGGCAGCGCCGGCACCGGTGGCGAGCGGTAGGCCGAGATCGACCCGGCCGCCTCGTCGGCTCCGACTGGCGCATGCAGCCGCGTATGATCGGCCCGCAGACGCCTTCCGAGCCGAGCACCCGGTCGTCGTCGTCGGTGACGTGCAGCTCGGTGACGCGGTTGTCCACCAGGCGGAACTCGGCGAGGCAGGTGCCGCCGCCGCCGCCCGGCGTGACGGTGCCGAGCAGCGGGATCGGAAGACCGAGGCCGCCCGCCACCCCGGGCTTGTCCGAGTAGGCGAAGATCTGCGCCGCCGGGTTGAGCTGCACGATCCGGTCCGGCGGTCCGGCGCAGGCCTGCAGGTCGTTCGCCGACATGCCGATCATGCTGAACTACGCCTGGTGCACGCTGCGCGACGCGCCGTAGCCGCAGCCGGCCAGCAGCATCAGCGCGGCGCCCGGCAGCAGCCGCCGCGACCGTCGCGATATGCCGATCCGCATCCGCCTCGCCTCCGCCGTCGTCTCGATACCGGACCGAAACCCACCAGGCGGCGCCGCTTTCGGACCAGCCGTAGAGCGGCCGCCCGCCGAAGGGCTACGCGGCGGCCCGGGGCGGGGTGCCGCCGTGGCCGGGCAGGAACAGGCGGCCCTGCTCGGTCAGGTAGAGCACCACCTTGTCGATCGCGGGCATCGAGCGGCGCTCGGCGAGCCGCACCACGCACCAGCTGCGCACGATCGGCAGGCCGACGACGTCCAGCACCGCCAGGCGCTGCGTCTGCAGCTCCAGCTCGATGGTGTGTGCGGACAGGAAGGCGATGCCGAGGCCGGCCATCACCGCCTGCTTCACCGTCTCGTTGCTGCCGATCTCCATGCCGAAGCGCGGCGCGATGCCGGCGCGGTCGAAGAACTGCTGCATCAGCATGCGCGTGCCGCTGCCGCGCTCGCGCACCAGGAAGGTCTCGCCGGCGAGGTCGTGCGGCGGCAGTGCCGGACGGTCAGCCAGGGGATGCCCGGGTGCGGCGACCACGACATGCGGATGCTCGCCGATCACCGCCAGCACGACCTCCAGATCCTCCGGCGGCCGTCCCATCACCGCGAGGTCGAGCTCGCGATCGCGCAGGCGGTCGATGATCTCGGCCCGGTTGCCGACCACCAGGCGCAGCTCGATCCCGGGATGCGCGCGCGAGAACGCGGCGAGCACGCGCGGGGCGAAGTACTTGGCGGTGCTGACCACGCCCACCTGGACCAGGCCGGTCTGCAGGCCGGAGAGCGCCTCGATCCCGGCGGCACCGTCGGCGAGGACGATCTCGACCCGCCTGACCGTATCGACCAGCAGCCGGCCGGCGGCGGTCGGCACCATGCCGGCCGCGGAGCGCTCGATCAGCGGCACGCCGAGCTGCTCCTGCAGCAGCCGCATCTGCAGCGTGATCGCCGGCGGCGAGACGTGCAGCGCCTGCGCCGCCCCGGTGACCGAGGCGGTGCGCACCACGGACGCGAAGGCGCGCAGCTGCTTGAGGGTGACGTGCTTCATTAAGTTTTCCTGAAGCAGAGACTAAGTTCTTTATGCTGGCCTAACAAGACGCCGGCGACCGATGCTGAACCCAGCGACCCGGCCGCCGGAGAGCGGGGAGGAGAATCCGATGGCCAGTGGAGGGCGTCTCGAAGCGTTCCTCGGGCGGCGGCGGGCCTCCGGCGATGCCTACGCGTCGGCGATCGCCAGCACCGTGCTCGCGATCACCCGCGCCGGCTGCCAGGTCGCCGACCTGCTCGCCGCCGGGCCGCTCGAGCCCGGCATGTCGGCGCATCGCGGCGACAAGGGCGGCGAGATCCAGACCGAGCTCGACCTGCACGCCAACCTGCTGATGGTGCGCGCGCTGCGCGAGGCGCCGGTGGCGTGCGTGGCCTCGGAGGAGCTCGACGCGGTGCTGCCGCTGCGCCGCGACGGCGTGCTGGCGGTGGCGATCGACCCGCTCGACGGCTCGTCGAACATCGACACCACCGCCCCGGTCGGCACCATCTTCTCGATCCTGCCGGCGGCCGACCCCGACGGCGATCCGGCCTCCGCCTTCCTGCGACCCGGCAGCGAGCAGCTGGCGGCGGGATTCCTGATCTACGGCTCGCAGACGGCGCTGCTGCTCACGCTCGGCGAGGGCACCCACCTGTTCACCCTCGACCGCGAGCGCCAGGTGTTCTTCTCGGTCTCCGACCCGCGGAGCATCCCGCTCGAGACCAGCGAGTACGCGATCAACGCGTCGAACCAGCGGCACTGGCCGGCGCCGGTGCGCCGCTACGTCGCCGAGTGCCAGCAGGGCAGCGAGGGGCCGCGCCGGAGGGACTTCAACACGCGCTGGATCGCCTCGCTGGTCGCCGAGATCTACCGTATCCTGGTGCGCGGCGGCGTCTATCTCTATCCCGCCGACGCGCGGCCGGCCTGCCGAGAGGGGCGGCTGCGGCTGGTCTACGAGGCGAACCCGATCGCGCTGCTGGTGGAGCAGGCGGGGGGTGCCGCGAGCGACGGCCAGACCCGCATCCTCGCCAGGGTCCCGACCCACATCCACCAGCGCGTCGGGCTGGTCTGCGGCGCGGTCGAGGAGGTGGCGCGGATCGGCAGCTATCACGAGCTGCCGGACGCGGCGCGCGGCGACCCGCTGTTCGGCAGCCGCACCCTGTTCCGGCCCGACCACGACCATCGCGGTGCCCACGCATGAGCCTGCAGCACCCGATCATCTCGGTCACCGGCTCGTCGGGTGCGGGCACCACCTCGGTTCGCAACGTCTTCGAGCAGATCTTCCGGCGCGAGCAGATCAGCGCCGCCTTCATCGAGGGCGACGCCTTCCACCGCTACGACCGCGAGGGGATGCGAACCAAGATGCGCGAGGAGGCGGAGCGAGGGAACCATCATTTCGGCCATTTCGGTCCCGAGGCGAACCTGCTGGAGGAACTGCAGGCCACCTTCGGCGAGTATGCCCGCAGCGGCGGCGGCCGCACCCGGCACTACGTGCACGACGCGCGCGAGGAGGCGCTGTTCGGCGCACCCGCCGGCAGCTTCACCGAATGGAAGGAGCTGCCCGCGGGTACCGACCTGCTGCTTTACGAAGGTCTGCACGGTGCGGTGAAGCACGGGACGGTCGATACCGGCGCGCATGCCGACGTGCGGATCGGCGTGGTGCCGGTGATCAACCTAGAATGGATCCAGAAGATCCATCGCGACCGCTCCAGCCGCAACTACTCCACCGAGGCGGTGATGGACACCATCCTGCGCCGGATGCCGGACTACATCCGCTACATCTGCCCGCAATTCACCGAGACAGACATCAACTTCCAGCGCGTGCCCACGGTCGACACCTCGAACCCGTTCATCGCCCGCTACATCCCGACAGCCGACGAATCGATCGTGGTGATCCGCTTCCGCAACCCGCGCGGCATCGACTTTCCCTACCTGCTCTCGATGCTGCACGGCAGCTTCATGTCGCGGCCGAACACCATCGCGGTGCCCGGCAACAAGATGGACCTCGCGATGCAGGTGATCCTCATCCCGATCATCCTGCGGCTGATCGAACGCAAGCGCGGCGCGCGATGAGCAGCGCCCAAACCCGGCCTTTCCAGACCCGACCTTTCCAGAACTTGCCTCTCCGGAGCAAAGCATGAACGAGATCAAGAGCCCGCCCGCCGGTTCGAACACCGTGCGCGGCAAGGAACGCTACGTCTCCGGGGTGATGGAATATCGCCGCATGGGCTACTGGGAGCCCGAGTACGAGCCCAAGGACACCGACGTGATCGCGATGTTCCGCATCACGCCGCAGGACGGGGTCGATCCGGTGGAGGCCGCCGCCGCGGTGGCCGGCGAGAGTTCGACCGCCACCTGGACCGTGGTCTGGACCGACCGCCTGACCGCCTGCGAGAAGTATCGCGCCAAGGCCTACCGGCTCGACGAGGTGCCGAACGCGCCGGGCCAGTATTTCGCCTACATCGCCTACGACCTCGATTTGTTCGAGCCCGGCTCGATCGCCAACCTGACCGCCTCGATCATCGGCAACGTGTTCGGCTTCAAGCCGCTGCGGGCGCTGCGGCTGGAGGACATGCGTTTCCCGGTCGCCTACGTGAAGACCTTCGACGGCCCGTCCACCGGCATCGTCGTCGAGCGAGAGCGGCTCGACAAGTTCGGCCGGCCGCTGCTGGGTGCGACGGTGAAGCCGAAGCTCGGCCTCTCGGGACGCAACTACGGTCGGGTCGTGTACGAGGCGCTGCGCGGCGGCCTCGACTTCACCAAGGACGACGAGAACATCAACAGCCAGCCCTTCATGCACTGGCGCGACCGCTTCCTCTATTGCATGGAGGCGGTGAACCGGGCGCAGGCCGCGACCGGCGAGATCAAGGGCACCTACCTCAACGTCACCGCGGCGACGATGGAGGACATGTACGAGCGCGCCGAGTTCGCGCACGAGCTCGGCTCGGTGATCGTCATGATCGACCTGGTGGTCGGCTACACCGCGATCCAGTCGATGTCGAAATGGGCGCGACGCCACGACATGATCCTGCATCTGCATCGTGCCGGCCACGGCACCTACACGCGCCAGAAGACGCACGGCGTCTCGTTCCGGGTGATCGCCAAGTGGATGCGCCTCGCCGGCGTCGACCACATCCATGCCGGCACCGTGGTCGGCAAGCTGGAGGGCGACCCGGCGGCGACGCGCGGCTACTACGACATCCTGCGCGAGGACCACAATCCGATGCGCCTGGAGAACGGCGTGTTCTTCGACCAGAGCTGGGCCGGCCTGCGCAAGACCATGCCGGTGGCGTCGGGCGGCATCCATGCCGGGCAGATGCACCAGCTGCTCGACTATCTCGGCGAGGACACGGTGCTGCAGTTCGGCGGCGGCACCATCGGCCATCCGATGGGCATACAGGCGGGCGCTACCGCCAACCGGGTGGCGCTGGAGGCGATGATCCTGGCGCGCAACGAGGGCCGCGACACCCGCCACGAGGGGCCGGACATCCTCGCCGCCGCGGCACGGCACTGCCAGCCGCTGCACCAGGCGCTGGAGACCTGGAAGGACGTGACGTTCAACTACGCCTCGACCGACACCCCGGACTACGTGCCCTCGGCCAGCGTGTCGGTTTAGGAGGAAAGATCATGCGCAACACCCAGGGATGCTTCTCCTTCCTGCCCGACCTGACCGACGAGCAGATCACCCGGCAGGTGCAGTACTGCCTCGACCGTGGCTGGGCGGTGAACATCGAGTTCACCGACGATCCGCATCCGCGCAACACCTACTGGGAGATGTGGGGCCAGCCGATGTTCGACATCGCCGACGCCGCCGGGGTGATGCTCGAGCTCGCCTCGTGCCGGCGCGCCTACGGCGATCGCTATATCCGCCTGTCGGGTTTCGACTCCACCGCCGGATGGGAGTCCGTGCGCATCTCCTTCCTGGTCAACCGGCCGGAGTTCGAGCCGGAGTTCCGGCTGACGCGCACCGAGGTCGGCGGCCGGGCGATGCGCTACACCACCGTTCCGTCGGCGGGCTGATGCCGGCCGACGCCGCCCTCGTCGATCTGCGCGCCGAGTTCGAGGCGGCCGGCATCGGCGAGATCCTGGCCGCGCTCGATCGCGACCTGCTCGGGCTGCAGCCGGTGAAGCAGCGCATCCGCGAGATCGCCTCGCTGCTGCTGGTGGAGCGCGTGCGCCGGCGCATCGGCCTGGTCGGAGAGCCGCCGACGCTGCACATGTCCTTCACCGGCAACCCGGGCACCGGCAAGACCACGGTGGCGCTTCGCATGGCCGGGATCCTGCACAAGCTGGGCTTCGTGCGGCGTGGCCACCTGGTCTCGGTGACGCGCGACGACCTGGTGGGCCAGTACATCGGCCACACCGCGCCCAAGACCAAGGAGATCCTGAAGAAGGCGATGGGCGGCGTGCTGTTCATCGACGAGGCGTACTACCTGCACCGCGCCGAGAACGAGCGCGACTACGGACAGGAGGCGATCGAGATCCTGCTGCAGGTGATGGAGAACCAGCGCGAGGACCTGGTGGTGATCCTGGCCGGCTACGCCGACCGGATGGACCGGTTCTACGCCACCAACCCCGGCTTCCGCTCGCGCGTGGCGCACCACATCGACTTCCCCGACTACGACGAGCCGGAACTGCTCGGCATCGGCGAGGCGATCCTGGCGCGTCAGGCCTACCGGCTGACGCCGGAGGCGCGCGCGGCGCTGAGCCGCTACATCGCGCTGCGGCGCCGGCTGCCGCATTTCGCCAACGCGCGCTCGATCCGCAACGCGCTCGATCGGGCAAGGCTGCGACAGGCCAACCGCCTGGTCGGCGACGGCCAGGGCGAGGCGGCGCCGATCTCGGCCGAGGATCTGGGCAACATCGAGGCCACCGATATCCTGGCCAGCCGCGTCTTCCGCGAGGCCGAGCCGGGCTGAGGGAGTTTCCTGTCTCCGGCGGCGCCCGCGTAACTCATCCCCGCGCATCCCGCGGAGCCGGCCGGCGACGGTCGAGCGGCGAAGCGGCGACGAGGAGGTCGGACAGGCGTTACTCTTCCAGGAGGGTCGGACTTCTGTCGATCCGGGAGGGAGAGTGCGGTGGGTCAGCTCGACGACAAGATCGCCTGGGTCACGGGCGCGGGAAGCGGCATCGGCGAGGCGGCGGCGCGGGCGCTGGCCGCGGAAGGCGCGCTCGTGGTGCTGACCGGGCGCCGGCAACAGGCGCTCGAGGCGGTCGCGGGGGCGATCGCGTCCGCCGGCGGACGCGCGGTCGCCTCGACGGGGGACGTGACCGACAAGCACACGGTCGCGGCGATCGCGGCGCGTATCGCGGCCGACCAGGGACGGCTCGACATCCTGGTCAACAATGCGGGCGCCAACATTCCCGATCGCGCCTGGTCGACGCTGACCGTGGACGGCGTCGACGCGGTGATCGACGCCAACCTGCGGTCGGCGTTCTACTGCGTGCTCGCGTCGTTGCCGCTGATGCGCGCCGGCGGGGGCGGCGTGATCATCCACACCGCGAGCTGGGCCGGGCGGCATCTCGCGCCGGTCTCGGGCGCAGCCTACTCGGCGGCCAAGCACGCGGTGGTCGCGATGAGCCACCTGCTGAACGCCGAGGAAGCGGTGCACGGCATCCGCTCGACGGCGCTCTGCCCCGCCGAGGTGTCGACGCCGATCCTCGACCGGCGACCGGTCCCGACCTCGGCCGCGGCGCGGGCGCGCATGCTGCAGCCCTCCGACCTCGGCGACCTCGTGCGCTACGTCGCGACCTTGCCGCCGCACGTGTGCGTCAACGAGATCCTGGTTTCGCCGACCTGGAACCGGATGTTCGACGCGGTACGCGAAGCGGACGCCGCACGCCAGAAGGCAGAGCAACCGGCGTCGCTCCTTGACCCGATCAAAGGCGAGCCTTTGAAAACCCTTTCTTAGGGATCGGGGTCTGAGGCCGTCGGCCCCAGCGGGTCAAGGGCAGAGCCCTTGCCTGCTCTTTCTCAGCATCCCGCTCAGCTTCGTCCCTCGCGCCGCCAGCCGATGAACAGCAGTGCCAGCACGCAGGGCAGCAGCAGCCACGCCGGCAGCAGGCGCTGCGAGTCGGTGCCGGTGACGACGTGCGCGCCGGTGCGGCGCAGCCCGATCCAGCCGGCGCCGCTCGCCGCAGCACCCGCGCCGACCAGACGCAGCTGCGGCACCTGCACCGAGGCCGGATCGTCGCCGAGCCAGCTGGTCGCCCCGCCGCTCTGCCGGGCGATCGGCGCCAGCCGGCTCGCGGTCGCGCGCAGGTCGGCGATCTCCTCGGCATCCTCCGGCTGGCTCGCCGCATAGGCGTGCCGGCTGCCGTCGCCGACGTCCCAGATCCCCGGCGCCGGCGCCTCGACATGGCCGGACAGCACGCCGTCCGCACTGGTCTTCAGGTTCAGCACGCTGCGGCTGCCGTCGGGTGCGGTGACCGAGACCTGTGCGGCGGGATGCTCCTGCACCGAGCGGCGGGTGACGGTGAGGCGCTGCCCGGCGATCGTGGCCGAGAGCTGCTCCTCCTCCAGCTCGGGCTCCTTCATCAGCCAGTGCGCGATCCGGCGCAGCAGCTCGGCCTGCGGACCGCCGCCATCCTCGCCGCGCGACCACAGCCAGATCTGGTCGGACAGCAGCATCGCGGTGCGGCCGCGATCGACGTGGTCGAGCACCAGCAGCGGCGCCGCGCCGCCGCGGCCGTCCGGCGCGGTCAGCAGCACCTGCCCGCGCGTCTCGTCGGCGCGCAGCGCGCGGTACCACGGACCCCAGCCGGCCTCGTCATGGGCGGGCGCGTCGGGGGCCGGCGCGGCCGGCATCTGCGGCAGCTCGGCGGTGACTGGATGGCGCCGGCCGAGCGGGGTCGGTGCCGGCTGGAAGCGTCCCTCGACCAGCCCGCCCTCCACCGGGACGTGCACCGGCAGGATGTCGCCGAGCGGGGTGTCCTGCAGGCTGTTGCGGCCGATGAACTCGGGGCCCGCGGTGAGCAGCAATCCGCCGCCGCCGCGCACGAAGTCGGCGATGTTCTGCAGGTAGCCGAGCGGCAGGATGCCGCGGTTCTCGAAGCCGTCGAGGATGATCAGGTCGAAGCTGTCGATCTTCTCCTGGAACAGCTCGCGGGTGGGAAAGGCGATCAGCGCCAGCTCGTTCAGCGGCGTGGTGTCGTCCTTGTCGGGCGGACGCAGGATGGTGAAATGCACCAGGTCGACCGCCGGATCCGCCTTCAGCAGGCGCCGCCAGACCCGCTCGCCCTGGTTCGGCGTGCCGGAGACCAGCAGCACGCGCAGCCGGTCGCGCACGCCGTTGATCTGCACCACCGACTGGTTGTTCAGCGTCGAGACCTCGCCGGGCAGCGCCTGCGCGTCGAGCTCGACCAGCATCGGTCCCGGATGGGTGACCGGCAGGGTGATGTCCTGCGGCACGCCGACCGGGATCTCGCGCGAGATCGGCGGCTCGCCGTCGCGACGCAGCCGCACCGTGGCGTGGGTGCCGGGCGCCTCGTCGGCGGCGCCCAGGTCCTCGACCTCGACCCGCAGCGTCGCGTCGTGGCCGATGATCGCGTACGGCGGCGCCTGCAGGATGCGCAGCCGCCGGTCGGTCTGCTCGCCCGACGCCGTGATCAGCGCCTGGAACGGGATCGGCCCGCGGCCCGGAGCGGCGGCGAGCCGCTCGGGCAGGCCAGCGGGCACGTCGTGCACCTGACCGTCGGTCAGTGCCAGGATGCCGGCGAGCTGTGCCGCCGGGATGTCGGCGCTGGCCCGCGCCACCGCGTCGAACAGCCTGGTGCCGCCGGACGATCCGCTGCCCACGACCACGGTGCGCAGCTCGATGCCGGCCGCATCGGTGCCGAGATGGGCTGCCGCGGTGCGCAGCGCCGCGGCGGCGCGGGCGGCGACCGCATGGCGCTGTCCGACCGCCATCGAGCCGCTGCCGTCGATCACCAGCAGCGCCGTCTCGGGCAGCGCCTGCCAGGTCGCGCGCACCAGGTGCGGCCCGCAAAGCCACAGCAGCAGCAGCGCCGAGGCGAGCAGCCGCCAGGTGGTGCCGCTCGCCCGGCGCGCGTAGGCGAGGCCGAGGGCCAGCGCGAGGAGCGCCGCGAGCCCGACCAGCAGCCCCGTCGGCAGCAGCGGCGTCCAGTCGAGCGAGGCGACGTGGGTGCTCGGGGCCGCCGAGGCGGGTGCTGCGATCACCCCGGCGAGGCCGTGCTGCGTGCTCATTCGCCCAGCCGCTGCAGCAGTGCCGGGACGTGCACCTGGTCGGACTTGTAGTTGCCGGTCAGCGCGTAGATCACCGCGTTGACGCCGAACCGGTAGGCCAGCGTGCGCTGCGCCTCGCCGCCGGGGATCGCCGCGTAGGGGGTATCGCCCGCCGCGTCGGTGGCCCAGGCCGAGGCCCAGTCGTTGGCGCCGAGGATCAGCGGGCTGACATTGTCGTTGCCCTGCTCGCCGCTGGCCGCGACCCAGACCGGGGCGCCGACATAGCGTCCGGGGAAGCTGCGCAGCAGGTAGAAGCTGTGCGACAGCACGTGGTGGCCGTCGACCGGGGTGAGGGGAGGGATGTCCAGCCCGCGGGTCGCCTGGCGCAGCGCCGCCGGGCCCGCCGCGTCCGCCCCGGTGAAGCCCGCCACGCCGCCATCTCCGCTGCCGCCCTTGGCGTCGATCAGCAGGATGCCGCCATGCGTCATGTAGCTGTTCAGTGCCGCGATCGCGGCGGGTTCGGTCGTGCTGCCCTGGGTGATCGGCCAGTACAGCAGCGGGTAGAAGGCGAGATCGTCCTGGCCGGGATGCACGGCGTCGGGATGGCCGAGCACCGCGGAGGTGCGGGCGTTGACGTAGTTCGACAGCCCCTCCAGGCCCTCGCGCGAGACGCTGTCGGTCTGCGCGTCGCCGGTGACCACGTAGCCGAGGCGCGTCTGCAGCGATGCCGGCGGCACGTCGTCGGCACGCACCGGCCGGACGCAGGGCAGCGCCCCGAGCAGTGCGCCGAGCAGCAGCAGCACGCCGGCGCGTCCGGCTCGGGTCGGCAGCGACAGCAGGCCGCGCAGCCTCAGCGTCGCGATCAGCTCGACCGCGAGCAGGATCAGGCCCAGCGCCAGCAGCCAGGGGCCGAGCGGCCGGTCCGGCATCCCGCCGGCGAGGTCGGAGGCGGCGGCGACCGGCTCGGCAGCGGCCAGCGGCGGCAGCCCGTCCCCGGCATTGAGGGTGCGCCGGTCGGCGGGCGGCCCGTACAGCCCCGGCGGGTGCAGCGACGAGGCCGGGGTGACGCCGAAGGCGCGCGCCGGCAGGCCGCGCGCCGCGGGCGGCGGCGCGCCGAGCACGCCGTCGCCGTCGAAGATCGAGACCGGCGCCAGCACCGCGTCGCCGCCCTGCGTGTTCAGCCCGACCGAGCGCTGCACCAGCCGGTGCAGCATCTCGACGAACAGGCCGGAGAACGGCAGCGTCGACCAGTCCGACGTGCTGGTCACGTGGAACAGCACCACCTGACCGGCGCCGAGGGCCGCGTGCGTCACCAGCGGCGTGCCGTCCGACAGCCGCGCCCAGCTCTGCGCGTCGAGACCGGTGGTCGGACGCGCCAGCACCTGGCGCGACACGGTGACGTCGGCGGGCGTGCCGAGACCCGCGAACGGCGTGTCGGCGCCGAACCGCGCCAGCGTCGCCGGCCGGCTCCACGACATCGCGCCGCCGAGCGTGCGTGCGCCGTCGAGCAGCGGCCCCGGCAGCAGGGTCCGCGACACGAACTCGGCCTGCCCGATGCCGTCCGGCGGATCGGTCCGGTCCATCGCCGCCAGCCTGGGCCCCGCGAAGCGGATCAGCATGCCGCCCTGGCGGACCCAGTCGGCGACGCGACGCAGCACCTGCGCATCCTCGAGCGTGCCGTCCGGCGCGATCAGCACCGAGAGCTGGCGCGACAGCAGGCTCGCCGCGTCGCCGGTGCGCAGCTCGGTGTCCGGCGAGAGCGCGCGTCGCAGGTAGAACAGCGGGCCCAGCAGCGGCGCGTCGGTGAAGCTGCCCGACGCGAGCAACCCGACCGGCCGCCGGCGATCGCCCTCGTCGAGCAGGCGCAGTCCCGCCGGTCCCGGCGTGTCCTCCAGCACCAGTCGCGCCAGCCGGTTGCGCAGTTCGACCGGCAGGATGATCGGCACCTCACCCTGCGACGCACCCGCCGCGATGACGCCCTCGACGCGGGCCAGCGTGCCGGCGTCGGCGTCCTCGGCGCGCACCGAGAAGCGGCGCGCCACCGGTTGCGGCAGCGCGGCGACGCGTGCGGTGAGGCCGCGTGCGGTCGAGGCCGGGGGCAGCATCAGGCGCAGCCGTGCATCGCCAGGGCGCCACTCGCGCACCCGGCCGAAGCGGTGCAGGGCGGTGCGGAACGCCGCGTCGCTCGGTGTCGCCAGCCCGTCCGAGAGGTAGACGACCTCGTCCGCCGGTCCGGCCAGCGCATCGAGCGCGCGCGCGGCGGCGGCGCGGTCGGTGTTCCAGGCGCGCGGTCGCCTGGAGTCGATCGCCGCGCGCAGTGCGTCCGGCCGCATCGGCGCGCCGGGCGGGCGGATCGCGCCGGTCTCCTCGGCCGCGGTGCCGAGCAGGCGCACGCGCTGCCTCGAGCGGCCGGCGCGATCGAGCAGCGCGTCCAGCGCGGCGATGCGGTGCGGCCACTCCGCGGCGGCGGCCCAGCCGTCATCGAGCACGATCAGCAGCGCCCGGCCGCGTGCGGGTGCCGCGCCCTGCCGTACCAGCACCGGCTGCGCCAGCCCGAGCACCAGTACGCCGCCGAGCAGCAGGCGCAGCAGCAGCAGCCAGGGCGGCGCGCGCTGCGCCTCCTGGCGCAGCGCGCGCAGCCCGGCGAGCAGCCGGATCGCCGGGAAGGGCTGCCGGCGCGGCGCCGGCGGGATCGCGCGCAGCAGCCACCAGAGCAGCGGCAGCGCCAGCAGGCCCAGCAGCATCAGCGGTGCCGCGAGGATCATCCGCCCACCCTGTGGACACCCTGCAGCGGCTCGCCGGCGCGATGCAGTGCCTGGTACAGCGCCAGCAGCCCGGCCGCCGGCGGCTGATCGGTCCGGTGCCGGATCAGGGCGAAGCCGGCGCTGGCGCTGAGTGCCGCCAGACGCTGCTGGTGCGCCTGCACCGCGTCGGCATAGGCGGCCTCGAGATCCTGGGCGCGCGGGGTCAGCAGCGTCGCCTCGCCCTCGAGGCCCTCGAAGCGCAGCCGCCCGCTATAGGGCAGCGACAGCTCCGCCGGATCGAGCAGCTGCAGCACCGTGCACTCGACCGGGATCGCCGACAGCCTGGAGAACAGCGTTTCGACCGCGTCAGGCTCGGCCAGCATGTCGCCGATCAGCACCAGCCGGGCGTGTCGCGGCATCGGCAGCGCGGCCGACGGCAGGCCCGGCTCCGACGACGGATCGGCGGGCGCCCCGAGCGTCGCCGCCAGCCGCTCCAGGCCCGCCTGGCCGGAGATCGGCACGCCGCCCTCCAGCGTCCGCACATGCTCGCCCCCGCGCAGCAGCAGCGAGGCGAGGGCGAGCAGCAGCAGCTGCGCTCGCTCCAGCTTGTGCGGCAGTTCCGGGCGCGAGCGCCAGCCCATGCTGGCCGAGCGGTCGTGCCAGAGATAGACGGTCTGCGCCGCTTCCCATTCGGTCTCGCGCACGTAGGCGCGGCTGGAGCGCGCCGACTGCCGCCAGTCGATGCGCGAGGCGGCCTCCCCGGGCAGCGCCTGCCGATACTGCCAGAAGCTGTCGCCCATGCCGGCGCGCCTGCGGCCGTGCACGCCCTGCGCCACCGTCGACGCCACCCGCTCGGCCGCGACCAGCAGGGCGGGCAGGCGGGCGCCCAGCGCCTGCGCCTCCGCCAGCCCGGGATGCTGCATCGTGGCGCGGGCCGGACGCCGCGCCGGATCCGGCGTCGGGCGCCGCGTCGCCGCGTCCCGGCCGCGCCGGAACCAGTCGATCGGGGATCGGCTCACCCCAGGCGATGCACCAGCCCGTCGATGAGGCCCGACAGGGTGGCGCCTTCCGCACGCGCGGCGAAGGTGAGCGCCATGCGATGCCGCAGGACGGGTTGGGCGAGGGCGGCGACGTCGTCGATGCTGGGCGAGAGCCGGCCCTCCAGCAGCGCGCGCGCCCGGCAGGCGAGCATCAGTGCCTGCGCCGCGCGCGGCCCGGGGCCCCAGGCGACGTTGCGTGACAGCCGGGCATCGTCGCTGCTCTCGGGCCTGGCGCTTCGCACCAGCCGCAGGATCGCGTCCACCACCCGCTCGCCGACCGGCAGCCGGCGGATCAGCGTCTGCGCCTCGACCAGCTCGCCGGCCCGCAGCACCGGCTCGGCCGCCGCCTGCTGCGCCCCGGTGGTGGCCAGCAGCATCGCGCGCTCCTCGCGCTCGTCGGGGTAGGAGAGCTCGATCTGCAGCATGAAGCGGTCGAGCTGCGCCTCCGGCAGCGGATAGGTGCCCTCCTGCTCGATCGGGTTCTGCGTCGCCAGCACGTGGCCGCGGCCGCCGTTCGCGTCCTCCTCCAGGATCTCGCTGCCGGTGATGTCGGCGGGCATCAGGTCGGGGGTGAACTGCACCCGCTTGGGCGACAGGCCGAGCACGGTGCCGAGCGTCTGCACCAGCAGCGTCTTGCCGAGCCCGGGGACGCCCACCAGCAGCGCGTGGCCGCCGGAGAGCAGGCAGACCAGCACCTCGGCGATCACCCGCTCCTGGCCGAAGATGACCCGGCCGAGCTGGGTGCGCACCACTCCCAGCCGCCCGGCGAGCCGGTCGGCGGCGGCCACTGTGTCATTCACGTCGATCTCGCTGCCGATCGTCATCGCCCCTCGCATCCAGCCCGCAATCTGACAGGTCCGGGGGTTTCATCAAGCCGGGCACTCTCCCTATATCGGTGATGTGCGAGCGCATCAGCGAATGGGAAGATCCGTGGTTCCTGAGCGTCCAGACCTGTCCGGCGACGCCGCGGGCATGTGGTGCGGCGCGTCCGGCCTCGACCCCGGGGACGCATCCCGGCCGTTCCAGGTGCCGGCGCCCAGCCGTCCGCGCCAGGCGCCGCGCGAGGTCCGGGGCCAGGCTTCCGGCCAGCCTCCGGGGCAGGTCTCCGGTCGCGCTCCCGGCCAATCGCAGTGCGGCGCACTGCCCTTCCTGATCCAGCGCGACGGCACCTGGCTGTATCGCGGCTCGCCGATCCGTCGCAAGCCGCTGGTCTGCCTGTTCGCGAGTGTGCTGCGGCGTGACGAGACGGGCACCTACTGGCTGGAGACGCCGGCGGAGCGCGGCTCGATCGAGGTGGAGGACGCGCCGTTCGTCGCGGTCGAGCTGGACTGGCGCGGCTGCGGGCGCGACCAGGTGCTGGCCTTCCGCACCAACGTCGACCAGATCGTCTGCGCCGGCCCGGAGCACAGGCTGCTGGTGGACTGGCGGCGCCCCTGCCACGACGATGGCGGCGGCGCGGTGCCCTACCTGCAGGTCCGCGGCGAGGGTCGGCAGGCCATCCAGGCCAGGGTGGCGCGGGCGGTCTACTACGAGCTCGCGGCGTTGGCGGTGCGTGGCCACAGCCAGGGCGAGGACTGCCTCGGCGTCTGGAGCCAGAACATGTTCTTCCCGATCGGCAGGCTGCCGCCGGAAGAGGGGTGAAGCTCGACCCGTCGGCGCTGGATCGGCATCCGGCGGGCGGCCCGGCGCTGGCGCAGGTCTGGTCGGCACTGCCGCGGGCACGACTGGTCGGTGGGGTGGTGCGCGACCTGATCGCCGGCCGCGCGGTCGCCGACATCGATCTCGCCACTCCGGAACCGCCGGAGACGGTGATGCGACGCCTCGGCGACGCCGGCCTGCGCGCGGTCGCCACCGGGCTCGCGCACGGCACCGTCACCGCGCTGCCGCGGGGCCAGCCGATCGAGATCACCACGCTGCGTCGCGACGAGCAGACCGACGGGCGGCACGCCGTGGTCGCCTGGACCGAGGACTGGCGCGAGGATGCGCGTCGGCGCGACTTCACCATCAACGCGATGTCGCTGGCGCGCGACGGCACGCTGTTCGACTATTTCGGCGGTGCGGAGGACCTGCGGGCCGGCCGCGTCCGCTTCGTCGGCGACCCGGCGGCGCGGCTGGCCGAGGATGCGCTGCGCATCCTGCGCTTCTTCCGCTTCGAGGCGCGCTACGGCGGCGGTGCGCCGGATCCGGCGGCGATCGCGGCGATCGGAGCGGCCGCGCCGGCCCTGGGGCGGCTGTCCGCCGAGCGGGTCTGGTCGGAGCTGCGACGCATCCTGGTCGGGCCGGATCTGCCGCGCATCGTCGCCCTGATGCACCGGCTCGGCGTGCTCGACCGGGTGCTGCCCGGTGGGGCGTCGGCGTGGGCGATCTCGGGCGGCCTCGCGCCGCTGCTGGAGGCCGGGCTGCCGCCGCAGCCGGTGCTGCGGCTGGCGCTGCTGATCGACGGTCCCGCGGCGCCGGTGGCGCACGCGCTGCGCCTGTCCAACGCCGAGGCCGAGCGGCTGCAGGCGCTGCGCGACGCGCCGCCGCATCCCGGGCTGGTGAACCCCAGGCTGGACCCCGGGCTGGACGACCACGCGCTGCGCCGCCTGCTCGAGGAGCAGGAGCCTGGACTGCCGGAGCAGCGCAGCTGGCTCGCGGAGGCGGCCGCCGCATCGGCCGCCGACATCGCGGCAACCCGCGATCACGATCCGGCCACCTGGGCGACGCTGCGCCGACGCCTGGCGGCGATGCCGCGTCCGGTGTTCCCGATCGCCGGCCGCGACGTGCTCGCCTGCGGCGTTCCCCCCGGCCCGGAGGTGGGGCGGCTGCTGGCGCGCGTCCGCGACTGGTGGCGCGACGGCGGCTGCGTCGCCGACCGCGCCGCCTGCCTCGACCGGCTGCGCGTGCTGCAGGCCGGGCCGTCCTCCGGATAGGCCGGATGCTTTCCCCGCCCGGCGCCCGCTGCTAGACGCCGCGCATGGACGCAGTCCCTCTTGCGGCCGCCCTTCCTCCGGCGGCCCCGCCTCCGGCCGGTCCGCCGGGGATCGAGGCGCCGCAGCCTACCAGCATGACCCTGCTTCGCCGTCTCTGGCGCAGCGAGGTCAGGCGGCATCGCGCCCGGCTCGTCGCGGTGCTGGTGCTGACGGTGCTGATGGCCGGGCTGACCGGCCTGTATCCGCTGGTGATCAGCCGCGCGCTCGACATGTTCACCGCGCACGATCCGCGCATCCTCTACCAGGTGCCGGCCCTGGTGGTGCTGATCACCGCGGCGAAGGCGGCGTCGCAGTACGGCCAGACCGTCGCCGTGCAGGACCTGGTGCTGATCGTGATACGCGGCCTGCAGGGCCGCATGTTCGCGCACCTGCTGCGCACCGACGTGGCACGGGTCGAGCGCGAGGCGCCGGCGCAGCTCGCGGCGCGCTTCACCACCGACGCCATCACCATACGCGAGGCGATGATCCGCGCGGTCAATGCCGGCGGCGACACCATCACCGTGGTCAGCCTGGTCGCCACGATGCTCTACATGGACTGGGAGCTGAGCCTGATCGCGGCCCTGCTCTACCCGGTGGCCGCGGTGCCGATCCAGCGCATCGGCAGGCGCGTGCGACGCGCCTCCGGCGGCATGCAGGAGCAGATCGGCGACACCGCGACCCTGCTCAACGAGAGCTTCGCCCAGGCCCGCACGGTGCGCGTCTATCGCCTGGAGCAGTCCGAGGAGGAGCGCGCGCGGCATTCCTTCGACCTGCTGCACCGCTCGCTGCTGCGCATCACCCGCGGTCGCGCCCGGGTCGAGCCGGTGCTGGAGGTGCTCGGCGGCGCCGCCGTGGCCGCCGTGCTCGGTTTTGCCGGCTGGCGTGCCGCGACCGGCGGCAGCACGCTCGGCAACTTCTCCGGCTTCGTCGCCGCGCTGCTGCTGGCCTCGCGGCCGCTGCGGGCGCTGGGCTCGCTGAACGCCGCGATCCAGGAGGGCCTGGCCGGGCTGGTGCGCATCTTCGCGGTGATCGACGAGCCGCCCGAGGTGTCGGATGCCGACGATGCCGGCCCGCTGCCGCCCGGCCGCGGCCACCTGCGCTTCGAGAACGTCTCGTTCGCCTACCCGGACGGGCGCGACGGGCTGCGACGGCTCGATTTCGACGCCGAGCCCGGCCTGACGGTGGCGCTGGTCGGACCATCGGGTGCTGGCAAGTCGACGGCCCTCTCGCTGATCCCCCGGCTGCACGACGTCGGCGGCGGCCGCATCCTGCTCGACGGCGTCGACCTGCGCCGGATCCGGCTCGATGCGCTGCGCGGCGCCATCGCCTATGTCAGCCAGGACACGCTGCTGTTCGACACCTCGATCGCCGCCAACATACGCATGGGTCGGCCGCAGGCCTCGGACCAGGCGGTGCGCGACGCCGCCCGCGCGGCGGCGGCGGAGGAGTTCATCGACCAGCTCCCCGAGGGCTTCGAGACCCGGGTCGGCACCGGTGGCCAGCGCCTCTCCGGCGGCCAGCGCCAGCGCATCGCGCTCGCCCGGGCGCTGCTGCGCGATCCGCGGCTGCTGCTGCTCGACGAGGCCACCAGCGCGCTCGACACCGAGAGCGAGGCGACGGTGCAGGAGGCCCTGGCGCGTCTGCGTCGCGGCCGCACCACCATCGTGGTGGCGCATCGCCTGTCCACCGTGCGCTCGGCCGACCTGGTGGTCGTGCTCAGCGACGGCTGCCGCGTCGAATGCGGCACCCACGCCGAGCTGCTCGAGCTGGACGGGCTCTATGCCCGCCTGGTGCGCACGCAGGCGCTGCAGCTTTAGGACGGCCGGTCGACAGGCCAGGTCGCTGCCCTCGACCCGCCGCAGCCGGAGGCTCCAGGCCCCGGGAGCGGTTCCGAGCCATTGAACCGAATCTTTTATCGTATCATTCTGACTCTTGCGTCGAGCGGGCGGTTGATAGTCGCATCATCATCCTGGGCGGTCCTGGCGCGAAACGGAAGCGTTGCCGATGGATCTGCAGGATGTCGTGCCGGCTTCGAGGCTCTCCTCGTTGGCGGCGACCTTGGACCTTTTCCGGCCTCAGGGAATGCTAGACCATGCGATCATCCTGATCGACGCGGCTGGGTTGATCCGCGGCTGGAACGAGGTGGCCGCGGCACTGTTCGCGTGGCCGCCCGACGCGATCATCGGCGCCGACTACGGCAAGCTATTCACCGAGGAGGACCGCAGCGCCGGCGTTCCGCAGCACGAGCTGATGCAGGCGGAACAGCACGGATGCGTCGATGAGATCCGCTGGCACGTGCGCCGGGACGGAAGCCGCTTCTGGGCGACCGGCATCGTCCTCGCCTGCCTGAGCGGCGAGGCGCGCTGCTTCGTCAAGGTGATCCGCAACCGTAACGACCTGAAGCAGGCGCAGGAGCTGCTGAGCCGCAGCGAGGCGCAGCTCCGGCTGCTCGCCGAGACCATCCCGCAGCTGGTCTGGCGCTCGCGCTCGGACGGCGACTGGGACTGGGCGAGCCCGCAATGGGCCCTGTTCACGGGCCAGACGCAGGCGGCGAGCCTGCGTCGCGGCTGGCTGGAGATGATCCATCCCGCCGACCGTGACGAGACCGAGGAAGCCTGGCATGTCGCGACTAGGGCGGCGCAGGAGTTCGTGGTCGAGCATCGGCTGCGCCGGGCGGACGGCAGCTATTGCTGGTTCAAGACCCGCGCCGTGCCGGTGCATGGTGCCGACGGCGACCAGGAGATCATGCACTGGTTCGGCACCTCCACCGACATCGGCGAGATCAGGGAGAGCCAGGCGCACGTGCTGTTCCTGGCGCAGCACGACACCCTGACCGGAGCGGCCAACCGCGCGCTGCTGCGCGACACGCTGGAGAGCGAGGTGCGCATCGGCCGCGTCGGCCGCGTGCTCGGCGTGCTGTGCCTGGACCTCGACCGCTTCAAGATCTGCAACGACAGGGTCGGCCATCGCGGCGGCGACCTGATCCTGCGGGAGAGCGCCAGCCGGCTCGCGGCCTGCCTGCGCCCGGGCGACCTGCTGGCCCGCATCGGCGGCGACGAGTTCGTGCTGCTGCACGAGGAAGACGAGGCCGCCGGCATCGCCGCGTTCGCCGACCGGGTGGTCGCCTCGCTCGCCTTGCCGTTCCGGGTCGAGATGCACGAGCTGCTGCTCGGCGCCAGCATCGGCATCGCGGTGTCCCCGCTCGACGGCGACGACCCTGACGAGCTGCTGCGCCGCGCCGACGTCGCGCTATACCGCGCCAAGCGGCTCGGCGGCAGTCGCGCCTGTCGTTTCGAGACCGTGATGGACGAGGAGGTGCGCGAGCGCCGGCTGCTGATCGGCAGGCTCGAGCAGGCCATCGCCCGCGACGGCCTGCACCTGCACTACCAGCCGTTCTTCGACATCGTCGGCGGCACGCTGCTGGGCTTCGAGGCGCTGGTACGATGGACCGACCCGGAGCGCGGCGAGATCCCGCCGAGGCTGTTCATCCCGCTCGCCGAGACGTCCGGCCTGATCGTGCCGCTCGGGTCATGGGTGCTCGAGCAGGCCTGCCTCGCCGCCGCCGCGTGGAGCACGCGCTGCGCCGTCGCGGTCAACCTGTCGCCGGCGCAGTTCCGCAGCGGCCATCTCATCAGCCAGATCGAGCGCACCCTGTCCCGCACCGGGCTGGCGCCCGACCGACTGGAGCTCGAGGTGACGGAGAGCCTGCTGATCGAGGACATCGACCAGGTGCTCGAGAGCCTGCGGACGATCAAGCGGCTTGGAGTGCGCGTGGCGCTGGACGATTTCGGCACCGGCTATTCCAGCCTCAGCTACCTGCGCCGGTTCCCCTTCGACAAGGTCAAGATCGACCGCTCCTTCATCCACACCATGGCGGAGGACGAGGCGTCGCGCTCGATCGTCGACGCCATCATCTCGCTCGGCCACAGCCTGCGGCTGCGGGTGACCGCCGAAGGCATCGAGACCGAGCGCCAGCTGGCCATGCTGCGCGCCGGCGGCTGCGACGAGGCACAGGGCTTCCTGCTCGGCCGCCCCGCGGCGGCGGATGCGTTCGGGCTGCTCGGCTCGCGGGGTGCTGAGGGAGCGAGCCAAGGGCTCCGCCCTTGACCCGCTGGGGCCGGCGGCCCCAGACTCCGATTCCTACGAAATGGTGTTCGACGGTTCGCCTTTGATGGGGTCGAGGGGTAACGCCTTACTCGGCTCGGGACGATCGGGTCCTACCAGCTGGTGTAGCCGCCATCGGCGAGCACGATGCTGCCGGTCAGCAGGCTGGAGGCGTCCGACGCCAGGAACAGCACCGTGGAGGCGATCTCGTCCGGCTGGCCGAGCCGGCCCATCGGGGTCATGTCCAGCCAGGTCTGGAACATCTCCTTGTTCTCGGCGCCGAACAGGGTCAGCGGCGTCGCGATGTAGGTCGGCGCCACCGCGTTCACCCGCACGCCGCGGCTGGCCCACTCGGCGGCGAGCGACCGGGTCAGGTGGTGCACCGCCGCCTTCGACGCGTTGTAGAAGCTCTGCGGCTGCGGCTTGTTGACGATCTCGCCCGACATCGAGCCCATGTTCACGATCGCGCCGCGGCCGGCCTCGAGCATCAGGCGGCCGAACTCTCGGCAGCACCAGAACACGCCGTCGAGGTTGACGTCCATGTGCAGCCGCCAGTGCGCGTCGCTGGTATCCTCGGCGCGCACGTCGCTCTTGGCGATGCCGGCGTTGTTGACCAGGATGTGCGGCACGCCGTGCGCCGCCTGGATGCGCGCCGCCATCGCCGCCACGTCGGCGGACCTGGTCACGTCGACCGCCTCCGCATGCGCCTTTATGCCCAGGCCGCTCAGCGTCT
This sequence comes from uncultured Acetobacteraceae bacterium, assembly GCA_964242335.1. GTDB lineage: Bacteria > Pseudomonadota > Alphaproteobacteria > Acetobacterales > Acetobacteraceae > Lichenicoccus. Next base: position 4,588 of record CAXTAY010000008.1, on the reverse strand, counting down.
CGGCGGCCTGCGTCGCACGTCCCGCGTCGATCTCGGCCAGGATCACGGTGGCACCCGCCTCGCCGAGTGCCTGGGCGCAGGCATAGCCGATGCCCTGGCCGGCGCCGGTGATCACCGCGACGCGGCCGTCGAGCTTGTATTTCTCCAGGTACATGGGTCCCCTCCCGAGTTTCCGCTCTTGCCATCCGGTCCCGCCGTTGCCCGAGATGGCGCGCCGGCGCATCTTTCGACGAGCCGCATGTGCCAGACGATACAGGCATCTCCGGGAGGGAGCCAATGAACCAAGCCAGACAAACTGCTTTCATCGGCGTCGATGTCGGCAGCACCAGCGCACGCGCCGGCGTGTTCACCGCGGATGGCAGGGCGCTCGGGCGCCACGTGGCGCCGATCCGGACCTGGCGGCCGCAGCCCGACCATGTCGAGCAATCCGGCGAGGAGATCTGGCAGGCGGTCTGCGCCTGCGTGCGCGAGGCGGTGCGGCAGAGTGGCAGCGTGCGGATCGAGGGCATCGGCTTCGATGCGACCTGCTCGCTGGTGGCGCTCGACGCCGAGGGGGCGCCGGTGAGCGTGAGTGTCACCGGGGAGGACGCGCAGAACGTCGTGGTCTGGATGGACCACCGCGCCGAGGCGGAGGCCGAGCGGATCAACGCCGGCCGGCACGAGGTGCTGCGCTATGTCGGCGGCCGGGTGTCGCTGGAGATGGAGACGCCGAAGCTGCTGTGGCTGCGCGAGCGGCTGCCGCAGAGCTGGAGCCGTGCGGCGTTGTTCTTCGACCTGCCGGACTTCCTGACCTGGCGGGCCACCGGCTCGGTGGCGCGCTCGCTCTGCTCGACGGTGTGCAAGTGGACCTATCTCGGCCACGAGCATCGCTGGGACGAGAACTATTTTCGGGCGATCGGCCTCGCCGACCTCGCCGACGAGGGCTTCGCCCGCATCGGCCGCGAGGTGCTGCCGATCGGCACCCCGCAGGGCGGCGGCCTGGACGTGGCGGCGGCGGCCGCGTTCGGCCTGGAGCCGGGAATTCCGGTCGGCGCCTCGGCGATCGACGCCCACGCCGGCGGCATCGGCACCATCGGCGTGACGCTGCGCGAAGGCGAGGCGGCGGAGTTCGACCGCAGGCTCGCCCTGGTCGGCGGCACATCCAGCTGTCACATGACGGTATCGCCGCAGCCGCGCTTCGTGCCCGGCATCTGGGGGCCATACTTCTCGGCCATGATCCCCGATCTCTGGCTCAACGAGGCGGGCCAGTCCGCGGTCGGCAGCCTGGTCGACCACGTGGTGCAGACGCACGCCGCCTATCCCGCCCTGCTGGGCGAAGGCGGCTCCATCTTCGACCGGCTCAACGACCGCCTGGCGCAGCTGGCGGAGGCGGACGGGCTGGCGCATCCCTCGATGCTGACCGCCGGGCTGCATGTCGATCCGGACTTCCACGGCAACCGCTCGCCGCGCGCGGACTCCAGCCTGCGCGGCATGGTCTCGGGGCTGAGCCTGTCGGCGGGTCCGGACGACCTGGCGCGTCTCTATCTGGCGACGCTGCAGGCGCTGGCCTACGGCACCCGCCACATCATCGAGACGCTGAACGCGACCGGCTACCGCATCGACACCATCCTGGCCTCGGGCGGCTTCACCAAGAACCCGGTGTTCCTGCGCGAGCACGCCGACGCCACCGGCTGCCGCATCGTGCTGCCGGAGGAGCCGGAAGCGGTGCTGCTGGGTGCCGCCATCCTCGGCGCCGTCGCCGGGGGCGCCCACGGCTCGGTGCAGCAGGGGATGGCGGCGATGACCAGGGCGGGCCGGATCATCGAGCCCGATCCCGCGTCGGCCGCCTTCCACGAGCGCAAGTACAAGGTGTTCCTGCGCATGACGGAGGACCAGCGCGCCTACCGCGAGCTGATGCTTCCCCCCTCCTAGCCGGGGGTCCGGGACCTCAGGCCGCGGCGGGTCCTGGGCAGAGCGCTGGCGCTTCGTCGCGTCTACTGACCCGGTGCCGCGATCGCATGCTCCTGCTGGTGCAGCGTCGTAAGCTGCGCCTGCACGCTGGCCGCCTTGGCCAGCTGGGCGCTGGTCATGACGTTGCGGATCGCCAGCGTGGTCTCGATGCGGCTGACGTCGAGCTGCTGGCGCAGGCTCTCCTGCTGCTGCAGCAGCGGCAGGATCTGCGCCTCCGTGGTTCCGGGCGACAGCATGGCGCTGTCGATCTGCTGCTGCAGGGCCTGTATCTGTGCCCGCTGCGGCGCGCTCTGGGTGCGGGCGGCGCTCATGATGCCGTGCACCTGCTGCTGCTGGTCGCTGCTCAGCTGCACCGCGCCGAGCACCTGTGCCAGTCCCTGTCGACCGCCATGGCTGTAGCCCTGCGCCGAGGCGCCGACGCTGCCGGCGAGGCCGGCGGAGACGGTGACGGCGAGAAGGACTTTCCTGGAAGACATCGCATGATCCTCGGCGTTGGTTGGCGGCCCCACAATGCCACCGGAGTGTTACGGCTTTCGGTGATCCTCCGTACAGAATGTAACGTTCTAGGGCCGCGGCCTTCGGCCCTCCCGGGCGCCGTAGAGGATGTAGTGCAGGAACGGGTTGGTGCCGGTACCCGACACGTCGGGGTTGTTCGACAGGTACCAGGCGGTGCTGAAGAACGGGTTGGGGTCGCGCCCCTCGCGATGTCCGTCGGCGAAGTAGTGCTGCACCGGATCCAGCCCGGCGATCTCGACGTCGCGGTATTTCCACAGGTACCAGAACGGGTCGAAGATCAGCGAGATGGTCTCGATCCGCGCCGCGGTGACCCGCAGGTCGAGCGCCGGCGCGTCCAGCGGGCCGGGCGGCGCGGGCGGCGCATCCGCCTCGCCCGGTGCGGCACCCGCGCCGGACGGTTCGGCCGCCGCGGCGGAGCGGATGGTGACCTGGTCGCCGCGACTGGGACGTGGGCTGGGTTTGCGTTGCGGCATCGTTACGGACCTCCGGTCGGGCCAGTCTAGCGCAAGCGGCGTCGGGGGAAAGATGGGCGGCGGTTGCCGCATGCTGCGGTTCGTGCCAAAGAACTGACCGAACGGGTCGGTCAGTAGCGTCGCCGGCGCCGCATCCGTCGGACGGGCTGGAGTCGTGGATGGCCGAGAACGAAGCTTCCGGAGAGGCCGGCGAGGCCGGAGGCGAGGATCAGGGCGAGGACCAGAAGAAGCGGGAGCAGGAGAAGCAGCGCGACGCCGCGCGCGCCAAGTCCAAGCCCTGGGTCAAGCTCGGCCTGTTCGCCTTCATCCTCGTGGTGGTGGTCGGCGGCTTCTTCTACTGGTGGACGACCCGCTTCGAGGAGAGCACCGACGACGCCTTCACCGCCGGCCGGACCATCACCATCGCGCCGCACGTGGCGGGCTACGTGACCGACCTCGAGGTCAACGACAACCAGTTCGTGCATCAGGGGCAGGTCCTGATGCGGATCGACCCGCGCGACTACCAGGCCAGCCGCGACAGCGCGCGGGCGGCACTCGACCAGGCGCAGGGTCAGCTGGAGGGGGCGAAGTTCTCGGTCGAGGTGGCGAAGCAGAACTTCCCCGGACAGCTCAAGCAGGCGCAGGGCCAACTGCTGGTCGCCCAGGGCCAGGCGTTCCTGGCGCAGACCGAGTACAAGCGCCAGCACAGCATCGCGCGGGCCGCCACCACCCAGCAGGCGATCGACCAGTCCACGGCGCAGATGCAGCAGGCGGAAGGCCAGCTGCAGCAGGCGCAGGGCAATGTCGAGCAGAACACCCCGGTCGGCTCCAACATCGGCAATGCCGGGACGCGGGTGGCGCAGCAGGCGGGAAGCCTCGCGCAGGCGACGGCGCAGATGAAGACCGCCGAGCTCAACCTCGAATGGACCGTGATCCGCGCGCCCAACGACGGCTGGATCGCGCAGCGCAACGTCGAGCGCGGCAACTACGTGCAGTCCGCGCAGTCGCTGTTCTCGATCGTGCAGCCCGAGATCTGGATCGTCGCCAACTTCAAGGAGACGCAGCTGACCCGGATCCGTCCCGGCCAGCCGGTCAAGATCTCGATCGACGCCTATCCCTCGATGCACCTGTCGGGCCACGTCGACAGCATCCAGAAGGGCTCCGGCGGCCAGTTCAGCGCCTTCCCGCCGGAGAACGCGACCGGCAACTTCGTCAAGATCGTGCAGCGCGTGCCGGTCAAGATCATCATCGATGACGGGCTCGACCCGAACCTGCCGCTGCCGCTCGGCCTCTCGGTCGAGCCGACGGTGACCGTGAAGTGAGCGGCGAGGGCACCGGGGCGGCGCCGAAGAAGGCTGCGGAAAAGGCACCGGACAAGGCGCAGGGGAGCGGCGGCAAGCGGGACTGGACGCCGAAGCACAATCCCTGGCTGATCGGCGTCGTGGTCACGACCGCGGCGTTCATGGAGGTGCTCGACACCACCATCGTCAACGTGTCGCTGCCGCACATCGCGGGCAACCTCTCCACCTCCTACGACGACGCCACCTGGGCGCTGACCTCCTATCTCGCCGCCAACGGCATCGTGCTGACCATCTCCGGCTGGCTCGGCCGCGTGCTCGGCCGCAAGCGCTACTTCATGATCTGCATCGGCATGTTCACGGTGTGCTCGT
>CAXTAY010000007.1:0-111548 GCA_964242335.1 uncultured Acetobacteraceae bacterium | reverse complement strand
GCATCCTGGATCGTGGAGGGCGCCGATGCGCAGGGTCGTCTCGCTCTGGCTGCCGTCCTGGCCGGTCGACCGGCTGCGGCGGCACGCCGCGCTGCCGGCTGATGCCCCGCTGGTCACCCGCGCCCATGACGGGCACCGCATGGTGATCGCCGCTGCCTGCTCGACGGCGCGTGAGCTCGGGCTGCGGGTCGGGATGCCGGTGGCGCACGCACAGGCCATGGTGCCGGAACTGGTGGTGGATGCCACTCCCAGTGACGCCGCCCGGGCGCTGCGGCGGTTGGCGCGTGGTGCCTGCGGCTGTCGCCGCTGACCGCCGCCGACCCGCCGGACGGGGTGTGGATCGACGTCACCGGCTGCGCGCACCTGCATGGCGGCGAGGCGCCGATGCTCGCGCTACTGGTCGAGCAGCTCGCGCGCCAGGGGCTGCGCGGCAGGGTGGCGGTCGCCGACACGCCGGGTGCGGCGCATGCGCTGGCCCGGTTCGGCGGCAAGGCGATCGACATCGTCGCCATCGGCGGAACCGCGGATGCGCTGGCGCCGCTGCCGGTGGCGGCGCTGCGCCTCGGTGGTCCCATCCTCGACGGGCTGCGCCGGTTTGGTCAGCACTCGTGCCAGGATTCCGAACGTTCTCCTTAGGAGCCTGCTGGGTCACGCGTTCTGCATGATCCCGAGTGCGACCTGGACGCCTTTTGCAAACCGGGAACGGTGAAGGGGGGCGGAGACGATCTGGTCGTGACGGCGACGGGGATGGAGGAGATCCCCAAGTGCGCCGTGTTCTCTGCAAAAGCGGTTCGCGGCGTCATGGCATGTCCGACCTTCTGGGACCCGCAAAGGTTCTCAGAAGATCGTTTAGGGGGCCTCCTTCGGGCGGCCTTCGACGTTTCTAGGTCATGGTCAGCCTGGGAAGCCGGGAACCGGAGCGGGACACACCGGCATTGAGACGTAACTCGGTTCCAACAAGCCCCGCAATCCTCCGGGCACTGACCGCTCTTACGGCAGAGGCGCCGCTTCCCTCCGCCCGACGGGTGTCGGCGCCCATATTTCGACCTGGGCGGATTAGCAGCTACCGCAGAATTCGACCCAAACCGAACTTCCCCGGCGGTGATCGAAATAGCGCCACGCTTTCCGGTGAGACCCCAAACCTCGCCCAGATCGAGGGAAACGCACTCGCTGGCACGACGTGAGATACACAGCGATTTGAGTGACATCGTGCAGCCCTACCTCATGTATATCGCGCAATCCGGCATCATGTTCGCCGCTCGCCTGCCAGATGAGCGCCCATGTCAGATCCAAAAACCAGTCCGTTGTCCACGCCAGGTTGGCGACAAATGGTGGCACCCTTCATCGTTCCGAGCGGGCGAAAGGCGACGATCCAGCTGGCCGACACGGGGATTCCGTTCGCCTGCCTGATGGCGGTGATCCTGACCGGCAGCGCCTGGTACGTCTGGTGGGTGCTGCTGCTGAGCCCGCTGGCGGCGTTCCTGTTGGTGCGCTTGTTCATGATCCAGCACGATTGCGGGCATGGCTCCTTTTTTCCGTCGCGTCGGGCAAACGATCTGCTGGGCGGCGTGCTCGGTGTTCTGACGCTGACGCCCTATCGGGCCTGGCTATGCGACCACGCATTGCATCATGCGGCCGCCGGCAATCTTGAGCGGCGCGGGATCGGCGACGTGACGACGATGACGGTTGCGGAATACGACGCGCTGCCCTGCCGGGGACGGCTGGCCTATCGGCTGTACCGGCACCCGCTGGTCATGTTCGGGGTCGGGCCGACCTGGTTATTCCTGATCAAGCAGCGGATACCCTCCGGACACCCGGTTCGCCGCTGGAAAAACTGGATCAGCGTGCTTGGCACCAACGTGGCGCTTGCCGGCGGTGCGCTGCTGCTGCTCATGACGCTGGGGCCACTGCCGCTGCTGCTCGGATGGTTGCCTGTGACGCTGATGGCGGCGACGATCGGAGTCTGGCTCTTCTACATCCAGCACCAGTTCGAGGATACCTATTGGGAGCGCAAGCCCCACTGGGACTTCGTCAGGGCGGCGCTGGAGGGATCATCCTTCTACAACCTGCCGAAGCCGCTGCACTGGCTGACAGGGAACATCGGCTTCCACCACATCCACCATCTCTCTAGCAGGATCCCGAACTATCACCTGCGGGCCTGCCACATGGCGAACGCCCTGTTCGGTGACGTCCCGACGATGTCGCTGCGGGCGAGCTTCCGCTGCGCCTGCCTGGCATTGTGGGACGAGAACACGTTGCGGCTGGTGTCCTTCCGGAGCATCCGCGTCAGGCCCTGATGATCTTCGTGGCCCCGGCAGAGGTGCGGGATATGAGCCGCTGCAGGATGCGACTCCCTCCCACGGACCATCGCTCGGCCCGGCCTTCGGCCATCGCTCCGCTACCTGCCAATGCACCCGCACCCAGCAACACATCCCCCCCCCGCTCCGCCCGGTCGCTGACGCGCCCGGCTCTCGCTCGTTCGGGACCCGCTCCCGCACCGGCCTGCCCGGCCGGCGCTGACACGTCCCACGACCCCGTTCCGGTTCGCCCCGCTCGAGCGCTCCCGGTCCCGGCACAATAACCTTCGAGCTCCAGGCGGCCTTGCCCTCGGCCCCAGCCCTTTGGAATGCGGAAGCGGGCCGCCGCTGGGATCACGCCGGGGCGCAACGTCGGCGGTGCTCCGCCCAGATCGCACCCTGTCACGCCCCCCCCGCATGCAGCCCGGACTGTGTGGCAAGGTGGCGGCCCTCCTGGACCGCTGCGCTTTGGGCGGCGTCGCTGCCGCCCTGCGCTGGCCCTGCCGGGATCGCGCCCACCCGGGTCTCCGCTCGGCGAGCCACTTCAGGCGACGCAACACCCCGCCCCCTGCGGCGACGCGGCTACAACTCGCCCGCGCGCGGCAGGGCCTGCCAGGGCCGCATCCACTATGCCCACGGCCGTGCCCGTCCGTCAGGCCGGCTGCCAGCGTCCTGACGGACACCCATGGGACCGGTCGCTCCGCCCCCAAAAGGGCGGCGCATTCGTGCAGTCGGGTATCCAACATTCCAACTTTCCAACACTTCGACAGGCCAGTTCGGAAACCAGCAGCTCGAACATCGGCCCGTGACACCGGGCTTCCCCCAATCCTCGCCGCCAGGGGGCTGCGGCTGGAGCTCCGCCCAACCCTGCGCTTGCTATCCATCTCGCATGAGAACAAGTTGTGTCTCACGTGAGACAGGCCCGGAGCTTCACCATGGCGACGATCACCGACCCGGTTTCCGCGGTCCTCGGCATCAAGGCATCCGGTCCGCTGCCGCTGATGTCGGCGATCGAGCAGGGATTGCCGCTCACCGCGCTGGACCGGGTCGTCCACTCCGTCGCCCCCGCGGACCAGAAATTCGCCTTCCGGATCATCGCCCGCGCCACTCTGGCGCGACGCCGCAAGGCCCTGGCCACCAAGAAACACGCCGCCGGCCGGCTTTCCGCAGAGGAAGGCACACGTCTGGCCCGGCTCGCCGGCGTCTGGGCGATGGCGCTGCACGTCTGGGGCGGCGAGGCGGCCGCACGCCAGTTCATGTTCGAGCCGCACCCGCTCCTGCACGGCCGGCGGCCGATCGATGTCGTGCTCGAGAACGAGCTTGGACGGCCGGTGGTCGAAGGCATCCTCGGCCGGCTGCAATACGGGTCGGCCGTGTGACGGCGCAGAGACTTGACCGTATCCTCACCGCATACCGCATCGGCGACCCGGACGGCGCCCACCCGATCTTCGATACGACCGGCTCCAAGCTCTGGCCAGGTCGCTGGAACACCAGCGCCAGTCCGATGCTCTACACCAGCGCGCACTACAGCACGGCCATGCTCGAGAAGCTCGTGCAGGGCAACGGCCGCATGCCGCCGAACCAGCACTGGATCGAGATCAGCGTCCCGCCGGGCATCTCCTACGAGATGCTTTCAACCGAGGATCATCCTGGATGGGATGCCGAGGACTGCCTGGTCTCCAAGACCTACGGCGGAGCGTGGCAGCACTCGAAGCGCTCGTTGCTGCTCATCGTGCCCAGCGTCGTCGCGCGCATGGAGCACAACCTCCTGATCAACGACACGCATCCCGAGCTGCATCGGATCACGCATGGCCTGCACCAGCCGATCTGGTGGGATCAGCGCCTGTTCCAGGCCGCCGCCGCTCCACCTGAAGCGGCGACCGCCAGGCGGAAGCCAGGTCGAAAGCGGGGGCGCAGCTGAGTGTCCCCGCTTCAGTCGGCGATGCCGACCACGAACGCGAGCAGGCGCCCCAGCGCCAGCAGGGCCGCATCATCGATCCGTCCGATCGGTGCACCACATCGATCGCGCCGGACGGCCATGATCTTGTCGACCATCACCTGGGAAGGCTCCCGAAGCTCGGTAGCTTCCCCAGCGGGCAGCGACAGGCGGTAGAGCGGTATGTCGCGGGGCGTCATGGTCAGCAGACAGACCAACACGCTGTCGGTCGCGTCCAGGAAGTCGGACTGAATGATCAGGGCAGGACGAGGCTTGCCGTAATTGCCACTGATGGCGACCGTCACGAGATCTCCTCTCCTCACGAGTCGGCATCGCTCCAGTCGGCTGTGGCCTCTATGAGATCGAGCGCATCGCCTTCTTCCAGCGCGCCACGCAGGATCATGGCCTGCCGATGCGCCTCCTCCCGAAACCCCGGGGCCAGGGGATCGGGCACCCAGACCCGTAGCAGCTTCATCCCGCTCGCCCGCCGCGATGCCCGGTAGCGCTGGAACTTGTTGAGGCCGTCTGCTCGAGCCGCGCGCGGCATGATGCTGTCTCCTGAGCGATCAGGATCAAAAGTAGCGCGCTACTTTTCAAACACCGAGTTTCTTAGCCCTGCCGAGGCCCGGACCTGGTGACGCTCACTCCCATCACCGACCTCCAGCACCTGGTGCAGCTCCTCCACCAGCCGGTTGAGTAGTGCCGCCGAGCGCGAGCCGCCCAAAGCGCCCTATCTTAGGATGCTGTGCGACCTGCTGTACCGCCGCGATCGCATCGCCTATGTCGATCGCTGCCCATGAATTGTATTCTGCAATGTATGCGAGCGGCTTCCACGCCCGCGCGCACCGACCGGCAACCACTCGATCCTCACGCCTGCAGCCACCGGTGGCAAACTGCGCCGGTCCACCAATTGAAGAGTGAGCCACCCGCTAGGGTCAGGTCCTTTGCTGGAGGGACCTGTGCCGCTGGCGGAGGGAGCGATGGAGATCCGGATACTGCACCGGGAAGGGGTGAGCGCGCGAGATCACGCGGCGCACCGGCCACAGCCGCAACACGGTGGAGCGCCACCTGCGCTCGGACGAGGTGCCGCGTTATGCACCGCTCGTGGGCAAGCTGGTGCTGCGCGAGGTGTGGCTGGCCGAGCGGGTTCGCTCGGCGCTGCCCGAGTGAATCGCGGCTATGGTGCTGCTGCGCGAGCGGATCCGCAGGAACACCTCGTCCAGGTGCCAGGTGTCGCCTGGCTTCGGGCGCCGCCGTCGCAGCCTGTCGGCGAAGCCTCGGCCGAACTTGAGACACCAACGGCGGCTGGTCTCGTAGGACACGATCACGCCTCGCTCAGCCGGGAACGCCTCGACGTCCCTCAGGCACCGGCTGAACACGTGGATAGAGCCAAGCGGCTTAGCTGATGATCTCGGTCGGGAACCGGTAGCCGTGAGGGGTGTCCGGTCGCTGGCTCATGCCGATAGCCTGCACTGACCGCGCACCTCCGGGGAGATGCCCTCGACCTGACGATGCCGTCCGAAACACTGTCCGCGTTTAGATCCCTGCTGATCTAGGCAGCTTGTAGCGGTCTTGGCGCGTTGAGCTGTGCGAACGGCAGTGGGTGCGGCGGACATGGCAGTATCAGCAGACTTGCCTACCACGCCCGAAAGCAGCTCAGAGCCCTCCTACCTGGCCCTTCTCCGTCAGCCGAGCTTTGCCCTCTTCTTTTCGGCCGCGACAGCTTCAACGCTTGGATCGGCGGTGGTGCCTGTCGCCCTGACCTTTGCGCTCCTCCAGGTGGGATACACCGCAACATCGGTCGGTCTGATCTTGGCGGCGCAGACCGCGCCTACCGTCATCCTGCTGCTGGCGGGCGGCATCATCGGCGACCGGTGGTCCCGACGTCGCATCATGATCGGCGCAGACGCGTTGAGATGCGTCTGCCAGGGCGGTCTTGCCGCACTCCTGGCGACGGGTCATCCGTCGCTCCCCTTCCTCATGCTCCTCGCGGGATGCCTAGGCGTCGGGAACGCGTTCTTCAGCCCCGCCGAAAGTGGGTTGATCCCCGAGATCGCCGGCGAAAAGAGCCGGATCAAGTCTGCCAACAGCCTCCTGGGCATCTCCAGCTCGCTCTCGGCCATCCTCGGTCCAGTGATCGGCGGCATGCTCGTAGGACTAGGAGACGCGCCGCTGGCGATCGGATTGGACGCGATTTCCTATGCCGTCAGCGCCGCCTGCCTTGCCTTTATCCACATCCCTCCGCACGAGAGGAAGATCACGACGTCGTTCCTGACTGATCTGAAGCAAGGCTGGTCGGAGTTTCGGCGGCACAGGTGGCTGCAGTTGGTGACCGCCCAATATGGTCTACTGAACCTCGTCACCTTCGCACCCTTCTTCGTCTTGGGACCGGTCATCTTCTCGTCGATGCCACACGGCGCCCGCTCATGGGGGCTGATCGCCTCGGCGACAGGCGCCGGTGGCGTCGTTGGCGGCCTGCTCATCCTCAAGTTCCGACCGTCCCGACCGCTCGTCGCCTATGAAATCTCGGCAGCACTCCTTGCCGCCCCTCTGGTCGTGCTGGCCATCCACGCTTCGATCCCGGTGCTGATGGCGAGCAGTGCCGTGTTCGGCGTGGCCTTGTCCATCCTCAACGTCACAGTGCAGACGACGATACAGGAGCGCATGCCGGAAGAGGTTCTCTCTCGCATCAACGCTCTGTTCAGCGTGGTGGCAACCGGCCTCGGCCCGATTGGCTTCGCGCTCTGCGGACCGGTGGCTCACCTCGCGGGACCGCGAAACGCCCTGGGGGTCGGCTCCGGCATTACCCTCATCAGTGCGGCCGCTCTCCTTTGTCTCGGCCACATCCGTCATGTGAAAGCGATACGCACGCCGTGAGCGGCCCGAGTGAGGGAGGTCAGGGCGTTACGTGACCGGCGGAGCTCCGGGTTGGAACAGCTGGAGCGCAAGACCTTCTGGCGGAAGCGCGACGATGCACGCCAACAGGACCGCGGCCTGCAGTGCGATTACGATCGGCAGCACGGGCTCGCGGCCAGGGAGCTGCGGAAATGGCGCACGCACTTCTATGAGCCGTTTCGTCAGCACGTCATGCTGGAGGATGCAGGAGTCCCCCAAGGAAGGAGTCCGGTAGATGCCGTGCTGGCCTACAGCGGGGTAACTATCTCGCTCAGACCAGCACCTCTCTCGCCAACTTCTGATACTCCCGTCTCTCCTCTTCGTTCAGATCGTCCCAACCACGTCGATCATCGTCAGCTCGGCTCAGGTCTCCGAGAAACAGACGGATGGCCAAGGCTTCAATCTCAGACAGTGAAGCGGTCAAACCCATCTCCACGTTCTATCACTCACTACCCAGACCACAACCGCGCGTCTCATCGTTAGCTCGGTCCGGTGTATGATTAGGGTTTTCAACATAGGTGACAACACTGTCCGCGCCTGTCATGAAGAAGATTACCGAGCTTTGCCACGACCAGCGGGAGTTACTCGCTATCGTCCACACCTGCCGACAGCTTATCAGTCTTTCATGCTCCAGAATTCGTTTGCCTGGATAATCTCCGAGTATTTTCTTACACTGAAGGTGCCTCGACCAGCTCGTCAGCGCCTGCAATTTCGGCAGGCCCTCAGGACACTGGAGGTGCCACACCCTACCAGGTCATCTGAGCTGCTGCCGGTCTGGTGGACTTGCACCTCAAGCTGACGCTTTGTTCCGCTCGAACTCCACAGGGCTGAGACACCCAGTGGTCGAGTGGCGTCGGCGCGGGTTGTAGAACCACTCGATGTAGTCAGGCACATCGGCCCGGGCCTGGTCCCGAGTGCGATAGACCTTGCTGCACGCGCGAGACTGGAGCCACACCCGTCATCCGCGGCCGCCGTAACCGCGAGCGCGCCATCCTCCACGACAAGCAACGCTACGCTGGCCGCCACCTCATCGAGAACGCCTTCTGCCGCCTCAAGGACTTCCGCCGCATCCACACCCGCTACGACAAGCTCGCGGCCAACTTCGCCTGCGCAGTCGCGCTTGCCGTCGTCGTCGCGTTCTGGTGCCGGAGGCGTCGAAGCCTGGAGGATGGGACTAGGACATTCCATCATACCTGAGCTGCGCCACCATCGGCGAACAATTCGCTGCCGGTGACGTAGCTGCTGTCGTCCGAAGCGAGGAACAGAGCCGCAGCGGCTACTTCATCGGGATCACCCATCCGGCCGAGCGGAATCGCTGCTTCCGAGGCAGCCACAAACGCACGGTTCTGCTCCTCGGTCGTGGTGAGCCCATGCCAGCCAGGCGTCGACGTCGCGCCCGGCACGAGAACATTCACGCGGATGCGCCGCGGTGCCAGTTCCTGGCTCCAGGAGCGGGCGAAGTTACGGATCGCCGCCTTGCTGGCGCTGTATACGCTGAACGTCGGCACTCCGGTATTACCAGCCGTCGAGCCCGTCAGGATCACCGACGCGTCGTCGCGCAGCAGCGGCAGCGCCTTCTGCATGGTGAACAGCGTGCCCTTGACGTTGGTGGCAAAGGTGCGGTCGTAGTGCTCCTCCGTGATCTCGGGCAGCGCTAGGAACTCGCCGCCGCCGGCATTCGCAAACAGCACGTCGATCTGCCCGGCCTCCTCGCGAACGATGTGGTAGAGCCGATCAAGATCGGTCAGGTTCGTGATGTCACCCTGAACTCCACGGGCACCGCTCCCGACCGCAGCCACTGCCGTGTCGAGCTCGGCCTGCCGCCGGCCGGTCATGAACACGCGTGCGCCTTCCCGGGCGAAGCGTTTCGCGCTGGCCAGCCCTATGCCGCTGTTGGCGCCTGTGATGACCGCTACCTTGCCCTTGAGCCTGTCCATTCGTCGTCTCCATCCATCGACGAGAGCGATATGGAATGATACCCCCCGCTAGGCTAGAACCTACCTAGAGGTAAGTATGGATCAGGATCATGACGGTGGGAGAACCTGTGTGTGGCCTCGATGTCGCGTTGGCGGTGATGGGGGGGAAATGGAAGCCATTGATCCTCTACCATCTCAACCCGGGTCCCAAGCGGTTCGGGGACCTCAAGCGGCTGGTCACCGGCATCAGCGAGAAGGTGCTGATCCAGCAGTTGCGCGAGCTGGCCGTGGTGGGCGTGCTGATCCGTCACGATTACCAAAGGGTGCCACCGATGGTGGACTACACCATGACCCCGTTCGGCATGACGCTCGTGCGAGCGCTCATGCCGTTGTGCAAGTGGGGAAACGAGCATCGAGCTCAGGTTGAGGAGATCGTGCTTGCACGCTCATCAGAACAGAAAAGCCGAGCAGGCTGAGCCGACCGTAGCCAGCATGGTGAGTCGGATCAGCCCGGTTTCGCGGAAGAACTTTCCAGTCAGATAGCCCGGCTCAGGCCCCAGGCATCGCGTGATCTTGCGGCATCAGGCCGGCCCAGTGACGGCGCGTGCACCGCCAGTCTGACGGTTCGCCAGCTGGCAAAGCCGGGGCTAGGCCGGACCAGCCGTTCGATCCGCCGATGATCCTGCTCGACGATGTTGCTCAGATACTTGCGTCGTCGCAACCGGGAGAAGTGCCACAGTCGGGATCACCGTCGCGAGCCGCAGGCCCGCTCTGGCCGGTAGACACCTGCGATTACTCGTCTAACGATCAGAACGACGCATTCCAGCGGCTGACCGCCAACCCGCCTCTCGCCCGGCTCGACCCGGCAGACTTCGACGTCATGGGACGTCGTTCCGGCTCCCCGCCAACCGTGTTCGGCCTCCTAGTCGATTTTCGCCTCTTGGGCAGTGCGGCTCCTCTGGCCTGAGACGTCGCCGGGCCCCTGTTCTTCAGGTGGAATGACGTAGCCAGGCAGCGCCGTCGTCGCGTCAGCTGTCGACTGCGAGCCGCTACGGGTAGCGCATGGTTTGCAGTGCCGCCAGCACGGGCTGTTCTGAGACGGCGATGAAGCCGGAGAAGGCGTTGTCCAACTCGAGCATGAGGAAGATGGCACTCGCCGCCGTCGTCGCTGCGAGAATCGTCGCGCCGATCACGATCGCATTGCACGGGACGCAGTAACCGAGGCTGCCGAACAGCACGGCGAGCCAGATAATCAGTATCACCGTGAAGATAGGTGGCAAATACGCCGTATCCTCACTGATGATGGCCTGACGCCGCCTGACAACGGCACGCACATCCTGCGCTGCCTGATCTGCGAAGAATTTCTGCTCCGGCCATGTTTGCGGCAGATCCGCGATCGCTCGCTCCAGCCTAGTCATTCGACCACGTCCTACCTGGTTCCCGGCAAGTTCAGGCTGATCTGCGGTCGGCCAGGCATGGGTGATGATCGAGCTGGTATAATCGGCGAGCTCCTGGCGCGCCTTGTTCGCACCTGAACCATAGCTGCGCAGGCTACCGTCCAGCGCCATCAGCTCCATGCCGAAGCTCTTGATGTCTTTCTGCACCATATCGTAGTTGTTCTTGACCGAGGACAGGATCAGCCCGAGCACCAGGGCGCTGAGCGTGGCGATGATCCCGACCGACAGACGCACGCTGGTCACGGTATCCTCGTCACGATGACGTGCCGGCAGACGCGGATGCAGCGTCAACACTACGAGAAAGCTCATGACCAGTAGGCACAAGGTCAACAGGCCGATGATCGCGCTCATCCGGGACCGAGGATCGAACGTTGCAGGTGCAGGATGGCAGCGCGAACTGGCCAGCTCGATACCTTGATCGGGCCTCCGAACGGTGTGCCGAGGTCGATGATCAGATACAGCGCGGCTGCGATCGAGAGCGTGGTGACGAACAGGCTGCTCACCGTCAAGACGTTACAGGGTGCGTTGAAGCCGAAGCTGGCAAAGCACAGCGTCAGCCAGACGATGGTCAGCACGATGAAGGGCACGGGTAGTCCGCTGCTGCCAAGCTCGACAAGCTCCTGACGCCTCAGGGCGAGCAGACGGATCTCGTTTACCAGCTCGGATGCCAGCGCTTGATGGAAATGGTCTTTGCCTTCGAGTGACAGACCCGCCATGCTCAACTTCTGGATCAAGGCCTCTCCCTGCCTGTCCGCGAAGTCCGGCGTTCCGTCCGGTGACCAGATGCTAACCAGAACCCGCCTCGCATAGGCTTGCAAGGTCTGGCGGACGGGCTCGGCTTCCGGGCCGTACGCACGCAGCATTTCGTCGAGCACCGTAATCTCGGTGCCGTAGCCCTGCGTACTGACGTTCACCCTCTCGAAGCTGTCCTGCATGAAGGTAATCAGGAAGGCCAACAGGACAGAACTCGCCAGAACAAGAATATTGGCGCTGTTGCGCACGACCTCGTGGCTCTTGTCACTGCGATGATGCAGCGGCAGCCGGGGGTGCAGCAGGGCGCCTGTCATCGCTGCGCCGAAGAACAGCACGAAGCAGAGCAGGCCGGATCCAACCTCGGTCATCGCACAACCCAGCCTCTATTCAGCATCCTGAGACGCCGACGACTGCGACTTAGCAAGTAGATTGCTGATAAACCGTTCCCCAAGATCATGGAAGTGCCGCACGGTAGACGAACCCTCGTACTTAGACGTCAATTCAGCCGCATCCTCTACACGGAGAACGTTCCGGGCGGCCGCAACCGATCGGCCGGCGCGAGCACCACCCCGACCGGTACGGGCGGGAGATCGTATCTCCGGTTCCGATGCAGGGATCGGCACCTGATCGTGGCATCAGGCGACCGCGCCATCCTCGGCTGCGGCGATCCGACAACCATCACAGGCGGAACACCCGAAGGCCGTGCCCGGTGGCTTGACGAGCGGCAATACCAACGTCGGCGCTTCTGGCGGCCCGGACGGGATAGAGATCGAGCTGTTCGAAGTGGCGAACGCGGGACACAGCATCGTCGGTTGATCACGGCACCGGCAGCCCGCGAAGGCTGCCGGTGCCGTTCATTCCGAGCTATGGCCTCTGCTTCAGCCGGACCCCGGGCTGATCTCCGACCATGATCTCGACCCCGGCCTCGGCGAGCGTACGCTCGATCGTCGCGATGTTCGGCCCGGTCATCCCGGTCGGACCGTCTTTCAGTTCGGCCCTTCGAATTGTTGCCACCCCCACCCCTGACGCCTCCGCCAATCGCTGAGCGGTCCATCCGATTAGAGCCCGAGCAGCCCGAAGCTGCGCTCCTAACATAATATTTCCAATATCATGTGATATCTCATCTTGAAATTTCCCGATCAGATAATATTTATTAGATCATCGAATGGCAAGATATCCTTGAAGGCAGTGATGACCTACTCCAGCCGCAACTTCCGCGCCGCTGCCAACCCGCTCCGGTCGGTCCCGCTCTACAAGTCTATCTCGGCCGTCTTCGGAGACGCTTGGTTCCAGGATGTGGCGCCGGCGCATATTCAGCGCGAGCGGACGCTGACGTTGCTTCGGTACCATCTCCTGTGCGCTCAGCATGAAGCTGAAGAGGCGGATGGGGCGTACCGGGCGGTGAAAGCCGAGCTTGGCGACATGAATCGCCGTCGCCGCAAGGATCGGCACGACCGGGCGCTGGTTTCCGATCGTCTACTGACCCGCCAGCGCAGCGAAGTCTTCAGCGTGATGAACCGTCGCCGCGCCCGCCTCTGCCACGCCGTGAAGGCATTGGCAGCCGCCGAGACGAACCTTGCTGCGGAACCCGACGCGAAGCGCCCGGTGGTCTCGCTCGGATGCAGCCACTGACTCCGACAAAAGATGGCCATCGTTTCCAATGAAATCGGTGACCTCCGATAGGTCTTGGACTCCGATACCCGACAGCATGGCTCGCACGATGACGGGGACGCAATGCCAGCCGAGGACTAGCGATGCCGCAGGCGTTCGATGCACGGATCAGACAAAGTTCGGATGTCGCTAGCGAGCGACCAGATCGAAACGGGTGGATGAAGATCGGCTTTGCGATGCCGATCATGCGATCGAAGACCTGGACGGCGATCGGGACTTCGCCCTGCTGGTCATCGGATGATCGGACGCGGAGCGTCGGACCGACAATGCGCTCGTAGCGACCGATGGCGGTGTTCACCTTCCCGCCCGCATGCCGGAAGTCGCAGTATCGGCGATGTGGCACCCTCGGCTGGACGCCGATGTGTCGGGCGGCACTGATCCAGGGTGATCGAGCTCTGCGAGGGCCGTCTCCGAGGACTTGGCACGGGGAAGGCCCGATCGATGTCGAATGCAGCGGCCTTCCTGCAAGCTGACTCGCTGAGGTTCTTTGCTCGACTTGACTGCCCTCTCGGTTCCGCTGCTACCGGATCCCTTTGTCTGGTTCCTGCCCCGAGACGATTTCGCAACCGAGGGCGGCGGCGGCGGTCAAGACTTACGCAGTATCGCCCAGCGGCGCCGCAGGTGGCGTTGAGGGTCGCTACCGCACGCGAGCTTGCCGGGCGCGGCTTCCACGTCCTCGCCGGCGTGCGCCGCGGCACCGACGCCGACGCGCTCCGGGCCACAAATCTCGAGCCGATCATGCTCGACATCGCCGACGAGGTCGGAGTTCGCCGCCCTCGTGAAGCACATCATCGACGATCCCGAGAAGCGTTCACTCCGCGCCCCGGTCGACAACGCGGGCGTCGAGGTCAATGCGCCCGTAGAAGCGCTTCCGCTCTCCGACTGGCGTCGCCTGCTTGACGTCAACTTCTTCGCTCACCTCGCGATGACGCAGGCGCTGTTGCCCGCGCTCATCGACAGCCAAGGCACCGTCGTCAACATATCCTCCCTCGGCGGCAAGGTGGCGATGGCGACCTACGGCCCTACGCTGGCTCGAAGTTCGCCCTCGAAGCGGTCGGCGACGCGTTGTGCCGAGAGGTCGAGTCGCTTGGAATGAAGGTCATCGTGATCGAACCGGGCGCTGTCGCGAGCGAAATGCTCGGGCTGGTCGCTGTCACAGGCGAGCGCATCACCGGCGGAATGACCGTCGAGCCGCGTGGTCGCTACCCCGCGCTGATGCAGGCGGTCATCTCGCAGGCTCAGGCGGCTCTTCCGAAGCGAGTGCCGGCGAGGCAGCAGGTCGGGTCCATCGCGGACGCGATCACTAGCGAGCGGCCTCGCACTCGCTCCACCGTTGCCCGCGATGCGGCGATCATCGTCCGTCTCGCCCGGTTGCTCTCGGACCGGAGGCTCGACAGCCTTCTCGCCCGGAGTCTCGAGCCGCATCTCCCCTGAGCTTCATCGACGAGGTGAGCACACCGCGTCCGACGCTGGTGGCCGGGTGCCGATTTAGTGCCGAGCAAGTGGCCGCGGCGGACTACAGCCGATGGTGGAGAGGTACCACTGATCCGCGTTGATGCAGCGAGACGGTAGCTTGAAGCCCTCGACTGAAGCGACGCGGCCACTTGACGTTCTGGCTCGACGAGATGGTCCTGGGCGAGTGGCCTGCACCACGCCGGATCGCGCCTGGTGGACAGATCCTCTACGCCGAGCTCGCGGTCGCACTGGTGCTGACCTTGCGGCTCGGCTTCCGCCTTACCTTGTCCGCTCGGTCTCGAGCCGGCTGTGCCTGATCACACCACGCTGTCCCGGCGCGGGCGGCCGAACCCACCGGCAGTGACGCACGCCGCACCTCGCCGTGACGCCGGCGGGTCGTCCCGCGCACCGACGACGCTGCTACCGAGACGCGGCAGCATCGCCACATCCGCTGACAACCAAGCGTGGCCGAATGGCCTGGCAGCAAGCCACGGCATCCGGCAGGCGCAACCTCCTCGGGGCCACCATCGACCGGCACAAGCACTTGATCGGACGCAGGTTCCTGGCTCGCACGCTGCCCGGTCAGCAAGGCGAGGCCGCCATCGTTGTCGCAGTGCTCGACCGCATGATCCGAACCGGCGCCCGTCCGCCGGGCCTGAACGTCATGACCCGGTGAAATGGCTGAACTACCGACCGGTCCATGCAACGACGCTGCTGCAAGACCGCCCAGTGGAAGGCTCTCTCGAGGACCGTTTTCCTTCCGCGCGCCGACCGCACCCGCGTGCGGCGCGGCGGTTGACATCAGGCATGGAACCAAGAAGATTGGCCTGAACAACGACGTAGCACAGTGGTATGGAATAATTACGGCTCTGTCGTCGAGATTTTTGGGAGCTGCAGATGACGTTGCATAGATCCCTGCTGACCGGTCTGATCGGTCTCCCCGGCGTGATCCTGCTCGGCGGCCTGGCCACGGCAGCGGACACGCGCACGCTTCTCAACGTGTCGTACGACCCGACGCGCGAGTTGTACAAGGACGTCGATGTCCAGTTCTCCGCGGCGTGGAAGCAGCAAGGGCACGGCGACGTCACCGTGAAGACCTCGCACGGCGGTTCGGGAGCTCAGGCGCGCTCGGTTCTGGACGGACTGCAGGCGGACGTGGTGACACTCGGCATCGCGTCGGACATCGACGCGTTGGCGAGCAAGGGCCTGCTCGACAAGAGCTGGGCCGAGCGGCTGCCGAACCACTCGGTGCCCTACACCAGCACGATCGTTTTCCTGGTCCGGCATGGCAACCCGAAGCAGCTGCGTGACTGGCCGGATCTGATACGCGATGGCGTCGGCGTGATCACGCCGAACCCGAAGACGTCGAGCGGCGGCCGCTGGAGCTACATCGCCGCCTATCTGTGGGCGCTACACCAGCCGGGCGCCAGCGAGGCGACGGCCGAAGCCTATCTTGCCCAGCTGTACAAGCACGTGCCGATCCTCGATAGCGGCGCGCGCGGCTCGACCAACAGCTTCGTGCAACGCGGCGAGGGTGACGTGCTGCTGGCGTGGGAGGACGAGGCGCTGCTGGCGGCACACGATCTCGGAACCGGCCGGTTCGACATTCTCTACCCCTCGAGCTCGGTGAAGGCCGAACCACCGGTGGCCGTGGTGGACGAGGTGGTGGCAAGCCGCGGCACGCGCCCGTTGGCGGAAGCCTATCTGCGCTACCTGTACAGCCCGGCGGGCCAGGAGATCGTGGCGCGTCACCACTACCGCGCCATCGATCCGACGGTGGCGGCGCGGCACGCCTCGGATTTCCCGGCGGTCAAGAGGTACGATGTCGAGAGCCTTGGCGGCTGGCGCGTGCTGCAACCCAAGCATTTCGGCGACGGCGGCATCTTCGATACGATCACGTCGGGCGGAAAATGAGCGCGCTGCCGACGGCACGTGCACTTCGCATGCCTGCCGTCATCCCGGGCGCGTTCCCGGCCTTCGGGCTGACCCTGGTCTGGGTCGGGCTGCTGGTGCTGCTGCCGCTCGCGGCACTGGTGGCACGACCATGGCTCGACGGGCCGGGATGGCTGCTGCACGCGTTCCGCGATCGCCGCACGCTCGCGGCACTCCGTCTCAGCTTCGGCACGGCGCTCGTGGCCGGCATCGTCTGCACCGGGATCGGCCTGCTGCTGGCCTGGGTGCTCGAGCGGGTCAGGCCGCCCGGCTGGCGTCTGCTGGACGCGATGATCGACCTTCCGTTCGCGCTGCCGACGGCGGTCGCCGGCATCACCCTGACCACGTTGTATGCCCGCACCGGCTGGCTGGGCGCCCCGCTCGCGCGCTTGGGCCTGCACGTCGCCTACACGCCGGTCGGGATCATGGTGGCACTCGTGTTCGTGGGCCTGCCGTTCGTGGTGAGGACCGTGATGCCGGTCCTGCGCGACCTGCCGCACGAGCTGGAGGAGTCGGCGGCGACGCTGGGCGCTCGTCCGGCACAGATAACGCGGCGCGTGCTGCTGCCGGCCTTGTTGCCGGCGCTGGCAACCGGGTTCGGCCTGGCCTTCGCACGCGGCATCGGCGAATACGGCAGCGTGATCTTCATCGCCGGCAACAAGCCGCTGGTCTCGGAGATCGCGCCGCTGCTGATCGTGATCCGGCTGCAGGAGTTCGACTACGGGGGTGCGGCCGCGATCGGCATGATCATGCTGGCGTCGGCGGCCCTGTGCTTGCTGGCGATCACGCTGCTGCAGCGGCGACTGCCCGCCATGCGGGGTGCCGCGCGATGAGCGGCGCAGTGTGGGAACCCTCCGGCCTGCGCACGCCTTCGGGGCTGCTGCTGACGCTGGTCGCGTGGGTCCTCGCGCTGCTGTTCCTGCTGCTGCCGCTGGCGTCGCTGTTCACCGAGGCGTTGCGTCAGGGTATCAGGGCCGCGGTCCTGATACTCGGCGACGACGACATCCGCGCGGCGATCGAGCTGAGTGCGCTGGTGGTGGCTATCGTGGTGCCGGTCAATGCGGTCTGCGGCGTGCTGGCGGCCTATGCGTTGACCAAGTTCGACTTTCCGGGCCGGGCCATGCTGCTGGTGCTGATCGAGCTGCCGCTCTCCGTCTCGCCGGTCGTGGCCGGCCTGGTCTGGGTGCTGCTGTTCGGCGCCCACGGTTGGTTCGGGCCCTGGCTCGCGCAGCACGGCATCCGACTGATCTTCACCCTGCCCGCCATCCTGCTCGCGACCTTGTTCGTCACCTTCCCGTTCGTGACCCGCACGGTGATGCCGGTGATGGAGGCGCAGGGCCGGGAGCAGGAGGAAGCCGCGACCATGCTCGGCGCCGGCTTCGCCGCCCTGTTCCTGCGGGTGACCCTGCCGGAGATCCGCATCGCGCTGATCTCCGGCGTGCTGCTCTGCGCGGCGCGGGCGCTGGGTGAGTTCGGCGCGGTGTCGGTGGTCTCGGGGCACATACCCGGCCAGACCGAGACGGTGCCGCTGCGCATCGAGACGTTGTACAACGACTACGAGACGGTCGCCGCATGTTCGCTGGCCGCCGTGCTGGCGATCGCGTCCGGGCTGACGGTCGGCTGCCGCGGCCTGCTCGAGTGGCGCCGGGCGCGCGTCGTCACCCTGAATAGCCAGGAGCCGGCGTGACCGTCGAGCTCGACGCCATCACCTGTCTGTTCGGCCGTTCCCCGGCGGTGCGCGACATCAGCCTGACCGTGCCGACCGGCGAGTTCCTGGCCCTCGTCGGGCCTTCCGGCGCCGGCAAGACGACGCTGCTACGGGTCATCGCCGGGCTGCAGACCGGATATTCCGGTCATCTGCGCATCGGCACCCGTGATGTGACCCAGGTGCCGGCGCGGGACCGCAACATCGGCTTCGTGTTCCAGAACTACGCCCTGTTCCGACACATGAGCGTCGCCGAGAACGTGGCGTTCGGACTCAAGGTGAGGCCACGCGCCCGCAGGCCGGACCGTGCCGCCATCGCGAAGCGCGTGTCCGAGCTGCTGGAGCTGGTGCAGGTCGCCCCGTTCGCCAGACGCTACCCGGCGCAGCTTTCCGGCGGCCAGCGGCAGCGGGTGGCATTGGCCCGTGCGCTCGCGATCGAGCCGGAGCTGCTGCTGCTCGACGAGCCGTTCGGCGCTCTCGATCCGCTGGTCCGCAAGGAGATCCGAAGCTGGCTGCGCGGCCTCCACGACCGGCTTGGCCTGACCTCGATCCTGGTCACGCACGACCAGGAGGAGGCGCTGGAAGTGGCGGACCGCATCGCGGTGCTGCGCGACGGACGTCTGGAACAGGTCGGCACGCCGCAGGCGCTGGAAGATAATCCGGCCAACCCGTTCGTGCACCAGTTCCTAGGCGAGACGGTGAGCTTCCGTGCAGTGTCCGAGCTGGGGCGGCTGCGACTGGACGGTCCGTGGAGCCACATCATCGCGACCTTGCCCGATCCACCGCCCGGCAGCGCAGGCCCGATGCTGCTGTCGCTGCGCCCCTACCAGGTCGGGCTCTCAGCGGCCCGCACCGGCGAGAACGGAGCCCGGGTCCTGGCGATGCGGCGTCATGGCGCGTTCCTGCGATACCGGGTGGCGCCGGGCGAGGAAGGAAGCGACGCCGTCGAGCTGCTGGTGCCGGCCTCCCTGCCAGCGCTCGCCTCTGGTTCCCGCTGCCATCTCGACCTGTCCCACGCGACGATCTTTCCTTCAGCCGACGTCCGCACGGAGACGCAGAGCGCGTTGCGTGTGCAGGCGGTCGCGGCCTGATACATCCCGGCTGATCGGCCAGATGTCTCTCCGCGTCCAACGGCGCGGACAGCCATCGAAGCCGGGGGACGAGCACGCAGCATGACCGAGATGGACGACAACGTCCTTCGGAGAGCCTCTCATGCGCGACCAGGCGTTCCCGACAGAAGCGCCCGCATCGCCCAAGGGAACAGACCGACCCGGCCGAGAGCAGCGATGGCAACGACCCTTCGCTTGTCCCTACAGCCTTTCCAAGTCGACCCGCCACGCTCCCGGCTGTGCTCGGCCGCCTGTCCTTTCCGGAGCCAGGTCGCGTCGGTATGGTGACCGGGATCAGTCGTCCGGGGCATGGGACGCGATCCAGAGCTCACACCATCTGTTCCCAGGAGTTTGGCAATGCTGGTGGATCATTGGATCGACGTACACGCTCATTTCTATCCGCCGGAAAGCGCCGAACGACGCGAGGAACGGTGGAACGCGATGAAGGCGGCGTGCTGGTGCAGTGACGCTCCGCCGGTGTGGGATGCCGAGGTCACGCTCGCGTACATGGACCGCACCGGCATCCAGATGCAGATGCTGAGCAACATCCCGAAGACCCTGGACGCGCTGCGTGCATCCAACGACTACGCCGCCTCGCTGATGCGCCGTCATCCCTCCCGGTTCGGCATGCTGGCCGCGCTGCCCACCGACGACCCCCACGCGGCGCTGGCAGAGATCCGCCGCGCCGCCGACGAGCTGGGTGCCGACGGCTTCGCGGTGACCTGCCTCTACAACGAGGTCTACCTGAGCGACCCGCGCCTGGAGCCGGTCTGGGCCGAGCTGAGCCGCAGGCAGGCGGCGGTGTTCGCGCATCCCGACGCCTACGGGCCAGGCATCCAGGGACGTCCTCGGGTGGTGCTGGACGTTGCCTTCGAAACCGCGCGCACGCTCACCGACATGCTCTACGCCGGCACCTTCCGTCGTCATCCCGACGTGACGCTCGTGGTCGCCCACTGCGGCGGGGCGTTGCCGGCCCTGTCCGGCCGGCTGTTCCTGCTGGGCGACCAGCCATGGATCCCGAACCCGAACCGGGTGACGAGCGAGGAGATGCGCGAGCACCTGCGGCGGCTGTTCCTGGACACCGCCGCGACCATGCCGAGCGGGCTGGCGGCGGCGCTGACCATGACCACGCCGGACAGGATCGTGTATGGGTCCGATTGCGGCGTGCCTTGCACCTCGGACGACACGATGAACGCCAACATCGAGGCGTTGCTGTCCTTCCAGGGGCTGACGTCCGGGCAGATCGATGCCATCGGCCGCAACGCGCTGCGCCTGTTCCCCAAGGCGGCCGCACGCATCCAGGTAGCGGCAGCCGCAACCGGTCAGCCGACCCGTTGATGTGGTGGCCTTCAGTCTACAAGTTCGCCAAGCATTCCGAGGCGATCCACTAAAAGACACCGTTCGAGGCCATCCGTCATGCTCGTACCACCACACCCGACATCTTCCATCCCCTTATCCTGGGATCAAGCGTCCAGGGTGATCACCTGATCAACATGTTGGCCTGCTGATCTTCCTATGATCGGCTTCACCGTTCGCGAGGGATCGCCAGGAGCGAGTTGGACTGGCTGAGCGACCAGGCGTGGGCGGTGCTCGAGCCGCATCTGCCGAAGAACCGGCCCAAGGTGGAACGCTCAGGGGCTCTGGCACGAGCTGTTCGCTCGCCTGGCAGTCGCCGGAACATCCCCGACGAGCTCAGCATCGACAGCATTCACATCAAGGCGCACGGCTCAGCGGCCGGGTCAGATAGACCGACGCGGCGCAGGCTGTGTGTCGCTCACGTGGTGGACGGACCAGCAAGATCCACGCTCTGGCCAACGCTGAAGGGAAGCCACTCGTCTTCGTCCTGACGGCAGGCACATCGCCGACATCGGCGTCGCCGAGACT
The DNA here is from genome assembly GCA_964242335.1 of uncultured Acetobacteraceae bacterium. Lineage (GTDB taxonomy): Bacteria > Pseudomonadota > Alphaproteobacteria > Acetobacterales > Acetobacteraceae > Lichenicoccus. Next base: position 90,538 of record CAXTAY010000007.1, on the reverse strand, counting down.
TTGCTCGACGGTTTCACTCCGCCGCAGTGCCTGCTGGCAGATACCGCCGCCGCACCGGGATCGCAACTGGTTCGTCAGTCATCACCATGTCACGATCGTGCTCCAGAAACCGAGCCTCAGCTTGTGCCAACAACTGATCGCCTCACCTCCTATGAGCTGTCGCGCTGTTCTAACGACATCTTCAATTGCTTAGATCGGCTAGGTAACTCTCAGAGCGCCAAACTCATATGCGGGTTGAGAAGCCACTCTCGCGGCAGAACTCGCTTCGGCTGCCGCATCGATCTCGCGATGTCCGTCCGAGCTCGACAAGCGGCGTTTCGCCGTGACTGAAGCAAAGCATACGTTCATCTGAGCCAGCAAGGCCCCTGCGCGTACGACCACCGATCTTGAAAGCTACCCAGACGCACTCAGTGGCGGCACCGATCGGGAATATCCATGATATAAACCGCCTCCTCGGAGGGCCAAATAAGCCGGGAGTAGCTCGGACGCCCAGTCCAAGATCGGCCACGATTTAGATCGCATCGAAAGATCATGAAGGACAATCCGTGCAGGCATGGTATGATTTTTTGTCATCGGTGCATCGACCGCAACTTTGACGGGACTTCTGTTTGTCGTTATCTCGATGAACACTGTTGCTGTGCTGAGCAGCGGTCCTGAAGGATCACGTCGTCTCGCGGAGCGGGCATTCGAGAATTATCTCGCCGTCTTCACGATATCACTGCTGGCGCTAATACCGGACATCAGTCTGCTCACCTTCGGACGAACTACGCTTCTGGTCACCGCCAGTTGGACCGTCTGGGTAATGGTGCGGCTGTATCAAGCGGCGGTTGAGGCGTCGATCCATGAAACGCGTTTCCTGGCGGTACGAAGCCATGTGTCCACCTTGATAGGCTTTGGACTGTTGATCTGCGCGGCCGGCATCATGGCGTTCATCGGCAGGGACGAGCGTGACGTTATGGCTGCAGCCGGCATCGTTCTGCTGTTCTCGACGACGGAACAGGCTTGGTCGCTGCTCAACCGGATCGCGGCGGACAGGCGAGACGACCGGAGCCGATCGGACATCTGACGGGAACCGACTGAGAGTCATCCGACGAACCGGCAGTCCTGCATCAAGCAGACTACCGAGCCGCCTCCAGAGCGCGACCCTGTCATGTAGTTCTCGAGATGGCTCTTGATTGAAGTTGAGTCGACATCGGTTGAGCCGTTGCCATCTGTTCGGGCACGCCTGCATCTCGTCGACGGCTGCTATTCCAGAGCGATCCGCACGGTGCTGGGCAGGACGGTCCGGCACCGGACCAGCGCATGGCCCAATAATCGTCTTGAACACGACCCTAGGGGCATCAAGGGCAGGATCCGACATATGCGGAAGCTTCAAGAGCCACCAGGCAGCCAGCCGCTTCTGCCGCGAGCAGGGCGAACTCCGCAACCCTCTCCGTCCCCGTCGCGGTCACCAGATCGTCTCCGCCTCCTCCCACCGTGCCCGCTTCGCCACGGCAACCCGCATCGCGCTCAGCTAGCCTGTGGCCTTGGTGTCCATGTGCGACATCTTGGAGGTACAATTCGCTTCGGACGGCGCGGGTACCGCCTTCTGTGCAGCGGGCGGCTGCGTATTTCACCAAGATGTGGGCGCCGCACATGTCGCGCTCGACCGTGGCCGCCACCGCACCATCGTCTGTGGTTCTCGCGGCCAAGCCCAGGCCGCGACGACCCGCTGCGCGGGCAACGTCATCCGCCGCTCGAACTGCCTCGTCAGCGTTGCGCGAAACCGCCACTACTTCGGCATCCCCGGTCGCGAGCAGTCGCGCGACCGCCAGCCCGATGCCGCGCGTCTCTTCGGTGATCATGGTTACCTTGTCCTCGAGTTCTAGATCCATGCGCTGCGCTCCCCATTGTTCCCGCGGAGAAGCTCATCACTGTCGATGGTTGCACGTGGGAGATCAAACAGCGCCTGCGATGACGACCGCTTTCTACTTACGGCAGTGAGGTGCTTGAGGTTGGATGGCCGATACCGGATCGTCTGCTTGGAAGCCAGGATATGATAGAAGCGAACACGCTGGTTGCTTTGCGGCTTCCTCAGCCGCCAGGGCACTTGAGGCTGGACCGGCTATCGCTGGGCTCGACTTGAAGCGCACCTCCGCAGACCTCTCGCACGAGCTGCCGCTGTCAGGACGGCGGCGGTAACGTCGACAGCTTTGCAAGATCGTCGAGCCTGGGGTCAAGTGGCGTGAGAACGATGCAGGGCGGAGCCGCCGGTGCTGCGCGGCCTCGGCCATCAGCGCGTGCGGAGACCGTCGAGCCAGCCGATCACGGCGGTCTCGAGCGCAATCCGCTTGCCGGAATAGGAGTGGTCGGTGGCGAGATGCACCGCCGTCACCGGATCCGGACCCAGCTTGTGCACCGCCTGATCGAGCGCGTCGCTGGCATCGGCTAGCCCGTCATCCGACGTCACCAGCAGCAACGGATGCTTCGCCAAGGCCGGTGCGAAGGTGATGAAATCCCACCGCCCGGCATTGGCCTCGATCTCGGCGGCCATGACGGCCGGTGTCACGCCGACCAGCGACTCCATGTTCTCGGCCATCCTTGCCGTCAGCCGCGCGCGTGCCTGCTCGGACCGGTCCCGCCCGAACGCACCGAAATCAGCGGCGGAGATCAGGCCCACGCCCTCCAGTCCCGGATTGTCCCGCCCGATGATGGACGCCGCCATGCCGCCGAGGCTGTGGCCGATCACGACGATCCGGCTCGCGTCGAAGCCGTAGCGCGCCGCGACGGCGGGGTCGCGTGCGAAATCCAGCGCGGCCTGCGAGTCCTCGAACACGTGGGTGAATGAATAGGTGCCTGGACTGCCCCAGCAGCCGCGGTAGTGGAAGGTCAGCACGGACCAGCCGTCCCGGCGGATTGCCTGCGCCAAGTCCAGATTCTGCTCGTTGCCCGGGAGGCCATGCAACAGCAGGACCACCGGATGCCGCCCCGCCCCGGCCGCCTTCAGGATGATCCCGTTCATCTTCAGGCCGTGGCTGGGAATATGCACGACCTCCAGCGTGGGTGGATGCGCCGGATCTTCCGGCGGATCGGCGGAGACGGCGGCAGCGGCTGCGTGGGCCGTGAGAGGGCCGACAGCGAGAAACCAGAGCGCCGCCAGGAGCCTCCGCATGCGAACCACTCCACCCGCTAGCACGAGACCATGACAAGATCGTTCTGCCTACGATAGCGCAAGCTGGCCGATAGCGGACTGGCCGCTGCTGGAAAGATCCCGCAGAAGTAGACGTCCGACGCCGTGCGACGGTGTAGGCCAGGGTGGCTTGGCCTGCCGTCAGATCGTGCACGGGGCGCGAACCGCGCGCCTCCGCGCCGTCCGACAAGACCGCCGGCGCGGAGCCGGTAGCCTAGGAGGAAAGGAAGCGCCGGATGTGGGCGGCGATATCCCTGTGATGCGTTTCGAGGGCGAAGTGGCCGGCTTCGAGCAGATGCACCTCGGCCCCCGGCAGGTCGCGCCGATAGGCTTCGGCGCCGGCTGGCAGAAAGAACGGGTCGTTCGCGCCCCAGACAGCCAGCAGGCGCGGCCGATGCGTGCGGAAATAGTCCTGGAAGGCGGGATAGAGCGCGACGTTCGTCCGGTAGCTCAGGATGAGATCGAGCTGGATCTCTTCCGCTCCTGGCCGGCGCATGTAGAACTGGTCGAGCGTATAGCCGTCGGGTGCGACGCGGCCGGCCGGCGCACCGACTTCGTACTGCGCGCGCATCGCCTCCTCGGTCAGCGCGGCGCGACAGCGCGCACGGTTGACGTCCGTCGGCTCGCGCCAGTAGGCCTGCCAGGGTTCCCACTCGCCGCTCAGGCCTTCGAGGTAGGCGTTGCCGTTCTGTAAGACGATCGCGGTCACCCTCTCGGGGTGCGCCATCGCGAGGCGCAGGCCGGTCGGCGCGCCATAGTCGAAGATGTACAGCGCGTAGCGCGTCACGCCGATCGCGTCGACGAACTGGCCGACAACCTCGGCGATGTTGTCGAAACTGTACTCGAACTCGCCGCGGGGCGGCGCCTTCGTGAGACCGAAACCTGGAAGATCCGGGGCGATGACGCGGTAGCGGTCGGCCAGTGCCGGGATCAGGTCGCGGAACATGTGGCTGGCGGTCGGGAAGCCGTGCAGCAGCAGGATGACGGGCGCATCGGCCGGTCCTGCCTCGCGATAGAAGACCTTCACCGGGCCGACCTGCTGATTACGGTATTGGATGTCGATCATCGTCGATCCCGTTGACGTGTTGGGGCTATTGGCGTGTTGGGGCTGGCAGGAGCCGGCGCGAAAAGCGGCATCGCCGGGGCGGCTGCCGCGCGACAGGATCAAGCTAGTCCCTTGCAAGAGCTGGCATAATACGCGCCCTCTGAGAGATTCGATTTCAGGATCTGAAACATGGACCGGCTGGACGCGATGGAGTTGGCGGTGGTGGCCATCGACGCAGGCTCACTCGCCGCCGCCGCTCGCCGGTTTGGCCGATCAGCGGCGGCCGCCACGCGCGCGATCGCGCTCCTCGAGGCAGCGACCGGGGAGACGTTGCTGCTGCGCTCGACACGTGGCCTCCGTCTGACCGATGCGGGCGAGCGCCACCTCGTGGTCTGGCGGGAGGTGCTGGCACGCCTCGCCGAAGCGCGTACCGAGCAGGCCGCGAACGTCGTCGGCGGAACGCTGGTGCTGACCGCACCGGAGTTGTTCGGACGATCGAAGGTCGCCCCGGTCCTCGAGGCGTTCCTCGAGACGCACCCCGAGGTGCAGGCGCGGGCGCTCCTGCTGAACCGCATCGTCGATATGCTCGGCGAGGGCGTGGACGTCGCGATCCGGCTGGCGCATCTGCGAGACAGCAGCCTGGTGGCGGTCAGGCTCGGCGAGGTGCGGCAGGTCGTCTGCGCATCGCCCGACTACCTCGCGCGTCGGGGCGAGCCGCAGGAGCCCTCCGAGCTGTCCGGCCATCTCTGCATCGGGATGAACGCTGACGGCAACCGGGAGCTGTGGACGTTCCGGCGCGATGGCTCACGCGCGCGGTCGGTCCAGGTACGCACCGCCCTGTCGATCACCAGTGCGGGAGCCGGTCTCGACTCGGCGTTGCGCGGCAGAGGCCTGGTGCGCGTCCTGTCCTATCAGGTGGCCGAGCAGCTGGCGGCAGGTCGGCTGCGACGTGTCCTCACGCATTTCGAGCCGCAGGCGATCCCGGTCAACATAATCTTCCGGCCTAATCCGCAGCACAGAACCCTGGTGCGCAGCTTCGTGGATCACGCTGTTCCGCTCTTGCGGCGGGAGCTTGCGCAGGTCGCCGCGACAGTGGCGTGCTTGCCTGGATCCTGAGCGTTCAAGTCGAACATCGCGAACCGAGTATCGAGGAAGCTGGTCACCAGACTGTCCGCGTAGGACAATCACGGCGTGGTGCGCGGTCGGCGGTCGCGCCGTGATCCGGTCGGCTCGTGGCGAACCCTCCCGTGCCACGACCGGCGACGCTCCGTGTCAGCCCTCCAGCCGCCACCGGATCCGTCACTGGCGCGAGGGCTGACAGAACCGCCTGTTCTCCCTCGTCACCTCGTTGGAGGCAGCAGCTCACGCACCACGCACACCAGCCTGTTGCGGTCAGCGCGTGGTATCGCCAGCGGCGACCGGCCTGCTCCGACACGCCCGCCGCGGTCGGCGGGCATGTCCGGCGTGAACAGGGTGTCGCCATGTCCGCCCGACGGTCCGATGCCCAAGAACTCCACCCAATGCTCCGGACGCGAGACGGCGAGGATCGTCGAACGTTCGCCGCCCGGGAGCGTTGAGGCGAAAGTTCAAGCGGACTTGCGGTGGCATCGCCGTCCGTCCCACGACAGCCAGATCGGAGGCGGACAGGATGCGGTCCCAGCAAATCATCAGTCGGCCGCGACGCGGCCCGATCGCGAACAGCTTTCGAAGCGGCAGAAGCCATTGCCGGATCGGCTCGACGTCGCCCGGTGCACCGGTTGCGGACAAGATAAGACATCTTCCTGTCGCCCTGCTCCTGTGCACCAGCCTGGTTGCCTGCGCCGGCGATCCGCTGCCGCCGCCCAACAGCATCCGCGCCACCTACGACCGCGAGGCCCCGGCCATCCAGGTCTACATCAGCAACGCGCAGATGCCTCGTGACGCATATCTGGTTGACGTGAGGGGAACCCGGTATGCACTCATCCTCACACCGGTGAGCGGGCCGCACGTCAATTACAGCACCCCTCCGACCATCGGATTGGGGCTCGGCGGCTTCGGTGGGAATGTGGGTGGAGGCGCAGGCGTGGGATTTCCGTTGGGAAGTCCGCACCCGACCAGTGTCGACAATCAGTTCGTTGCTTCGAGCCGCCTCCTGCCGCCACCGGACTATCTGCAGCGTTGGTCGCAGTATCACGTGGTAGTCGACCTCGGCACCCAGGCACTGGAAGTCCCTGCGCCTCCTCCAGGCTGATCACGGGCAGGCATCCGGAAAGACCGGACAGTAATTCGGGCGGATGCGTCGGCACCTCTCGACCCGTGCCGGTCCGTCGTCGCTCCGCGGACGCTCATCATCAGCGGATTGTCCCAAGCTGGACCGTCTGGTGGCCTTGTGCTTGTCGAACGGCCCGCTACGCCGGCTTCATCGCCTGAGTATCTGACACGATGACAGCCGGGTTCGCGAAGGGTGCAGCCGCTACCATGGCCTCTACCAGGACGCAGCGTTCAACCTCGCCCGGTGCATGGTGCCCGTGCGACGCGTCTCGCTGCCGCTCGTGACAAGGCCGGATGGTGCAGCTGGTGACGCAGTGGCGGCGTTCCGCGCCTTCCTCGGCCGGGTAGCGCCGGGTTTCGCCATCTCTGGCAGTGGCGAGCCGCCGGAGCAGCGGCCGTGGCTCCCGGCCGAGCCGTTCGGGATCGTGGACCGAGCCGGGCGCTCCGTCGCGCTGTGGCGAAGAGGTGAGGTGCTGGGCTACGGCGGCGCGGCCGCATCGCGCGCAACGGCGCGGGCATACGCGGACTGGACGGCGTGCGGCCTGCCTGGCCTAGCCAGGCTGTATCTGGAGGTGGTCCGGGCTGGCGCTGCACCGCCGGCGGACAGCCGGACCTGGACCGAGCCACGGGAGAAGCGGCGTTGATATGGCGCCCACGCCGCGGTGCGGAGGAGTGGCGGAGAATGTTGGACGACTGACTGAAATGCGACATGCGGGCTCCGACGCGCCGAGAGCCGTCGCGCCATCCCAGGCTATGCCGGGCTACGCTCACCATCTTAGGTTCGCCGAGGCTGACGCTGAGTTCGACCGAACGCGGCTGTTCCCCGGCAGCGATCGATGCGGCAGGATGCCGACATGCTGCCAAATCTTCGACAAGCTACGAGCATTGACCGACATGCCGTCGAGGAGCTCGTGCGACGTGCCTATTCTGACTACGCGAGCCGCATAGGGCGGGCGCCCGGGCCGATGTCGGACGACTACGGCTGGTTGATCGAGGCTGGCTGCGTCCACGTGGTTGAGCGAGACAACTCCGTGCAGGGCATCCTTGTGCTCATCCCCGAGAGCGACGCGATGTTGTTGGACAACGTGGCCGTCGATCCGGGCGCTCAAGGGTCTGGCCTGGGCCACCAATTGCTCGAACACGCAGAGCAGCCGCCAGGGCTGCGGGCTATCAGACCATCAAGCTCTACACGAATGAAGCCATGACGGAGAATATTAGCCTCTACTCTCGGATCGGCTACGAGGAGACGCACCGAGCTGAGGAGAAAGGGTTGAGGCGGGTCTACATGGTCAAGGCTCTGGGCTGACCTCCTCGCGCGTTTCACACCAGTCGATAGTCTGAAATCCACTAGATCCGGCAGCACGGCTAATCGAAATCCAAGCCTAGCACTACTTTGGCAGAAGGTCGGCGTGAGGCGCCGTCCGACGACCCCCTCGGTCTGTCTTGCGTGATGCACAGGAGGCCGGTTTCGGGCCGGCCATGGCGACAGCGGTCACCGATCGCCCATCAGCGCTCGAGCAGTGGCTCGAACCCTTCCTCGCCCGGTCAGGGCACGCGAAGAGGCGGCGCATGTGGCCACTCGATGTCACGGGATCGATCGGCCCAGGCGATCGCAACAGCGTGCAGTCGTGACGGAGCGGCTTGCGCCGGGTCAATACGACCGATTGCATCATCTCGTCGCCTCTGGCGCGTGGGATGCGGCGGCGCTGGAGGCGGGGATACCCCGTGCAGGCGGACCGCCTGGTCGGTGATCCAGATCTCGTCGCGTTGATCGACGACACGGCGCTTTCCGAGAACGGGAAACCCAATCGGTGGGTGTGGCCTCACGATATCGCTCCGCACCTGGCAAGAACGCTAACTGACGGACGTTGGTGTCGCTGATCTCTGCCTGTCGCGAAATCCAGTCGGCGCCTCACTTTGATTGTTCCTGCCGGAGAGCTGCTCGTACTTTTCAGTATCGGCGCCTTCAATCGATGCCGTCCACGGCAACGAGATGTTATTGTTCTCGGATATTGCCTACATCGTGAACACAGAGCTCTCAAACGGCTAACAAGATCGACCTCGAGCTACGGCAAATATCATGCGTTGCGGAAGCGGGCCATCTCGCGCTCGTAATATTCAAGCGTCTTGAAGTAGCCGGGGTCCCAATAGAGTGGCTTGGCGAACTTCAGGTTGCCCTTGGCGATGACCTGACGAATCACATCGATCCGTTTTGCCGGCCAGCCATGCTCCTGCGCGAAGGCAAGTCCCAGATCCATCCGTGGCGTCACGTAGCCTTCCGTTGCAGCCATCTCGGCCGAGTAAGCACCGCCGAGCAGCCAGTTCATGGTCAGATAAACCTTGTCAAGACCGTTACGGTCCTTGACCTGGCTCGGGATCATTAGGTTCTGCGCCCATTTGTCGTATCCCTCGATGGCGAAGGCGTAGTCGGCATCCTGACCGCGCCGCTGCGCCTCGCGTGACACCGGCTCCCAGGCGGTCTCCGCGACCACCTCACCGCTCAGAAGAAGCTGCAGCTGCTCGTCGTAGGATTTATAGAGAGTACGGAACTGACCGGCATGCTTGCGCTCGATCAGGAAGTCGGCGACGGAGGCGCACTCGCTCGGCGTCATCGCGCCGATATCGCCGATCTCGACCAGCTTGTGGTATTTCAGGTAGATCGCCGCACAGCCGATCGCGTAGATGCCATTATCGATCGCGACACGCCCCTTTGTCCGCGGATCGTCATAGATCAGCTTCCACGACACTTCAGCCGGCGCATGCGGCACGCCGAGTGCCGACGGCATGTATACGAAGCCGTCCGCGTTCATGTGATAGGGAATGCTCCAGACGCGTTGGCTGCCGGGGGTGGATCCCGGTGCCGCCGGCACCGCTCCCTTTACATAGTCGGGAACGCCGTTCCAGTTCTTCAGACGCCCGAGCTCGATCGGAAGCAGCAAGTCCTGGTCGGCGAGCGTCTCGTAGGTGCCGCTCAGGCAGGTGACGATGTCGTAATGCTCGCCGGCATCATCGGCGATCATCTCGTGCAGGAACAGGCCGACATCGTCGCTGGCCGGCGTCCACTCCATCGTGAGCCCGGTCTCCTTCTCGAACCGGCTCCAGTCGGGGAGCGCGCCGGTGGAGACACCGAGTACACGCACGACGTTGTCGGGCGCTTTCGCGCGCGCCGGGCGGCTGCTCCAGGGCAACAGGCTCTCGCCGGCGGCGGCGGCGGCCAGAGCGGCGCCGGCACCACGGCAGAAGGCCCGTCGCCCGGTCGTGAAGCGTCTTCTGTCACCGATCGTCATCTAGCAGGCTCCTTGTGCCCTGGTGTCTTCACCCAGCGGTCCGATCGCGCCGTGCTCGACCGACCAGCAGATCGTCGTATCCGTCTCGACGATCTCGCGCGCCGGAACGGAGGCGTTGAAGCGCCCGAGCGGCGTCTCGAACTCGACGGAGCAGCGCGTACCCTGATAGCTGGTGCCCAGCACGCGCCCCGCGACGTGATTGGCACCGGCTTCGCCGGGGCCGATACGCAGCCGCTCCGGATGGATGGCGAGGAAGGCGCCCTCACCTGGCCGAGGCGGCGCGGCCCCGGTCCAGGGACCGGTGAAGCAGCCCGCCGCCGTCTCGATCCTGGCGATGGACGTCATGCCATCGATGGCCCCGAGGCGGCCCTCCACGATGTTGATCACGCCCATGAAGCCGGCCACGAACCGGCTCGACGGACGCTCGAAGATTTCCGCCGGAGTGCCGAGCTGGCGGACCCGGCCGTCACTCATCACCACCAGGCGATCGCTCATCGAGAGCGCCTGTTCGCGCCCGTGGGTGACCTGGATGATGGTCATGCCGAGCCGCCGCTGCAGCGTGCGGATCTCGATCTCGAGCGCGTGGCGTAGCCGCTCGTCCAGCGCGCCCATCGGCTCGTCCAGCAGCAGGATCAGGGGTTCCGTCACCAGTGCGCGTGCGAAGGCGACACGCTGCCGCTCACCGCCGCTCAATTGCTGGATCCGCCGCCCTGCCATATCGGGGAGCCGCATGAGCGCCAGCGCCTGCAGCGCCCGCTGCCGCCGCTCGTTCCGCTCCATGCCGCGCACGCGCAGGCCGTATTCGACATTCTCGCCGACGCTCAGATGCGGAAACAGGGCGTAGTGCTGGAACACCGTCGCGACCGGGCGACGCTGCGGCGGCACGCCACGCATGTCGGCGCCGTCGATGCGCAGGATATCGACAGAGGAGGGCACCTGGAAGCCGCCCAGCACGCGTAGCAGACTGGTCTTGCCCGACCCGCTCGGGCCGACGATCGTGAGCAACTCGCCCGCACGCACGGTGAGCCCGACATCGTCGAGCGCCAAGGTTGCGCCATAGCGGACATCGATCCCGGCGGCGTCCAGCAGCCATGCCATCTAGCGCCGCGTCCCGCGTACGAGCAGCACGATCGTGATGACCGATGCGCTGACGCTGAACAGCGTGATCAGCGTGTTCAGGCAGAAGATCAACGGCACGTGGGACGTGTGCGACGACGCCTCGGCCCAGGTGTATAGCGGCAGGGTCTGCAACGCACCGCCGACGAAGATGCTGCGCGCGAGCTCGGTGAAGGAGAGCAGAAACCCGAACGAGGCGGCACTGATGATGCCCGGCATCAGCAGCGGTCGTTCGATGTCCCACAGGACGCGCCACGCCGGCGCGCCCAGATCGGCAGCGGCTTCAAGCAGAGCGGTATCGAAGCGGCTGGAGGCTACCAGCATGCCGATCAAAGCGAAGGGAAATGCCCAGATGAAATGCGACAGGACGAGCGACCAGTATCCCATGTGCAGCCCGAACACGAAGCGACAATAGATGAATATCAGCAGCCCCATCACCGTGCCGGGAACCCCGAGCGGAAGCATGAAGAGCAGGGCGAGCAACGCGCGCCCGCGTCGAAGCCGTGGGAGCGTGCGTCCGACCAGGACTGCACCGACCACGCACAGGGCGGACACCGCCGTCGCGACCTGCAGCGATCGCAGCATCGGGAGGCGCCAGCTCGGATCGAGCACCAGCTGGTCGTACCAGCGGACGGTGAAGCCGCCCGCAAGACCGGAGAGTGGGTTGTCGCTGAGGGACAGCACGGCGAGCCAGAGCACCGGCGCGTAGATCAGCGCGGTGATCGCGAAGCCGCCGCCCAGCAACACGGGCCCGACGATCCCCACCACGCGATCGGCGGCGTCGCCGTATGAAACACGAAGGCGGCTCATGACCGCTGGATCCGGCGTCGGCCGGAAGCCCCCGCCGCGCGGTGCTGCAGCAGCATGGCGGTGAGCGACAACAGCCCGAGCAGCCCGAACACGATCGTGGCCATCGCGGCGGCTCCGCTATAGTTCATCGTCGTGGAGAGCGAGAGCACCGAGTCCGCCAGATATTCCTGCCTTCCGCCGCCGAGCAGGTCCGGCACCACGTTGTCACCGAGCAGCGGGATGAAGGTCATGATCAGGCCGGCAAGGATCCCCGGCATCGCCAGCGGCAGCAACATCAGGCGCAGCGTATCCCATGTGCCGGCGCCGAGATCGCGGCTTGCCTCCAGCAGCGTGTCGTCGATCAGCAGGATCGACAGGTAGATCGGCCAGACCATGTTGGGGAAATAGGGACCGATCAGCCCGAGATAGATTGCGAAATCGCTGAACAGGAGCCAGCGCGCGGGCGTGGCCACGAGATGCAGACGCAGAAGCATCTCGTTGACCAGACCGCTGCCGCCGAGCACGAGGCGGAGCACCAGCGTTCGTGCCGACGGGTCGAGAAAGAACGGGACGGTCAGGCAGATCCACACCAGCTGGATGAGCAGGCCGGAGCGGGCCTGCTTCGCCAGCCACAACGCCAACGGGAAGCCGCAGACGAGGCAGATCAGGCTGACGACGGCGGCAACCCGCGCCGTCCGGAGCACCACCTCGATACGCCCGGTCTCGACGAGGTCACGGTAGGCCTGCAGCGAGAAACTCCACTGTATGTGGAAACCATGCCTGCGCATGACCGAGAGCGCGATGCCGATGACGAGCGGCAGCACCGCGCCCAGCAGCCAGAGCACCGCGAACATCCAGGTCTGCACGGCTCCCGATCCGAGCCCGGACAGCCCGCGCAGGAACGTGCGGTTCAGAGCCTCCTACCCACCTGCGGATCGGTCGTCATGCTCACGACAGGCCTAAACCGCTTCCACCCCGAGGTTGCGGGCGATGAGTCCCTGCACGTAGTCTGACGTGATGATCGGCTGGTACTTGGATGGGTTGCTGGGCGAGACGCAGCTCGGCAGCACGTCGATGACCGCATCGGGATTGGCACCGATGAAGAACGGGAAGGAGTAGCGCGCCCGACCGGAGCGGTTGATCACGCGATGCGGCGTCGAGGTGAACAGGTCGTTGGTCCACCGCGCCATCAGGTCGCCGATATTGACCACGAAGCTGCCGGCCAGAGGCGGCGCGTCGATCCATTTGCCATTCTTGTTGCAGACCTGGAGGGCTTGCACTTTGGTATCCTGGCGCAGGATCGTGAAGCATTCATGGTCGGTGTGAGGACCGTTGCCGATCTGAGTTTCGTCGGCACTCGCCTGGGTCGGGTAGTGCAAAATCCGCCCGAGCGAGAGCGGCCGGTCGGTGATGGCGTCGAAGTAATCTTCTTCAAGGCCGAGCGCCAAAGCGAAGGCATGAAAGATCTGCCGGGTCAGGATGCGGATGCGCACGGAATAGTCGTTGAGCGCCTCACGAAAGCCGGGAAGCTCGGCGGGCCAGCGGTTGCTGACGCTGCGGAAATCTGCCTGCACCGTAAGCTCGGGCGTCACCTGCGCCTCGGTGACGAAATCATACGCCTCGTGCAGGTCGCCGTTGTTCGGATCCTTACCTTCCTCGTACATCGAGACGTAGCCGATCAGGTGCTCGACGTCTTTCGCACGCAGCTTGAGCTTGCTCTCGATCGGCAGCGCGAAGAAGCGCCTCGCCTGCTCGAAGAGCGCCTCGATGGTCGCCTCCTCGATGCCGTGATTGGTAATGTAGAAGAACCCTACGCTGATGCAGGCCTGCCGGATCTCGGCGGCAACACGCGCCTTCGCGGCGAAATCGTTCCCGGCCATCGCCGCGAAATCGATGATCGGGATGCTGTCGAAGACGCCGGCGTGGCCGTCGCTTGCGGCAGATGTGTCGGTCTGCATGCTGGTCATGTCGTATATCCTTTGGAATGCGGTGTGGCCGTAGCGGCCGGCTGACGGGGAATGAAGGCGGCCGGTCCATCAGGATCGAGCGCGCGGCCACCACGTGCGACGAGGCGGCCTCGGATGATGGTCATCTCGACGCGGCCCTGCACCTCGATGCCTTCGTAGGGGGTCCAGCCGGCCGAACCGGCAAGCCGGTCCGCGCCGATGGTCCAGATGGGGTCGAGATCGACGACGGTAAAATCCGCATCCGCCCCGATCTCGACGGAGCCCTTGCGTGGATAGAGGCCGTACAGGTGGGCGGTGTCGTGCGAGGTCACCTCGACCATCCGCTCCAGCGTAAGCTCGCCACGTGCGACCAGGTTCAGCAACAGCGGGACCATCGTCTCCAGGCCGGGGAGTCCGGGCTGGGCTTCGAGCGCCGGTGGCCGCTTCCGATCCAGGCTCACCGCGCAATGGTCGGTGCCGATCGTGCCTACCAAGCCGTCGGCAACGCCTGCGCGCATCGCTGCGATGTTGCGGCGCTCGCGCACCGGCGGCGCACAGGCCGCTCGGCTTCCCTGGCTCAGGACATCCTCGGCACCGAGATAGAGGTAGTGCGGACAGGTCTCCGCGGTCGCCGCCACACCATCGGCGCGGGCCGCGGCAACCAGCGCCAACCCTGAAGGTGACGTGACGTGGACGATGTTGACGCGGGCCCGGACCGTCTTCGCATGGTCCAAGATCCGACGCATCGCCATGAGTTCTGCGATCTCGTCGTGCCAGTCCAAGAAGGCGGCCTCGTCGCACTGGCCCGCCTGCAGCGCCGCGCGATTGGCCTGCAGCCGCTCCTCGTCTTCCGCGTGCAGACTGGCAAGGCCGCCGAAGCCGGCGATCCGGGCCAGCGTATCGCGCAGATCGGCATCCCGCGTCACGCCTTCCATCGCGCAGCCGGTGGTGCAGGTGAAGATCTTCAACCCTACGACGCCGGCCCGCCACAGGGGCTCCAGCCTGTCGCCGTTGGTCGGGCTGGCGCCCCCGAACAGCGCGAAATCGACGCGGGAAGTACGTATCCCGAGATCGATCTTGTCGTGCAGCGTCGGAAGATCGAGCACGCATGGTTCGGTGAGCGGCATGTCGATCACGGTGGTGATCCCGCCGCAGACCGCGGAGAGGCTGCCGTCGCGAAAATCCGGAGCCGCCGTGAAACCGTCCTCCCAGAAGTGGGTATGCGGATCGATCACACCGGGAAGCACGCAGAGCCCCTGGACATCCACGCTGACGGTTTCCGGCGGAAGCTCGAGGTCGTTGCCGATCGCCGCGATCCGCCCGTCGATCGCGAGCAGGTCGACGCGCCGTCGCCCGTCCCGCGTTACCAAGAAGCCGCCCGACAGATGCAGGGGCAGGGTCATGGACGAAGCATCTTGCGCAGGAAGAGCCGGGTTCTCTCGTGGCTCGGCGCGGTGAACAGCCGTTCGGGAACGTCGTCCTCGATGATGATACCGCCGTCCATGAACACGGCGCGATCGGCGACATCGCGGGCGAAGCCCATCTCGTGGGTGACGACCACCATCGTCAACCCGTCCTCGGCGAGCGAACGCATCACGCCCAGCACCTCCTCGACCATTTCCGGATCGAGCGCCGAGGTCGCCTCGTCGAACAGCATCAGCTTGGGCTGCATCACCAACGCGCGTGCGATGGCGACGCGCTGCTGCTGGCCGCCGGACAATTGTGCCGGATGGGCATCGGCCTTGTGCGCCACGTCGACCCGCTCCAGCATCGCCATGGCGGCCCTGCGCGCGGCCGCGGCGTCCATGCGCTTGACGACGATCAGCCCCTCCATGACGTTGGCAAGCGCCGTCCGATGGGCGAACAGGTTGAAGCGCTGGAACACCATGCCGACGGTGGCGCGCATCGCGTTCAGGTTGCGCTCGCGCTCCCGGCCGCTCGCCGTCGCGTGAGACATGGTCGGCATGCCGTCTATCTCCACGGTGCCGGCCGTGGGTGCTTCGAGATGGTTGATGCAGCGCAGGAGCGTCGACTTGCCGGATCCGCTCGGGCCGATGATCGCGAGCGTGGTTCCGCGCTTCACGTCCAGGTCGATGTTGCGTAGCACCGGCTGGGCACCATAGGACTTGCACAGGCCGCGCAGGCGCAGCATCGGATAGCGGCTGTCCGAACCCGTATGCTCGAGGGTCGAGGTCGACATCATCGCAGCCCTTCGCCGCGCCGCAGCGACCGTTCGAGCCAGTTGCTGCCGTGCGAGATGGCGCTGTTCAGGACGAGATAGACCAGTGCCACGGCGAGATACGCCTCGATCGGGCGAAACGTGACCGAGACCACCTGCTGGGCGACGCGGGTCAGCTCGGTGATCGAGATCGTCGAGAGCAGGGACGTTCCCTTGACGAGGTTGGTGAACTCGCCGGCGGCGGATGGCACGGCGAGCCGCATCGCCTGAGGCAGCACCACACGGCGGAAGGTCTGGCTCCGGCTCATGCCGATCGAGCGGCCGGCCTCGATCTGACCATGATCGACGCCACCGATGCCGGCGCGGAAGATCTCCGCCAGATAGCCGCCGCTATTGAGGCCGATGGCGATGATCCCGGCAAGCGGCGCAGAGATGTAGATGCCGACGGCGGGAAGTCCGAAATAGATGAAGAAGATCTGCACCAGTGCCGGCGTGCCACGGATGAGATCGATGTAGGCCTGAGCGCTCCAGCGCAGCGGCCTGACGTCGGAGCGCCGCGCCATCGCCACACCCAGCCCGAGGATGCTCGCGAGGCACAATGAGACCGAGGCATAGATCACCGTCGCGCGGATGCCGCGCAGGAACTCGGGGATGTAGGGGACCAGCGCTGCAAAATCGAGGTCAACCATGCACGGCGTTCCCCGCGCGAAGCCGGACCCGCCGGACCGGAGCAGCCGCAGAAAGCTTCTTCAGGGGCGCCCCGTGCAATGCCAAGTCAGTCAGCGGCCGGAAGTGGCAGCGGCGCCACACCGAACCACTTGGTGAATATCAAGCCGAGCTGGCCCGATGCCTGGAGCTGGGACAGGAACTTGTTCACCGCCGCGATCAGGTCACCATCCTGCTTGCGCGCGGCAACCGCCATGAACAGGTCCGGCGGAAGCACCAGCACGATCCGGTAGAGGCCAGGCCGCTTCTTCTCCAGTTGAGAGAACCCGCTGCGCGAGGTCATCACGACATCGACGTTATGGTTGTTGAGATCGAGATAGGCGGCGTCCATGTGATCGTAGAGCCGGATATCGAGATCGAGCTTGTTGTCGTCCGATAGCTTATGCGCCTGCTCCTCGACCGAGGAGTTGAGCTGTGAGCCGAGCACCATGCTCTTCAGGTCAGCGGCGACTTTCTCCCGGGTATCCCCGGCGCGCGCGATCAGCACCGGCTGGTCGACCGCGTAGATGCTGGAGAACAGGACCGCGCGCTTGCGCGCCGCGGTCTCCGGCATCGCCGACCAGATCAGGTCGAACTTGTCGGCATACAGCGAAGGGATCACGCCGGCCCAGTTGGTATCGATGACCGACAGCTTGACACCGATCGACCGCGCGAAGAGCCGAGCGAGCTCGATATCAAATCCGTTGATCTCGCCGTTATCGTTGAATTCGTAGGGCGGCGACGCGGCCTCGACGCCATCGACGAGTACTCCCGCGGCCTTGATGCGCATCAGCGCGGCGGTGTTGGACGTCGCCACGTCAGCGGCCAACACCGCGGGAGCGCAGACAAGCCACGACAGGAGCAGCCCAGCGCCAACCCGGAGTGGCTGTGGTAGGCGGCTGTGGTGAAGGGCGGCACTTCGCGTGTTGACGACCGCCATCGTCGACTCAGACGACCGGGCGGACGGGTGGAATGGATTGCGGTCTCATGATGTCCATCCCCGGCTCCATGATGTCGATCTGGATTTCGCTGGGATACCATCCGGCGATCGGATTGAACTGCTGCGGGCAGGCGGACACCGCGACTGCCACGTCGAACCACGCCCTGAGCACGACATAGTCGCCGGCCCGGGATGGCGCCGGCCCGTTCAGCACCGATCCGTCGGCGCCGACTGGTATGCTGGCGAAGATGTTGAACGGCTGCGGCACGTAGAAGCGTTCGCTGCCGAAGCGCTCGCTCATCACCTCGCGCAGGTTGCCGGTGCAGCTGCGATGATGATCCGTCACCCCATAGAGACGGTAGCGGTGCTCGTCGCAGGCGGCCGTCAGAAGGTCATGCTGGCCGCAGGTGTCTGCGATAAGCTGCAGGATCGGGCGTCGACGGTTCGAGTGGAAGCTCTCGCCGATCGTGGGACAAAGCCGGTTGACCCAGACTCGCGTATGCATTGCCGACAGATGCTCATCGAGATCGCTCGCATTGAATGCCCAGAAATCCGCGCATTGCCGCCCACGCGGGTCCATGACCCTGATGAACTGACCTGCCTTGACGAGACCGGACCAGCCGTGGCTGGGTTCGATGAGGTGGGTGTCGACGGTCTCCAGGGGGAGCATCTGCTTGCCGTTGAGATCAACTTCGAACGCCATGCTCGGCTTACCCCGGTTTTGGGTCGTCGGGACTGCAAAATCTCGCTAGTCTCGGATAATGAGAAAACTCTATCGTTCGACCAGACAACCGACAAGAAGTTTTTAGAGCCGTGACCGCCAAGGACCAAGTTTCCAGCCCTTCCGGCAAGGTCACCTTGCACGCGCTCATCAGGGGCCATTATCAAGCGATGCCGCCTGCCGAGCGCGTGCTCGCCGACACGCTGCTGAATTTCCCCGGCGAGCTTGCGACCTACTCGGCGACCGAGCTCGCCCGGATCTCCGAGGTTTCCAATTCGGCAGTCACGCGCTTCGTCCGACGGCTCGGATTCTCCGGATATGACGAGATGCGACGGGCGGCCCGCCACGAGCTCGAGAACGGGGCTCCTCTCTATCTGTTCGGCAAGACGTCGTCCGATGCGCCGGAGGGTCTGGTCGAGCGCCACGTGGATACGGTGGTGGCAAACCTGCGCGCCACCTTTACCGCCGAGACCAGGGAGCTGATAGACTCGCTCGCGAGCGCGGTTGCGGTGGCCGGGCAGGTCTGGATAGCAGGCTTTCGTCACGGTCGTCCGCTTGCCGAGTATCTTCGCTGGTCGCTTCTCCATGCCCGGGCACGGGTCCATCTCTTTCCGGGGCCCGGGGAAACGATCGGCGAGTCTATCGTCGATCTCGGCGCGAAGGACGTGCTGATCGTGTTCGCGCTACGACGGCGTGTTCCCGCCATCGCCACGATCATCGAGTTCGCGCTTCGGAACGGCACCCAGGTGGCGATGGTGACCGACACGAGCATGATCCACACAGAAGACACGAGATGGCTGCTCCGATGCCAGACCCGCACGAAGGGCCCGATCGACGACCATGCGCCCCCGCTGCTGTTCGCGCATATGCTTACCGAGCAGACCATGCTGAAGCTGAAGAAGGACTCACGCCGACGTCTCGCAGATATAGATGAGCTACACTCGTTTTTCGATGAACTGGAATGAGGACGACGGCCAGCGGGATCGTCGGTCGAGTCTGCGCCGGACCTCGATACGAGCGCTGAGGCCCGGTTCTCAGATCCCGGTATCGGCGAGCGCGAGACCGGGCATGACGTCCGACCTCTCGAATGTCGTCTGCGAAGCCTGAGGAGCCCGATGTCGAGCATCAAGGTAGTGCAAGGGGACGACAGACTGAGCGACCTGCCATCGTTCTCGATCCCGGTCCTGCTGGAGGCCTATCGGTCGGGCGGCCGGACGCCGACCTCCGTCGCACAGGAGACGCTCGCGCGGATCGAGGCCTATCACGATCCCGCCGTCTGGATCAGTCGGGTTCCATCCGAACGGCTGCTCGCGCGGGCCCGTGCCCTTGAAGCGGATCCGGCAGCACGGCAGTTGCCACTCTACGGTATCCCGTTCGCCGTCAAGGATAATATCGACGTATCGGTTCTGCCGACCACTGCGGGTTGTCCGGCCTTCGCGTATTCTCCCGAGGCGAACGCCACGGTAGTACAGCGCCTGCTCGATGCGGGCGCGATGCTGATCGGCAAGACCAACCTCGACCAGTTCGCCACCGGGCTGGTCGGCACGCGTTCCCCCTACGGAGCGCCGCGCTGCGTGTTCGATGGCGACGTCATCTCCGGTGGGTCTTCGTCCGGTTCCGCAGTCGCGGTCGCGGCTGGCCTGGTGTCGTTCGCCCTCGGCACCGACACTGCCGGGTCTGGCCGCATCCCCGCCAGCTTCAACAACATCGTCGGTCTGAAGCCTACGAAGGGCATCGTCAGCACCTCCGGCGTCGTGCCGGCCTGCAGGTCGCTGGACTGCATCGCCATCCTTGCCCAGAGCGCTCCGGATGCCCTGCTGGTGCTGGAGTCGGCGCTGGCCGAGGACGGGACGGATCCGTACTCGCGATCTGACCAACCGGTGGAGCTGCCGCAGGAGCGGTTCCGCTTCGGGGTGCTCAGGGCGAGCGACCGTGAGTTCTTCGGCGACACGGAGGTCGAGCGTCTCTACGAAGCCGCTATTCAGGACATGCGCGAGATGGGCGGGATAGCGGTCGAGTTCGACTACGCTCCGTTCCGCGAGGTCGCCTCCCTGCTCTATGACGGTCCATACGTCGCCGAACGGCTGGCAGCGATCGAGCCGTTCCTGGCGACGCATCCGGAGGCCCTTGATCCAGTCGTGCACGGCATCATAGCCGGCGCACGGAGTTTTTCTGCGGCCGATGCCTTCCGGGGCGAATATCGCCTGCGCGCGCTCGCACGTCAGGCCGCCCGGCAATGGCGGGAGATCGACCTCATGATCCTGCCGACCAGCCCGACCATCTTCACCGTAGCTGCGGTCCAGGCCGATCCGATACGACTGAACAGCCAGCTCGGTCGCTACACGAATTTCGTCAACCTGCTGGATTACGCGGCCATCGCCATCCCCGCCGGCTTCCGGGCCGACGGGCTTCCCGCCGGCGTCACATTGATCGGACCAGCCTTCAGCGATCGTGACCTTGCCCGGCTGGGGGAGCGCCTGCACCGCAGGGTGGGCTGCGACGGTGGCCTCGCGCGCGACGCGGCGCTGCCGGTGGACACCTCGCAGGGTCCAGCGCCGGAGCCGATGATCCAGCTCCTCGTCGCCGGCGCGCATCTGAGTGGCATGGCCTTGAACCATCAACTATTGGAACTGGGTGCGAACCTGGTGGCCGCAGCCCGCACGGCGCCGGATTACCGGCTGTTTGCCTTGAGCGGCACGGTGCCGGAGAAGCCCGGGCTCGTGCGAACGCCCGGGTTCACGGGTGCCGGGATCGAGGTCGAGCTGTGGCAACTACGGGAGGCGGCGTTCGCCCGCTTCGTCGCCTCGTTGCCGCCGCCGATGGTCATCGGCAAGGTGCGTCTCGACGACGGGCGGCTGGTGCCTGGCTTCCTATGCGAGTCCTGCGCGGTAGAGGGAGCCACGGACATCACCGGCTACGGTGGCTGGCGAGCCTATGTAGCCAGCCGAAGCTGATCGCCGGCTAGACTACCGCGATCGCGTCGATCTCGACGAGCCACTGCGGATTCATCAGCGCATGCACCATGATCATGGTCGAGGCCGGTCGATGATCGCCTAGGAACGCGACACGTAACGCGTTAAAACCTCGTGTTACTTCCTCCGTCATCTCGACATGCCTGGTGATGAAGATACCGGTTCGGACGATGTCGGCGGGAACCATTCCCGCGTCGCGCAGCACGCTGCCGACATTGTGCCAAATCAGCCGGCACTGCTCGAGAAAGCCTGTGGCGATGCGTCCGGAGGCATCGGCGCCGACCTGACCCGAGACGAATACCATGCGTCGGGGGCTTGCCAGCTCGACCCCCCAGCTCAGGGGAGCGAACGGCGGCTGGACGTCATGAGGGTTGTGAAGGGTGAACATCCCGCTTCCTTGGTCGATCGACCCAGGGTAGCAGCATGTTTCCCTGCCGCCATGCGGGAATTTGCAGACGCCATGTCCGCGTTTCCGCTGCACTCCTCGCCGACGCTGCTCCAGCGGGAGCGATGCAGAAAGACGCACGCTCCGGCCGGAAATCGATGCTTGCTGTCGATGACCACACACCGACTAGCCTTCCAATCCAGTCAACCCGGAAGAGTTCATCATTTACCGATGAAGGAAGACTCAATTTGATGTCCGGAAGCTTTCGCTCCTACACTGCATTCATCGTCGGCATCGCATTAACCTCGGGCCTCGTCTGTATAACCCGTGCCGACGCTGCTCCTCCGCCGGGCGGCTCATCAACCTCCGATACCGGCAATCCGCCGTCGCCGCCGACGGCCGGCCTGGAACAGGTTGTGGTGACGGCATCCAAGCGAGCCCAGCTCGTCAACAAGGTCCCGGAGAGCATCTCGGTGCTCTCCGGCAAGACCCTGCTGCAGAATCACATCACCACCTATGACGAGATCACCCGCCAGACGCCCGGCCTGTCATTCGCGGCCGGCTCGTCGGTTTCCGGCGGGATCGTCGGACCCAACACGCAGAACTTGATCATCCGAGGCATCAGTTCGACCTCCGGCTCGTCAACCGTCGCGATCTATCTCGACGATACCTCGATCACGCAGAGCAACCTCTATGTCGGCGCCGAACTGCCCCGCTTCGTCGACATGGACCGCGTCGAGGTGCTGCGAGGCCCGCAGGGCACCTTGTTCGGCGCCAGCTCGATGGGGGGCACGATCCGCCTCATCACTAACCAGCCGAAGTTCAACGTCTACACCGTAGATCTCAACAGCGACGTCTCCGGCACGGTGCATGGCGGGGTTAACCAAGAACAGCAGGGTGCGGTCAACATCCCGCTCATCAAGGACAAGCTGGCGCTCCGCATCGCCGGAGACTTCGGTTCGAACAGCGGCTATATCGACCGCCTGAACCAGGACGGTTCGGTGGCCAAGTCGGGCGTCAACACCGAGCACTGGAACTTCGTCCGCTCGACGCTGAATTACCGCCCGGCGGATGATCTCGACATCACGCTGATGGTGCTCGACCAGAATGACCGCACCGGGGACACGCCGGTATTCTACCCCAGCCTCGGCACCTACAAGGAGGACAAGAAGGTCACCGAGCCCAGCGTGGACTACTTCTTCGTTCCAAGCCTCACGGTGAGGAAGTATTTCCAGGACTTCTCGCTCACTTCGGTTTCGAGCTACTTCCAGAGGACGTTCTCCTTCCAGAGCGACGGCACCAACTTCAACAGCGCGGTGATCGCGAGCGCGTTCCTCGATCCTGAGTATCCCGACAAGGCGGCGCAGAACGATGCGCTGATCGGCGGCCTGCCGTCGCAGGTGCATCGCGTCGACCGCACCTACCAGGCCTCGGAGGAGCTGCGCGCCGCCTCGACCAATGCTCGCCTGTTCGACCGCGATCTCAACTGGATCGCCGGCTTCTATTTCGAGTGGCAACGTCAGGTGCGTGACGATACCGAGCCGGCGCCTGGCATCCAGTCGGCTTTCCAGGATATCTACGGCTTCAGCATCCTGCAGTCGCCGTTCGGCGGTGCGGCACTCGGCAACCTGCCCTATGCGAACTACCAGAATGACACCGTCTATGCCGACAACCAGTCTCTGATCCAGAAGCAGTATGCGGGCTTCACCCAGGCTGATTACGCCATCCTGCCGAAGCTGAAGGCAACCGCCGGCATACGCTATGCCTACGCGACGCAGAACTACTACCGCAACAGCGGAGGCCTGCTCGCCTCGGGCAACGTCAATCCGTTCGTCTCGCAGGATACCAGCTATAGCGCCACGCCGAAGTTCTCCCTGAGCTATCAGCTCGACCCGGAGTCACTGATCTATGCGACCGTTGCCAAGGGGTATCGCCTGGGTGGTCCGACCGGTCCCGTATCGGGCACCACCTGCCACGCCGACCTCGCGGCGGTTGGTATCACGACGCCCCCGACAAGCTATGGCCCCGACCGGCTGTGGAGCTACGAGGCCGGCCTGAAGAAACTGGCCCTGCATGACCGTCTCGCGGTGAACGTGGGGGTGTACTACATCGATTGGCAGAATATCCAGCAATCGATCAACCTACCGACCTGCGGCGCCTCGATCACCCAGAACTTCGGCGGCGCCAAGAGCTACGGCACCGAGATCGAGGTTCATGCGAAGGTCCTGCGCGATCTCACCCTCAGCGCGGTCGGCGGCGTGACGCGCGCCATCATCACGCAAAGTCCGAATGATCTCGCGGCGGCACCGGGCCAGGAGGTGTTGAACGTGCCGAAATGGACGGGCACCTTCTCCGCCGACTACGTTCGTCCCCTGAACCGCGTCTGGACCGGGTTCGCCCGCAGCGACTTCGACGTCGTCGGCTCCTCGCACGGCGCTTTCAACGACAATGATCCGGCGTTCCACCAGCCTCGCTACGGCGTGCTGAACGGCAGCTTCGGCCTGACTGCCGGGAAGTGGGTGCTGACCGTGTACGGCAAGAACCTGACCAACAACAAGCAGATCATACAGCGCCCGTCCATCAACTTCGTCGAGGAGGGCTATCTGCTGCGGCCGCTTACGGCGGGTGTCTCGGTGTCGACCCGGTTCTGAGAAGGGTCGTCTTCGCCTGGCCTTGCCGGTGACAGGCCTCCGGGGTTCGGGCAATCGGAGCCGTACCGTTCAGTCCTGGTCAGCGCCAGCTGGCTTCCCATCTGCAGCCTATGTCGGCACCGCCTCCCGGTTGTCGCCGAGAAGCAACCGGTCGCGCATGCCGTCATAGTTGGCCTGCCGGTCGGCCTCGCTGATCATCGACGCTGCCACGTCGAGGCGCAGGCCATCCGCCGTCGGCACCGCGATGCCTGCATCGTGCATCGCGGCGTAACGTGCGGTCAGGCCCTGCTTCTTGCGCATCTGGCTTCCCTGAGCCAGTTCCAGCCCGGCATAGTCCAGCTCCTCGCTGAGCGTCACGGCGCCGCAGCGCACAGCGTCATCAAGAAGTTCGACCCCGCGCTCGGTCCGCGCGATGAAGCCGTTGAAGCCGATCTCGTCGGTGATCGGTTTGCCGCCAGGCCAGACATCCGCCACCGAGAGATCCGCCAGGTCTCCCAGTGAGTCGGGACAGATCTTGCAGCGGAACTGCAACTGCCAGCGTTTCTCGTCGGACCACATCTCGTTGTAGCTGAAGCGATGGACAGCGCCGTCGCGCGTCTTCATCACCATGGCGCCAGGACAGCCATCGCCGCGATAGCGCAGCGCCGTGACGTCGTCCTCGCTCTTGCCGATCATCCGAACGTAGTCGACGGTCTTGCCGAACTCCGAGATGCCGCCGCAGTAGAAGTTCAGGGTGTAGGCGAGCAACTGGTCGACACGCGGATCGACGCGCGCGTAGTTGCGTATGGCGGAGATATCGCACGCCTTGCCGATGAACGCGAAACGCTGACCGCGGTCGAGGATCTCGCGGAAGTCGACCAAGGGGGCGGCGGGCCCATAACGTGATCCCGACGCCTCCATCACCTGTGCGGCGTCGAAGCTCAGGTGGCGAACCGAGCGGAGCGGCCGCTCCCGCGATGTTGCCACATGCAGGATGAAGTCGACCTTCTTGCGTTCAAGCAGATGCAGCGCCAGTGCGCTCAGTGCGCCGCCCGAGGACGCGTGGAAGCGGACGGCCGGATCGGCCGCGTGACCGATCGCCATGCGCCGCGTCGGCCCCCAGATCGGGTCGATTTCCGGCAGGCTCGGTTCGGAACCCGGCTCGTATCCATTCATGTGCAGTCCCGGGCAGACCGCGTTGATCAGACGCAGCACCGGCTCGTCGAGCGGCTCTCGCACCAGCGGCCGTTCTCCGCCTTCACCGGACATGACGATCCGGATCGCCTCAGGTCCCGCGATGCTCTGGCACAGGCCGCAGCCAATGCACAGGCCCTGGGCGACGATGGACTCCACTGGCAGCGTAGCGGTAGTCGGTGCAGACGATTCCGTCACAGGATGTTCCTCGTATGGATTTGCGCCAGCCGAAGCGGGGCGCGGTTGACGGGGTGGGGCGCGATATCGCTCAGTCCGCTCGACAACGCCATGCCTCTGGAGACGCAGCCCGAGGGGGCGTGGAAAGCGGAACGGGCTGCTCGGCCAGGTGGCGACGAGCAGCCGCGGCTGGTCCGCGGTGTAGGCCGCGCCGGCGATGACGGTCGGTGCTCCCGGTCATCGCGTTGCCGGCTGCCATGCCACCGCTCCGCGACGCTCTAGCTGAGCCGCCGCACGCAGCGCCACCGCCTCACGCCAAGGAGCGGCGATGATCTGCACCCCGATCGGCAGTGTGCCGGCGAGCACCACAGGAACCGTCACGACCGGCAGGCCGATGAAGCTGATCGGCTGGGTGTAGATCCCGAGGTTGGGACGCAGCGGCACCGCGCGTTCTCCGAGTTGCAGCGTGATCTGGCCGAGCGACGGTGCGACGCACGGGGTTGCCGGCGCGACCAGGAGGTCATAGCTGCGGAACAGTTCGGCCAGCCGGTCGCGGAACCACAGCCGCAGCAGCGCGACGCGGTGCAGCACCGACGCCGGCAGCAGCGCTCCAGCCAACAGACGGGCGCGCGTCGCGACATCGAAATCTTGCGGCCGCGTACGCAGATCGTCCAGATGCAACGACGCGCCGCTTGCCGCGGTGAGGCAGAAGGCTGCGGCCCGTGCCTCGGCGACCCCTTCGAGACATATCCGGCCCTCCGCGCCGAGCGCTCGTGCCACCTGTGCGGTCGCGGCCAGTGCCTCCGCGCCGGCGGTGTCCTCGAACCAGCCGCCGAGCCATCCGGTGCGGAGGCGCGCCGCAGGATGCTGCAGCGTGGGTAGCACCGGCTCGATCGCGCGCGACGTGCAGGCCGGGTCGGTCGGGTCGGCTCCCTGCAGCACGTCGTAGACGCGGGTGAGATCGCGCATCGTGCGCGCGAACGGACCGACATGGTCGAGCGCGTCGACGAACGGAAATACCCCGCTGCGGGAGAGCCGGCCCAGGGTCGGCTTCAAGCCGAAGATGCCGCACAACGAGGCGGGCACACGGATCGAGCCGTTGGTGTCGGTGCCGAGGCCGACCGGCACCAGTGCTGCGGCAACGGCGGCGGCCGAACCGCCCGATGAGCCGCCTGCCGATCGCGTCCGGTCATGCGGGTTGCGCGTCGGGCCGTAATGCTCGTTCTCGGTCGTGAAGCCGTAGGCGAACTCGTCCATGTTCGTGGTACCCACCAGCACCGCACCCGCAGCGCGCAGCCGGGCCACCACCGTCGCATCGCGCGAGGCGGGCGGCAGATCACGGCGGATCTTCGAGCCCGCGATGGTGGTGACGCCGGCAACGTCGAACAGGTTCTTGACCGCGAAGGGAACGCCGGCCAGCGGACCTGGATCGCCGCCGTGCGCCACCGTTCGGTCGACCGCCGCCGCGGCGCGTGCTGCATCGGCCGCGAACAGCGCGGTGAAGCAGTTCAATTCCGGATCCCGTGCCTCGATCCGGTCGATCGCCGCTCGCGTGATCTCGACGGCGCTGACCCGGCCGCTTCGCACCGCCTCGGCGATGCTCGTCGCGTCGTCGTCCAGCAGCGCGTTCATGGCTCGAAGCCCTGGGGTGACGCACCCGCCGGCGGCAGAGGCAGGGACAGCACCAGTGCGGCCTGGTCGAACAGCCGCGCGAGGGCTTCGGCGAAGCCCGCTTGATCGTGCTCCGGCACGCTGATCCCGAGGCGCGCCGCCAGCCTGATCCCTTCTTCCGCTTCGTCAGCATGCATCGTGGCGTCCTAGGGTGCGGTATCGCGGTGATAGCGGCGACCGAGCGCTGCCGGCATGCGGCCGGAGCGCCCGATGGCCGCGAGCACCAGCACCGCGATCAGGTAGGGCAGCATCTCGACACTGTAGGAGCTGAACGTCAGTCCGAACTGCTCGACGCGAAGTTCCAACGCCTCGGCGGCGGCGAACACCAGGCACGCCGCGACGGTCGCGGCCGGCTGCCAGCGGCCGACGATGACCGCGGCCAGGGCGAGAAAGCCGCGGCCACCGGTCATCGCGTCGGTGAAGGTGCCGACCTGCTGCAGCACCAGCACCGCGCCACCGAGGCCCGCGGCGGCGGCCCCTCCGACCGTCGCGGCGAGGCGGATGCGACCCGGATCGGTGCCAGTCACGAAAGCAGCGGCAGGGTTTTCGCCCACCGCGCGGAGTCGCAGGCCGGTCTGGGTCCTGGACATGAACCACGCGAGCGGCAGGAAGGCCGCGAACCCGACATAGGTCAGGGGCTGCTGGTGGAACAGCAGCGGCCCGGCCACCGGGATGGCGGCCAAGCCCGGGATCGGCCAGTCGCTCAGCAGCGTCAGTCGAATGACCGGTTCATGGCCGTGGTGGGCGATGCGGAGCAGGAAGCTGGTGACGCCGGCAGCCAGCGTATTCACGGCGAGGCCGGTCACCATCTGGTCGGCCCCGAAACGCAGCGCGATCAGCGCCACGGTGCCGCCGACCAGTGCGCCGGCGATGGCGCTCGCGAGCAGTCCCGCCAGCGCGCTGTCGGTGGCTGCCGTCGTCACCGCTGCGGCGAACGCGCCGGCGAGCATCATCCCCTCGAGGCCGACGGCGAAGATCCCAGCCTGCTCGGTGACGATGGCCCCGATGGCGGCAAAGAGCATCGGGGTCGCGATGCGGATGGTGGAGGCGAGGAAGGCGATGACGACGGGGGTCAACGACGCTCGCCGATCCGCCGGGCGGTCGCGGCGAGCACGAACAGCATGGTCAGGCCTTGCGTCACCGTCACCAGCGAGGAAGGCACGTTGGTCTGGCGCTGCATCGCCGCGGTGCCGGCCTCGAGGAAGGCGAGGAACAGTCCCGCGGGGATTACCACCCACGGCTCCAGCGTCGCCAGCAAGGCGACGGTGATGGCATTGAAGCCGAAGCCGCGCGAGAAGCCGTCGATCATCCGGTACTGCACCCCGAGCACCTCGATCGCGCCGGCCAGGCCTGCCAGTGCCCCGGCCAGCGCCATCAGCCCGATCGTCGTACGCGCCACGGAATAGCCCCCGTAGGCCGCTGCCTGCCGGCTTTCTCCGATCACCCGCAGGCCAAACCCCCAGCTGGTGCGGTACAGGAACACCTGCGCCAGGAGGGCCACCGCAACCGCGACCAGGATCCCGGCATGCAGATCGGAACCCGCGATCAGCAGCGGGAAGATCGATGCCTCCGGCAGCAGCGGCGACTGCAGGAAGCCGGCGCCGGTCTCGCCGACCGGGCCGTGCAGCGCCACCTCGACCAGCAGCAGCGCGACGAAGTTCATCAGCAGCGTCACCACGACCTCGTTCACGCCGCGGGTGACATTGATCACGGCTGCCAGGATCGCCCAGACGGCGCCGAACAGCATGCCACCGGACAGGCCCAGCAGGACGGCCGCGACGGGTGGCGCGCTCGCATGTGCGAGCACCACCCAGGCGGCGCCGAGGCCGCCGAGGGCGATCTGCCCCTCACCGCCGATATTGATGATGCGGGCGCGAAAGCACAGGGCCACGCCGGTGCCGCAGAGGATGTAGGGCGTCGCACGGTCGAGCCCGAAGGCGATCCGGTCGATCGAGCCGAACGCGCCGCTGGTGAATGCACGGGCCGCCGCCGCCGGGCTGGCACCGCCCAATGCCACCAGCGGAGCCGTGCAGGACATCGCCAGCAGCAGGGCAAGCAGCGCGCGGGCGATCGGGTTGGGCACGATGCTCATCCGGCGGGCACGGTCTCGCCGCCCATCATCAGGCCGATCCGCTCGAAGCTGGCCTGCCCCGCGGCACGATGCCGATACGGTCGCCGAGCGCCATCACCGCCTCGAGGTCGGAGGAGATACAGAGGATGGCGGCTCGCATGCCGCGTAGCCTCAGCATTCGGTCGAGGACGGACCGGGTCGCTCCGGCATCGAGCGCCCAGGTCGGTTGCAGCGCGACCAGCACGCGGGGCCGTCGGCCGATCTCGCCTGCCCGCACGATCTTCTGCGGGTTGCCGCCCGAGCGACCGCCGGCACTGATCGAGGGGGACGAGGCGCGGATCGCGTAGGCCCGGATCGCTTGGCTGGCATGGGCGACCGCGGCGCCACGCCGGAGCCAGCCGCATCGCGAGAAGGGAGGTCTGCCGACGCCACGAAGCATCAGGTTCTCGGTGATCGACAGCGCGGGAACCGGGCGCGTGGCCGCACGATCGGCCGGGATAAAGGCTTGGCCCGCCGCCTTCCGCGCGGTGGTCCCTGGCCGGGCGACGTCGCGGCCGTGGATCCGGCAAGCACCGCAGCGTTTTTCGATGCCCGACAATATCGGCGCTGCGCTCAAACAGGCGCTTTCTCAATTACCGCCATGCGCATCTCCAGCGGTAGGCGTGATCCTGAGCGTGCCGGCTGCAAGCCTGGCGCGGAACGCTTCAAGTTCGGACCGCAGCGCGATCGGGACGACAGGATTGTAGGGCTGAGCCGGAAGATAGCCGAGTGCCGCACCGGTAGAGGCGGGCGTGTCGAAGCCGTAGGTCTTGAACACGCCGGACAACTTGCCGGATTTCACGTCTGTGGCAGCCGCGGCATACATCTCCGGCCATTTCTCGATCACGCTGGTGAGCATGTTCTTCGGCGCGATCGCGGTCTGGTCGTAGGAGCGGCCGGTCACGAAGACGTCCTTCTCCCGGGCGGCCTGGATCAGTCCGACCTGACCGGCATTGAGCTGCCCGGCCAGCACGTCCGCACCGGAGGCGATGAGTGAGAAGGCTGCCTCCCTCGCTGCCTCGGCACTCTCCATGTCCGCGATATAGAGCACGCTCACCACGATGCCGGGGCGGGCCATCCTGGCGCAGATCCGGAAACTCCCGACCTCGTCGATCGTGGTCGGTAGTCCCTCCAGTCCGAAGACGCCGCCGATATGACCGGAGCGGCTCATGCCGGCTGCGAGCACACCGATCAGGCAACCGAAATGTCGGTTGTTGACGTCGATCGACATGACGTTCGCACCGTAGCCGCGTGAGCCCGCACCGACGATGAACTGTGTCTTGGGAAATTCCCGTCCCACTCGTTCGGCTGCGGTCAGGAATCGGCCGGAATGTCCAATGATCAGGCTGTAGCCCTGTCGGCCGTAGTCGCGCATGGCGTCAACATGATCGGCAGCGCCGACGTTCTCGGAAAATGCGACGTCGAAGCCGAGCGCTTTGATCTTCGTCAATCCGGCATAGCCGGACGCATTCCAGCTCTGGTCGTTGATGCTGCCGGGAAACAGCATCGCCGCCTTGTCGGTCGCGGCGCCGGCAGGTGGGCTCATCGCAAGGGCTGCCGAGAGGATGACCAGCGACGCGATGCCGCGTCTCGGGAGTAGAGGCATGGATGCTGTCTCCCTGACGAGAACGCCGCGTCGCCTTCGAGCCATTCGCACGGACGTAAGACCCTGACAGCACGCCTCGGCAAGCAGCGATTTGTGCCGCCAGCGTCCGTCTTTTTGCACCACTCAGGCTCCGACTGACTAGCTCAACCGTCGCCGTGCTGTTCGAGATCGGCCTTCATGCGTTCGAGAAACACTGCGGCAGCGCCCGGCAGCTGGCGTTTCTTCTTGACCCCGATCACCAGGCGACCGCGCAGCCGGTGGTCGGAGAGAGGGATGGCGATCAGCCCCAGCTCTTCCTCGGCGTCGATATTGAGTTGGAAGCAGATACCCTGGCTTTTACTCGCGATTACCTTCAGCACCTCGATCGAATTGGCAGTCACTCCTGGGCGCAGCGAGAGTGACGCATCCTCGGCGGCGGCGTCGAGCAGATGTCTTCCGCCGAGGCTGGTGTCTCCAAACAGCACCGGAAAGCTCGAGCAGTCGCTCAGCCGCAACTGCTTGCGGTCGCTGAGCGGATGGTCCCGCGCCACGAAGGCATGCAGCGACTTCACGCGCTCGGCTACCGCGATGAAGGAAGCGTCCGCACGCGGATTGAAGGCATAACCGATATCCACCTCTTCGCGCACGACCGCGGAGACGACCTCATGGCTGCCCATGATGCGGTAGTCGAAGGTGACGCGCGGATGCGTCTTCTGCGACGCGACGATCAGCTTGGCGACCACGCGCTGCGCCGCCTCGACCACCGCCAATCGTATATGACCTCGGCGCAGGCCGCGCAGGTCCTCGATCTGCCCGCAGGTCATTTCCAGATCGCGCGCGGTCCGCTGCACGTGGCTGAGCAGCATCTCCCCCGAGCTGGTCATCCGCACGCCGCGCGGCAACCGTTCGAACAACAATACACCCAGGTCCGCCTCCAGATCGAGGATCTTGCGGTTCAGGGCAGAGGACGCGACATTCATCGTGGAGGCGGCCTTGCGCATCGAGCCGTGCTGCGCCACGGCCTCGAAATACGCGAACGACCTCGAGCGCGCCTGGAAACCCATGCGGCCAGAAATCTCCCGATCCATTCCCGCCTCCTTCCGTCCCTGCCGACTGCTTCCGTGAGTGGATGGACTGAAGCAAAAATGGGGCCACTGCGCTCGCTTTTGAGCGCTATTCCCTTGTAGTCAGCGCACTACCGTCGCACCGGCTTCAACTGAGCAGGGAACATGCGATGATGGCTGCCGCGTCGGAGCCACGGCGATGCCGGGTCGATCGCCTGACGATGGAGCATCCCGGCGATGTCTCCGCCATCCGGCGGTTGTTCGACGAGGGAGGTGTTGCACCTGAAGCAGTCGTCGCGATCCTCGGCAAGACAGAGGGTAACGGCGGCGTCAACGACTTCACCCGCTCCTATGCGGTGAACACGCTGCAGCTCCTGCTCTCGGAGAGGCTGGGATGCAGCGTTGACGCGGTGTCCTCCCGTATCGCCCTGGTGATGTCGGGCGGCACCGAGGGCGGCTTGTCGCCGCATTTTCTGGTGTTTTCGGTCGATCTTGCGTTTTCGCCCCCCGAGGGCACCTCCGCCCTCGCGATCGGCAGGGCGTTCACGCGCGATTTCCTCCCCGAAGAGATCGGACGGCACGAACAGGTCGAGGAGACCGCGGCCGCGGTGCGACGCGCCATGACATCTGCCCGGATCGAGGACGCGGCTGATGTGCATTACGTCCAGGTCAAGTGCCCGCTCCTGACGAGCCTGCGGGTTTCCGATGCCGCACGACGCGGACAGACGGTGGTGACCGCGGAAACCTACAAGTCGATGGCCTACTCACGCGGTGCCTCCGCGCTCGGTGTCGCCGGGGCGCTCGGCGAGATCGACCTGAAGGCGCTGAGCGAGCTGGCAATCGGAACTGACGCTTCATTATGGTCCGGACGGGCGAGCACGTCGGCCGGAATCGAGTTGATGTGCAACGAGATCGTGGTGCTTGGCAACAGCGCGCTGTGGAGTGGCGACCTGAAGATTGCACATGCGGTAATGCGCGACGCAATCGACCTGACGGCGGTGCAGACCGTGCTGGAGGACCTGCAAATCCCGACCTCGCGGCAGGTCGACCCGTCCGATGCCGCCCGGATCTGCGCGGTCCTCGTCAAGGCGGAGCCGTCGCGCAACGGCATGATCCGGGGCCGGCGTCATATCATGTTGGACGACAGCGACATCAGCTCGATCCGTCACGCCCGCGCACTGGTGGGCGGTGCGATCGCCGGGCTACTCGGTCAGACCGACCTGTTCGTATCAGGCGGCGCAGAACACCAGGGACCCGATGGCGGCGGTCCGATCGCCATCATCGCTCGGCGTCGCGCTTGAGCGGAGGCGTCGCACTGGATTAGTGAGTGTTCGCGTCAACCTACGATGGCGGCGGTTTGATGACTGGTGCAGCGTCTTCAGCAGCGGATACGGAGATCGAGCAGCCGGGATGAGGTGCGATTGCTGTAGCCCGACCTCAGTGAGAATGAAGACTGAGGTCACGGCGCGCGGCAATCGGCGGTTCTGATGCAGGACCTGCGGGCGGCATTGCGACGAGCCCACCGGGGAGCGTGCCGAACCGGACCAGCCTGCCAAGCAACGTCATCGCCTTCGTGGTGTTCTGCCGGCGGCAACGGCCGGTCGAGGAAGGCGTTCATGCGCTCGTCGAAATCGCGGCGCAGCTTGCTGACGTTGCTCTTGCCGATGCCCGATCGCCCCATCGCCTGCACGGGGTCACCGACGCGCCTGGTGGAGACGCCGCTGATCCTGTCAACCCGCTTCGCGGCCCAACCTGCGGTCACCGCCATCAGAAAACCTTTTCCGCGAGCTGCCGCGGCTGCAGGAACGATGGGAAGTAGCGGCCCTGCCGCAGCTTCGGGATCCGGGCTGCAGCGAGGGCAAACGCATGTCGAGCGAGCGACCCTGATAGCCGTTGCAAGAGGTCGCGCGGTCCAGCGTGCGCTCACGACACGCGTTGCCGATGACGCCGTCAACGTCAGCCTCCGTCAGCAGCTGCACCACTGCCTCCGCCACGTAGCGCACAACATCACCGTTTCCGACTTTGGCCGGCAGCTCGGCCGGAGGTAGTCTCTCCTCGGTCAAGGAGTTTTCCGGTCAGGTTGAAGTGCCGCGACTCCAACTAAGTCAGCGGATCTGGCAACCGCCTCCAGCCACACCCGCAAGGGATCCCGGTTCCCACCACCACCGCGAACGCTACCAGCGTCGCATCGGTCAGCTGCCGGCAGGGTAAGGTGGAACACCGATCGCAGGATGAGCACCAACTCGACTGCCAGGTTGGAGTAGAGCGGCTGTCTGCCGGGTGTGGTCCGACGCGGTGCCTGCCGCCCCGCCAGCACCGCCTCGTCCAGCCAGGACGTCGGACGACTACGCCGCCGTAGCCCGGCCTCATACCCGGGCCAATCCTTGATCTGATGTCGCTCCGTCGGAATACGGTGGCGTCGGGTGGCATCATGCTTGAACGGCTTCCGGGCGAAGCAGCCAAGCTACTGCCAGCTTGCTGTACCAACACCAAGGTCGAATTGCACTCTTCAGTCCACACGTTGGTTCTGCATCGCACAAGAAATCTTCTTGAGCAGCGGACATCCCGTCAGTGAGTAGAAGTCGTTGACAGCCGTTCGAGACACGAGCAGGGTCAGATCAACAAAGGAACTCAAGTTCCAGGTAATGAACAAAATCGGGGAAGTCTCCAGTCTAAAGGTTCCTGCTCTCGGGAAGGGTGTCGCGCTTCTGGAAGCGGTTGCGCGTGAACCTGGTCTCGGGTTTACCGCCATTCAGGAACGGCTCGGCATGCCAAAGAGCTCGACCCATCATCTTATCTCCACGATGTGCGAACTTGGCCTGATCAAACGGAGATCGTTGGGCGGATATGCTTTGGGTCTCAAGTTGTTGGAGCTTGCCGCGATTGCGAACGAGAGCAATGATCTCCAGCGGGACGCGATGCCGCTACTTCGCGAGTTTGCACAGCGAGTTCAACTCACCTGTCATCTTGGTGTGTTTGAGCAGGGCGAGGCTATCTATCTTGCACGCGTCGAAGGTGCACGGGACATTGTAGTCAAATCTCACGTCGGCCAACGATTCCCTGTCAACTGCAGCGCTCTAGGCAAGAGCCTGATCGCGTGGTTGGCGCCTGAGCTGCTCGACGTTGTGATAGCGAACCTCGCCTTCGAGAAGCGGATGCCGAAGACGGTCACGAACGCGGCGGATTTTCGTCTTCAGCTCGCCGACGTTCGGCGTCGGGGCTGGGCGCTCGATGACGAGGAACAGGCGCCGAACTGCCGCTGCATCGCAGCACCGATCTTCGATCGCGACGGTGTCGTGGTCGCTGCGATCAGCGCGGTCGGAACGCTGGAGCAAGTTGAGGACAGACGTTTCGAGACGCTTGCAGCGCAAGTGATCGTCGCGGCAAGCGCGATTTCGGAAGCCGTCTACAGCACAGCCGCACAAGCAAAGGCGCCGCCGCGATCGCGGGCGACCGGGAGAAGGAGGGAGCGTCGTTGAACATCGGATTTATCGGTTTGGGCGTGATGGGGCGCCCGATGGCGGAACACTTGATCAAGGCGGGTCATCGGGTTGGTCTCGCCAGCCGCTCGGGCGTGCCGTCGGGCATGATCGAGGGGGACGTCATTCGGTGCGCGAGCGCTGCCGAAGCGGCCACCGAGGCCGAAATTATCATCACGATGGTGCCCGATACCTGCGACGTCGAAGCCGTGCTGTTCGGCGAAGCGGGCGTCTCTGAAGCAGCCAAGCCAGGCTCGATCGTTATCGACATGAGCTCCATCTCGCCACTGGCGAGCAAGCAGTTCGCGGCGCGCCTCGGCGAGCGCGGCATTGGTTGCCTCGACGCGCCGGTATCCGGTGGCGAAGTCGGCGCGAAAGCGGGATCGCTGACCATTATGGTCGGGGGTCCGGCTGATCTATATGAGCGGGCCAGGCCGCTTCTCGAGTTGATGGGCCAGAATATCACGCGAGTTGGCGAGCATGGCGCCGGCCAAACAACCAAAGTGGCGAACCAGATCATCGTCGCGCTCACGATCGAGGCAGTCTCTGAAGCCTTGGTGTTCGCATCGCGTGCGGGTGCCGATCCGGCCCGCGTCCGCGAAGCGTTGCTTGGCGGCTTCGCCAGCTCCCGCGTGCTCGAGGTTCATGGCGAACGAATGATCAAGCGCAATTTTGCGCCTGGCTTTCGCGTCGAATTGCACCAGAAGGATCTCAATCTCGCACTCGAGAATGCTCGATCGCTCGGCGTGTCGCTCCCCGCGACGGCTCTGGCCCGATCACTATTCAGCGCATGCGAGGCGCATGGCGGCGGCCGCGAAGACCACTCGTCCATGGTTCGCGCGCTCGAACTGCTCGCTCACCATGAAATCGGGCAACCCGAGGCTAACACCACGACCGCGTGACGAAACCGGACGACACGACGTGAGAACAGGACGACTAGTCCAGTTCGCGCCGGCAGGGAGGAACGAGATGCCTATCGTTCAAATGATCGATCGTGCGCCCGATGGGTTGTTGGTCACAGCTCTATTCATGGGCATGGTGATCAACACGTTCTTCCTGCACCTGTTCAAGATTGGTGAGCTAACGCTGCTTCCCAGTGGTTATGCGGGCAGGCGTGTGCAGCGATGCCGGCCGCTCATGGTTGAGACAGGTGCTTCCGGAGCGCCCGCCGGTCGCGGCCCGCGAACAACCTCTACCGGTCCTGCTGACGATCCTGCTGAAAGGGCGCTGAAGTGATGCCGATCATACCGTCCGGCACACCGGTGACGCTCGACCGCGTGTCCGCCCACCGCATTCTAGAAGAGGCAGTGACGCAGGCGCATACGCTCGGACGTCCGGTCTGCGTCGCAGTGACCGATGAACGCGGCGCATTGCTGGCATTCACTCGCATGGACGGGGCGCCGATCCGGAGCGTGAAGCTGTCCGAAGCCAAAGCCTATAGCGCGGCCAGACTTTGTGTCTCGACTACGGCCTTCCATGAGCGCTTGGCGCGCGACGACATGCCAGCGAGCTATTTCGCGGATCCGATGCTGACAGGTTTGCCCGGCGGGGCCGTCATACGCGGCCAGGGTGATGCAGTGATCGGCGGCATCGGCATCAGCGGCCTTGCTCCTGCCGAGGACCAAAAACTCGCCGAAGCCGCCGCTGCTGTTCACCAGATGAGGCAAGATCGATGAGACAGAAGATCTACGTCACGCGGGCGATACCCCGTCCGACGCTCGAAGCCCTTGGGGCGGAGCACGACGTCATCGTCAACGGTGAGGACCGGGCGCTGTCGCCCGAGGAACTCCGCCGTAACGTCGAAGGCTGTGCCGCCATCGTGTCGTTACTGACCGATCGTATCGACGGTTCTCTTCTCGACGCAGCGGGACCGACTTGCCGGATCGTGGCGAACTACGCCGTCGGGACCAACAATTTCGATATTCCGAGCGCCACCGAACGTGGCGTGGCACTGACCAACACGCCCGGTGTGCTCGACGACGCGACCGCGACGCACACGATCGCCCTGATGCTTGCGATGGCTCGCCGCATCCCTGAGGCAGAGCGCTTCCTGCGCGACGGAGGTTGGGATGGGTGGAAGCCGATGTTCTTCATCGGCGCCGACGTCGATCGCAAGACACTCGGCATCGCCGGAGCCGGTCGGATCGGACGCAACGTGGCGCGCAAGGCGCGTGGGTTCGACATGGAGATCATCTACAGCGACGTGGTGCCAAGTCGAGCCATCGAGGAAGAGAGCGGTGCGCAGTTCGTCAGCAAGGACGAGCTCCTCGCGCGGTCGGACTTCCTGACGCTGCACGTGCCGCTTCTGCCGGAGACCCGCCACTACATCAGCGCACACGAACTCGGGCGGATGAAGCCGACCGCCATCCTGATTAACGCCAGCCGTGGACCGGTCGTCGACGAGAAGGCCCTTGTCGAAGCCTTGCGCGAGCATCGCATCTGGGGCGCGGCGCTGGATGTCTTTGAGGACGAGCCCGAGCTCGCCCCCGGTCTGAAGGACCTGCAGAACGTGGTGATCGTGCCGCACATCGCTTCCGCGACCGAGCAGACGAGGCTGCAGATGGGCGAGATCGTGTCGCGCAACGTGCTCGCCGTGCTGTCGGGCAGACAGCCTGAGTTCTGCATCAATGCGGAGGCATTGGCGCATCGCTCCGCGCCGAGTGCAGCCTCGTGACCTTCAAGGGAAAGGCTGCGGCCTTAGCGTCACGGACGGATTTTGTGCAGCAGGAAGCGCGCGCCGCTCGCGCGATAGGGCCGAGCTCCACTCGATCTCGTCGGCAACATGTCGTCGTGGCCGGATCGATCGGAGCAACCTCGCCTGCCAGTCGTCGACTGCGGGTGGCTGGTGAATAACTCCGCAACATCGAGGGGGGTCGCCGACGTGTCTGTCCGAGGAAGTCTCCTCACGTTGTGGGAAGCGGCTGTCTCAGCAGCCTTGCCGGACGGCAAATTCGAGGGACTGCTGCCTGATCGTCCGAAAGGCCGTACTTTTGTTCTCGGCGCCGGAAAGGCGTCCGCCAGAATGGCCGCCGCCTTCGAGACCGCCTGGGGCGAGTGTGAAGGTCTTGTCATCACTCGCTATCAGCACGCGTTCCCGACGCGGTTCGTGGAAGTAGCCGAGGCGGGTCATCCGGTGCCGGACGACGCCGGCGTCTCCGCGACGCGTAGGGTCATGGACCTTGCGCGCTCGGCAGGTCCTGACGATCTCGTGGTATTCCTGATGTCCGGCGGCGCCTCTTCGCTTCTGGTCAGCCCGATCCAGGGCCTGTCACTGGAGGAGAAGCAACGCCTAAACCACAGTCTTCTCCGCTCCGGGATGCCGATCGAGGCGATGAACGAGATCCGCCGATGTGTCTCAGCCGTAAAGGGTGGCAAGCTCGCTAAGCTCGCAGCGCCCGCGAGGACCGTCACTTATCTAATCTCCGACGTTCCAGGCGACCGCCCGGGAGTCGTTGGCTCCGGCCCGACCATCTCTTCTGCCGTCAATCCGCGACGCGCTCTCGAGTTGCTGCGTCAGTACGAGGTGGCCGTGTCTCCACCGATCTTGGCAGCTATCGAGAATAACGAGATCGCGACCACGTCGGCAGATGTCCCAGCCGTGGCGCACATTCTTGCCACGCCGCTGATGGCGTTGCAGGCCGCCGCAAACGAGGCACGTCGCCAGGGGATCCAGCCAATCGTCCTGAGCGACGCTCTCGAAGGCGAAGCGCGAGAGGTTGGAAAGGTGCTTGGTGGAATCGCTCGGTCGACTGCCGTCTACGGATTTCCCGTCCGTCCCCCGTGCGTTCTGCTTTCCGGAGGCGAAACGACGGTCACGATCCGTGGTGGAGGTCGTGGAGGCAGGAATACGGAGTTTCTTCTGTCCCTGCTGAGCTCCGTGACCGGTTTGGAGAGCCGAATTTCCGCTATCGCCTGCGATACGGACGGCATTGACGGTATGGAGAACAATGCTGGAGGTTTATTCGATGAAGAGACGACACTCAAGGCGACTCAGCTCGGGCTGAGGTCGAACGACTTCCTATCTCGTAACGATACCTATAGTCTCTTCGCCGCGACCGGAGACTTGGTCGTTACCGGTCCCACCCACACGAACGTCAATGACTTCAGGGCGATCCTCATCCGATCGTGACGCCGGAGCGTGCGTAGAAGTCTTGAGGAAGCCCGGTCGACAAGTGTCGATGCAGACAGAATTCGGAAACGCCGCCGCTGGTGAAATCAAGCGGCAACAAAATAGAAAGGGATGGAAACATGACCGTCGTAAGCAAAATCAGTAGAGGGCTATTCGCTGCGGTCGCGATATGCAGCATTTCCTCGGTGGCCAAGGCGGCCGATGAGCCGACGATCGGCGTGGTCGTGCCGACACTGGACTCGCAGTTCTGGAACAGGGACGTCACGTTCCTCCAGACGGGCGCCGCCCAGCTCGGCGTGCACCTCATCGTCCTGAACGCCGACAACAAGCCGGATCAGATGATCCAGTCGGCCCAGGATCTCGTCGCTCGCAAGGTCGACGGCATCATCTCGGTCGGCTACTGGTCCACCGCGCCCGCCACCATCAGGTTTGCCAAGCGCGCGAACATCCCTGTCATCATCGTTGACACCTACCCCACGTTCTCCCCGCTGACCGGAGAGCACACCAACTATATTGCATTTGTCGGACCGAGCGACCTCGACTCCGGTTATCACTTCGGCAAGGCGCTGCTATCCGCGCTGAAGGCCGGCCCCGACGGCAAGAAGGTGATCGGTGTGGTCAATGGGACCGCCGGCACGTCGGTCGCGATTGACCGTCGCAAAGGTCTCCAGAAGGCGATCGACGAAGAGGGTGATGTCAAGATCGTAGGCGAGGTTGATGGCAATTTCGTCCGCGATCAGGCGCAGACGGCGTTCGAATCCCTCTACCAGGGCCATCCCGAGATGACCGGAGTCTGGTCAGGCAATGATCCGATGGCGATGGGCGTGATCGCGGCGTTAAAGAGCAAAGGCAAGGTGCCGGGCAAGGACGTCATCGTATCCTCGATGGATCTCAATCCCGAGAATGTCGAGGAAGTGAAGGCCGGCGAGCAGCTCTACGATATTGGTGGCCACTGGGTACAGGGCGGCATCGCGCTGGAGATCATGTATAATTACCTCCACGGTCTTAAGCTGCCCGCCGACCAGGCGACGATCAAGCTCAAGCTGCTGCCGATGACGAAAGCCGATGTTCCTCGCTTTTTGAGGGACTTCCCGGGCGGGCAGCCGAACTATGACTTCAAGGCGCACTCGAAGGTCTACAACAAGGACGCGCCGCTGTCCCCTGCCTTCGAGGTGCACTACTCCCAGTGACGGAGCGACAAACCCTCTCATCTCGGCGGTGGCGTGTGACGCCACCTGTCGGTCCAGTCATCTCATGCACGGTTGGGCACCATGACGCTCGTTGCGCTCGGTCTGAACAAGCGGTTTGGCCCAACCCGTGCGGCCAGTGATGTCTCGGTCACGCTACGCACGGGTACGGTTCATGCCATCGTCGGGGAAAACGGCGCAGGCAAGTCCACGACCCTGCGCATGCTGGGCGGCGCCGTGCGTCCAGACAGTGGGGAGATGACGTTGGACGGCGCATCCTATGCGCCGAACTCCGCCTTCGATGCGACAAAAATAGGTGTGGCGCTGGTCCATCAGGAAATCACCATCAACCGCTCGTTGAGCATCGCGGAGAACGTCTTCATCGGCGATCTTCGCCTCCATGCGCGGCCGCTTGGTATCCTCAAGCGAGAGCAGATGGGATCGCAGGCGCAGGCCGCGCTCGACCGCATCGGCGTCAAGATTTCCGTTACCGCCAACATCGAACGACTCAACCTTGGCGAATTGAAATGCATCGAGATCGCGCGCGCGATCTCGTCAAATCCCAAGACCCTCCTGCTCGACGAGTCGACGGCTTATCTCGACCACCGGGAAGTTGACGCCGTGCTCAGCGTCATGCAGGAGTTGAAGTCCCAGGGTATGACGATCGGCTTCGTCTCCCATCACCTCAGCGAGGTCCTTGCCGCGGCCGACGATCTGACGATCCTGAAGGATGGGCAATTCGTCGGTTCCTATAACGCGGCAAGCATCAAGGCGAGCGATATCCACCGATTGATGGTGGGACGCGATGTCCTGCATGGCACCTATCCACGACGCTCGCCCCTGCCCGCTTCCGCCACTCCCGCCACCCTCCGTGTCGAGAAGGTCGCGGTCGGCCGGGAGCTGAACGAACTTAGTCTTGAACTTCGACGTGGCGAGATCCTTGGCCTGGCCGGGCTGAAAGGTGCCGGAGCCGAGGCATTGTTCGCCGGGATCGTGGGCGACGAGCCGTTGCGTCACGGCCATCTGCAACTAGAAGGCAAGGATTATCGGCCAAGCAATCCCCGTGCTGCCTGGCAACACGGCATCGCCCATCTTCCGGGAGACCGGGGCAACGAGGGGCTGATCACGTCATTCAGCGTGCTCGACAACCTGGTCATGGCGCGGCCGCCGACGGTCGGTCCGTTTTTCTCCATGGCCCGCGCCCGCGTGACGTCGAATGATCTGATCAAGCTGATCGGCATACGCACGTCGAGTGCAGCGGCACCCTGCCGCTCGCTGTCGGGCGGGAATATGCAGAAGGTCGTGCTGGGGAAGTGCCTCGCGGTCGTTCCCGGGCTTCTCCTGCTGAACAACCCGACGCGCGGCGTGGACGTGGGCGCTCGCGAGGAAATCTACCGGCTGATGCGCCAGAAAGCGTCTGAAGGCCTCGCCATTCTTCTCTCGTCGGAGGACATGCCCGAACTGATCGGCATGTCGGACCGTCTCGTGGTTCTTCGGCAGGGCGTGATGGTGCGCGAGTTCGACTCGCTTGAGAACGTCGAAGAGCATGACATCGTGCAATACATGACGTGAGACAGGACGATGAACAAAGCAATCACTCCAAACGCTCGCGGCGGCACCACCCTTTCTCGTGAAGGCGGTTTGAAGGTTTCCCGGGTCGAACTGCTGCGTCGCGGCTTCCCCCTCATCTTCCTGGTGATCCTGGTCGCCGTGTTCACGATCATGTCGCCGCGTTTCCTCTCGCTCGAGAACCTCTCGACCGTCCTCGAGCAGGGCACGGTGCTGCTTGTCGCCGCTCTCGGCATGACCTTCATCATCATGGCCGGGTCGATCGACATCTCGGTGGGTGCGATCGTCGCGGTCTCGGCGCTGGTGGCGGCGCTGACGGCCGACAAATTCGGCGCCCTGGCGATCATCCCCGCCGTCGCGGTCGGCGCGATGTGCGGATGCCTCAACGGTCTGCTGCTTGCGGTCGGCAAGGTGCCATCCTTCATCGCGACGATGGGAACCATGGTCGTCTACCGTGG
Organism: uncultured Acetobacteraceae bacterium; assembly: GCA_964242335.1. Taxonomy (GTDB): domain Bacteria; phylum Pseudomonadota; class Alphaproteobacteria; order Acetobacterales; family Acetobacteraceae; genus Lichenicoccus. Next base: position 47,781 of record CAXTAY010000007.1, on the reverse strand, counting down.
CATCGTCCTCTACTCCACGCGCGGTGCACCGGTTTCGATCGATAGCGACGGCTTCCTCGATGCCTACTCCGGTATCACCTACGGCATTCCGCACGCGGTCATGATCGGTCTGGCTCTCGCGGCCGTGGCGTGGGCCATCATCAACTTCACCGTCTTCGGTCGCGAGGTTCGGGCAATCGGCGGCGGCGAGCGTGTCTCGATCCTCACCGGCATTCCCGTCACGCGCGTCAAGATCCTGATGTATGTACTGCTCGGAGCATTGTGCGGCATGGCCGGCCTGCTGCAGGGCGCGCGCACTATGGCTGCGACATCGCAACTCGGTCTCGGTCTCGAACTCGATGTCATCGCGTCCGTGGTGGTCGGCGGCACGCCGTTGACCGGCGGTCTCGGCAGCATCATAAACACGATGCTCGGAGTGTTGATCATCACGCTCCTTTCGAGCGGCATGAACATGGGTGGAGTTGATCCCTACCTTCAGAACATCATCAAGGGTGTAGTGCTGATCGCCGCAGTCTTTATCACTATCGATCGCAAGAAGATCGGGATCATCAAGTAGCGGCGATCGACGCAACCGGCTGACGTTTCAGCAGCAATGAAGGAGAGCACTACGATGGAATATCGCCAACTTGGCAGGTCCGGCCTAAAGGTCTCCGCCATTACCCTCGGCACCATGACGTTTGGCGGCAAGGCACGGTTCTCGTATGTCGGCAAGACCGACCAGTCCGAGGCAACACGCATGGTCGACATCGCGCTCGATGCCGGTGTCAACCTGCTCGACACCTCGGACATCTACTCGTCCGGAACCTCCGAGGAGATCGTGGGCGAGGCGATCAGGGGCAAGCGCGAACATGTGCTGCTGGCGACAAAGGCCCGGTTCCCGATGGGACCAGGTCCGAACGATGCCGGACTGTCGCGCCACCATCTGATGCATGCCTGCGAGGCGAGCCTGAAGCGGCTCGGGGTCGATCACATTGACCTTTATCAGGTCCACGAGTGGGATGGCCTTACCCCGGTCGAGGAGACCATGGCGGCGCTGGAGGCCCTCATCGCGTCGGGAAAGGTCCGCTATGTCGGCGTGTCGAATTTTACCGGCTGGCAGCTCATGAAAGCGCTGGGAGCTGCCGATCGAGCCGGCACGGCACGCTTCATCAGCCAGCAGATCCACTACACCCTCGAAGCGCGCGAGGCCGAATACGAACTGGTTCCGATCTCGCTGGATCAGGGTCTGGGCATCCTGGTCTGGAGCCCGCTCGCCGGCGGCCTGCTGTCGGGCAAATATCGCCGCGGCCAAGCTGGTCCGGAAGATGGACGCAACTTCGCCGGCTGGCCAGAACCGCCGATCCGCGACGAGGCCCGGCTCTACGACATCATTGAGGTGCTGGTCGAGATCAGCGAGGAGCACGGTGTTTCCGCGGCTGAGATAGCCTTGGCCTGGCTGCTGCATCGACCGGCGGTGGCGTCAGTGGTGATCGGCGCGAACACGGAGGAGCAGCTTCGTACCAACATCAAGGCGGTGGAGCTGCGGCTAACCGATAACGACATGGAGCGGCTGAACGCCGTCAGCAAGCTACCGCTGCTCTACCCATACTGGCACCAGGCCATGACCGCTAGCGACCGGCTCGGCACGTTGGATCTTGTATTGCTGGCGCAATATCTTCCGAAGGCCAACGCGTTCTAAGCTCGCCTCTGACCGATCGGACGAGCTGTTGAACAGGGTGAGGTGACGAAGCGGGCGCGGCGGCAAGGCTGGTGGTGTTCTCGCCAGGAGACACCACCATGCTGCCCCTGCCTGCTCGCTTCGCCAGGATCATCGTGGCGTGAACGCCGCGATCTATCCAATGGGCCTGGCGACACGCGCAGGTTCTGCTAGTCGGTGCACTTCTTGCCTCCGATCGGCGCATTGTCGCCAGCATCCTGCGACTCAACGTCCGGGCGCACGAGCGACGGTTCGTGAACGCGTACTGCGCCCTCAGCCGCGCGGCGTCGTGCCCGCGGATCGGAAGCTGCTGCGGGCCGCCGTTCTCGATGAGTATCCGTGGCTCGAGCAGACCACCGATGGGGCTGCACCGTTCGGAGGTCCCGCATGGTGCTTGGCTGAGGAACATGCAACTCACCTCGGACTAGGAGTCCGGACGACTCTGGCCGGCCACGACAATGAGATTCTGATGCTGCTGAGCGGCCAGTTTGATATCGTCATCACGCCGCTTCTGGAGACGCCGGCACGTGCCGAGATTATAGACTTCGTCTCTTACTCAGTGTCGGCCCACTGCCTGTTCGGTCTCGCCGACAACCCGAAAGTCGCGCAGATCCACCGGATAGATGACCTGAACCGACCGAACATCACCGTCACCTACATCACCGGGACGCCACAAGGTGCTTAAGTGAGAGCCGGCTTCCGCATGCGGCGCGGCTCGTTGTCCGGGGGTGCTCCCGGCTCCACCGCCGATATACCAGTGGACGCACTCCTATAGCGCCGCGCCGACATTACGACGATCGACAAGTTCTTCTTCGCCGGTTTTGCCGGGAAGGCGCCTGGGCTGGCCACCTTGCCGAGAGGCTACGCCTGCCTAGCCAGCCACGGGCTGTCCAGCCCGGTAGGCAAGAACCAGCCGGTGTTCCTCGCGGGGCTGCCGGCAGTCGCAGAAGCGGTCAAGCCTCAGGTCGCTGGCGAGGAAGTGCGGGTGGAAGAGCATGGCAGGTGATCCGGCCGTGGCTGCCATTCTGCCCGCCCGCTGTCGTCTGCTGCCGGTCACTCGACCTTCAGTCGACAGGACTTGCTGCAGTCACAACTTGTCTCGGACCAACATGAAGTTTAGAATCATGAAAATTGCCCGTCTTGGAGCACGCCTAATACGGCGGCGGCGTAGCCTTCATCCAGAGCACTCGGCGCCGATCCAATATCGAAGTTTTCCGATCACCTCTATGAATTCCAGAACGCCGATGCAGCGGGCGTGAGGATCAGTTGGAGGTATCTGGTTGGGCTCGAGCTGATCAGCTCCAAGGTTGCACTTCCGCGTGTCGGGCGGACTCCGCAGCCGCCGCTCGATAAGCAAGGCCAGGCGCTGCGGCATAGTCCGCCCCGACCTGCGACGTAAACTCAACGCTCCACTCGGTGTTCGTAATTGTCCCGACGTGTGTTGAACCTTAGGTCACCGCAATTGACCAGTCTGCCGGCTTGCCTGCCGCTGTCTTAGGCACAGATTGGCCAAAACTGAAGGCACGTGGACGCTCAGCAATCGTCAGCCGCGTCGCGGCATACGAGTGTAACTCTCTGCGGAGCGCATCGTGAGGTGTAGATAGATCTGACGGCACGATGAACGCCTTCAATCGCTCTCCCTCGTGCGACGCCATCAATCGCACAGCCACGTCGGTGACCGCCGGATGCTCACACAGCACACCCCGGACGCGTCCAAGATGGACATTGTGGCTACCAACCTGCACCGCGGCATCGTGTCGACCTTCGAGAAGAAAGTGTTCTGCGTCGAGCCACCGGAGGCGGTCCGGAGCTTCCAGACCGCGTTTTCCACAGCATCTCGAAAGGATTCCCTCACCTAGCTGACGCCAATGCGGAAGTAGCTTGTAGGGAGCGGAACAATCGTCGCGCCAACCAATCCCTGCGGTCTCACTAGAACCATAGACCTGGATCAACCGGGACAAACCCGCACTTCGTACAGCCTTCGCGACGTCATCCGGACACGGGGCACCGGAAGTCACGCCGACCACATCTCTTGACCAACCGGTAGGCACTGCTCGGCTCAGCTCCGCCCAGAACCCAGGATGTCCTATAACTAGATCGTTGGCCTGCAGTGCCGCAGCAACTGCATTAGGAAACCGGTTCCGCATGTCTACGACGGGAACATCGAGCCGAGCTGGTAGCATGAGTGAGAACAAGAAGCCGTAGATGTGGTTGCAGGGTACAGTAACGACGATACGACGGCAGTTGGCGACCTGCTCTGCAAAGAATGCCACTTCTGCATCAAGATCAGCCAAGCTGTGAACAGAGCGCTTCCGCACTCCAGTGCTGCCGGATGATCGAAAGCATACGCGAGTGCAGAAGCGATCTAAAGCCGCCATGACCGCGTCGTGCCAGTCGCCGAGACGTGTACTTACGACGAGAGAACTGTCGAGGCCGCTCTCGTGCAAAAACAGGGCTTCACTGAGCGCTGCTGCCAGCGCCATGCACTCGAGGGAGTCAAAGCCAAGCCCAGCTTCCCCGAGCATGGCGCCTAGTTGAAACGCCGTCACAGGTGGCACAGGTCCACCGGGACGAAGAAACTGTGCCTCCGAGATGAGCAGATCGATCAGGAAGCGATACAGCGCGCCGTCATGTTGCCACCAAGCCGTCCGGGAGCAGCGGAGTTGATCGCCCGTGTCTCCCATCAGACTTCAACTATCTCTGACAAACTCCGAGGGCTCCGGCGAGAACGTGACCAACACACCGCGACTGCGGCCAATGCTGCATTGCGCGTCATCCTTATGCCGAATTGGGGATCAATATGATCGACTCGTTTCTCCATCTGTGCTCGTCTCGATCTGACAATACCTAGCTGCAACTCTTTGACCGTTCGGGTAGGCTGCCTTACTTTTCGTAAGACTGAAACAACTCGCGCAGGATCGATTTCGGATAGCATTACGACGAGGCTCTTCTCTCTAGTTGCAGTTTAATCGCGCCTCGACGTGCTGAGCCCTGCATTGCTGCACCGGAGGCCGCAAAATGACCCCGCCGGCAGCACGTCGGAACCTGGTAGCACGACCCACGACAGCTTCATGCAAGCATAACCACTAGCGAGTGCAGTTAATCCGCTCGCTTCATTCGAAACAGACGTAGAAGTTGCTTAAAGAAGTGTGCGAAGTCGAGAAGGCGGCAGTGACGCAGTCGCCACTAACGGCTGAGCTAGGCAGAACAGGTAGTGACCGATTTTCAAAAGATCGTCTGTCGCTCCAGAATATCATACGGTGCTAGTGAAGAACCCTGGATGTCTTTTTTCCCAGCCTTCCCTTTTGCCACCAGGATCTTGAGCCAGTAAAGCAACCACTTCTGGAGGAAGACGAGCACTATCTGCAGGCTTCTGAACCGCACATCTTCACGCGGGTATGGCTGAGGCGGCGAGCTCCCGTTGTACATCCAGCGCCGAAGAAGCTTGGACGCGAGCCGTGATCTTGGAGCCGAACTGCGTCAAGAATATTCGTCGAATCCCATACATAGCTCGCGCCATAACCACTGCATTACGAGATCGATCACCGTCAGCAAACCAGATCACAAAGCTATCGCCTTTGCCCCGTTTCAGGATGTCTCCAGCTCCAAGCATTTGTTTGACCACTTGCTCAGCCAAGCTTAGCCCACGCTCGGATATGCGAGGCCAATCGGAACCGATTGCCTGTCGGAGGGAGTCGAGGCTTAGAACCTCTACCTGGTTCGCTCCATTACCTGCCGAGGTTGACTGTCCGGAGTCCAGATCGGTAGTCAAGGTAATTACACGTATCTGCTTGCTGTCGCTCTCACGTAGCAGGGAGGAGTTCATCGTTACCCGGAGACTAGCACCGGATTTGGACATGATCTCCATCGGTAGAGCATAGCAGCCGCCGTCCAGCATCTGCTGCGCTCGCGCAGCGCGTGCTGCTCCGGCGCAATCAAGAGGCAAGAGTGCGCTTATGTTGAGACCAGCTATACCCTTGGAGTCGTAGCCCAACAGCGTCTGAAATGCCTGGTTGGCCATCAGAATGAAGCCGTCTGCTCGAACCACCACGACCGGAGTCTTGATCCGCATGAATACGGAGGCCAGAAGTCGCTGCGAATGGGTCTGACGGACAACCTCACGTCTGGCAACTGTCAGATCAGTGATGTCCTGTACGACAGCCATAAGGGTTCGTGCGTCGATCTTGTTGATATCGAGCATCAAGGTGTTCTGCGTAACCGGAACGAGAAGCTGCATCTGGTCGAAGATCTGGCCGTTGCTCGGTGCATATCGCTCGACGTGCTCTCGAAGATCTGGCGCAACCGGTGCCAACAACTTATACAGATCCGACATGTCCCCGTCGTCGGCGAGCGGCATAAGCAATTGAGCCGCGGTTGGATTGGCCATATCGATCATGCCGTCGGGCTGGAACTTGATTATCCCGACAGGCGCTAGATACAGAAATTCGACTAGAGCCTCATATGCCGAGGCGTTGGCGGCTTCCTCTTGGTCGTCATCCACCATGTCAGATCCGCCTCTGGATGATGAGGAACATGCGCGAGGCGTCATGACGTCTCAACATACGCATGTGAACCTTTTTCGGCGTCATTCGAAGGGTCAGGACGTAATCGATGACCACGTCAAGATCGGCCTCGGTCTGAAAGCGATGCGCCACCATGAAGTTGTTCGTACATGGGGCGACATTGGAGAAGAAGTTCTTCCCGATCACGCGATCGGCTGTCAATCCCGCGAGCTTTGACTCGGCAAGATTATAGGCCTCGACCGTCCCGTCGAGGCTCATGGCGATAACGCCGTAGGGTAGGGCATCGAGTTGGATAGCAGTCGCCTCGCTCAACCAGTCGAACAACCCGACATCGGTGAAACTTGGGGAAGACTGACCAGCGTCGCATTGTCCATTGAGAACAAGAGCGGTGTCTTGACTGTCGGCGGTCATGATACTTCGGCCCTCATCGTGTACATGGAGCGATCCCGGCCCGCCCAGCTCTAGCGGGATATCGTAAATGATTGGTTAAAATTCGCCGGCGGGAGTCTGCTGCCCCAGATCCTTCAAGATCACGGCCGCCGCCTGACATCAGGGGCTTTGGGTGCATGATCATGGGTAGCCGATGTGAGAGAGGCATGTTATTCCGAGGGATCTTCTATGATAGCGTCATTAAAGCTGATGCGCTTCTCGCCTTTGGCCATCAGGCGCCGGCAACATGTCCCTAGCCGAACATGCACAGGACCATCCGGCGATCCCGTCGCAACGTGAACTCGTGCGTCTCGGCGATACGACGGACGATTTTCAGCAGGAAGTCATGCTAAATGGCGCTGCTCCTGAGCTGGCCGCGGCCCGCGCGTGTAGATAGACCCCCGTATCGGGGTCGCGCCTGCGCTGCCAAAGATCTTGGCGGTGAGCAGCATCGCCATCAACGAACGACCTTCACGGAGCATTGCCGGATGCTCCTCACGGCTCACGATCCCATTGCTCGCCTCTTCACAATGCACGGCGACGGGGAGAGCCTCCAGGACTAGCCGCTGAGCCGACCTGCACCCGATTGGCCTCCTTGCCATCCATCCATGTCCGTCAGCACTCACTTGCGGTTCATACGCGACATGACCCATCGCTCTGGCCGCCTGACGCGATCTAAAGCGCGCTTCTAAGCTCATAGACGACGGACCGGGTGCGCCCGTCCGATGTGTCGCTCCGCTGATCCCTGCGAAGCGGAACCGGTGACGCCGTCGCGTTCGGGCCTCTGCAGGCTCTACCTCGCCTTCACGCAAGATCGCCAAATAGAGAATCAACCGACCCTGTCGACTGCCCAATCCTCGCGCGGCAGAACGGCCGCAAGCTTCGTAATCTCGTTCGACAACGCACGATCTTGTTCCAGAAAGTCGACCTCCTGACGGATCCGCGTGCAAAGTTCATGGCTGGCCTGCCCGAAACCCGCATTGCCACCGAACCCACCTTCGATCTCAAAAGCCTGCGTAAGTGCCATCGCGTGAATCGCGAGCACATGCCAAGTGAGGTCCAACGACTTCGCGGCTCTGCGTGCGCCGATAGTGCCCATCGTCACGACGTCCTGGTTATTGTTGTTGGTCGGCATCGACTGGATCGACGCTGGTAACGCCTGCAGCCGTAGCTCCGCGACCAGGGATGTCGCTGTCACCTGCGCACCCATAAAGCCGCTATTGCGGCCGATCGGACCACCCTGCAGGAAGGACGGCAGCCCGTTATTCAGCAGCGGATCGCATAAGCGGGCGAGGCAACGCTCTGCATGAAGCGCCAGCTTGATGATTGCCATCTGTATCGTATCTGCCGCGAAAGCGACGTGCTGACCATAGAAGTTTCCTCCGTGCAACACCGCGTTGTCTTCAGCAAAGATGAGCGGATTATCGGTGGCACTCATGAGCTCGGTGACAACGATCCGGTCATGGAATCCCAACAGGTCCAACACTGCCCCAAAGATCTGCGGCAGGCAGCGCGCCGTGTAAGGAGCCTGTGGCAACGCTCTGTCGACGAGGACTCCATCCTGTGCTTCCCGCTCCAGTTCCAGAAGCGGTGGCGGCTGCACCATGACGCCGAGCCGACGGCTTCCTTCTGCTAACGATGTCAGCAACCGATGCGCTTCTCGTTGTCCCGGATGCGGTCGAGCCACCCCGAAGCGCGAGTCGAAGGCCTCGACAGGAGCACGAAGTAACTCCGCGTAGAGCAGAGCTAGACGCAGTGCAAAGTTGGTTGCGGATCTGACGCCGACACCATTGAGGCAGGAGATGCCAGTCATGGCGGAGGTGCCATTGACCAGTGCAAGCCCCTCCTTATGCCCGAGCGATAGCGGCGATAGACCGGCCGCGGCCAGGGCGGCGCCGCCGGGCAATCGCGTCCCGCACAACGTCGCCTCTCCCTCGCCAATCAGGACGAGCGCGATGTGCGCCAGTGGTGTCAGGTCACCGCTCGCGCCTACCGTGCCCATTTCGGGAACGACTGGCACGACGTCTCGGTTGAGACAATCCAGCAGCAGATCAAACGCTGCGCCGCTGATTCCAGAGAAACCTCGCGCGAGGCTGCTGGCACGTGAGGCCATGACTGCTCGCGTCTGCGGTGCCGACAGCGGCTGGCCGACACCGCTGGCCAAGTGATAAATTAGGTTCCGTTGCAGCTCGGCAGCGTGATCGGGCAGGACATGGTGGCATGCAAGCGGACCGTAACCGGTCGTCACGCCGTAGATCCGGCGCTGCTCCGAGACCATCCGAGCCAGCCCATCGCTCGCCGCATCAATCCGCGCGCGGGCGAGCGGTCCAGCGCCGACCTCCCGACCATCGTGAGCGACCTCCCAAATCATCGGCAGGGTGAGACCGTCCGATCCTAGATCGACAGGAGCCGGGCGCCGATCGCAAATGGTGTCATCAAGCATGATGCGCGTTACCTCGCGGTTGAGCGCTTCTCAAGAAGCGGATCAATGCAGGAAAGAAAGACGGTCGTTCCGAATTCAAACGGGTCATTAGCTCTTTCAGAGTTGTTGCGGCAGCACAAATGAACGATTTTTCCGCGCCAGCAACTTTCTCCTATCCAGCATTCATAACCTCAAACGATCTCCCAGCTACCTATTACATAAACGTCACGACCTTGCCAATTCTCTCATGCGGTGAACATCACGTGGCCCAGCCTCGACTGCCCGGCATCGGTCGACAGCGCAAAGCTACGGACTCACGTCGTTATCGCATGATCTTGATCAACAATAGTTGCCTCGGCAGCAGATCATCCGCGAGAACGGCTTTTGGCGACTTACTCGTGCGGAAGAACGGCAGATTTGCGCAGCCGACCTACAGCTAGATTGATAGTAATACATGATCGCAGCTAATTTCTGATATCGAAACAAGGCCGGAATATCTGGTCGTGATTGAAACCCAAAGCAGGGCACAGTGGTAATTTAAGCAATCAGGTAATCATCCGCCAAGGATCACGTGCAAGTATCTCCCAAAGCCGAGGCTCGCTCGGTCGATCAGCTCGAAGAGCCGAGCGGCTAAGACGGACGTGCTCGCAGCGCGCACCGTGACGTCACGCAAGGCATCCTTCACGACGCCAAGTCTCAACTACGAATGCTGTTCGTCCAACCGAGTGGCAGGTCCCTCACGTCGTGAGACGTGAGGGACCTGGTTGATCCGCCGACCCGTTACCTCACTCAAACAGGCACTGAATGCGAGAACCTACGCCGAGGGTTTGGATCACGCTCCGGGCGGGACCAAGACCGACTTGATGCCGCGGCGCTGCCAGGCGTTCTCCAGCGCCCGGTTCCAGTCCTTCAATGCGAACTCGTCGCTGACGATCTCGCTCACCTTGACTCGGCCGCTCTCCAAATAGGAGAGAGCACGGCCGAAGTCATAAATCTGCGCGAACGAGCCTTTCACCGTGATTTCGCGGCGGAACATGTCGAACGGATTAACTGGGAAACTAATCCCTTCCGGATACACGCCATAGATGAGCACCGTGCCGCCGCGCCGGATCTGCAGCATAGCCTCGCTGCACATCGCTGGTGCCCCGGTTGCTTCGATGACGTAATCGAAGCCGTTCGGGCTGATCTGCTTGAGTGCTCGGCGATGGATTTCGGGGTCGTTGCGGTCGATAGATACGGCGCGGTCGGCGGACAAGCGCTCGGCCAAGGCCAACTTTGGACCGGGGGGCGCCGCAACGGTCAGATTGACTGCACCGTTCTGCTTGAGAAGCTGCGCCAGCACCTGGCCGGTCGGTCCAGCACCGAACATCAGCACGTCCGAGCCCGGCCTCATCGACAATACGTCTAGTCCGTGTACGGCGCAGGCGGTCGGCTCCACCATGATTGCTTCCCGCCACGGCAGGGTAGAAAGCGCGAACACGTCAACCGCCTTGACTCGCATGAACTCCGCGAAGCCGCCATCCATCTGGACGCCGTAGGCCTGGAGGTTCTCGCAGAGCAGCACTTGGCCGCGACGGCAGGAGAAGCAGTGCCCGCAGGCACGGTTGCAGTTGGCCACGACACGGTCGCCGACGTTCCAACCGCCGGCGGCTCGCCCCACCGACGCAATCTTGCCGGCAAACTCGTGCCCGGGGATCAAGGGAAAGCGAGGAGCGAACTCGCCCTCGTGGATGTGCAGGTCGGTACCGCACACTCCGCAAGCCTTGACGCGGATGAGCACCTCGTCCTCGTCGATCACGGGCTCGAGAGCATCCCGGTAGGTGAACGAGCGCGGGGCGTCGTAGACGATAGCTTTCACAAGCAAATACTCCAGAAGAAATTGGCCAGATCAAGGGCATCACTATGGCTGCATCCGAGGCGACCTCCCACTCAAGCGCTTCAGGAACTAGAGAGCGCTTCGCGAAGCGGCGAGCTTTCGGATCAAGATCAAGCCTCCGTGACGCGGCGAGGGATGGTGTCCGGACGGATGCCCGCCGGCGGCGCGTCGAGCCCAAGTTTCGGACCGAAGAACCTAACAATCAAGAGTTCGTTCTGACAGGTGTTGAAACCACAATGGTCTGCGGTCGCTCTAGCTACTCGTCGCCGCCGGGATGTCCTCCCTGCACTTTGACGCCTGCGACAGGTCCAGTGCCACGCCGAGGCAGCGGGTTTATCGACACTACCTTGAACCCGTGTTCCGCTGGACGAGGCGTCGAAACGACCGTCGGAGGCCCTAGAACTGGGAACCACGGTTCGCATTCACCTGGCCAGCAAGTCTCAGCCTTTGCCGGCTACAACTGGAGCCAAATCCCGGCCGGGGCTCGACATTCTCAGCCGCGAGAATGCGGAGCGGCTGTCTGCTCTCCGTCATGATGACGGAGGAAGTCGCCTTCGCGCGGCCATGCACCGCCTGCCGATGCACCGAGCGCCCGTCCTATCGGCCGCCCCGGCGTGCAGGGCGGCCTGATCCCGGACGCCGCGTGCCGGTCACCCGAGGGCACTGATCTCCAGCGCGTTGGTTGGTGGTGGGCTGCTTGCCAGTGCAGCGGCGACACCGTTCGTCGCCTGGCACCCGAGCCATCCGGGGCTAGACTAGCTGTCGATCGGGACGCCGTGTGCTGCTTGGTCTTGGTGGTCCCGAATGCACGCACATGGGCGCCGCAGGTGCCGCAGATCTTCACGTGCTCCAGCAGGCTGGCGCGTGGCTACTGACCCTACTTGGGTTCGATGGTATGGTGATCGTGGATTATGCCCAGAAGCCCAAGCGGCACGGTGACGTGACCGGCACGGCGCGCTCCGCTATCGACGAGGGCGAGGCGCGCGACCGCCGTGAGCGGCAATCACCGTCCCCTTAACGTCGAAGCACTTGAGCGCCGCCATGCACAGGTCGGCCGGCGGCATGCTGTTGCCATCCCCAGCCGACGCATCCGAGCGCCATCCCTTCCCTGTCGATCAATCCCAACTCGAGCCATGAGGACCAAGGGTCTCGATCCAGATCTGGACCTTCCATCCACATAGGGCGTTATGGGTCCGACGACTGCCCGTACGCGCACTTCATGATGCAGTACAGGCAGGCTGGCCGCTGCGTTGCCACTCCGGCACCCAGGGCGGCGAGAGTGGAGAGACAGTGTGGACGCCGCAGCCCTTCCGCAGATCGAGACCGACATACCTTCGCGCTTGGACCGGCTGCCATGGAGCCGCTTCCACCTGATGATTATCATGGCGCTCGGCGTGACCTGGATCCTCGACGGTCTCGAGGTCACGATCGTCGGCTCGATCGGACCCGCACTGGAGGATCGAGGGGCGCTCAACCTCAGCGCGAGCGACGTCGGGGAGTCTGCCTCTGCCTACATCGCCGGCGCCGTCGGCGGCGCACTCTTCTTCGGCTGGCTGACCGACCGGGTGGGACGGCGAGCGGTGTTCGCGATCACGCTCGGCATCTACGTTATCGGCGTGCTCGGTTCGGCGTGCTCAATGAACGTCATGACGTTCGCCCTGTCTCGCGTGCTGACCGGAATCGGCATCGGCGGTGAATATGCCGCCATCAATTCGGCGGTTGACGAGATGACGCCGGCTGCCATGCGCGGTCGGGTCAATCTCGCGGTAAATGCCAGCTACTGGGCTGGCGCCGGTCTGGGAGCAGTCGCATCGTTGCTGGTCACGAACCACGCGCTCGTGCCACCCAATCTCGGCTGGCGGCTCGGGTTCGCGATCGGCGGCCTTCTTGGATTGCCGGTGATTTTTCTCCGCCGCCTCGTGCCCGAGAGTCCGCGCTGGCTGGTCACCCACGGTTATGCGACAGAAGCGGAGGCCGCGACCAGTCAGATCGAGGATGCTGTGCGCCGGCTCGGTCACGTACTTTCGCCGCCGAAGGGTACGCTGTTGATCCGGCCGCGCCGGAGCTATGGCTTGGGCAGCGTGTTGCGCGCCATGTTCGTCACCCACCGCAAGCGCAGCGTGCTGGTGATGATACTCATGCTGAGCCAGGCGTTCCTGTTCAACGCGATCTTCTTCACCTACGGGCTGGTGCTGACAAAGTTTTACGCGGTGCCTGTCGACCGCATCGGCCTGCATATCCTGCCGCTGGCCGCCGGCAACCTGTTCGGCCCGTTCATCCTCGGGCCGTTGTTCGACAGCGTCGGTCGGCGCCGGATGATCGGGGGAACTTTCGCGGCGTCTGCCGTCCTGCTGACCGTGACCGCGCTGCTGTTCGGGTTCGGCCTGCTCGACGCATTCACCCAGACCCTGCTCTGGATGGCGATCTTCTTCGTGTCGTCGTCGGCCGCGTGTGGTGCCTACCTCACCGCGAGCGAGATCTTCCCGCTCGAGACGCGTGCGATGGCGATCGCGGTGTTCTACGCCTTCGGGACGGCGATCGGTGGGCTCGCCGCACCCACGGTGCTGGGGCTATTGATCGGCACCGGTAAGGCCTGGTCGGTCAGTATCGGCTACTTCGTCGCTGCCTTTCTGATGGGGTGCGGGGCCCTCGCAGAGTTTACGATCGGTGTTGACGCCGAAGGCAAATCGCTGGAGGACGTGGCGCAGGTGCTTTCCGCATCGCCTGACCGGATGACGACGGACGAGCGTGCTGCTCATGCGGACTGAGCCGTATCGTGCTGCGCAAGATCGTCAGCATCGGACCGACGCCTACCGAAGCGACCGCACGGGGCGGCCTCACCCAGGCATCAGGACGGGGATCTGACAAAGACGTGGGAAGATGTTCTCATCGTGCTGGACGCGTGATGAAAGTCGCTCTACTCGCCTCCATCGGGGACGATCGAGACTTTGCCGTCTCGCTCGACGATGGCGTACCGCACTTGTTCCAAGCGCATCAATCCCTTCTGCCGGACGGCAGTCATGATGTCACTTTCCAGCATGCGCAGACCACGCATCCTGTCTTCATGCCATTCGCCATTCTCGTAGACGACGATGGGCGTGCCATCCACCAAGCGTCCGAACCACGGCCACCAGCGCTTGAGTGATGACACCAGCACATGCATCAGGCCGATCGAGAACACGGCACCGACAGCGGCCACGAGTGAATGATCGTCGCCCAGGACGGCTGACATCAGGGCGCCGCCAAACAGGAATAGAACGATAAGATCGAATGGTGCCAGCATGCTGGCCATGCGCCGGCCGATCAGCCGTACTGCAAGCAGCAGGACGATATAGGCTATCGCCGCACGTAGGATGACGCTCACGAGGACACCTCAGGGCACCACGACTTGGGTCCAGTGCAACGAGGCATGACCCTGCAGACGCGCGACGAGCTCCGTCCGCCCAATATCAACGGGCATCAACACGAGACGAAGCGATGCATCACCTGTCTGTGGTGGCACCGCGATCGCGAGCAACAACCCGCCAGGCACCGCTTGCGTCGTGACCGGTTGAGGAAGAATTCGCTGCAATCCCATAGGTTCTATCATCTTCGAACCGATGAACAGATTGAGTGTAGGCTGATCGGTGGAGTTCTTGAGATGGAACGTGACCTGCGTGCCGGTTTGTGATCGAGCTACAGGTTCGAAATCTACCGCCAGAGACAAGTCATCGAGCTTTTTCGTCTGATGGCTGTACGGGCCGCGTCCAAGCAGACCTATCAGGCTGGCCACGACGAAGACCACCATGACGATCCGCCCAGCCTGTTCCGCACGACGCCAGCGTTTCTCGAAAGCTTCATCAAAGCCAACTTCCAGTTCTCCATTTACTTTGTCGGCACCTTGCATGGGCGTGCAACAAGCGAATGACGTTCTAGTTTCGCCGATCACAATAGTTTTAGTTCAAGGCATGGTCCGGCCAATGGAACACTACCGGTAACAGTATAGCTTGATGTAAAAACTTGAGCGAATTCCTTATCACTTGATTTGCTCTGGCCTCTCAGGCGGCGTGAGGCATAGAGCAGATGACATGATCCGGACTTCCACGCTGTAGAAGCCGTGAAAACCGAGATTTGGACGGCGATGCTCTACAGCGTCGGAGAGCATCAGGCACATGAGTCGCTTTCCGCGAAAGCGCTCCGGCCAGAAGCGAGATCCAGCGTCATGACTGAGCTCGCGTCCGGGCTTCCTCAAGGTCTTCTGGCTATTCTGGGAGCAACCGAAGGCAGCTGAGCACCGTCGCGGTGTTCGGCTCGCGACCCATCTTGGCAAACCCACTTTGTGGTAGCTGCTCCGCCCGGCGTCGCCTGGAGCTTACCCAGTAACTAGAGACGGTAATGTCTCACCAGGGCAGCGAGCCTTGCGGGTTGGCGTTTGGCTGGGACACCGCAGGGTGACCTTGAACTGCCGATCATCTGCACAATCGAACGTAAGCCGCGCGAAAACGGAGCGGCTGCAGCCGCCTGTCTCGAACTTCAGGGGCGCCTATCCAGATCCCGGTGCCAGGCCGGAGGTCAGTGACGAAGCGGGATCGGCAATGCGACGTCCCTTGCGGCAGTGCAGACGATCACTGAACAGCAGGTGAGCTTGGTCAACGATGCTGTAGCTGATCACCGTGTAAATGCAGAGCCGGATCTGCTCGACGCTTCCGAGCGCGACACGCCGTCCAGCCGGCGAGCCAAAGATCGCTTTCCAACGTTCCGTCAGCGTAGGGGTCGCTTGACACCGGATCGCCGACGCTCGCAGCACTCTCTCCTTCCATCTGCAACAGGAAGTTCAGCAAATTCAGATGTAGCAGGTTGCCTGTCGCAGCCGAGTGCTCAGCCATGGTTCATGCTCACAGATGTTAGGCGTTAAATCCTGTGACCTGACCCCTTACGCCGAGGATAAGCCGCTTCGCTGTCCGAGCGTGGTGCGCTTGGTTCTTCCAGAAACTTCCGACTAGCCTGCCGCAGCGACGCTACGTGCGATGTCGCGCAGGAGCTTGATCGACACCAAGCTCACGGCCGCGCTCTCCAGTACGCCGGCAATTTCCTCCTTGCACTCGATCACTCCGTTGATCGCATCGATCACTTGGCTCTTATGAAGAACCTTCTTCTCGATCAAGAGCAGCGAAAGACTCTCGCAAAGCAGTAGAGCCGCTTGTCCGTGAGGATCCGGTGCACGTGTCATGAACGAACATACTCGACGCGTGCTCACTCTGTCAGTTAACTGGATCAAGTTTGCGTTCCTGAAACGCATATATCTGGAAACGCTGTCGCTGCAGCCGATCGGCAGACTGCAGGTTCAGCACGACAACCCAATCGACACGTCGTTATCTGGACCGGATCGCGAGCTTGTAAGGTGGACGTCACACGGCGCACTCGCCACGAACTCCTTGGGTCGTGAAACTGAAGCCACTCGATCCGGAACGTGATGATGACGCTTCTGGAGCAGGAGTTGTGGACGCTCAGACATTCTCTACGCGAACGGCAACCAAGACTGGTATGCAGCTTAGCGGCGACTCAACTGCAGGCCCAGCGCCTGCACATCATGTCCTACAAAAGACATGACCTCCGGAGGACCGGAAAGATGCTTGCACGCCCTAGCCGCCGATGTGAGATCGATACTCGTGATCAAGCAGAAAGCCTCTGTCCTGCGATGACCTCGCCATTCAGTGGAGCTCTTGAATTCAACCGCACGAGATGCGTGATTGAGCCGAAGAGCGGAAGAAGCTGAACGACGTCAGGCACATCAGGAAGGCGTTGGCGAGCGCGCGCGCAGAAGTGCATAAGCTTGAAGAAAACGGCGGCGCCTTCCCGGGCGCCGCCAAGTTGAGAGGAAATGCCGCCATGGACGGGATTAGCCAGTCAGTGCTAAAACCTCCTTCCGACAACATGCTGGCATGAGAAGTCTCAGCACAAGCTTAAGTAGGTTGCTTTTTCATTCACTGGTGCGTGACCGTCTGACGCTTCCTTCCGTTCTTGATGATGCAGTCTTTATCAAGTTGATCCCGTCATGGCAGGAGAGCCTTGAGAATGACTTCACCGCATCCAGCTATCTGCTGCCTCTACCGCGGCAGACAGAATCTCCGATAAGTCGATCTCTTGCCCCACGCGCGTACGGCGAAGGTAACATTCCTCAATATCTCATCGGATCTCACGAGGCGGGTGCAACCGCCCATCATGGCAACGGCGGCGATCAGGGCCTCTTTCGTGACCGCGGCACCGATGCCGTGCTCGGTGCCTACGCAGTTCAGGCGAGCTTTCTGCTGGAAGAGGAGCGCTTCATTCAACGCTGCATCTGCGAGTACTGGTTTAATAGGCGGCGATCCAGCTCGAATGGTTCCTGATGGTCCCGATCACCTGGGTCGCAACGACATGCCGCCGTGTCGATCCTGTCCTGCTCAGGCAAGAGCCATGAGCCCGCGCGGCCCCCTACCGGATGTCCCAGCCGCCTCGTGGGCGGCATCCGTGCAGGCATTGACGGCTTCGGACAGGGAGCTGGTGTAGTAATCCGCGCCGATCCTGGACTTGGTGTTCTGGTCGCTCAGCACGGCATCGCCGGAGGGCCACAAGCCGACGAGTATCGGGGTCCCTGGAGGTAGCCGTTGCCGCAGCCGCCGCATCAGATAGCGCAGGTGCGCCGGGCTGCCGCCGATGTCGAGGTAGGAGACGCAGGCCATCGCCACACCGCCGACGTCGCATGTCTCGATTCCCTCCCGCGACACCTCGGCGTAACCAACCAGGCGGCCACCCAGGCCGTGCTTACCCAGCAGTTGCAGCAGCATCGCCGAAGCCGCCTCGTCGAGCGGACCGCTTCCCGCGATGCACAGCACGGCCGACGCGCCGCGCCACGCTGCGGGTGCCTCCTCCTCGACCGGCGCGGCCGACTTGAGATCCGGGTTGCGCGGAATCGTGCCCTCGTCGCGCGTTTGTGCGACCGCTCCATCGTCGGCGGCCGACGCGGCCGGCTGCTTATCGTCGTGGTCGGCCAAGCCGTCGACCAGGATCTTGACGGTGGCCTTCACCCGGTCGAGCTGGTCATGCCCGAGAACGCCACGCTGGGAGTCGTTGGCAGCCAGCTGCAAACCCTTCAGCGCGACCTCGTCGTAGTAGGTCGACAGAGAACGCTCCTTCAGGAGAAGTTCCGCATGGTCCAGCGCCTCGTCGGCGTCACCCGCCAGGACCCGCTGGTAGAAGCTTTCGACGGGCGTCAGCGCCGGTCGGTCTCCCAGCATGACGTCGAGGAACTCGAGGCGCTTCACATGCCGCCCCATCACGACCAGGCAGAGCGTCAACGGCGTGGACAGGATCAGCCCAGCCGGGCCCCAGACCCAGGACCAGAAGATCGCTGCCACGACAACCGAGAACGGTGACAGTCCGGTGCTGTGGCCGTAGACCATCGGCTCGATGACCTGTCCGGTGACGCCTTCGACCGCGATGTAGAGACCCAGGGTCCACAGCACCATCGACCAGCCGGGTTCGACCGCTGCGGCAAGCGCCATCGGCAGCAGCGCCGAGAGCAGCGAACCTACGTAGGGCACGAACCGCAGGAGCGCGGACAGTATGCCCCACAACACCGGGTTGGGCACGCCGATCAGCAGCAGTCCCAGCCCGACGACCAAGCCGAAAGCGGCGTTGATGCTGAGCTGGGTGAGAAAATATTTTCGAAGTCTGCGTGCTCCGTCGTCCATCGCGACCGTCGTTCCGTGCAGGTCGTCGGAGCCGACCAGGCGTATCAGCCTGTCGCGCAGGTCCTCCCGCTGCAGCAACGCGAAGACGGCCACCACGAAGACGATGCCGAAGGTTGCGAGCGGCGACAGCACGGGCGAGAGGTAGCGTTCCGCCATGGCCAACGGAGATGACGCGGGCTGCTGCGCGGTGGCGGCCGAGGGTGTTGTCTGGGTCGTGATGGTCGGTGGTGCACCGGGCGAGGAAGAAGCTCCGTCGGGACGATCGCCGCGCCGCCCTATGCTGTCGGCGAAGTGGGACAGGCGGCCGACCGTGTAGCTCTGGACGGCGTCGATCTTCTTCTCGAGGGTGGCGGCGTAGCGCGGCAGGCCGGTCGTCAATTCGGCAACTTGTGCGCCGATCACCCCGCCGGTGGCCACTACGACGCCGAGAGCCAGGACCACACTCAGCAGCACCGAGGGGATCCTTCCCAACCTGGTGCGGCGAAGCAGGGCCACGAGGGGTGCCAGCAGGAAGGCCAACAGCAGCGCCAGGGTGACCGGAAGGAGCACCTCCTTGCCGAAGTAGAGGATGGCCACCACCATGACGAACAGCGTGACTGCCCGAGAGGCGTCAGGGCTCGTGGCCTGTGCGACGGGTCTCGGCGGTGCTGGTGCTGTCGGCTTATCGGGCATTCGATCGCGTCCCTGATCAGTGGTGTGAGCGCTCGACCGTCCGATCCGTTGCCAAGCTCCGCCGTCAGGCAGGGTTCTCCGACAGACCTCGCCGTCCTCAGGGTGGTGCCGCGCGATCAGGCATTGCGGCGTCGCCCGGCGGCGGCAGACACCTGGCATCCGCAGCTTGACCTGCAGCAGAGCCATACCTGTCCGGGTTGCGATCAACTTCCTAGGTCTGCGGATGCCACGGCAGGCCGACCGGCTCGCGAACCTCGCCACAGATGGCGCGGTGTCTCCGGTGGGTGACGCGCCGCCGGCTTGCCGCCCTCGTCCAGAAGCAACGCGCCTCGCCAGGCACAGCCTGTCGTGCCGGAAAACTGCCCTCTACACCGACCGCCAGTTCAACGCGTGCCAGAAATCCCGAAAGCGGATGAACCCTTGCGTGCCTCGGGGCGATCCTCGTTTCTGCGCTTGAGCTCGAGCCGGTCAAAGTAGCGGGCAACTTCGTCCGACGCACCGCCAAAGTTCAGGTAGTCCTTGTTGAAGGCGGCGAGGTTCTGCAGCGCAGGCACATCCAGCAGCCCGAGCACCCTATGTTCCAAGGTGATAAGCCGCTGCTGCTTGAACTCCCTGAGCACGCGGTTCACGTGGACGGGCGTAAGACCGAGGGCATCGCCGAGCTCGGTCTGCGTAAGCGGCAGTCGGAAGACATCTCCATCCGTCAGGTTGACCGCGGCGTGTCGCCAGAGCAGCTCACATAGCAGGTAGGCGATGCGGCCACGCGCGTCACGACGTCCGAGGGCGACGATGCGCTCACGCAACATCGCCTCTTCCTGCAACGAGCTCCACCACAAGGCCGCCGAGACGCGAGGCCGGTGGGAGAAGACCTCCATGATGCTTTCACGAGAGATCGGCGCTACCACGACCGGCGTGAGCGTGCCGATCGAATGGTCCATCGCCCGGAGCAGGAAAACGTGCAGGTCGCACAGGTCGCCAGGTATGAGGAACGTCATGATCTGGCGTCCTCCGTTCGGCAAGGCGCGATAACGCACTGCCATGCCCTGCTTCAACAACAGGACCGATTGCGGCGCCGAGCCTTCCGTAGCGATGTCGACGTCGGCTCCGAAGCGGTGTTCAGGCTCCGCCAGACGCTCGAGGATCCGGCAGTCCGATGGCGAGAGAGGCACGAAATGCGAGAGCTTCCGGGTGAGCGGATTCAACCTGGGCTCTTCGCGTCGAGGCTGACCGCGCCCTGTCTCGGGATCGGGCATGCTTTTTCTCCGGCAGCTCGTGCCAATCTAGTGGCAGAAGCCGGCACGTTTGGTAAAGAGAAACGAGCGCCGTACGACTGCCCTGAGAGCCGTCACGAGGGCCGAATGCACAACCAGATCTACGAGAAAAACGTTGAATGGCGGCAGCGGTGTTCAAGCCGCCAAACTACCGACGCGGTCCGCCACCGCGGCGATGATATGGCTCGATCCGGTTGTTCATGCAATTAGGAGTCAAGTCCATCTCACCCAAGATGGTACGACTCCCACAACATTACGGGTAATGCTTGTCCTATCTTGAAATGTCAGATGGTCCAGAGGACTGCACCATACTCATGACCAAGGCTCCCAAAAAGCAAAGTCTTCGACAGACAGTCGCCATCGCTTGCGGTCGCCGGGATATCACAGCCGAGGCCACACCTCGATCGACATTCCGGACGCCGCTGGCCCTCAGCCGGGCGATATGGCTGAAGCACGTTGCCGCTGACGTCGTCAAGCTAACCTTCGCTAGTCTGACGACGAGAGCGACGATAGCCGTCCACCGTGAATTCGCGTATCTGCCACATCCATCGAACCGGAACGAGGTGCTCGATCTCGGCAGAACATCCACCTCGATACTTAAGGCGACTGTCCCGAACAGCTGACGTTACAAACCAGCTGTTTTAGACATGAAGATAAACCCGTAATTCGCCGAAGTACCCACGAGAGAACGTCAGCGGAAAACAACCCAAGAAGCTACTACACTTGACTGCTTCAGCAGGTAGTCACCCGCTTCTTCCGACAACCGCTACCGCTATGGGTGGGACAATCAGCAAAAACATGCACAATACGATGAGCATGGCGTTATCCTTCACACTACTGGTAATGACCAGCACCTGGGTGCCATTTAAGAAAAGTTTATCTGAGATCGTTAGTTGCCGGCGAGGAAAAATTTTTACGGGGTGGCCGGCTTGTCGTTCCCTGCTGTTGTCTCGGCACTTACGCGACGGATCGGTCCGGCGGCCGCTGGACCTGGGCTCGCCCATGTGGAGAAGTCCGGCGGCGCGTGTCCTGGTTCGGATCGGCGCGAGGTTCACCCAGGACGACGCGGCTGTTCCTCGCGAGGACCGCCATGCGGCGGCCGCCGAGTTCGGCCCGGCATCCGCGGACCGGCCACGTCGAGGAGCGATGCTCAGGTGGGCGTGCTTTTGCACAAGTCTTCCCGCCCAGCAGCACGCCAAGCTGCACGGCGCCAGGCCGGACCGTCCACGACCTCTCCGAAGCCTCAGGTGCTGATCGGTGCCGCGATGCGGGAGCTTGAGGAAGCTGCCCGGCTTTACTGAGATCGGAGCGGCATCCATGATCTAGCGAGCTCACGGCAGAAGCGTTTCGACGCTTCCGTCGAGGAGCTCCGCCTCGGCGTGACTCTCCTTGATCGCCTCGAGCACCGATTGCGGATCTGCGGGAAGCGCCATGGCCGCAGCTTCCTCGTCCACACGATTGCGCAGCGAGGGGCTGTCTCGCCGCATTTCCTCCAGGAGCTCGATCACCTTCGCCGTCTTCTGCTCGCTGAGGATCGCCAGCTCGAGCGTGAGCTGCTCACGATGCTGGGCCAGTTGATCCTCGCGCCGCTGAGTCGTCAGGATCAGGATGGTTATGTACAGCGCGCCGAGCGACACCATGCCGTCGAACCAGGCGAAGGGAGGCGGATCCAGAGGTGTCCTGCCGAGGCATAAGGAGACGAGATTGCCTCCGACCCACAAGATGACCGCTCCGGTGAGCAGGCCGATGAAGCGCGGGCGACCGACGAAGGCAGTCAGACGGTCGACCACTCTCTGCAATGTCGTTGCGTTTCTGTGATGTTCCGCATGAAGCTGAGCGATCGACCGGATCGTCTCCTCGATATGCGTAGGCAGGATCGGAGTCTCGCCAGCCATGAGGTTCCCGCAGCTCCCAGCCGTCCTGCAGCTTGTCAGGTCAGAACTTAAGCCTTCTTCAGGGCCTTCGCGGGTCTGTTCCGCGAAGCGTCGGCGGCGGATGTCTTCGGCGTATGCGCCATGTCGACGAGCCGGAAGGCCGCGGCCGCGAACGCGGCACCGATCAGAGGTCCCACCGTGTAGAACAACCAGAGCGGGAAGGTGCCGGAGACAAGCATCGGTCCCAGTGCCCTTGCCGGGTTACCTGCGCCGCCGCTTACCGGTCCACCCAGGAGCACTCCCGCAGCCAACGAGAAGCCGATCGCGACGGAGGCGGTGCCAGCCGGAACACGCGGATCCGTCGCCGTCGACAGCACGGTGAAGACGAGGATGAAGGCGATCAGCGCCTCCACGAGCAGCACCTGCAGGGCCGTGGCACCGTTCACGGGGGACGGTGCGCCGAGATGCGCGGTGTCGTAGGCGCCGTGCCCGTAGGCCGCCCACACGAGCAGCGCCGCCAGGATGGCGCCGAGCATCTGCGACATCCAGTACGGAACGACGTATTTCCAGGGAAACTTTCCCGCCGCCGCGAGGCCGAACGTGACCGACGGGTTGACGTGCGCACCGCTGATCTGGCCGATCGCACCGACGATCGCGATCAGGATCAAGCCGAACGAGAGGGCGACGGCGAGCGAGTCGTAGGCTGGTCCTGCGGTGCCCTTGCCGAGCACCGCCGCGGTCGCGACCGCGGTGCCGACGAGCACGAGCAGGAATGTCCCGATGAACTCGGCCGTGCAGGCCAGGAGTAGGTTGACACTCTCGGAACGCGCCGATCCCGGTTCGCCGCCGGCGTAAGCCGGCTCGATCGCGGCCATGTTCATGCTGATTTCCCGCTGGAACTTACGATGGCGGACGAAGAATTCTGCGTCCTGACGAAGTCGATACGGTCTCGTCGCTGAGTCAGCGTGACCGCACGCAGGTAAGCACGATGAGGCCGGGAAAGTTCGCAAGTCCGAGAAAAAGGCGGCGCCGGACGATCAGGTCCCGATCCGCTTGACCGGGTCCTCGATCGTACGACGGCGCTACCGAGAGGCTTGAGAGCGAGCCGGGCGGGGGTGCCGACCATGCGATCGAAGCGGTCGTAGAACGCGACGCCCTCGACCGTCAGATCACGGTGCACGACGGGAAAGCAGTCCTGCGCGCAACCGGGTTCGGCGAGACCTTTCCGGCGGCGGATCGGTCCACAGCAGCGTGTCGAACGGCCCGTCCTGCCATCGCCGCGTCAAACCTAGGCTCTGAGGATGTCCGCCCCGCTGGAGTGAACGCCGGGCGAGCGGGTGCTCAGAAAGATCGCCTGGTCAGAGGCGGAAGCCGATCCTGTGCCCACCGCATGAGCCGCGCGCGGCCGAAGGCGAAGGCGACCCGTTCGCCAGGGTCACTCGTTCGCGTTGCCGACGGTCGCCAGTGCGGTCAGGCGCGCGACGCTCCCAGCCATCGCCTCAAGCCGTCGAGCGTCCTGAAATCCGACAGGCTATGGATGTCGCTGTCCGGCATCACCTCCCGCATCAAGCGCGCCAGCGCAGTGCCGGGGCCGAGCTCGAAGACCTTGTCGACGCCACTCGACCTGCAGGCGTCCATACACGCCGCCCAATCGATGGTCTGGCGGATCTGGAGCGCAAGCTTGTCCAGACCCGCGCGCGCGTCGAACACCGCCTCACCGTCAATACCGCTCAACAGCCGCACGCCGGACGGGACGTCGGTCGATGGCTCCGCCTCGGCGAGAGCGTCGCGGAACAGCTCGCTCGCCCGGTCCAGGAGCGGCGTATGCGAGGCAACGGCAACCGGAAGCATCGTCGTATTCCGCGCGCCATGCGCCTCGGCGTCGATGACGAGCGCCCGCAGCGACTCGCGAGCACCCCCGACCAGCATCTGGTCCGTCGCGACGAGGATGGCGATATGGCACTCGTGCGCTCGGCACAGCGGTTCCAGCTCGGGTCTGCAGAGACCGCGTATCGCGAGCAGGCCGGATGGCCTGTCCGTCACGCCATCCATCATCGAGGCGCGCTTCGCGGCGAGATCAAGGACCCCTTCGACGTCGAACAATCCCGCGACGCCCCAAGCCGCAAGCTCGCCCACGCTGTAGCCGGCGACGAGGAGCGGGCGCGGGACAACGTCGGCCAGCACCGCCCATGCCGCCATGGCCTGCGTGCAGCACAGGATCTGCCCGGCCCTGTTGGCGTGCAGCTCCCCCGCGCTGGCCCGCCGGACCAGCTCGCGCGGGTCTTGGCCTCCGAGGGCCGCCTTCGCCGCCGCGAATACGTGCGCTGCTCGCGGTGCCTCGGCCAGCAGGTCGAACATTCCCGCGGCCTGTGCGCCCTGGCCCGAGCAGAGTATCGCCGTCGCGGTCATGGCAAGTGGCTCAACCCGTCGAGGAACAGGGTGCAGGCGAGCAGATCCGCACACCCTCCGGGACTGAGGCCGCACGCGACGAAGGCCTGGTGCACGGAAGCGGCGCGGTCCCGCCAGCCTGCCTGCCCGACGCCGCCGGCGGCGAGGAACCCCGATGCTCGCAGGCGGGCGTAGGCGAGGCCCCGCGCACCGCCGCGATGCAGCAGGTTGGTGTCCTCGACCGACTGCAGCAGGGCGAAGAACACCTGCACGCGGGCGGCCTCCGCATCCCCGGGCGCCAGCACGCGGCCCAGCTGCAGTGCCGACAGGCCGACGGCGAGGACGTGCGGGAAACCGGCGGCGGCCTGCGCCCGCGCACCGCCCGCGCCGTGGCGCAGCAGGGCCAGCGCTCCGTGGCTGTGCAGCGGGATGGGGCCACGCAGGATGGCGCTTCCCCAGCGCTGCCGCACGATCGCGCCCAGCCGCGCCGGCAGCGGTCCGGAGTTCCCTGCATCGACAGCCGGGTCAGCCCAGGCGGCCCCGGCTGCCGCGCACAGCACGCCCAGGCCGAAGATGGCACCGCGATGCGTGTTGACGCCGCCGGTCGCCGTCATCATCGCCCGTTCCGCGGCCAATCCGATCGCGCGCAGCTCAGGCATCGCGGCGCCGCATGCGCCAGCCGCGGCCAGGTCGGCGAAGAACGGCCGCAACGCCGCGATGCTGGCCCTGAACGTGCCGGCATCCATGTCGGTATGGCTGCCCGCATCGACGTGGCTGACCAGCCCCGGCTTCGGCCAGGTCTCCAGCTCGGCCAGCAGCGCGGCCGTCGCGACCGCCGCGACGCGGGCGCCGAGATCGATCTGAACCGGAAGACCGGCGTGCCGGGACGCCGCCGTCATCATGCCGCGACCGGCGCGCGGAACAGCGCGGCCCGCGGCCGTGCCTCCACCCGGTCGATCGTCTTGACCAAGACCGTGGCGCCCGCCCCATCCGCCTGGGCGAACTCACGCCAGTTCACCCCGGCCCCGTCGGGCAGCACCAGCTCGCCGTCTAGGCGGACCAGCCCGGCGGCGTCGAGACGGGTGAGCGCCCCGATCAGCGCCGCCGCGACCGCCTGCTCGGAGACGTGCCACAGCAGGTCGAGATCCGATCGCGCGGTCAGGTATGGCAGCCCGGTCGCATGCTGCCAGAGCAGGGCGCCGAACACGCAGGGCGCGACGCCCGTGTCCTGCGCGACGTCGATCAGGGCCGCGATGACCCGCTGCCAGGCCGCAGGCGCCGACGATGCGGCGTCGCGCAGCAGGACTGGCGGCGATGCGGCCAGCGTGGCCCCGGACGGGAAGCTGACGGCGATGCGCTGCTTGCCCTGGCTCGGCGGCAGCGGCACGGCCGCGGGTACATCGGCCGATGCCTCGCCGGGCAGGCGACGGCGGACGATGACGGGCCGCCCGAGCCGGGCCCAGTCGGCCAGCAACGGCAGCTCCGCAAGCCCGGGACGGCTGCGCAGCATCGCCTCCCAGGAGGCCAAACCGGGAAGCAGCAGGTCATGCCGCCGAAGCATCATGACCCGGTACCGGTCGCCTCCTCGATGACCCGCAAGGCGACCTTCGCCGCCATCGGCCTGCCGCGGCGCTCGGCGCCGAGCCGGTCGCGCACGTCCTTGCGCCCCGCACCGGCAAGCGACGCCTCGAGCTGCTCGTCGAGCCGCTTCCCCGGGTCCCAGATCTCCGCCACCGCGCCGGTCCGGGCCAGCGGGTCCAGGCCCGGCGCGAAGACCGGCGTCGTCTCCGCCAGCGCCCTCAGCTTGTCCTCCGGCAGCTTCGTCACCCTGGCGATCGAGGGCAGGTCCATCACCGCCGGCTCCGCGCCCGGCAGGCAGACGAGGCTGTCGGTGGC
This sequence comes from uncultured Acetobacteraceae bacterium, assembly GCA_964242335.1. Taxonomy (GTDB): domain Bacteria; phylum Pseudomonadota; class Alphaproteobacteria; order Acetobacterales; family Acetobacteraceae; genus Lichenicoccus. The sequence continues at coordinate 21,022 of CAXTAY010000007.1, read as the reverse complement.
CAGCGCGGTGGCCAGGAACGCGCCCGCGGAAGCGCGCCCGTACTGCAGCCCGATGGTGCGATGCCCGTGATGGCTCGCCAGCAGCAGGCACTTGGCCAGGTGGGCGAGGTACTCGTTCAGGCCGATCATCTCCTCGCGCCGGGCCATCAGCTGGCCCTCCGTGTCCACCAGCACCAGGATGGGGACGTCGCCTCCCCTCTGCACCACGCCCAGCACATGGTCGGCCAGGCGCAGGGCGCCTGCGGTTCCGAGCGGCACGCCGTTGGCCACCCCGATCACCGCGATCGGCGTGCCGCCGCGGCGCGCGCCGTGGCCGGTGATCCAGCCCTGCTCGCTGATCTCGACGTGGTGGCCGGATGGAAACAGCCCTTCGACGACCTCATCGAGCGTCATGGTTGGCTCCCTGCACGCCGTCCGCGATCTCGACGAACGGTCCGTCCTGCATGTCCCGGATCGCCTCCGGGTCCTCGATGCCGATCGCCCTCCACATGCCGAGAGCGTCGTGACAAGGTCCCAGGGTGCGGTGGCGCGCGGCCAGGCGGTCCTGCTCGGATTTCAGGGTCTTCAGGTCGAAGGGTGGGGCGCGGCCGAGCACGGCGAGCGCCGCCTCCCGGAAGCCGCTCATGGTATCGCGTGCGAAAGCATCCGCGCCGCCGATCAGCCTGCGGTTCTTGCCGCCGACGACGCTCCAGACCAGGGACTTGTTCGCCGCGTCGAATTCCTCGGCCCCCTTGTTGGTCTCGATCACTTCGGGACCGGTGACGCCGATGCGGCCCTGCTCGGAGATCACGATCCGGGAGCAGGTCGCGGCGGTCAGCCCGGCACCGCCGAACGCCCCGGACCTGCCCCCGACGAGGGCGATCACGGCCACCCCGGCGCATCTCGCCTCGACCACGGCCCGCATCACCTCGGCGACCGCGAGCTCCCCCGCGTTCGCCTCCTGCAAGCGGACGCCGCCGCTGTCGAGCAGCAGCAGGACCGTCCGTGGCAGGTCGCCATGGTCGCGTGCCGCACGGAGCAGGCCGACGATCTTGGCGCCGCTGACCTCGCCGAACGTGCCGCCCATGAACTGGCCCTCCTGCGCCGCGAGCAGGACGTCGCGGCCCTCCAACGTGCCGCGGCCGATCACGACCCCGTCGTCGAACGCCGACGGCAGATCGAACAGCGCGAGGTGCGGGCTCTGCACCCGCGCCGCCGGACCGAGAAACTCCCCGAAGCTTCCCGGGTCCAGCAGGCCTTCGACGCGCTGCCGGGCGGTCGCCTGGAACCAGCTCGCCCGCTCGCCCGTCGCTGCCTCGAGCATCATTCGGCTTCCATCAGGGCGGTTCCCTGCATCAGCCGCAGATAGACCGTGTCCGGCCGGGCTCCGCCGTCGTTGATCGAGATGCGCAGGCCGCCGGGCGAGTGCCGCTCGACGAAATCCGCGACGACCGCCCTCCAGGTCTCGCCGTGTCCCCTGATCGCGGTGTTGATGTCGATCTCGCACTGCCCCGCCGGCAGCACGCGCTCCAGCAGGATCTCGAGGTTGCCCGACGCGACCACGCCGATGATCGCCTGGTGCTTCTTCCCGGCAAGGCGGTTCCTCGCCGGATGCCTGATGTTCAGGGTCTCCATCGCGCAGTGCTCCTACCAGTTGCGGAACTTGGCTGGCGGGTCGTAGAGATTGCCCGACCAGTGCATCAGGTCCTTGACCGAGCGGGCGGCGAGCATGCTCCGATGCACCTCCAGCGGATCGATGCCGAGGTCCTCCGGACGCTGGATGATCTTCCGCTGCCTCAGCGTCTCCACCACCTTGCGGTCGCGGCCGCGCCCGACCTCGGTGAAGCCGGCGATGCCGCGGATCGCCTGCTCCCGCTCCGCGGCTGTCCGGCACGGCAGCAGGTTGGCGATACCCTCCTCGCTGACGATGTGCGTCACGTCGTCGCCATAGATCATCACCGGCGCCAGCTCGAGCTTGAGCTTCTCCGCCAGGTTCAGGCTGTCGAGCTTCTCCACGAAGGTCGGGACCATCTTCCCGCTGAACGTCTCGACGATCTGCACGACCAGCTTGCGGCCGCGCCGCAACGCAGGATCGCCCTCGGCCGCCTCGCGTCCCGCCCGCAACCAGGGATCGCTCGGATGACGCCGCCCGTGGGGATCGCACCCCATGTTCGGGGCGCCGCCGAAGCCTGCGATCCGGTCCTGGGTGATCGTCGAGCTGTTGCCGGCGAGGTCGATCTGCAACGTCGAGCCGATGAACAGGTCGGTCGCGTACAGCCCGGCGACCTGGCAATACATCCGGTTAGATGCCATCGAGCCGTCGCGCCCGTTGAAGTAGATGTCCGGCCGGGCGCGCATGTACTCGTCCATGCCGACTTCCGAGCCGAAGCTGTGGATCCGCTCGACCCAGCCGGACTCGATGGCGGGGATCAGCGTCGGATGCGGGTTGAGCGCCCAGTGGGTGCAGATCTTGCCCTTGAGGCCGAGCTTGTCCGCGTAGGTCGGCAGCAGGAGCTCGATGGCGGCGGTGTTGAAGCCGATGCCGTGGTTGAGACGCCTGACGCCGTACTCCGCGTAGATGCCCTTGATCGCCATCATCGCGGTCAGGATCATCGTCTCGGTGATCTGAGCCGGGTCCCGGGTGAACAGCGGCTCGACGTAGAACGGCTTCGGCGACTTGACGATGAAGTCGATGCGGTCGCCCGACACGTCCACGCGCGGCAGCTTGTCCACGACCTCGTTGACCTGCGCCACCACGATGCCCTGCTTGAGCGCCGTGGCCTCGATCACGGCCGGAGAGTCCTCCGTGTTCGGCCCCATGTACAGGTTGCCCTCGCGGTCCGCGGCGCGCGCCACGGTCAGCGCGACGTGCGGGGTCAGGTCGACGAAGTAGCGGCCGAACAGCTCGATGTAGGTGTGGATCGCGCCGAGCTGCACCCTGCCGGCATTCAGCGCGCGTGCGATCGCGCCGCCCTGGGTTCCCGAGTAGGAGTAGTCCAGCTTCTTCGCGATGCCGCGCTCGAACAGGGCGAGATGCTCCGGCAGCACGATGCCGGACTGGACGATGTGCAGGTCGTGCACCTTGCGGGGATCGACGTCGGCGAGCGCCCGGGCGAGGAAGTCCGCCTGCTTCTGGTTGTCGCCCTCCATGCACAGCCGGTCCCCGGGGCGGATGACCGCTTGCAGCAGCGCGGTGGCGTCCTCGGGCCTGACCATCTTGCCGTCGGCGAACCCGGCACCCGCTTGCAGACGCTCGGCACGTGCACGCTGCGTCTTCCTCCAGTCGGCGACGTCGTTCATGTCCGGGCGTCTCCGATCGAGGTTGCACCACGATCTGCTGGTGGAGCACATCCACGAGACACTAGCCGATGCCCTCGGGGCCGTCCTCGGTATTGCGCCCGGGGCTGGCGAGCGTGATCGGCGGGATCCGCCCGACGCGGAACGGCTTCAGGCGAACAGGGCAGCCTCGGCGCGGATGCGGCCGCAGAGGTCGCACTCGTCCGGTCGCGTGTCGCCAGCGGGCGCCGGTTGCCTGTGCTTCAGCCGGGGCGCTCCGGTTCCCGGCCGGCCGCCGCCTCGGCCGCCTCCAGCATGGTCCAGTAGTCCTGGCTGTTCTCGTAGGCGCGGTCGAACACCGGCTTGAGGCGGGCGTAGGTGTCGGCCCAGCGCGGGTTGGGCCGCACCTCGCCGGTAAAGCGCACCAGCCGCGCGGCGGCCGCGGCGAGATCCGGATAGAGCCCGATCCCGGTGCCCGCCAGCATCGCGCAGCCGAGCACGCCGCACTCCTCGGCTGCCGTGGTCAGGATCGGGCAGCCGTACAGGCTCGCCTTGATCTCCAGCCAGAGCGCCGTCCTGGCGCCGCCGCCGGCCGCCACCATGCGATCGAGCCGGTTGCCGGCCTGCTCCATGATCGCGAGGTTGCGGGCCGCGGCGAAGGCGACCCCTTCCATCACCGCGCGATGCAGGTGCCCGGTGCCGTGCGCGCTGGTCAGGCCGATGAACTGCGCGCGCGCGTTGGTGCGCTCGCCGAGGCGCTCGCCGTTGAGATAGGGCAGGAACAGCAGCATGCCGGCCCCCGCCGGCACGTCCGCCGCCAAGTCGACGACGCGGCCGTACTCGAAGCCCTTCTCGTGGAACGCTCGCCTGGCCCAGCGCATCGCGTCGCCGCCGGCATCCAGGATGGTGAAGGCCGACCAGTTCGGCAGCGCGCCGCGCACGTTGCTGATGATCGGATGCAGCACCGGCGCCGCCGTGCACAGGGTGAGCAGGGTCGAGGTGCCGGTCACGTCGGAGGCGAGGCCCGGCGCGACGACGCCCGACCCGAGCAGGGCGGCCGGATAGTCGCTGATGCCGACCACCACCGGGACACCCTCGGGCAGGCCGGTCTCCACCGCTGCCTCCCGCGATACGCCGGCCAGCACCTCGTGCGGCTCGCGGATCGGCGGCAGCAGCCTCGGCTCGATCCCCAGGCGCTGCGCCAGGGCCTCGCTCCAGCCGCCGCGTCCGGCGTCGAACAGGTAGGTGCAGGAGGCTTCCGGCGCGTCGATCGCCACCGCCCCGGTCAGGCGGAAATTGATCCAGTCCTTCGGGCTCAGCACCTGCACCGTGCGGGCATATTCCGCCGGCCGGTGCGCCTTCAGCCATTGCAGCTTGAAGCCCCACCAGGCGACCGAGGGCGGGTTCGCCGCGACCGGCAGCAGCGCCTGCCACGGCTGCTCGCGCGTGAAGCGGTCGAGTTCCTCGCGGTTGCGCTTGTCGTTCCACAGCGGCACCGCCTGCAGCGCCGGCCGTCCGTCCGCATCCACCAGCACGGTCGCGTGCATCTGCCCGCAGGCGCCGATCGCGGCCACCCGGGCGGCCGCACCCGGCAGCATGTCCAGCACGCGGCGGATCACGGTGACGGCGCCCGCCCACCAGTCGGCCGGACGCTGCTCGGACCAGCCGTACTGCGGCACGATCTGCTCGTGCTCCTGGGCGGCGAAGGCGAGCGTCTCGCCGGACGCGGTCAGCAGGGCGCTGCGCACGCTGCCGGTGCCGACGTCGATCGCCAGCAACAGGTCCTGCTTGGCCGGCACCCTCGTCAGGCCCGTCGCGGCCAGAACGAGGATTGCAACAGCACCGCGACCAGGATGATGACCCCCTTGACCACCTCCTGGTGATAGCCGGGCACGTTCAGCAGGTTCATGATGTTGCCGATGACGCCCAGCGTCAGCACGCCGATCAGGGTGTTGAGCGCGGTGCCGCGGCCGCCCATCAGGCTGGCGCCGCCGATCACCACCGCGGCGATCACGTCCAGCTCCATGCCGATGCCGACCACCGGCGAGCCGACCCCGGAGCGGGCGGTGATGACGATCCCGGCCAGCGCCGACAGCACGCCGGAGACGACGTAGACCGAGAAGACGCGCGGCATCACCCGGACGCCGGACAGCCGCACCGCCTCGCTGTTGCAGCCGATCGCCACGATCAGCCGGCCGTAGGCGGTGAGGCGCAGCACGAACGCGGTGGCGGCGAACACCAGCAGCGTCAGCAGCACCGGCACCGGCACGCCGAGCAGGCTGCCGCGGTTGAACCCGGTATCGAGCCAGGCGCCGTTGTCGCCCATGAAGATCGGGTGGCCCTCGGAGACGATCAGCGCGGTGCCGCGGGCGATGGTCATCACCGCCAGGGTGACCACGAAGGCGGGCATGCGCCGCACCGCCACGAAGTACCCGGCGACGGCACCCAGCGCGCCGCCGGCGGCGAGGCTGAGCGGGATCGCGCTCCACAGCGACTGGGTGGTGAGCAGGGACGCGCACAGGATGCTGCCGAGGGCCGCGACCGAGCCCACCGACAGGTCGATGCCGCCGGTCAGGATCACCAGCAGCATGCCCATGGAGATCACGCCGGTGCTAGCCACCTGGCGCAGCACGTTCTCGATGTTGCGGCTGCTGAAGAAGCTGGTCGAGATGAAGCTCGCGACCAGCACCAGCACCACGAAGATCGCGATCGTGCTGTAGCTGGCAGCGAAGGAGCGCCAGTCGAGACGCCGCTTCGCGCCGCTGCCGCCGCCTGCCTCGGCCGTCCGCACCACCGCCATTCAGGCCTCCCTCGATCCGGCGCCGACATGCGCCGCACTGCGCAGGGCGAGCTGCATGATACGGGCTTCGGTGAACTGGTCACGCGACGACAGGCTGCCGCTGATCCGACCGCCGCTCATCACCAGGATGCGGTCCGACGCGCCGATCACCTCGATCAGGTCCGACGAGATGACGATGACACCGAGACCGCTCGCCGCCAGCGTCTCGATCAGCCCGTAGATCTCGGCGCGCGCGCCTACATCGACGCCGCGCGTCGGCTCGTCCAGGATGATGATCCTGCAGCCGGCATCGAGCCACTTCGCCAGCACCACCTTCTGCTGGTTGCCGCCGGAGAGGCTGCTGACGGGCAGGTCGAGGTTGCGCGCGCGGATCGTGACGCGCCGCGCCACGTCGTCGACCGAGGCGGATTCGGCGCCGCGGCGGATCACCCCGATCCAGTTGGTGAAGCGCGCGAGGCAGGTGAAGGTGACGTTCTGCCGGATCGGCAGTGCCAGCACCAGGCCCTGCGACTTCCTGTCCTCCGGCACCAGGCCGATCCCCGCCGCGACACCCTGCCTCGGGGTGCGGACCGAGACCCGCCGGCCGGACACGCTGACGGTGCCGGCCTCGATCCCGCCCGCGCCGAAGATCGCGCGCGCGAGCTCGGTGCGTCCGCTGCCGATCAGGCCGGCGATGCCCAGCACCTCGCCGGCATGCAGGGTGAAGGAGACGTCGCGGACCAGTCCGGCGGCGGACAGGTTCTCGACGCGCAGCAGTTCCTCGCCCTTCGTGCGCGCCACCTTGGGGAACAGCTGCGAGGTTTCCCGCCCGACCATGAGCGAGATCAGCCGGTGCTCGTCCATGCCCGACGCGGCGTAGGTGCCGACGGCGCGTCCGTCCTTGAGCACGGTGATCTGGTCGGCGATGCGGAAGATCTCGTCGAGCCGGTGCGAGATGTAGACCACGCTCACGCCGCGTCGCGACAGGCCCTTCACCACCTCGAGCAGCCGCTCCACTTCGGGCGGCGCCAGCACCGCGGTCGGCTCGTCGAGGATCAGGATGCGGACCTGGCGCGACATCGCCTTGGCGATCTCGACCGCCTGCTGGAACGCCAGCGGCAGGGTCCCGACCACGGCGCCGGGGTCGACCGCGAAGCCGAGCTCGTCGAGCAGGGTCCGCGCCCGGGCGCGCAGCTGCCGGGCGTTCACCAGGCCGGGCAGCTCGCCCAGGAAGATGTTCTCGGCCACCGTGAGCTCGGAGGCCAGCGCCAGCTCCTGGTAGATGATGCCGATCCCGAGTGCCCGGGACGCATGCGGCGAGGCGATGCTCACCCGTTCGCCGCCGACCCGGATCTCGCCGCTCGTCGCCTGATGCGCGCCGGCGAGGATCTTCATCAGCGTCGACTTGCCGGCACCGTTCTCGCCGAGCAGCGCGTGCACCTCGCCGGCCCTGACCGAGAACGAGACGTCGTCGAGCGCCCTGATGCCGCCGAACAGCTTGGACACGCCGGTCATCTCGACGCTGGCGGAACCGAGGGCACCGCTCCCGTCCACGGCGCCCGCCAGGATGGCTGCTTCGGCCGGCATCACGCGGCGCGGATCAGAACACCGCGTCGGGCTTGTAGTACTGCGCGGCGTTCGCCTTGGTGATCGCGACCGGCGGCGTGTAGGTGACCTTCGGCGTGCCCGCGGGGACCTGCTTGTTCGCCGCCTTGACCGCGAGATCGACCGCCATCCTGCCGATGACCGCCGGGTCGTTCATCCCGGTGGCGCCGTACTTGCCGTCCTCGATCAGCTTCACCGCTTCCTTCTGCCCGTCCGCGGCGGCGAAGATCAGGATGTTGCGGTCGGCCTTGCCGGCATCCTGGATCGCGCGCATCGCCCCCAGCGCCATGCTGTCGTTCTCCGCCAGCACGGCGTTGATGTCGGGATGAGCGGTGAGCAGGTCCTCCGTCGCCTTGACGCCGCCCTCCTGGGTCCAGCCGCCCCAGCCCTGGCCGACCACGGTGAAGCCGGCATGGCCGAGCTGGCGCAGCTGCGCCTCGATGATCCCCTCCATGACGCCGTCGCGCCGCGCCTCGCCGACCACGTTGCCCTGGTCGCCGCTGAGCACGGCGAGGTGCAGGTCCTTGCCCTTCACCTGGTTGATCAGCCAGTCGCCGATCAGGCGCCCGTTCTCGGCGTTGTTCGACTGGATCGTGGTCAGCACCGGCGCCGACGGATCGATCGAGCTGTCGACGATGATCACCGGGACATGCGCCGCCGCGGCGTCGCGCGTGACCCCGACCAGACCCTTGGCGTCCTTGGGATCCATGATCAGCACGTCGATGTTCTGCGACAGCATGTCGCCGACGTCGGAGATCTGCTTGAGCATGTCGTTGTTGGCGTCGGCGGTGACGACCTGTGCGCCCAGGACCTTCGCCTCCTTGAGCACCGCGACCTGCAGCGCCGCATAATAGGGTGCGTTCTGGGTCAGCATCGACAGGCCGATCTTGACCGTCTTCGCCTCCGCGTCCGGCGCTGCCGCGAGCGCCAGGCTGCCGGCCAGAGCCGCCGCTGCGAGAATGACCTTCATGGATTACCTCCCCGAGGCCGCCGGACCACCTCCGTAGCGTCACCCCCTTATGGGGTAGCAATACAACATCGAGAACCGGTGTCGACAAGTGCAAACCGCCATACTGCGCTGCAAAATATCGCAAAACGGTTGCCTATGCGGTCAGCCACGTAATAGGACTACATAAGCACACCACGTCTCCTACGTGCTGGAAGGCCTACCGATGTCGTTGTCCCTGCCAACCTCCGTCCTCATCGCGCCCGACACCGGAGAGATGACGGGGCGCACCGGCCGCTACCAGAAGCGCTACGACGATCTCGCCGGGCTGTTCGCCGACGACGATGCCTTCGCCGAGGTAGCGCGCACCCGGGGCCGCGAACTCGCCTACCAGGTCGACGAGTTCCGGCCCTCCGACCGCGCCGGCGACATGATCTTCGGCACCAGCACCCTGCAGCCGGGCCGGGTCGGCGAGGAGTTCCTGTTCACCCGCGGCCATATCCACGCGATCGGCGACCGGCCTGAGATCTATCTCTGCCAGTCCGGTCGTGGCGTGATGCTGATGGAGCTCGCCGACGGCACCATGCGCGCGGAGGAGATGACGCCGAACAGCCTGGTCTACGTCGCGCCGCACTGGATCCACCGCAGCGTCAATGTCGGCGGCACGCCCCTGGTCACGCTGTTCTGCTACCCGGCCGATGCCGGCCAGGACTACGAGATCATCGCCCGCGCCGGCGGCATGCGCGACCTGATCGTCACCGACGGCGCCGGTGGCTGGAGGCGGGTTCCGAACCCGCGCTACCGACCCCGCGTCGCCGACCCGGCGGCGCAGTGAGATGACCGCCGGGAGCGACATGAACGACAGGCAGGCCACGCTGCTGGAGGCCACCGCCTTCGGCGTCATTCCGGTGGTGGAGGTCGACGGCGTGGCGGAAGCGGACGCGCTGGCGGAGGCGCTGCTGGAGGCTGGGCTCGGCGTCGTGGAGGTGACGTTCCGCACCCAGGCTGCGGCGGAGGTGATCGCGCGGATCGCCGAGCGCTACCGCGACATGGTGGTGGGCGCCGGCACCGTGGTCACGCCGCCGGACCTGCAGCGGGCGATCGAGGCGGGCGCCCGCTTCGCCCTGGCACCCGGGCTGAGCCCGCGCATGCTGGAGGCGGCGGCGGCGACCGGCTTCGCCTATGTCCCCGGCGTGATGACGCCGTCGGATCTACAGGCCGGCGTGGAGCGCGGCGTGCGCACCTTCAAGTTCTTCCCCGCCGTGCCGGCCGGCGGGATCGCGATGCTGCGCGCGGTCGCGGCACCCTTCACCCTGCATGGGCTCAGCTTCATCCCGACCGGGGGCGTGTCGATCGACAACCTGGCCGACTGGCTGAGGCAACCGTCGGTGGCGGCGGTCGGCGGCACCTGGATCGCCAGCCGCAGCATGATCCGCGAGGGCGACTGGGCCGGGATCCGCCGCAACGCGGAGGAGGCGGTCCGCCTCGCGAGCAGGGTCAGGGAACCCGCATGAGGCCGCGTCCGCCCGCGGCCGCGGTGCCGACGCTGCACTTCATCGGCGTGAGCACCGGGCAGTCGTCGATCATGACCGTGTTCCCGCGCTGGGCCGAGGCGCTCGGGCTGGGCGAGTGCGCCATCAACGGCATCGACCTGCCGCTGCACGCGCCGGCGCAGGATTATCGCGACGTGGTGTCGTTCGTGCGCGACGATGCCCTTTCCGCCGGCGCGCTGGTGACGGCGCACAAGATCGACCTCCTGCACGCAGCCGCCGACCTGTTCGACGCGCTCGATCCGCATGCGCAGTCGCTGCACGAGGTGAGCTGCCTGTCCAAGCGCCACGACCGGCTGATCGGCCACGCCAAGGACCCGATCTCCGCCCGTCTCGCGCTCGATGCGATCCTGCCGGATCGGCACTGGCAGCGTCTCGGCGAGGAGGGCGGCGCGGACGCGTTCCTGATCGGCGCCGGCGGTGCCGCCACCGCCATCACCTGGAACCTGATGCGGCCGCGCCAGGGCGCCGACCGGCCGCGCCGGATCGTGGTGTCGGACGTGAACGCGAACCGTCTCGACACGCTGCGCCGGTTCCACGACGGCCTCGGCAGCGACGTCGCGGTCGACTACGTGCAGTCCAGCTCCACCGACCGCAACGACGAGGTGCTGGACGGGCTGCCGCCCGGCTCGCTGGTGGTCAACGCCACCGGACTAGGCAAGGACCGTCCGGGCTCGCCGCTCGGCGCCGGGGCGCGCTTCCCGCGCGGCGCCCTGGTGTGGGAGCTCAATTATCGCGGCGACCTGCTGTTCCTCGATCAGGCCGGGGCGCAGGCGGCGCAGGCCGGCCTCGCGATCTTCGACGGCTGGAACTACTTCCTGCACGGCTGGACCCAGGTCATCGCCGAGGTGTTCGCGGTCCGGATCGCCTCGTCCGGCCCGATGTTCGAGAGCTTGTCGTCGCTCGCCGGAGGGGCGCCGCGCCAGGCCGGGGTGCCGGCATGACCCGCATCCTGGTCACGCCGCGCTCGCTGACCCGGAACCCCGACCCGGCACTGCAGGCCCTCGTCGAGGACGGCTGCGAGCTGGTGTTCAGCCGGGCCGGCGAGACGCCGGACGAGGCGGAGCTTCTCGCGCTGCTGCCAGGCTGCGTCGGCTGGCTGGCCGGGGTCGAGCCGGTCAGCCCGCGGGTGCTGGAGGCGGCGACGGCGCTGCGGGCGATCAGCCGCAACGGCACCGGCACCGACAACCTGCCGCTGGCGGCGGCGGAGCGGCTGGGCATCCAGGTGCTGCGCGCCGGCGGCGCCAACGCGCGCGGCGTCGCCGAGCTCGCCTTCGGGCTGCTGCTGGCGTCGCTGCGGCATATCCCGGAACAGAGTGCGGCGCTCAAGGCCGGCGGTTGGCAGAGGCGGCCCGGGATCGAGATCGAGGGCCGCACGCTGGGCCTGATCGGCTGCGGCGCCGTCGGCCGGCTGGTGGCGCGCTTCGCGCTGGCGTTCGACGCACGGGTGCGCGTGTTCGATCCGTATCCGGATGCCGGCTTCACGCCGGCGGGCGACTTCCGCTGGGCGACGCTCGGGCAGGTGCTCGCGGAGGCGGAGATGCTGTCGCTGCATTGCCCGATGCCGGCCGACGGTCGCGCGCTGCTGGACGCGGCGGCGATCGATCGGCTGCCCGACGGCTGCCACCTGGTGAACACCGCCCGGGCGGGCCTGGTGGACGAGCCGGCGCTGCTGGCCGCACTCGAGCGCGACAAGATACGGGTCTATGCCACCGACGTGTTCGCGACCGAGCCGCCGGCGCCGTCCGCGCTGTTGTCGCATCCGCGGGTGATCGCCACCCCGCATGTCGGCGGGCTGACGGCGGAGAGCGTGCGGCGGGCCACGGTCACCGCGGTGGAGAACCTGCGTCGCGCGCTGCGGCCGGGACCCGCGACATGATCCGCGCCACCCGCGCCGCCCTGCCGCGCGGCCTGGCCGGCTGGCTGGGCGAGCCGATCGACGGGGTCGGCCTGGCCTGGCTCGGGCAGGCCGGCTTCGTGCTGCGGATCGGCGAGGCCGTGGTGCTGATCGACCCGTATCTGTCCGACCAGCTGGCGGCGAAGTATCGCGGCACCCGGTTCCCGCACGTGCGGATGATGGCGGCGCCGATCGAGCCGGAGACGTTTCCGCGCATCGACCTGGTCGTGTGCACGCATCGGCATTCCGACCACATGGACCGAGGCACCCTGCCGGTGGTGGCGGCGCGGCATCCATCCTGCCGGTTCGTGGTGCCGGCGGCCGAGCAGGCGCATGCCGAGGCGATCGGGCTCGATCCCGCGCGCCTGATCCCAGTCGATGCCGGGCAGACGCTGCAGCCGCTCGCCGGGCTCGACCTCGTGCTGAGGCCGGTCGCGGCGGCGCATGAGCGGCTGGAGCAGGACGAGCGGGGCCGGCAGCGCTTCCTCGGCTACGGCATCGAGGCGGCGGGGATGCGCCTCTACCACAGCGGCGACTGCGTTCCCTATCCGGGTCTGGTCGACACGGTGCGCGGCCTGGCGCCCGACATCGCGCTGCTGCCCGTCAACGGGCGCGACGCGGTTCGGGCGGGGGCGGGCGTGCCCGGCAACTTCACCCTGTACGAGGCGATCGCGCTGTGCGAGGCCGCCGGCATCGCGCTGCTGCTCCCGCACCACTGGGGGCTGTTCGCCTTCAACACCATCGACCCGGAGGAGATCGACGCCGCCGCACGCCGGCCGGCCGCCGGACGACCTGGACTTCTGCGACCCGACTTGCGACATGCGTTCCTGCTTGAGCCAACCGGGGCCCGCCACGCGCCCGCGGCGCTGCAGGAGCGCAATGTCGAGTGCGGATGACACCACCAGCAGCAGCACGGAACGGACGGCTGCCTCCGGCCGCAACGTGCTGGAGCTGATCCTGGTGCGCCTGCCGGCGCTGCGGAAGTCCGACCGTCGCGTCGCCGAGCATGTCCTTTCCGATCCGCAGGCGGCGCTCGTCGCCACCGTCGCCGATACCGCGCGCAATGCCGGCGTGAGCGAGCCGACGGTGATGCGGTTCTGTGCCGCGCTCGGCTTCGAAGGCTTCCAGGACTTCAAGCTCAAGCTGGCGCACAGCGTGGCACTCGGCGTGCCGGCCACCCAGTCGGTGCTGGATGCGACCGACACGCCGCAGACGCTGACCGACAAGGTGTTCGACTACACCATGACCAGCCTCGACTGGGCCCGCAGCCAGCTCGACCACGAGGCGGTGGCGCAGGCGATCGAGCTGCTGGTGGGCGCCAGGCGGATCGAGTTCTTCGGCTTCGGCGCCTCGGGGATCGTCGCCGCCGACGCGCAGCAGAAGTTTCCCCTGTTCGGCGTGCCCTGCAACGTCCACTCGGACTCGCACCAGCAGTTCATCGCCGCCTCGATGATGCGGCCGGGCGACGTGGCGGTCGCGATCTCCAACACCGGGCAGACCACCGCCCTGCTCGAGGTGATGCGCGCGGCGCGGGATCAAGGGGCGCAGGTGATCGGCATCTCCGGCCGGTCCGGCGGCCGGATGAGCCGCCTGGCCGACCTGCTGCTGGTGATCGAGACGCTCGAGAACACCGACATCTACACGCCCACGATCTCGCGGCTGGCAGCCCTGGTGCTGATCGACATCCTCGCGGTCGGGGTGGCGATGCGTCGCGGCGGCGACCACCAGCGGCGCCTCGCGGCCATGAAGAAGCGGCTGAGCTCGATGCGGTCGCGCGGACCGGAGCCGGAGGAGGAATGACCGCGCCACCCCGCTCCGCGTCGGGGCGGCGCGGGCGGCACGAACCGGTCGGCGATTATCATTGCACCCGGAGGTGACGGCGAAGATAACCAGTCCAGGTCTGCCTCCGTTTCGAACGGCGGATGATCGCGAGCCTTCGCTGTAGCTGATCCCAGGGCGGGGAGGTCGGTCGTGCTGCTTGTTCTCGCCTCCGGCTGTCGTCGGCGGCTGCTCCGATCGTTTCTGCTCGCCGCGACCCTGCTCGGCGGGTGCAGCGCACACTGGTATCCCTATACTGCCGAGGACACCGTCTGCCTGAACAAGCAGGTGTACTCCAACCATCTGCCGATGGACCGCGCTGTTTCGGCCTGTGGCACGTCGGTTCCCGACCTGACGGGCGACGAGAACCTGCAGCAGGTCGCGATGAACGCCGGGGTGAAGTTCCGTGTGGATCCCGCCCTCGACCGGGGTCCCACGGCAGCAGGCGGGACGGTGATCCAGCCCGTGGCACACTTCACGCCGCTAAACTGAGGCAGACCGGCGGATCGCCTGCGACGCCGCCGCGGCAGGCGAGGCCTGCGAGCAGCTCACTCACCCAGACAGCGGGCGCCGACCCGTAATCGGTCCGAAGCCATAGGCGCGCGAAGGCGCCCGCCCGCGCCGGCCTTGCACGAAGCTGCATGATGATGCACGGTTTGCGTGATCGAGGAGACGCAACCGGATGGGCGAACCGCCTGGCCCGATGCCGGATGAGCGGCAGCGGCATATCCTGGACCATCTGGGACGCACCGGACGCGTGCTCGCCACCGAACTCGCCCAGCGGTTCGGCATCTCCGACGACACCGCCCGGCGCGATCTTCGGGAGCTCGCGGCGGCGGGCCTGTGCCGGCGGGTCTATGGCGGCGCCCTGCCGCTTTCCAGCGCGAGCGGCAGCCTCGCGCAACGACAGCACGAGCAGACGACGCGAAAGGCGGCACTGGGCCTCGCCGGCGCCGCCCTGATCGCCCGGACGATGCGGCCGCACGACGTGCTGTTCCTCGATACCGGGTCGACCAACCTGGCCGTCGCACGAGCGCTTCCGGCCGGCCTGCGCATCACCGTCGTCACCAACGCCCCTCGGGTCGCAGCGGAGATCGAGGCGCTGGCCGGTATCGAGCTGATCATGATCGGCGGCCGTGTCGATCCGCGCTGCGGTGCAGCGCTCGGCGTCCGGGCGATGCGCGACCTCGACGCCATCCGCATCGATCTGGCGCTGCTGGGCGCGTGCGCGGTGGATGCGGCGGCCGGACTGGCCGGCTTCGACCTGGAGGACGCCGAGTTCAAGCGCCGCGCGGCCGAAGCGGCGGCCACCGTCGTGACCACGACCACCAACGAGAAGCTCGGAACCGCCGCGCCGTTCGGGATCGTTCCCGCCTCCCGGCTGACCCATCTGGTGGTCGAGGCCGATGCGCCGTCCGCACTGGTCGCGGCCTTCCGGGCGCTGGGCATCGAGACGCATCGTGCGGCGCCGCCATGAGGACGGCATGACCGAAGGCGCGACGGCGATCCCAGTGGCCGGAGCGCTGCCGGTGCCGGGACGGGCGGAACAGCGCGCCACCCGCGTGGTCTTCTTCGCCACCGGCTTCGGCAACGCGGCCTGGGCGGCGCTGGTGCCGTTCGCCAGGACGCGCGCGGAGATCAGCGACGCCGCACTCGGCGTGCTCCTGCTGTGCCTGGGGATCGGCTCGATCGTCACCATGCCGCTCTCCGGCGCGTTGGCCGCCAGGTTCGGCTGCCGCCGGGTCATGATCGCCGCGGCCCTCGTCATCGCCGCCATGCTGCCCCTGCTGGCGACCCTCTCCTCGCTCTCGGCACTCGCGGCGACCCTGATGGTGTTCGGCGCCGGGATCGGGGCGATCGACGTCGCGATGAACATCCAGGCGATCATCGTGCAGCGGGCCAGCGGACGCTCGATGATGTCGGGGTTCCACGGCCTGTTCAGCCTGGGCGGCATCGCCGGCGCCGGAGGCATGGCGGCGCTGCTGATCGCCGGCGCCTCGCCGCTGACCGCGGCCGGGTGCGTGTCGCTCGGCATCCTCGGCGCGATCGCCGCCGCCGGCTCGGACTTCCTGCCCTACGGCGCCAGGAGCGACGGCCCGGCCTTCGCGCTGCCGCACGGGATCGTGCTGTTCATCGGCGCGCTCTGCTTCGTGCTGTTCCTGACCGAAGGCGCGGTGCTCGACTGGAGCGCGGTGTTCCTGACCTCGGTCCGGCACCTCGCCGCCGCCTACGGCGGTCTCGGCTACGCCGCGTTCGCCGCCACGATGACGATCGGCCGGCTCGCCGGCGACCGCATCGTCGACCGGTTGGGCCGTCGCCGCGTGGTGCTGATCGGCGGGCTGTGCGCCGCCGGCGGCTTCGTCGTCGCCACCGCGATCCCGTCCTGGCAGGCGGCACTGCTGGGCTATGCCCTGGTCGGGGTCGGCTGCGCGAACATCGTCCCGGTGCTGTTCAGCGCCGTCGGGCGGCAGGACGTGATGCCGGAGAACGTCGCGGTGCCGGCGATCACCACGCTCGGCTACGCCGGTATCCTCATCGGACCCGCGGGCATCGGCTTCGTCGCCCACCTGACAAGCCTTCCGACCGCCTTCCTGATCCTGGCCGCGATGCTGGTCGGCGTCTCGCTGACCAGCCGCATCCTCTGACCCGGCGGCGGCGCGGTCTCAGCCCAGATCGCGCTTCACGTCGGGCGAGCGCAGCAGCGCGTCCATCTCCATCGCGTAGTCGATCGCCGTGTCGGGCTGGAAGTGGATCTCCGGCACGCTGCGCAGGCGCAGCGCGTGCGACGCCTGCGACCGCAGGAAGGGTGCCGCGCGCCGCAGCGCCGGCAGGATCGCGTCGACGTCGCTGCGGCCCAGGCGGGTGACGAAGGCGGTCGCGTGCTTGAGGTCCGGGCTGATCCGCACCTCGGTCACGGTGACCGCCACGCCGGCGAGCTCTGGATCACGGAACTCGGTGCGCGTGAACAGGTCGGCCAGCACGTGGCGGATCTCCTCGGCGACGCGGAGCTGCCGCTGGGTGGGCCCGGCCGCGGCGCGGCGCGCACCGGAGCGGACCGGCGACGGCCCGGCCGGTCCCCTGGTCTCTATCCTGTCCCGGCCGGTCCCGCGACCGGTCCGGGGCGCCGGCTTGCTCAAGCCGGGACCAGCTCCATCTCGTAGCACTCGACCACGTCGCCCTCGCGCAGGTCGTTGAAGCCCGCGAACGAGAGCCCGCACTCGTAGCCGCGCGCGACCTCGCGCACGTCGTCCTTGAAGCGCTTGAGCTGGCTGAGATCGCCCTGGTGCACCACCACGTTGTCGCGCAGCAGGCGCACGCCGCAGCCGCGCTTGACCAGGCCCTCGGTGATGTAGCAGCCCGCCACCTTGCCGGTCTTGGTGATGTCGAACACGCGACGCACCTCGGCGTAGCCGAGGAACTTCTCGCGGTGCTTCGGCGCGATCTTGCCGCGCACCAGCTGCTCGATGTCGTCCGACACCTGGTAGATGATCGAGTAGTAGCGGATGTCGACGCCCTCGCGGGTGGCGAGCTCGCGCGCCTGGCTGGTGGCGCGCACGTTGAAGGCGACGATCACCGCATCCGACGCCTTCGCCAGCTGGATGTCGCTCTCGGTGATCTGGCCGACACCGGCGAGCAGCACGCGGACCTTGACCTCCTCGTGCTCCAGCTTCAGCACCGTGCTGGTGATCGCCTCGGCGGAACCCTGCACGTCCGCCTTGACCAGGATGGCGACCTCGTTCTGGGCGCCGGCCTGGATGCGCGCCAGCATCTGGTCCATGGTGCCGCGTGCCGCGACATGGCCCGCCGCCTGCTTCTCCTTGATCTTGCGCTGGCGGAACTCCGAGATCTCGCGCGCCCTGGTCTCGTTCTCGACCACCACGAACGGCTCGCCCGCACCCGGCACCCCGGCGAGACCCAGCACCTCGACCGGCGAGGAGGGACCCGCCTGCTTGATCGGGCGGTTCTTGTCGTCGAGCATCGCGCGCACCCGGCCCCACTCGGCGCCGGCGACGACGATGTCGCCCTGGTAGAGCATTCCCTTCTGCACCAGGATGGTCGCCACCGGACCGCGGCCGCGATCCAGGCGGCTCTCGATCACGCTGCCTTCCGCCGAGCGATCCGGGTTGGCGCGCAGGTCGAGGATCTCGGCCTGCAGCAGGATCGCCTCCTCCAGCTTGTCGAGACCGGTGCGCTTGGTCGCCGATACCTCGACATCCTGGGTCTCGCCGCCCATCGCCTCGACCACGATCTCGTGGCTGAGCAGCTCCTGGCGGACGCGGTCGGGGTTGGCGCCCGCCTTGTCCATCTTGTTGATCGCCACGATGATCGGCGCGTGCGCCGCCTTGGCGTGACGGATCGCCTCGATGGTCTGCGGCATGACGCCGTCATCGGCGGCCACCACCAGCACCACCACGTCGGTCACCGAGGCGCCGCGGGCGCGCATCGAGGTGAACGCCTCGTGGCCCGGGGTGTCGATGAAGGTGATGTGGTTGCCGCTCGGGGTCTCGACCTGATAGGCGCCGATATGCTGGGTGATGCCGCCGGCCTCGCCCGCCGCCACGTCGGTGGCGCGCAGCGCGTCGAGCAGCGAGGTCTTGCCGTGGTCGACATGGCCCATGATGGTCACCACCGGGGCACGCGGCTCGAGATCGGTATCCTCGTCCAGCTCACCCTCGATGCCGAGCTCGACATCGCTCTCGCTGACGCGACGCACGCGGTGGCCGAACTCCTCGACCACCAGCTGCGCGGTGTCGGCATCCAGCGACTGCGTCACCGTGGCCATGACACCCATCTTCATCAGCGACTTGATCACGTCGGCAGCACGGGTCGCCATGCGGTTGGCGAGCTCCTGCACGCTGATGGTCTCGGGCAGCACCACGTCGCGCACCACGCGCACCTGATCGGCACGCAGCCGCTCGAGCTCGGCCTGGCGACGCTCGCGGTCGCGCTGGCGTCGCACCGAGGCCAGCGAGCGGGTCTTCTCGTCCTCGCCCTCGATCGCGGCCTGCACGTCGACGCGGCCGGTGACGCGGCGGTCGCCGACCTTCTTGGGTGCGACCACCGGCGCCTTGCGCGGCGGCAGCACGGCGCCCGGACGACGCGCGACGCCGAAGCGGCGGCTGTCATCCTCTTCCGGACGATTGGGCTTCAGCCGCAGGGTCTCGACCGGGGCGGCGGCGCCACCGGACGGAGCCGAGGCGGGCACCGCACCCATGGTCGCGCGCTCGGCGAGCGGGCGCAGCGGCTCGGCCGGTCCGCGCGGCAGCACCTGCACGCCGGACGCCCTCGCGGTCGTGGCGGCGACGGGCGCGCCGGAAGCCGCCGGACGACGCGTCTCCGCCACGTCCTCGCCCGAGCCGTGCAGCGCCGCGTGCCGGGCCGCTTCCTGGACCTCGCGCGCGGCGTGGGCGGCGTGCCGTGCCGCCTCTGCCGCATCGTCGCGGGCCCGTGCCTCGGCATGCGCCGCCTCGCGCGCCTGGTCCTCGGCGACGCGACGGTTATCGTCCTCGCGACGGCGCGCCTCCTCGGCGGCGGAGAGGATCGAGATCTTCTCCTGCTCGCGCCGCTCGGACTCGCGCTTGGCGGATTCCTTCTGCTGCTCCTCGAGCACGCGCTGCCGGGTCGCGAGCTCGGACGCGGTCAGCGCGCGTCCGGCGCCGGCGGGGCGGGTCGAGGCAGGGCTGGAGGCGCGGCCGGCCGGCGCGCCGGGCGCGCCCGGCGCCGGAGCCGGACCGGGACCACGCTTCTTGCGCACCTCGACCTGGACCACCTTCGAGCGGCCATGGCTGAAGCTCTGTCGCACGGACCCCGCATCGACGGTGCGGCCCAGCTCCAGACGGCCGGCGGGCCGCAGAGACAGACGCCCCTTCGCTTGATCCTGATCGTTGCCTTCGCTCATATACCCGCCTGTTCCAGCCCATCCGCGGGCCGATCCTCGGGATTGCCCCGCCGGACCGGCGCCTCGCCGGCAGAGATCTGCCCGGCGAGTCCCGCATAACGTCCATTCTCCGCGATGAGCCGGTCGGCCAAAGCCCCCGCCATCACGGCACCGTGCACTACATGGTCACGACCGAAGGCCGCGCCGAGTCTCGTTCCGGTCATGCATGACACGACCGGCAGATCGCGAGCGCCGGAGAGCAGGCGTGCCCGCTCCGCGACGCTGCCGTCCGACGCCTGGACGATCAGGCCGGCCTTGCGAGCCGTCACCCACTCCCGCGTCTTGCCATAGCCGCTGACCGCCTGGCCCGCGCGACGTGCGAGACCGAGCAGATCGGCAATGCGACGCAGCAGACCCTCCTGCAGCATCGTGACGAGATCGGGAGGAACCGTCACCGGTCCACGTGCGGCACGCGCGAACGCACCGCGTTTCCGGGCGGTTTCTAGCACATCCTCCCGCGCGCTCAACCAGATTCCCCGTCCTGGCAGACGTGCGGCCAGGTCGGGTGTCAGGATCCGGTCCGGCGAGATCACGAAGCGGATCATCCCGGACGGCGCCGCGCTGGTGCGGGTGACGATGCAGCGCCGCAGCGGCCCCCGCTCGTCCAGGACGTCGTCGGGAATGGCGTCGTCTTCCGCTTCGCGATGGGCCGGCTCAGACGTGGGACTCCTCCTCGGGCGCGCTCTCGGCGTCGGCATCCGCCGCGGCCGGCGCCTCGGGAGCCGCGCCGCCCTCCTCGCCCTCGAACCAGTGCGCGCGGGCGGCCATGATGATCTCGTTGGCCGCCTCCTCGTCGATCGCGTCCGCACCCAGGATCTCCACCAGCTCGTCGCCGGCGAGGTCGGCGAGGTCGTCCAGGGTCTTGACCCCCTTCTCGCCGAGCGTCACCAGCGCCTGCATCGAGAAGCCGCCCATCTCGGCCACCTCGTCGGTGACCCCGAGCTCGACGCGCCGCGCGTTCAGCGACTCGTCGCGACGGGCAAGGAAGGTCTCGGCACGACGGATCAGCTCCTCCGCCACCGCCTCGTCGAAGCCCTCGATGTCGGCGAGCTCGTCGACCGGCACGAAGGCCAGCTCCTCGACCGAGTTGAAGCCCTCGGTGACCAGCAGCCCGGCGATCACGTCGTCCACGTCCAGCGCCTCGACGAACTGGCCGGAGCGGCGCCGGAACTCCTCCTGCCGGCGCTCGCTCTCCTCCGCCTCGGTCAGGATGTCGATGTCCCAGCGGGTCAGC
>CAXTAY010000006.1:0-121351 GCA_964242335.1 uncultured Acetobacteraceae bacterium | reverse complement strand
GACGCGGCCGACCTCCAGGCCGTCGCCGACGCGTCCGAGCCCGAGGTCGCGCCGGAGGCGACACTGCAGAGCGTCGCGACCGAGTCGCGCGGCCGCCCCGAACGGCAGGACGACGAGTCGCGCTCCGTCGAGCAGGACTCGGCCGAGCAGGAGGAGGAGTCCGTCGAGCAGATCGGCGGCGACGCCCTGTCCGACGTCGCGCCCCGCCCCGTCCGCCTGCGCCGCCACTACAAGATCCAGGAGGTCATCAAGCGCCGCCAGATCCTGCTGATCCAGGTCGTCAAGGAGGAGCGCGGCAACAAGGGCGCGGCGCTGACCACCTACATCTCGCTCGCCGGCCGCTTCTGCGTGCTGATGCCGAACTCGCTGCGCGGCGGCGGCGTGTCGCGCAAGATCACCTCGGCCGCCGACCGCAAGCGCCTGAAGGAGATCACCGCCGCGCTGGACATCCCGCGCGGCATGGCGATGATCATCCGCACCGCCGGCGCGCAGCGCCCGCGGCCGGAGATCATGCGCGACTGCGAGTACCTGCTTCGCCTGTGGGACGACGTGCGCGAGCAGACGCTGCGCGCGATGGCGCCTGCGCTGATCTACGAGGAAGCCAACCTGATCAAGCGGGCGATCCGCGACGTCTATACCCGCGACATCGAGGAGATCGCGGTCGACGGCGAGGCCGGCTGGAAGGCCGCCCGCGAGTTCATGCGCAACCTGATGCCGGCCAACGCGCAGAAGGTGCAGCTCTGGCGCGACCACGGCCAGCCGCTGTTCTCCTACTACCAGGTCGAGCACCATCTCGACGCCATGCTGCAGCCCACCGTGCAGCTGCGCTCCGGCGGCTACCTGGTGATCAACCAGACCGAGGCGCTGGTCGCGATCGACGTCAACTCGGGCCGTTCCACCCGCGAGCGCGGCATCGAGGAGACCGCGCTGCGCACCAACCTCGAGGCCGCCGACGAGGTGGCCCGGCAGCTGCGCCTGCGCGACCTCGCCGGGCTGATCGTGATCGATTTCATCGACATGGAGGCGCGGCGCCACAACGCCATGGTCGAGCGCCGCCTGAAGGACGCGCTGCGCAACGACCGCGCCCGGATCCAGGTCGGCCAGATCAGCGCCTTCGGCCTGATGGAGATGTCGCGCCAGCGGCTGCGCCCGTCGATCGCCGAGAGCTCCTTCGTCGCCTGCTCGCACTGCGCCGGCACCGGTTTCGTGCGCGGCACCGACAGCGCGGCCCTGCACGTGCTGCGCGCGATCGAGGAAGAGGGCGCCAAGCAGCGTGCCGCCGAGATCGTGGTCTACCTCGCCGGTGCGGTGGCGCTCTACGTGCTCAACCACAAGCGCGTCTGGCTGGCCGAGATCGAGCAGCGGCACCGCATGACGGTCACGCTCGCGATCGACGACAGCCTGATCGCGCCGCAATCGCGCATCGAGAAGGTCCGCCCGCAGCTCGCGGCCCCGCCGGCCAGCCAGCCGGCCCCGGTCACGATGGCCGTCTCCGAGGTCGCCGCGGAGCGCTTCCTGCCGGCTAACGGCGTGGTGACGCACGGGGTCGTCGAGACTGTCGAGTTCGAGGAGCCCGAGGACGAGGCCGACGAGGTCGAGGCGACGGAGGCGGATCCGACGCAGGGCACGCCGGCTGCCGCCGCCTCGGCGGCCCAGCGCGAGGAGGAACATAAGCGTCGCCGCCGTCGCCGTCGCCGCCGCGGCGGTCGCCGGGAAGACGCCAACGGCGTGTCGGCCGCGGATCTACCGGGATCGGATACCGACCAGCCGGGCGCGCAGGACGATGACGTCGCGCGGGCGGCACAGGTCGATGCCGGCGCCCCGGCCGAGCCCGACGACGATCTGGACGGCGGGCTCGACGCGCGGACCGCCGGCGAGGTGCCTCTCTCGGAGGAGCAGGGCGGCGCACGCAAGCGCGGCCGACGCGGCGGCACCCGCGGCCGCAAGCCGCGCGAGCCGGAGAGCGGCCGTCCCGAGCAGGACGGCCCGCCGCGGGCTGTGCCTGCGACGCCACCCTATGCCGGGCCGACTCCGGCCGATCCGTTCGGCGGACGCTTCGACATCTTCGACATGATCGAGCAGGATGCCGAGCCGCCGCCGACGCTGGCGGTAGAACCCGCCTCGACCGCCGCGGCCCTGGCGGCTGCCGCCGGACCGCAGCCCGAACCCGCGGTCGAGCCACCGCTCGGCGCCGAACCGGAACCTGTCCCGGAGGCCGAGCCCGCGCTCCAGCCGCTCGCGGCGACGCCGACGGAGACGCTTCCCGAGACCGCGACGGAACCGCTCGCCGAAACCGCGACCGAGGCTCCGGCCAAGCCGAAGCGCAGGCGCGCCGCGCCGACTCGCACCGCGCCGACTCGCGCCACGACGGACGCGCCCGTGCAGGCGCTCGACCTCGCCCCGCCGCAGAAGGTCGCCAAGCCACGGGTCCGCAAGGCCAGGAAGGCCGATCCGGTGGCGGAGGCGGTCGAACCCCAGCTGCCGGCACCGCCCGTCGCGTCCGCACCGGAGACGCCGTCGGCGGAGTCCGGGCCGGCTCCGGCCGAGCCCGCCGAGGAGCGTCCCAGCAACGTCGTGCAGCCGATCCTGATCGATGTCGTGGAGTCGCCGCCCATCCGTCGTACCGGTTGGTGGAAGCGCTGAGCCGTCCCTGAGCCGCGCGGCCGGGCAGGAGCGACCTGCCTCGCCCGGCCGCCGCTCGATGACGGTTGCGACCGGTAGCCGCCTCATCCAGGCTTCGGTGATGATCCGGATTCTGCTCGCGCTCTGCCTGCTGCTGCCTGCCCTCGCCGCTCGGGGGGCGCCCGACCCGGCGCGCCGTGCCGCCGCGATGTTCGACAGCCTGGTCGGGCAACCGGCGCGTCTGCGCGTGCTGATGCGCGAGCTGCCCAAGGGTGCGGACCTGCACAACCACCTCTCCGGGGCGATCTACGCCGAGAGCTATCTAGAGTGGGCGCGGACGAGCGGCCTCTGCCTCGATCCGATCACTCACGTGCTCAGCGCCGCCCCCTGTGCCGCCGGCGCGCTGCGCACGGCCGACGCGCTCGCCCACCTGCCTGGCCTCTATGACGGCACCATCGACGCCTTCTCGATGCGCGACTACGTGCCGACACCGTCGGATGCCTCCGGACACGACCATTTCTTCCGCGCCTTCGCCAAGTTCGACCTCGCCGGCCGCGACCATGCCGGCGAAATGCTGGCCGAGGCCGCCAACCGGGCCGCCGGCGACCACGTGCTCTACCTGGAGCTGATGCACTACCCGCTGGTGCGCGAGTCCGCCGCCCTCGGTCTCGCCCACCCCTGGCACGGCGAGGATTTCGCGCGCGATCTCGACGAGATCCGTCCCGGTCTCGCGGCACTGGTCGCACAGGCGAGGATCCGCACCGACCTCGCCGAGGCGAGGATGCGCGACGTGCTCGGATGCGGCACGCCGCACGCCCAGGCCGGTTGCGGCGTCAAGATCCGCTACCTGACGCAGCTGATCCGCATCCTGCCGCCGCAGGCGGTGTTCGCGCAGATGGCGTACAGCTACGCGCTCGTCGATGCGGACCCGCGCTTCGTCGGCGTCAACATCGTAGCCCCCGAGGACGATCCGGTGGCGCTGCGTGACTACGACCTGCACATGCGCGCCTTCCGCTACCTCTCCTCGCGCGATCCGGCGGTGAAGCTGACCCTGCACGCCGGCGAGCTGACCGAGGGGCTGGTTCCGCCGGAGGACCTGCGCTTCCATATCCGCGACGCGGTGGAGATCGCCGGCGCCAGGCGGATCGGCCACGGCGTCGACGTCACCTACGAGGACGACGCGGCGGACCTGCTCGCCGAGATAGCCCGGCGCCACGTCGCGGTCGAGATCGCCCTGACCAGCAACGACGTGATCCTCGGCGTGAAGGGAGAGGACCATCCGTTCCGCGCCTACCGTGCCGCCGGCGTGCCGATGGTGCTCTGCACCGACGACGAGGGCGTGTCGCGCATCGACCTGACCCACGAATACATGCGCGCGACCGCCAGCTACGGGCTGCACTACGCCGACCTCAAGCAGCTCTCGCGCAACTCCCTGACGTACTCGTTCCTGCCGGGCGACAGCCTGTGGCGCGTGTCGGGCGACGGCGTCGCGTCCGCCTGTGCGGCCACCGCCCCCGGGGTGCCCGCCGAGGGTGCCTGCGCCGGCTTCCTCGCCCGCAGCGAGAAGGCGCGCGCGCAGTGGCAGCTGGAGGCCGAGTTCCGCCTGTTCGAGCACAAGCTGGCCGCGGCGCCCGCGGCTCCTTGACGCCTGATCGTCCCAGGCGTGACCAGTCGCATCGCCGGAGACAAGGCAAGGGGCTTTGCCTCGTGACCCCATCAAAGGTCGAGCTTTCGAAATCCGATACTTGATCAACCGGGGCCTGGGGCCGCCGGCCCCAGTGGGTCAAGGGCAAAGCCCTTGCCTGCTCTTCTTCACCATTCCGCTACGCCGCGCGCGGCGGATCCTCGTGCCGCACCCAGTCGAGCAGGCCCGACGCCGCCGCACGACCGGTAGCGATGCTCGCCTGCAGCAGGTAGCCGCCGGTCGGGGCCTCCCAGTCCAGCATCTCGCCGGCCGCGAACGTGCCAGGCACCGCGCGCAGCATGAAGCGCCGATCGACCGCCTCGCGGCGGATGCCGCCGGCGGTCGAGATCGCCCGGTCGAGATCGTCCAGGCCGGTGACGCGCAGGCGCAGCGACTTGACCAGCGTCGCCAGCGCCGCTGCGTCGGACGGCAGCGCCGGCCCCGCGGCCTCGCGCAGCAGGCCGATGGCCTCCGGCGGCAGCGCCAGCGCCTTGCGCAACCGGTTCGACAGGCTCTCGCGGCCGCGCACCCGCGACAGCCGCCCGACCAGGGCGGCATGATCCTGATCCGGCCGCAGGTCGAGCTGAAGCGTCACCGACTCGCCGATCTCCAGCGAGTCGCGCACCTCCGCCGAGAGCGGATACAGCGCGCCGCCCTCCAGGCCGCGGTCGGTCAGCATCAGATCGCCGCGGGACACCTGGTCGCGATGACGGAGCGACAGGTTCTTCAGCGGCCGTCCGGCGAAGCGCTCGGCGAAAGCCTCCGACCACCCGAGGCGCACGCCGCAATTGGCCGGCCGGAACGGCGCCAGTGCCACGCCGCGACGCGCCAGCGGCGCCGCCCAGCGTCCGTCGGAGCCCAGGCGGGCCCAGCTCGCCCCGCCCAGCGCCAGCAGCACGGCATCCGCTTCGATCGCCGTGCCGTCCTCGAGTCGCGGCAGCCCGTCCTCGTCCCAGCCGGCCCAGGCGATGCCGAGGCGCAGCACCACACCGCGCGACTGCAGGCGGGCGAGCCAGGCGCGCAGCAGCCCCGACGCCTTCATCGCGCGCGGGAATACGCGACCGCTGCTGCCGACGAACAGCGGCTGGCCGAGCTGCTCCGCCCACTGCCGCAGCGCGTCGGGCGGGAACGCCTCGATCGCCGGCGCGAGCCAGGGACGCATGCTGCCGTAGCGCCGCAGCAGGATCTCGAGCGGCTCGGAGTGGGTGAGGTTGAGGCCGCCGCGCCCGGCCATCAGCAGCTTGCGCCCTGGTGTCCTCATCCGCTCGTACAGCACGACCCGGCAGCCCCGCTCCGAGAGCAGTTCGGCGGCAGCGAGCCCGGCCGGACCGGCGCCGATGATCGCGATCGATGGAACCCGCCCGGCGTGCATCGGCCAGCTTCTCGGCGCAACGGCACCGCCGCGCAACTCCCCGACACGTGACCGAACCCCTGCCGCCACCCGTCGTTGCCGACCGCATCCAACCGATGGGAGGCCGAGATGGCCACGCTGAACCAGTACGACATGCAGGATCCGACCAAACAATATCCGCAGCCGGAGTTCGACGAGCAGCCGCAATCCGCACCTGGGCTCGCCTCGGAGATGAACCCGAAGCCCGATCACGGCGAGCACAGCTACAAGGGATCGGGACGCCTGCGCGGACGCAAGGCGCTGATCACCGGCGCCGACTCCGGGATCGGCCGCGCGACCGCCATCGCCTTCGCCCGCGAGGGTGCCGACGTGGCCCTCAGCTACCTGCCGGCGGAGGAGCCGGATGCCGCCGAAGTGGTGGCGCTGATACGCGAGGCAGGCCGCAAGGCCGTCGCACTCCCCGGCGACATCAGCGACGAGGCGTTCTGCGTCAAGCTGGTGCGTGACGCGCACGAGGCCCTGTCCGGGCTCGACATCCTGGTCAACGTGGCCGGCAAGCAAACCGCGGTAAAGGACATCGCCGACCTCACCACCGAGCAGTTCGACGCGACCTTCCGCACCAACGTCCATGCCATGTTCTGGCTGTGCAAGGCCGCGATCCCGCTGCTGCCGCCGGGTGCGACCATCATCAACACGACGTCGATCCAGGGCTACCAGCCTTCCCCGACCCTGCTCGACTACGCCTCCACCAAGGCGGCGATCACCGCCTTCACCAAGGCGCTGGCCAAGCAGATCGCGAGCAAGGGCATACGCGTCAACGCCGTCGCACCCGGTCCGATCTGGACGCCGCTGCAGCCGAGCGGCGGTCAGCCGCAGGAGAAGATCCCGTCGCTCGGCGCCCAGACCCCGATCGGCCGGGCGGGCCAGCCGGCGGAACTCGCTCCGATCTACGTCCTGCTCGCCTCACAGGAGTCGAGCTACGTCACCGCCGAGATCTACGGCGTCACCGGCGGCAACCACCTGCCCTGAGCGGCAACGGGCGGGATGTTGGATCGAGGTCCGGCGCCCGCCCTGCCCTGCGGTCGATCAGCCGCTCGACCGCACGGCGGATGCGCTGGCACGGGTCCTCGTCGGTCGCCGACGGACGCTCGGCGCTGCGATCATGCACGATCATGCCGGTCTCGATCTCGAACACCAGCAGCCGTCCGTCCGGCATCACCGCGCAGTCGAGGCCGAAATAATCCAGCCCGACACGAGCGGCGAGCTGACCCAGCGCATCGGCCGCACGCCGGGGCAGGAAGCCCGCCATGTCGCCCAGGAACCGCCATTCCTCATCCTGTTTGCTGGGGCAGGCGCGCATCTGCGCGTTGTAGTACCAGACTGCCCAATCATCGTGGATCGCCAGGTGCAGCGGATAGGCGACGCCATCGACGAAGATCACCCGGTATTTCCGCCACCACCCGTCGGCGCTGCGGTAATCGACGAACGGCGCCACCGTGAAGGACGCCACGCTGCGATGCGCCGCGTAATAAGCCGCGAGCTCCGCGGTGTCGTCGACCCGTTGCAATCCCTGACCCGCATGCGAGCCGAGCGGACGGATGATCGCCGGGAAATCGATCGGCACCGTCGCCCCGTGCGCGACCTCATGATGCGAAGGAACCACGATATCCGACGCGTCCTGCAGCAATGCCGCCATGCCGGATCTGGAGAGTGCCGCGATCCGCGCGGCGCGATTGATCGTGGGTCTGCCGAGCACGTCGGCGAGCGCGTCGGCCGCGCGCAGCGCCGCACGGTGTCGCGCATCCTCGGCGATGGCGATGAACACGCAGTCGATCGGCGGCAGTCCGGCCGGCACCGCGGCCGCGGGATTCTGCAGCACTGCCTCCGGATCGGCGATCCAGAGCGTGTGCAGCGCGGTGCGCTCGTCGAACAGCCGGTCCAGTGGCAGGTTGGACTGGAAGTCCCCCGGCACCGCAAGCATCAGCACAGACCGGTCCGGCGGCGGAAGGTGCGGACGCACGTGTCTGAACAGGGGATCCTCGGCGATGGCGGCCTGCAGGTGCGACAGCGCCTCCTCGCGCTCACCCAGCACCTGGCACAGCTCCCATAGCAGCCGATGCGCCTGACGACGCAGCGCCGGCTGCCGCGTCGCGGCCTGCAGCCGCGCGCGCGCATCCTGCCACTGTCGGCGATCCCGCTCGACTGCCTGATCCTGCATCCCGCGGCCTCTCCGCTGCCCGACGACGCCTGCAGCATGGCGGCGAAACATGGAGCAAAGGTAAACCGCGACGCCCGGCCGGACCGCTCAGCCCGGTGCGCGCCAGACGGCATCCTTCACGTCGAGTGCCGCCGGGATCAGGTGCTGTGCAGCGAAGGCGTCGGCGATCTGCTGCTGCTCTGCCACCACGTCGGCGGTCAGCGGCGACACGCCGAAGCTCAGCCGGTCGATCGCGGTCTGCACCACCGGCAGCGGCAGGCCGGTATCGGCCGCCAGGTACTGGCTCACCTGCAGCTTGTTGTCCTGAGCCCACCGGTCGGCGATGCCGAGCTGGCGCAGCGTCTCGCGCACCAGGTCGGGATGGGCGTCGGCGAAGGCGCGGTCGGCGAGCAGGAACTGCCGGTTCTGCACCAGCCCGCTGGCCGTCGCGAGCACGACCGGCTCCGAGGCCGCCTGTACCGAGGAGAGGTAGGGGTCCCAGATCGCCCAGGCATCGACCCTTCCGGTATCGAATGCCGGACGGCCAGCCGCCGGCGGCAGGAAGACCGGCCGGATGTCCTGCATCCCCAGGCCCGCATGCTGCAGGGCTCGCACCAGCAGCCAGTGCACGTTCGAGCCACGGTTCAGCGCCACCGTCTTGCCGCGCAGCTCGGCGAGGCTGCCGATGCTGCTGCCCTTGGGCACCAGGATCGCCTCGCCGAACGGCGCAGGCGGCTCATGGCCGACATAGACGATGCGCCGGCTCGCCGCCTGGGCGAAGATCGGCGGCGTGTCCCCGGTGATGCCGAAATCGAGCGCCCCCGCGCCCATCGCCTGCAGCATCTGCGGACCGGCCGGATGCTCGCTCCATTCCACCCGGTCGCCGGTCGCGGCCAGCGCACGGTCCAGCACACCGGTATGCTTGAGGATGATCAAGGTGCCGTAGCGCTGGTAGCCGATGCGTATCGTCCGTCCGCCTGCCGCGGCGGCCCGACGCGGCGCGGCGTCCAGCAGGGTGCCGGAGGCGGCGACGGCCAGTGCGCCGCGCAGAGAGCCGCGCCGTGTCAGTGTCCCGCCCATGCAATGTCGCCCCTCTCCCGTGTGTTGCATTGAACCACGAGGGCCTCCACCTTACCAATCGGCAACCACGTCGGGTGGACGTGGTTCTCACACGTACATACGACAGGATGACATCGCTTGACCCACGCCGCCGAAGCCGCCGACATCCTGTGGTTCCTGCCGACCCACGGCGATGGCCGCTATCTCGGCTCGCAGACCGGCGCGCGCCACGTCACCCTGAGCTACCTGAGCCAGATCGCCCGCGCCGCGGATGAACTCGGCTATTACGGCATGCTGCTGCCGACCGGGAAGTCGTGCGAGGACTCCTGGGTCGTGGCGTCGGCGATGATCCCGCTCACCCAGCGCGTGCGGTTCCTGGTGGCGGTGCGCCCGGGCCTGTCGGAACCCTCGATGACCGCCCGGATGGCAGCGACCTTCGATCGCCTCTCCGGCGGCCGCCTGCTGGTCAACGTGGTGACCGGCGGCGATCCGGCCGAGCTCGAGGGCGACGGCGTGTTCCTCGACCATACCGCGCGCTACCAGGCCACCGCCGAATACCTCACGGTCTGGCGCCGCATGCTGGCCGGGGAGACGGTCGATTTCGAGGGCGAGCACCTGCGCGCCAAGGGCGGCAAGCTGCTATACCCGCCGGTGCAGGCGCCGCATCCGCCGCTCTATTTCGGCGGCTCGTCGGAGATCGGCCAGCGCGTCGCCGCCGAGCACGTCGACGTCTACCTGACCTGGGGCGAGCCACCCGAGGCGGTCGGAGAGAAGATCGCCCAGGTCCGAGCCCTGGCCGCGGCGCGCGGCCGCACCTTGTCGTTCGGCATAAGGCTGCACGTCATCGTCCGCGAGACCGAGGCCGAAGCCTGGTCGGAAGCCGATCGGCTGATCCGGCATGTCAGCGACACCGACATCGAGCGCGCGCAGGCGGCGTTCAGCCGCTTCGACAGCGTCGGCCAGACCCGCATGGCGCAGCTGCATGGCGGCTCGAAGCAGAAACTGCTGGTCGGCCCCAACCTGTGGGCCGGGATCGGTCTGGTGCGCGGCGGCGCCGGCACCGCGCTGGTCGGCGACCCTGATCAGGTCGCGCAGCGGATGAAGGAGTACATGGCGCTCGGCATCGACCGGTTCATCCTGTCCGGTTATCCGCACCTCGAGGAATGCTACCGCTTCGCCGAGCTGGTCTTCCCCAGGCTGCCGCTGAAGGCCACCACCGGGCTCGACCGGGAGCCGGCACGCCATAACGGTCCGTTCGGCGAGATGATCGCCAACGTCGCCGCCCCGTCGCACCGCGTCGCCGCGAGCTGAGGTCGCCGTCCCGATCGGAGACGGGGCGCCGCCGCGACGTCAATCCTGCAGGTGCCGCGCCTCGTCCGGCAGCATGATCGGGATCCCGTCGCGCACCGGATAGGCGAGCCCCGCCGTGCGGCTGATCAGCTCGCCGGCATCGCGATCATAGCTCAGCTCGCCCTTGGTCACCGGGCACACCAGGATCTCGAGCAGCCTCGGATCGACCGGTGCCGGACGGCCCGGGGTCGCGGCTACAGTCACCTGGGGACCGGAGGGCTCGGGCGCGGACATCGAGGGAACCTCCGGTTCAGACGGCATGCGGCTTGCGGCCGTCATCGGTCTCATGACCGGCCATCTGCAGCAGGGCGAGCAGGGTGCGGGCGCGCTGCGGTAGCGTGGCGGCTTCCAGCAACGCCTGCTTCTCGGCTGCCGCGAACGGGCAGATCATGCTGAGCGTGGTGATGAGCGTCTCGTCGTCCATCTGCTCTATCGCCTCCCAGCGCGCCTCGAAGCCGCGCAGCGCGAAGAACCGGCGCAGTGCCGCGAGTAGCCCGTCGCGGTCGAATGGCACCGGTCCCGGCTCGACCAGATCGTCCGAGAAGCTGGCGAACTCCGCCGAGACCCGTCGGTATCCGCGCACCATCTCGATCTCGCGCCGCACCCGGAACCGGGCGATCCCGGCCAGCGTGATCGCGTAGGTCCCGTCCTCGCGCTCCACGAAGGAGGTCAGACGGCCGACGCAGCCGATCTGGTATACCGCCGGCGGCGCCTCGGAGCCGCGCATCCCCGAGCCCGCGCGTGACCCGAACCCGGACCTTCCGGCGGCGATGCCGGGCTCGTCGTCCTCGGCATCGTCCTCGTCGTCATCCTCGTCCTCCTCGACCCCGTGCGGCTGCAGCATCCCGATCAGCCGGCGCGAGCGCAGGGCATCGTCGACCATGGCGATGTAGCGCGGCTCGAAGATGTTCAGCGGCAGGCGGCCGCGCGGCAGCAGCAGCGCACCGACCAGCGGAAACACCGCGAGGTCCCCGTCGAGATCCGACACCGTGAGCTCGGGCAGCCGTGGCAGCAGGCGCGAACGAAGCGGTTGATCCGTCATCGCGTCAGCTGAACAGCAGGGCCGACATGCGTCGGCGCGAGGTGAGCGTCACCGGATCATCGAAGCCCCAGGCCTCGAAGAACTTGATGAGCTGCAGCCGGGCGGCACCGGCGTTCCACTCCCGGTCGCGTCGCAGCACCTCGAGCAGGGCGTCGGCCGCCTCCTGCCGCTCGCCGAGCGCGTTCAAGCCGGTGGCGAGCTCGTAGCGCGCCTCGTGGTCGTTCTCGTCGGCCTGCAGGCGGACGCGAAAGCCGTCGAGCCCGTCGGCGGCACGGCGTCCCTCCGCAGCCAGGGCGAGGGCCGCACGCGCACCGGCGATCTCCGCGTGATCGGCGAGCTTCGGCGGCACCTGATCGAGGGCGGCCTGGGCCTGCTCCTCCTCGCCGAGTGCGAGCAGCGCGCGGACCAGGCCGCCCCAGGCCTCGGCACTCTCCGGCTCCTGCTCCAGCGTCGCGCTGTATAGCGCTGCCGCCTCGTCGGCCTGGCCGCTCTCAAGCGCCTCGCGCGCCTCGGCAAGCGTGTCCGCGGTCGGCATGCTGCCGCCTGCCGCCTTGAGCAGCGCCTCGACGAAGCGCTTGATCTCGCTCTCCGGCAGCGCCCCCTGAAACAGGTCGAGGATCTGGCCCTGCCAGAACGCGGCCACCGTCGGGACGGACTGCAGCGGCAGTCCCAGCTGCGTCAGCTGACCGACGAGGGCGCGGTTGGCGTCGATGTCGATCTTGACGAGCTTGATCCGTCCTTCCGCCGCCAGCGTGACTTTCTCGAGCGCCGGCGTCAGCTGCTTGCACGGTCCGCACCAGGTCGCCCAGAAATCGACCAGCACCGGGATCGTCCTGGACGCCTCGATGACCTCGGTCATGAAGGTGCGCTGGTCACCGTCGACGATGAAGTCGCTCGCGCCGTGCGGCGCCTGCGGCACCGCGGTTGCGGTCGGGGCCGTCTTGTTCTGGCCGATGATGTAATCCATGGAATGGTCGATCCTGGTCTGACGGACGCCCTCTAAGATTGTCGTGTGCGGTCCGTCTCGCAAGCGTCTTCGGCGCCTGCTTTTGCAAGACCCCGGCCCTTGCGCCTCCTGCGGAAACATCTTAGAAGCCCGCACCGCACGGAGCGCGGGCGTAGCTCAGGGGTAGAGCACAACCTTGCCAAGGTTGGGGTCGAGGGTTCGAATCCCTTCGCCCGCTCCAGGTCGGTCGGCCTCTGGCGCGGCTTCGATCGCCGCTGCGGGTTGGCTGGTCACGCAAACAGTTTGCGTGCTCGCCGCTCCCGGGATGTACGAGACGCTCATAGAACATCGCCGGCACCAGTGCTGTCCCGATCGGCCACCGTCCGTGGAGGGTCGGCCTGTCGGCCCCTGCCTGCTCCGCGACCGCCTCCAGTGTCGGATCGTCGAAGGAACGCTCCTTCAGCAGTCTTCAGGTCGCCTGCATGATCGCGGCGCGGGAAGCCGCACCGATGCTTCGCCGGTGCCCCGGAGCACTGGCGGCGGGCAGATGACGGCATGATCGCGATCCTCGAAGTGCCTCGACACCCGAGTGCCCCGGGGCAACTTGACGCCAGTATCCGTAACGGTGAGCCGGCTCGGGCCGCCTGATTTTCATGGAGCCGATCATGTCGCCTGTCGCTGAAGCTTCCCCGCCGCACCCCCAGGCATGGCTGCGCCGACATCCGATCGAGTCCCAGGATCGCGAGGCGATGTCCGGGTTGCGCGCCGCCGTGGCTGCCAACAAGGGCAAGCTGCAGGGGGTGGCCGCACGAGTTCCGTTCGATGCGATCGCCGAACGCGTGGCGGTGCCCGCGGGAGTGGGTTTCCGCCCCGGCGAGGTCGGCGGCGTCTCCGGCCTGTGGTGCACGCCCGACACCGCCCGGCCCGCTGCGGCGCTGCTGCATCTGCATGGCGGCTGGTTCACCTGGGGCACCGCGCACGCGTTCCGCAACTTGGTCGGACAGATCGCGTCCCGCGTCGGCGTGGCGGCGTTCGTGCCGGACTACCGGCTGGCGCCGGAGCACCCGTTTCCGGCCGCGATCGAAGATGCCCGGGCCTGCTATGCCGCCCTGGCTCGCGAGAACGACGGGCGCGTCGTCGTCACCGGAGATTCTGCGGGGGGCGGCTTGGCGCTGCTCCTGGCGACCTCGGCTCGGCCTCGGCCGACGGCCGTCGTGGCGCTGTCACCCGTGACCGATCTGGCGATGACCGGCGCGAGCTGGGAGAGCCGAGCCGACGCCGATCCCTACTTCACCCGGCCGCAGGTGGAAGGGCTGCTGCGCGGCTACCTCGCCGGACACGATCCGACCGACCCGCAGGCGTCGCCGCTGTACGGCGACCTCGGCGGCCAGCAGGCCGTACGCATCCATGTCGGGGAGGACGAGGTGTTGCTGGACGATGCCCGCCGCTATGGCGAGCGTGCTGCGGTTGCCGGCGCGGACGTCGGCGTCGAGAGCTGGCAGGGAATGCCGCACGGCTTCGTGTCCGGCGTCGGACGCTTCGCCGCCGCGGACGCGGCGCTGGATAGCTTCTGTGCGTTCCTCGCCGAACGGATCGCGGGCTGACGCAGCCGGCGACACGAGCCGTTCTTTGTTCCCTGCCGCGGTCCAGCGTTCCGAGCTGATGCCTCGCCGGTCGATGCCGGCAAGCTCACCGGCTCGACCTCCTCACCCGCGAGATCGGGCGTCCAGCCAGGCCTCGACGTGCGCGACCGTGTCGCCGTAGAAGCGCCGGTAGAGGTCGCGCGTCACGTAGCCGACATGCGGGGTGGCCAGGAGGTTGTCCAGACGCCGGAACGGATGCTCCGGCGGCAGCGGTTCGACGTCGAAGACGTCGATCGCGGCACCCGCGATCTGGTTCGTGTTCAGCGCGTCGAGCAGCGCGGCCTCCACCACGATCGGACCGCGCGACGTGTTGACCAGCCGCGCCGAGGGCTTCATCAGCGCGAAATCCTCCCTGTCGATCAGCCCGGCGGTGCGTCCGCTCAGCACCAGGTGGACCGAGACCACGTCGGATTGCTGCAGCAACTCGCGCTTGGAGACCAGTCGCGCCCCTGCCTCGGCCGCGGCGTCGGCCGTCAGGTTCTGGCTCCAGGCGATCACCTTCATGTCGAAGGCGAGTGCCACTTTCGCGACCAGCGAGCCGATCCGCCCCAGGCCGATCAGGCCGAGGGTGTGGCTCGCCAGGTCGTCGCCGACCGCGCGCTGCCAGCCGCCGGCGCGCAGCGAGGCGTTCTCGGAGGCGAGGTGGCGGGCACCGCCGAGGATCAGCGCCCAGGTCAGCTCCACCGTGGGCGTCGAGCTGTAACCCGTATGCACCACCGCGATCCCGCGCTCCGCCGCCGCCTCCGCGTCGATGGAGGCGTTGCGGGCACCGGTGGAGGCGATCAGCTTCAGTCGCGGCAGGCGCTCGATCACGCGGCGCGGCAGCGGCGTGCGCTCGCGCATGACGCAGACCACGTCGAACGGCAGCAGGCGCTCGACCACCGCATCCGGATCCGCGAGATGATCGGTGAACACCGTGACGCTGGCCCGACCCTGTATCGCCGACCAGTCCGCCAGCGTCAGTGCGACACCCTGGTAGTCGTCGAGAACCGCGATCGCGGCGGGGGGGCTGGAGCCGCTCATGCGCGTCATCCTTCGAGTGGGCGGAGCGGGTCCGATCCTGAGCCCGAACGGCGCGGACGGCGTCCGGTTCGCGTCCGCCCTTCGTCGAACCATCGGCCGCCGGTCGTCGCTCGCGCGATCATGCGGACGGATCCGCGCCGATGAGCAAGATGGCCGGGGCGAACGCGAGGCGCGGCGTCGATCAGGAGCCGCGCACGGAGAGCTAACACGCAGGTCGGCAACCCGCCTAAGACTGGAGGCGGTTGCAGGGGCGTTCCTGATGTCGAGGTCCGGCCGAACCGTGTCGTCCGCGCTGACGGCCGTGCTGCTGTCATGGACGGCGCCCGCCCTGAGCCGGCCGCGTGTCGCACCGGTGAGTGTCGCTCCTGCGGCAGAGCAACGCCAGCCGCGAGGGATGGACCTGAGCCTGCCGGAGCCGGAGGAGAGTTTCATCGTGCACGGCCGCCGGTTCCGGCCCGCGCCGAGCATGAACTACGGCGACCGGCTGACGCCCTGGGAAGCCGAGCGACGACACCACGACGTCATGACCGGCGCCGACATCGCACCCTTCGGAAGCGCCTATGGCCTCGCCGGTCCGCTCGGCAGCGACGAGAGAGGCAACGAGACCGGAGGACCGTATGCCGCTCCGAGACATGACTGACGGTCAGCTCTCCAACTTCTCCAGCTCGCGCAGCACCGCCTCGCCCATCACCTGGGTGCCGACCCGGGCCATGCCCGGGCTCATGATGTCGGCAGTGCGCAGGCCGCTGGCGAGCACGCGCGTGCAGGCGCGCTCGATCGTCGCAGCCTCGAGCTCGAGCCCGAGCGAATGGCGCAGCAGCATCGCGAAGCTCAGGATCTGCGCCAGGGGGTTGGCCAGCCCCTTGCCGGCGATGTCCGGGGCGCTGCCATGGATCGGCTCGTACAGCGCCGGCCGGCGGCCCGCTTCGTCCACCGCGCCCAGCGTCGCCGAGGGAAGCATGCCGAGGCTGCCGGTGAGCATCGCGGCCAGGTCCGACAGCAGGTCGCCGAACAGGTTGCCGGTCACGATCACGTCGAACTGGCCCGGGCGGCGCACCAGCTGCATCGCGCAATTATCCGCCAGCATGTGCGACAGCTGCACGTCCGGATACTCGCGCGCGGCGAGCTCGGTGACGACCTGGCGCCAGAGCAGCCCGCTCTCCATCACGTTGCTCTTCTCCACCGAGCAGACCGAGTTGCGGCGGCCGCGCGCGAGGTCGAAGGCGACGCGCGCCACGCGCTCGATCTCCCCGGTCGTGTAGACCTCGGTGTTGACGCCGCGCCGGCTGCCGTCCGGCAGCGTCTCGATGCCGCGCGGCGAGCCGAAATAGATGCCGCCCACGGTCTCGCGCACGATCATGATGTCGAGGCCGCGCACCACCTCCGGCTTCAGCGTGCTCGATTCCACCAGCGGGTCGAGCACCAGCGCCGGCCGCAGGTTGGCGAACAGGCCGAGCTCGCGGCGCAGGGTCAGGATCGCCAGCTCCGGCCGCAGCTCGAAGCCGAGATGATCCCATCGCGGACCGCCGACCGCGCCGAACAGCACCGCGTCGGCCGCCCGCGCCGCCTGCACCACCTCGTCGCGGATCGGCACGCCGTGCGCCTCGATGGAGGCGCCGCCGACCAGATCCTCGGTGACGTCGAAGCTGATCCCCCGCCGACGCGACAGCCAGCCGACGATACGTCCGACCTCGCGCATCACCTCGGGGCCGATTCCGTCGCCGGGCAGCACGAGCAGCTTCTTGTTCGACGGCATCAGCGAGCTTCCGGACGGGGTGAAGGCGGAGCGCAGCACGACCTGGCCCGCGGATCAGTCAAGCGCGATCGCCGGCATCCACGGCTCGCTCTCCGCCCGGCGCTGCTCGAAGCGGTCGATCGCGCCCGCGTGCTGCAGGGTCTGGCCGATATCGTCGAGGCCCTCCAGCAGCAGATGGCGCCGCCACGGATCGATGGCGAAGCCGATCTCCTCGCCGTCCGGCCGCACGACGACCTGCCGCTCGAGGTCGACGCTCAGGCGCGCATTGCCGCCCAGTGCAGCATCGCGCATCAGCCCGTCGCAGACCTCGCGCGGCAGGCAGATCGGCAGCATGCCGTTCTTGAAGCAGTTGTTGTAGAAGATGTCGGCGAACGAGGGCGCGATCACGCAGCGTATGCCGAAATCCAGCAGCGCCCACGGCGCGTGCTCGCGCGAGGAGCCGCAGCCGAAGTTCTCGTGCGCGATCAGGATTCCGGCCTGCCGGTACGGCTCCCGGTTGAGCACGAAGTCCGGCCGCTCCTCGCCGGCCTCGAAGCGCATGGCGTCGAACAGGTTGGCACCGAGCCCGGAGCGCTTGATCGTCTTGAGGAAGCGCGACGGGATGATCTTGTCGGTGTCGATGTTGGCCTCCGGCAGCGGGGCCGCGACCGCCGTCAGGGTGGTGAAGGGCTGCATCACGCCAGCTCCCGCACGTCGGTGAGGCGGCCGGTGACCGCGGCGGCGGCGGCCATCGCCGGCGACAGCAGGTGGGTGCGGCCGCCCGGGCCCTGCCGGCCCTCGAAGTTACGGTTCGAGGTCGAGGCGCAGCGCTGTCCCGGCTTGAGCTTGTCGGGGTTCATGCCCAGGCACATCGAGCAGCCCGCCTCGCGCCACTCGAACCCGGCCTCGCGGAAGATCCGGTCCAGCCCTTCCCGCTCCGCCTGCAGCTTCACCAGGCCGGAGCCCGGCACCACCATCGCGCGCACGCCCTGAGCCACGTGGCGTCCGTCCGCGACGCGGGCGGCGGCGCGCATGTCCTCGATCCGGGCGTTGGTGCAGGAGCCGATGAACACCACGTCCACCGCCACGTCGGACAGCTTCTGCCCCGCGCCGAGGCCCATGTAGTCGAGCATCCGCTGCATCCGGACGCGACGCTCTTCGTCGTCCACCGAAGCCGGATCGGGCACCGCGCCGGTGATCGGCACCACGTCCTCGGGACTGGTGCCCCAGGTGACCATCGGCGCGATCATCGCCGCGTCGAGCACCACCTCGCGGTCGTAGGCGGCGTCCGGGTCGGAGGCCAGGGTGCGCCAGTATGCG
The DNA here is from genome assembly GCA_964242335.1 of uncultured Acetobacteraceae bacterium. Classification (GTDB taxonomy): domain Bacteria; phylum Pseudomonadota; class Alphaproteobacteria; order Acetobacterales; family Acetobacteraceae; genus Lichenicoccus. Next base: position 103,379 of record CAXTAY010000006.1, on the reverse strand, counting down.
ACCGCGCGCTCGAACGCCTCGCCGCGCGGCGCGAACGGCCGGTCCCTGACATAGGCGAAGGTGGTCTCGTCGGGCGCGATCAGGCCGGCGCGCGCACCGGCCTCGATCGACATGTTGCAGATCGTCATGCGTCCCGCCATGTCGAGGCCGCGGATCGCGGATCCCGCGAACTCGATCACGTGGCCGGTGCCGCCGGCGGTGCCGATGCGGCCGATGATCGCCAGCATCACGTCCTTGGCGCTGACGCCGGCGGGCAGCACCCCCTCGATGGACACCCGCATGTTCTTCGCCGGCCGCTGCACCAGCGTCTGCGTCGCCAGCACGTGCTCGACCTCCGACGTGCCGATGCCGAAGGCGAGCGCGCCCAAGGCGCCGTGCGTCGAGGTATGGCTGTCGCCGCAGACGATGGTCATGCCCGGCAGCGACAACCCCTGCTCCGGCCCGATGATGTGCACGATGCCCTGCTGCGGCGAGAGCAGCGGGAAGTACGGCACCCCGAAGGCGGCGACGTTGCGCTCGAGCGTCTCGATCTGCAGCCGGCTCTCGGGCTCCTCGACCGGCAGCGTGCGGTCGCTGGTCGGCACGTTGTGGTCGACCACGGCGATGGTGGCATCCGGCCGGCGCACGCCGCGTCCGCTCAGGCGCAATCCCTCGAACGCCTGCGGGCTGGTCACCTCGTGGACCAGGTGGCGGTCGATATAGATCAGCGCCGTGCCGTCATCGAGCGGCTCGACCACGTGGCTCTGCCAGATCTTGTCGAACAGCGTGCGGCCCACGGTGCGACCCGGGACCGCGGACGGGACCGTTGACGGATCGTGCATCGATCGACTTCCTCCAGAGGCCGGCCCCGGCGGCCGACCCCGAACTTGTGCCTCTCGGGCCGCCGCTGCCTTATTCGGCGGCGGGTGCCGCCGTGACCTCGCGTGCCCGCTCGGCGATACGCGCCGACTTGCCGCGACGGCCGCGCAGGTAATAAAGCTTCGCCCGGCGCACGTCGCCGCGTCGCACCACCACGATTTCGGCGATGGTCGGGGCGTACAGCGCGAACACGCGCTCGACCCCTTCCCCGTATGAGATCTTGCGCACGGTGAAATTGCTGTTCAGCCCCTTGTTGGAGCGCGCGATCACCACCCCCTCGTAGGCCTGCACCCGGGTCCGCTCGCCCTCGACCACGCGCACCATCACCCGGACGGTGTCGCCGGGAATGAAGGCCGGCACCGGACGCGCTTCGGTGAGGCGGGCGATCTGCTCCGCCTCGTACTGCTGGATGACGTTCATGGTCGGGTCCTCTCGGGTTCGGTCAGTTACGCCGTGCCGCCGGAGCGGGCAAGGCAGCGGATGAAGTGGCGGAGCGGGACAGCGCCCAGAGGTCGGGCCGTCGCGCGCCGGTGTCGCGTTCGGCCGCGGCACGGCGCCAGGCGGCGATGGCGGCGTGATCGCCCGACAGCAGCGGCTCCGGCACCGCGCGGCCCTGCCACTCGGCGGGCCGGGTGTAGTGCGGATATTCCAGCAGCCCGGCGGCAAAGCTCTCCTCCAGCGCGCTGGCCTCGCCTCCCATGACGCCGGGCAACAGCCGCACCGCGCCGTCGAGCAGCACCAGTGCCGCCGGCTCGCCGCCGGAGAGCACATAGTCGCCGATCGAGACCTGCTCGACCGCGCGCGCCTCCAGCACCCGCTCGTCGACGCCCTCGTAGCGGCCGCACAGCAGCACGATGCCGGGCCCGGCAGCATAGCGGCGCAGGTCGTGCTGCTGCAGGCGGCGGCCGCGCGGGGTCAGGTAGACCAGCGGCCGACGGTCCTCAGGCGGCACCCAGGCCGAGATCGCCGCGTCCAGCACGTCCGGCCGCATCACCATGCCGGCACCGCCGCCGAAGGGGCTGTCATCGACCGCGCGATGACGGCCGATGCCGTGCGCGCGCAGGTCGTGCGTCTCCAGCGACCACACGCCACGCTCATGCGCGCGGCCCGCCAGCGACAGGCCGAGGGATCCCGGGAACATCTCCGGGAACAGGCTGAGCACGGTGGCGCGCCAGCTCATGCCGGCAGCTCGGAAGCGGAGAGGTCCGAGCCTGGCCGTTCCGGCTCGCCGGGCAGCTCGATCTCGTCGGGGCGCACGACCAGCAGCCGTCCGGCGGCGAGGTCGATCTCCGGCACGCAGGCGCGGGTGAAGGGCAGCATCACGCTGCGCCCGACATGGCCGATCTCCAGGCTGGCGCCGGCGCCGTAGTCGTGCACCGCCAGTACCGTCCCCAGCGGACGCTCCATGCCCTGGATACGCTCGCGCGCCGACATCCCGACCAGGTCGGCGAGGTAGAACTCGTCCTCGTCAGGGTCGGGCAGCCGGTCGCGGTCGACGTAGAGCCGGCGGTTGACCAGCGCCGCCGCGGCCTCGCGATCGGCGAGCGCGCGTCCCTGCGCATCGACCAGCTCGGCGATGCCGTCGCCGCGCCAGCGCACCGTCCAGAGCGCGCCGCGATCGTCGTGCAGCGCGCCATACGCGGTCAGGTCCGACGGCACGGCGGCGTAGCTGTGCACGTGCACCAGCCCGCGCACGCCGTGCGGCCGTCCGATCACGCCGATCAGGATGCGCTGCTGCCCGCTCATCACCGAGGTTCCGCGCGAAACGCCGGGCCTCAGGCCGCGGCGGAGGCGGCGCGCTCCTGCGCCTTCTTCTTCGGCGCCGACTGCTTGGGCTGCTCGCGGTAGGCCGGCTTGTCGGTCAGGCCGGCATGGCCGAGGAAGCGCGCCACCCGGTCGGTCGCCAGCGCGCCCTCCGACAGCCAGTAGGTGATGCGCGGCCCGACCAGGCGCACGCGGTCCTCGTGCTCGGCCGGCAGCATCGGGTTGTAGCTCCCCACCTTCTCGATGAAGCGGCCGTCGCGCGGCGAGCGGCTGTCGGCGACGACGATGTGGTAGTATGGACGCTTCTTGGCGCCGGCGCGGGCGAGGCGGATCTTGAGGCTCATGCGAACTCCGTAGGAACGAATGGTGTGGGTTAGTGCGGACGCTGGTTGGGACCGCGCTGCGGCGGCGCCATCCCCTTCGGCATCAGTGCGGACATGCCGTGACGCATCAGGCCCTTGGCGCCGATCTTGTTGATCCGCTTCATCATCGTCGACATGTCGTCGAACTGCTTGAGCAGGCGGTTGACCTCCTGCACCGTGGCACCCGAACCGGCGGCGATCCGCTTCTTGCGGCTCGCCTTGATGATCTCCGGGGTGCGGCGCTCCGCCTTCGTCATCGACGAGATGATCGCGGTGTGGCGCTTGAGGATCGAGGTGTCGAGGTCCTTGCCGGCGAGCTGGTTCTTCATCTGGCCCATCCCCGGCAGCATGTCGAGGATGCCCGAGATCGAGCCCATCTTGCTGATCTGCCTGATCTGGGCTGCGTAGTCGTCGAGGTCGAACTTGCCGCGCAGCATCTTGCGCGCGAGCTTCTCGCTCTCCTCGTGATCGAGCGTGTCGGAAGCGCGCTCCACCAGCCCGGCGAGATCGCCCAGGCCCAGGATGCGGCCGGCCACCCGCTCGGGATGGAAATCCTCGAGCGCGCCCAGCTTCTCGCCCGAGCCGGTCAGCTTAATCGGCGCCCCGGTGATGTGGCGCATCGACAGCGCCGCACCGCCGCGCGCGTCGCCGTCCATGCGCGTCATCACGATGCCGGTGACCCCCACCGCCTCGTTGAAGGCGCGCGCGGTGTTGACCGCGTCCTGCCCGGTCATCGCATCGACCACCAGCAGCGTCTCGGCAGGGTTGGTGGCGGCGCGTATCTGACGCACCTCCTCCATCAGCGCCTCGTCGATCGACAGCCGCCCGGCGGTATCGAGGATGACGACGTCGAAGCCCTCGCGCCGCCCGGTCTCGATGGCGCGCAGCGCGATCTGCACCGGCGTCTGGCCGGCGACGATCGGCAGCGACTTCACCCCTGCCCGCTCGGCGAGCTGTGCCAGCTGCAGCTGCGCTGCCGGACGCTGCGTATCCAGGCTCGCCAGCAGCACGCGGCGTCGCTCGCGACCGCCAAGCCGCAGCGCCAGCTTGCCCGAGGTCGTGGTCTTGCCCGATCCCTGCAGCCCGACCATCAGGATCGGCACCGGGGCGGCGGCGTTGAGGTTCAGCGGCACCGCGCCGGCACCGCCGAGTGCTTCGACCAGGGCGTCGTTGACGATCTTCGCCACCGCCTGGCCGGGCGAGATGCTCTCCAGCACCTCGGCACCGACCGCACGCTCGCGCACGCGGCCGACGAACTCCTTGACCACCGGGAGTGCCACGTCGGAGTCGAGCATCGCCAGCCGCACTTCGCGCAGCGCCTCGGCGACGTCCGCCTCGGACAGCGCGCCGCGCGAGCGCAGGCGGTCGAACACGCCGGTCATCTTGCCCGACAGGGTGTCGAACATAGGCCTTACCCCAATGGTCAATGCGCCGCTGCGCGAGCCTTCGCGAAGCAACGTGTCAATCGGAGGCCCGCATACGAGTGGCCGCGCCGGATGTCAATGCGGCCGCGGTCAGCTCTCGGCGTACGGGTTCTTGGTGCCGCGCAACTGCAGCCGGATCGGCGTGCCCGGCAGGTCGAACTGCTCGCGCAGCCCATTGACCAAGTAGCGCTGGTAGTCCTCGGGCAGCAGCTCGGCGCGGGTGCCGAACAGGATGAAGGTCGGCGGCCGCGCCTTGGCCTGCGTCATGTAGCGCAGCTTCAGGCGTCGTCCCTCGACCAGCGGCGGCTGGTGGCGCTCCAGCGCTCCCTCGAACCAGCGGTTCAGCGCCCCGGTGGAGACGCGCTTGTTCCAGACCTCGTGCGCCGCCCGCACCGCCGGCAGCAGCTTGGCGATGCCCGCACCGGTCAGGGCGGAGAACGACACCACCGGGATGCCCTTCATCTGCGACAGCGAGAACTCGATCCGGTCGGAGATCGCCCGCCGCGTCGCCACCCGATCCTCGACCGCGTCCCACTTGTTCAGCGCCAGCACGCAGCCGCGGCCCTCGCGCTCGATCAGGCGGGCGATCTGCAGGTCCTGCTCGTGCACGCCGAGTGTGGCATCCAGCGTCAGCACCACGATCTCGGCCATCTTCAGCGCCTCGATCGCCGAGGACACCGACATCTTCTCCAGCGGCGCCTCGATCCGCGCCTTCTTGCGCAGCCCGGCGGTGTCGACCAGCTCGATCGGTCCCTGCGCGTCCGACAGCCGCACCGCCACCGAATCCCGCGTCAGGCCGGGCTCCGGACCGGTGATCATGCGCTCCTCGCCGAACAGCCGGTTGAGCAGCGTCGACTTGCCGGCGTTCGGGCGTCCGATGATCGCCAGCCGCAGCGGCCCGGGCGGCCGCGGCGGCAGCTCCCCTTCCTCGAGCGGCAACGCCTCGGCCTCGGCCGGGCTCGGGGGTGCGGCAGGAATGCGGTCGGCGATCTCGCCCATCAGGTCGGCGAGCCCCTCGCCATGCTCGGCCGAGACCGCCAGCGGGCTGCCCAGCCCCAGGCTGTAGGCCTCGAGTGCGGCGGTGGTGCCGGCGCGCCCTTCCGCCTTGTTGGCGATCAGCAGCACCGGCCGGTTCTGCCGGCGCAGCCAGGTGGCGAAGTGGGTGTCGGCCGGCGTGATGCCGGCGCGCACGTCGATGCAGAACAGCACCAGGTCGGCCTGCGCCACCGCGAGCTCCGAGGAGGCGCGCATGCGGCCGTACAGGCTCTCCGGCGCCGCCTCCTCCAGCCCGGCGGTGTCGATCAGCCGCACGCGGCGGCCGCGCAGCATCGCCTCGGCCTCCTTGCGGTCGCGCGTCACCCCAGGGGTGTCGGCGACCAGCGCGTGCCGCCGTCCCGCCAGCCGGTTGAACAGCGTCGACTTGCCGACGTTGGGCCGCCCCACGATGACGACCGTCGGCAGTGCGGCCGGAGGATCGGTTACGGAAGGATCAGCCATAGGCGGTGAGCCGGCCGTCGTCGGTCACCACCAGCAGCATGTCCTGCGCCACCACCGGGGTCAGCGGGGCGGCGACCTCGAGCCGGACGGTGTCACCGATCGCGCCGGTCCGCGCATCGACGCTGATCATGCCCTGCCTGGGGAAGTCGCTGACGCAGATCAGCTTGCCGTTCGCCAGCACCGGGCCGGTCCAGACGATCGCGCCCTTCTGGCTATGGCTGTGGCGGAAGCGCGGCAGCACCGTCACCCAGCGCACGTGGCCGCTGGTCTTGTCCAGGCAGGCGAGCTGCTGATCCGCCGAGAGCAGGAACAGCCAGTTGCCGACCACCACCAGGCCGTCCTTGCCGCTCACCGTGCGCTCCCACAGGCGGCGTCCGGAGCGCATGTCGATGGCGCTCAGCACCTGGCCCAGGCTGATCACGTAGGCGGTGCCGTCGGAGATCACCGGCAGGCCGTGGATCGAGGAGAAGTCCATGATCGAGTTGCGTCCGCCGACCGCGCCCAGGGTGTCGCTCCACACCGCCTCGCCGGTCTCCAGCCGCACCGCGGCGACGTCGCCGGAGCCGAAGCCCGCCAGGATCACGTTGTCGACGATCGCCGGCGCCGGCTGGCCGAACACGATGGTGGCGGAGGCAGTGGCCGCATAGTTCCAAAGCTGGCGTCCGCTCGCGGTGTCCAGCGCGATCAGCCGCTCGTCGATGGTGCCGAACACCATGTGGTCGCGCACCACGGTGGGCGCCGAACGGCCCGGCGTGCCGACATCCACACGCCAGCCGATCTCGCCGGTCTTGGCGTCCAGCGCGAGCGACTCCGCGACGCCGTCCACCACGTACACGGTGTGGTCGGCGACCGTCAGCCCGCCGCCGACGTTCGACGAGCGCATCTTCTTCGGCTTGGTGGGCGTGCGCCATATCGGCTCGCCGCTCTCCAGCGAGAAGGCGCTCACCACCCCCGCCGCGTCCATGCTGTACACGCGGCCGTACGCCACCAGCGGCTGCGCCGCGAGCGCACCCGCCTTGCGGCCGGCGCCGATCCTGGCACTCCAGCGCGGCTTCATGCCGCCCAGCGTCGCGTTGACCGACACGTGCGCCGGCACCCGTCCGGGCTGCGGCCATTCCGGCACCGACACCGGCTCGGGCAGCGTGATCGGCGTGGTGTCGGCCGGATCGACCGTCAGGCCGGCGCCCGAGGTCAGCACGTTCTCGCGCCTGCCGACCAGGATCGGCTTCTCGTCGTCGTCGAACAGGCCGCAGCCGGCGAGGGGCGCCGACAGGGCGGCCGCCGCCGAGGTCAGGACGAGGCGGCGGGAGAGCAGGCGGTCGCGACCGTCGGCTCGCCTCGCCGGCTGCAGGGTGCTGGTCATCCGCCCGCCTTCGTATCGAGAGTTTCGCGCAGCCCGCCGGCGCGGTTGCGCACGCCTTCCGGGGCGGCACCGTCCTCGCCGAGGGCGGCGAGCTTGCGTCGCGCCTCGTCGACGTGGCCGAGCCGCAGGTCGATCTCGGCATCGAGCTCCTGGGCCATCGGCCGCCAGGTGTCGCCGGGGCTGCTCAGCGGGCCCAGCCTGGACTTAAGCACCGCCGGATCGCCGTCATCGACCTGATGCTGCACCCAGAGCAGGCTGGCCAGGCCGCGCAGCGTAGGATCCGCCGCGGCATCGTCGTGCACCGCATCCCACAGCCGCAGCGCCTCGCCGTGCTGGCTGCCGTCCCAGGCGATCTGCGCCTGGCGGAAGCGCGACAGGGTGCGGAACCCCTCCGGCCCGCGCGCCTCGACGCCCGCGAACAGCTTCGCAGCTCCGAGCTGCGCGGCGCTCGGACCGCCGCCGACATGGCTGCTGCTGTCGGCCTGCTTCATCGCGGCGAAGAAGCTTGACGCACTCGCCTCGGCGCGCTGCCGCTGCCGGTACAGCCCGTATTGCCACGCACCGGAGGCGGCGAGCACCAGCAGCACCACCACGAGGCCGAGCAGCCCGTATCGTCGCCCGCCCGCGCGCAGTCGCTCCAGGCGGAGCTCCTCGTCGACCTCCTTGAAGATGTCGTCGGCCAATGCTTCCCGTGCTCCGTCGTCCGGTCGCCGCCCGCCCTGCCGCGACCGGGCGGACCATAGCGGCGGCGTCGAGCCCGGGCAAACCGGCGGCCGGCGGAGACGCCGCGGAAGCGAAGGCAGAGCAAGGGGCGTTGCCCCTCGACCGCATCAAAGGCAAACCTCCGGAAACCGTTCTCAGCAATCGGGCTCTCGGGCCTGCGGCCCCAGCGGGTCAAGGGCAGCGCCCTTGCCCTACCCTCTCAGCCGCCTGCCAGCGCACGACGCCGCGAACGCATCCGGCGTCACGTCGTCCGCACCATCTCGGCATAGGCGGCGGCGGCGCCGCGGCCGAGCACGGCGGCGTCGCTGACCACGCTGACCATCGAGAAGCCGAGCCCGATCATGCGCCGGGCGTAGGCCGGACTGTCGCAGAAGATGCCGGTGGTCCTGGCGTGTCTCGACGCCGCCGCGAGGATCGTGCGGAACGCGTCGAGCAGCTCCGGCTCCTCGCGGTCCGATCCGGCATCCAGGCCCAGCGTCAGGGCGAGATCGTTCGGGCCGACGAACAGCCCGGTGATCCCGTCGACGGCGGCGATCTCCTCGACCGCCTCCAGCGCCTCGCGGGTCTCGATCATCGCCAGCACCTCGATGTCCTGCGCCGTCTGCTGGTAGGGCAGTCCGCCGCCGCGCAGTGCCGCCAGCACCGGGCCGAACGAGCGGCTGCCGCGCGGCGGATACCAGCAGGCATCGGCGAGGCGTCGTGCCGTCTCGGCGCTGTTCACCATCGGCACCACCACGCCGTCGGCACCCGCGTCGAGTGCGCGGCCAATCAAGCCCGGCTCGTTCCACGGCACGCGCACCAAGCGCCGCGGCACCGGCGCCGACAGCGCCTGCAGCGTCGAGACGATCGATCGCTCGTCGAACAGGCCGTGCTGGGCGTCCAGGATCACCCCGTCCCAGCCGGCGCGGGCGAACAGCAGGTTGGCGTAGGCGTCGGGAATGGTCAGCCAGCCATTGATCTCGGCCATCGTCACGCCCTCACTTCACGCCGAGCTTCTGCCCGGCCGCCCGCAGCTGCGCCGACAGCGCCGCGAAATTGCCGCCGATCCGCTTCTGCACCGAGACCGCCGCCTGGTTGATCACCGCCATGCGGGCGCGGGCGTCGTTGCTGATCGCACTCTGCTCGGCGACCGACTGCTGGCTGACGCAGTCGCTGTAGGCGCGCGCCGCCTTGTCATAGGCCGCGACCCTGTCGATGCTGGCGTTGTAGCGATCGACCGAACCCCCGGTCACCGCAGGCGGTGCCGGCTCACGGCCGCAGGAGGAGGCGCTCCAGCCGGCGGCGAGCGCCGAGCCGCCGCACAGCAGCAGCCCGCCGCTCACGAGCAGCCCGCGACTCAGGAGCAGGCAGCACAGCGGCACGGAGCAGGCGGAGTTCGACAAGACACGACTTCCCCACGGGGCGCGGCATCCCAACCGAGCCGTGACGTTTCGTCAAGACGACCCGGAGACCACGATGCCGCATCCAGCCGCCGCCCGCACCCGCCTCGCCGAGCTCACCAGCGCCGAGGCCCGCCTGCGTCTCGCCTCCGGGCCGGTGCTGCTGCTGCCGCTGGGCAGCCTGGAGGATCAGGGGCCGCACGCACCGATGGGCGACTTCCTGTGCGCCGAGCGGATCGCCACCCTGATCGCCGAGCGCGCCGGTGCAGCGGGCCACGACACCCTCACCGTCCCGGTGCTGCCGTTCGGCGGCCGGGACTTCTTCGGCAGCGTCCCCGGCGGCATCGCGCTGTCGCAGCACACCCTGCGCCACGTGCTGCGCGACGTCACCGGCTGCCTGCTGCGGCATCGCGCGCAGCGCCTGATCGTCGTCAACGGCCATGGCGGCAACGCCCAGGCGATCCACGACGTCACCCAGGAGATCTGGCTGGCGCGCGGGGTGCTGGTGCCCAACTTCCAGCTCTGGCGGATCGCCGCCCAGCTGCTGCCCTCGCTGCTGGGGGCGGAGCTCGCGGCCCGCGCCGGCGGTCACGGTGCGGATCCGCTGACCAGCGTGGCGATGCACCTGTTCCCGCAGCTGATCCGGCACGAGCGGCTGCCCGCGACGCCGGCGCCGCCGCGCGAGATGTTCGGGCTGCAGGCGGGCAGCTTCGGCACCGCCACCTTCGAGGGAATCGAGATCGGGCTGCCGCTGGAGGTGGGCGACAGCGCCGTCACCGCCGAGGCGGCGCTGTCGTCTTCGGCGACCGGCGCGCTGCTGGTCGAGCGGCTGGTCGCACTCGGCGCGGGCCTGATCGCGCGGCTGGGCGCGCATGGCTGGGGCGACGAACAGACCGCACCCGTCGCCTCGCCGACAGGTCGTCCAACAGACGAGGCGTGCTAATTTTGCGACCCGTCGCACTATACGCAAGGCGGAATTTTTCGTTTCTGCACAGGTTTAAACACGTTATGCTTCGTCCCGTCTGACTGATCGTGCGTAACAGGCTCGGGACGAGGTTGCCTTGAAGCTCCTGGCTGATCTCCTGAACCCGACCGGACTGGCGCCGCGCGGCTTCTGCCTGGTCTGGCAGCCCGGCCTGATCTCGCTGCATGCCGCCTCCGACGCGCTGGTCGCGGTCTCGTACTGCTCCATGCCGCTCGCCATCGGCTGGTTCGTCCGCCAGCGTCGCGACGTGGCGCAGCGTCGGCTGATCCAGCTGTTCGCCGCCTCGATGCTCGCCTGCGGCTGCGTGCACTGGCTGGCGGTGCTGACGCTGTGGGTGCCCGCATACTGGCTGGAGGGCACCGCCAAGGCGACCACCGCGATGCTCTCCCTCTCCGCCGCCATCCTGCTCTGGTCCTCGATCCCCAGGGCGCTGGCGACGCCCTCGGCGGCCGAGCTGCAGCAGGCCAGCCGCCAGCTCTCGCTGCGCCTCGCCGAGAGCGAGCGCGGCGCGCGCCTGCTGCAGCAGAGCGAGGCGCGCTATCGCGGCATCTACAACCGCACGCCGGTGCCGCTGCACACGCTCGACGTCGAGGGCCGGCTGAACGGCATCAGCGACTACTGGTGCGACCTGCTCGGCTACTCGCGCGACGACGTGATCGGCCGTCCGCTCGACGAGTTCTGCCCGCTGGAGACCGCGGCCCACCTGGCGCAGAGCCTCTCGATGCTGCTCGGCGACGGCGAGCTGCGCGAGGCGGAATACGTGTTCCGCAAGAAGGACGGGGCGCTGATCGACGTGATGCTGTCGGCACGGCTGGAGCGCGACTCGCTGGGCCGCCCGCTGCACATCCTCGGCGTGCTGACCGACGTCACCGGGCGCAAGCAGGCGGAGCGTGCGCTGCGCGCGAGCGAGGAGCGGCTGCTGCAGTCGCAGAAGATGGAGGCGATCGGCAAGCTCACCGGCGGCATCGCGCACGACTTCAACAACATGCTCACGGTGATCGACGGCAACCTGGAGATGCTCAGGCCGAGGCTGGGCAACAACGGCGCCGCCCTGAAGCTGGTCGAGGCCGCTGGCCGCGCCTCCAGCCGTGCCGAGAAGCTGACCGCCCAGCTGCTCGCCTTCTCCCGGCGGCAGCGGCTCGACCCCAAGCCGCTGGAGCCGCGGCGCGTCATCGAGGGCATGAGCAGCCTGCTGTCGCGCACCGTCGGCGAGCAGGTCTCGCTGCATATCGAGCTGCCCGAGGAGACCGTCCATGAGAAGCGCTGGTCCTGCCTCGCCGACCAGAACCAGCTCGAGGCCGCCCTGCTCAACCTGGTCATCAACGCCACCCATGCGATCTCCCAGCAGGGTCAGATCCGCATCCGCATCGCCAACACGAGCCTGAACGGCATCGACACGGTCTGGCTCGACGCCAACAGCGAGGACGCCGTCGCCGCCGGCGACTATGTCTGCATCAGCGTGATCGACGATGGCTGCGGCATGTCCGAGGAGGTGCGCCGGCGCGCGCTGGAGCCGTTCTTCACCACCAAGCCGGTCGGCAAGGGCACCGGGCTGGGCCTGTCGCAGACCTACGGCTTCGTCCGCCAGTCCGGCGGCGCGATGCGCATCGACAGCCGGCCGGGCCGCGGCACCGTCGTCGAGATGCTGCTGCCGCGGGCGCTCGCGGTGCAGAGCGTGCCGCCGCTGAGCCTGGTCGACGGCCCGTCGCACGCGAGCCCACGACCGAGCCTGGAGACGCTGCTGGTGGTCGAGGACGAGCCGGAATTGCTGGAGATCGTCTCCTCGAGCCTCGGCGACAGCGGCTACGAGGTGATCAGCGCGCCGGACGCGACCCACGCGCTGGCCGCCCTGAAGGCGAACCCGCGGATCTCGCTGATCTTCACCGACATCGTCATGCCGGGCATCAACGGCGTGGCGCTGGCCGAGGAGGCGCGCCGCATGCGTCCGGGCATCCCGGTGGTGTACGCGTCGGGCTACAGCGACGAGACCATCACCGAGCAGCTGCCCAAGGGTGCGGTGTTCCTGCAGAAGCCGTACCGGATCGCCAGCGTGACCAAGCTGATCCAGACGGCACTCGCGACGACGCAGCTCTCGCTCGCCTGACCCCCACCCGGGTCTCCGATCAGCCGCTGAAGCGGGCCAGGCGGCCGTGCGGCGCGCCCAGCACGATGTCGTCGCGCATCACTGGCCGGCCGCGCAGGATCACCGCGACCGGCCAGCCGGTGACCTGCATGCCGTCGAACGGCGTCCAGCCGGCAGGGGTCGCGATCCAGTCATCGCTGATGCGCCGTGTCGCCTGCAGGTCCACCAGGGTGAAGTCGGCATCGTAGCCGGCGGCGATCCGTCCCTTGCCGAGCAGCCCGTAGACCCGCGCCGGCCCGGCCGCCATCAGGTCGACCAGGCGGCCGAGCGACAGCCGGCCGGCGTGTACGTGGTCCAGCATCACCGGCAGGATCGTCTGCACGCCGGTCAGCCCGGCCGGGCAATCCGGCCATGGCCGCGCCTTGGCCGCGAGCGCGTGCGGCGCATGGTCCGAGCCGAGCGTGTCGACCACGCCGTCGCGCACCGCCTGCCAGCTGGCCTCGTAGTGGCGTCGGTCGCGTATCGGCGGGTTCATCACGGCCAGGCCGCCGAGGCGCTCGTAGCACTCCGGCGCCACCTGGGTCAGGTGGTTGACCAGCACCTCGACGGTGGCGATGTCGCGGTACTCCGCGAGGTACCCGAGCTCCTCCGCGGTCGAGACGTGCAGGATATGCGCGGGCCGTCCGGCGCGCCGGGCCAGGGCGATGATCCGCCTGGTGCCGAGGAAGGCGCACTCCTCGTCGCGCCAGAGGCGATGATGGTCGTGCGAGGCGCCGCGCGGGAACAGGTCCCGACGCGCCTGCAGGCGGTACTCGTCCTCGCTGTGGAAGGCGATCCGGCGGCGCCCGTGCCGCATCACCCGCTCGATCCCCGGATCGTCCTCGATCATCAGCGCGCCGGTCGAGGAGCCCGCGAACAGCTTGACCGCGCACACCCCGTCCAGCCGCTCGTACTCGGCGAGCGCCTCGGTGTTGTCCCGCGTGGCGCCGACATAGAGCGCGAAGTCGGTCCAGCTCTGCCGTGTCGCGTAGTCCTGCTTCCAGGCGATCGAGCCGGCGTCGGTGATCGGCGGGCTGGTGTTGGGCATGTCGAACACGGTCGCGATGCCGCCGAGCAGCGCCGCCCGGGTGCCGGTGGGGATGCTCTCCACCGAGGCGTCGCCGGGATCGCGCAGATGCACGTGCGGATCGATCAGCCCGGGCAGCACGTGCAGGCCGCGCGCGTCGAGGCACTCCGCCGCCTCGTCCGCCGTCGACGCCGACAGGCTGGCGATGCGCCCGTCGAGGACGCCGATGTCGGTCGCGAGCTCGCCCCAGGGCAGCACGCAGGTGCCGCCACGGATGATGAGGTCGTAGCGCATGCTCGCTCCCGGGAGGTCGGCGGCCCGGGACCCGCCCCCGACCATGCGGCCTGGATCCCAGACCGCGCCGAGCTCCGCAAGCCTCCCCGCCCCGATTCAGCCCGCCAGGGTCTCGAACACGTCGCCGGAAGGTGGGTGCCCCAGCACGTGGGTGCGGTGCCAGAGCGCGTAGAACAGCAGCGTCCAGGCGGCGTGCTGCTCGCGCCGCCCGGCCGCGTTGCGGAACAGCCGCGCCACCGCCTCGGCGGACGCCACCTCCGCCACCCCTTCCTGTCGCGCCACCAGCGGCGCCAGCCGGTCGCCGGCGCGCGCGATCCAGGCCCCCACCGGCACGGTGAAGCCCTGCTTCGGCGCGAACGGCCGCGCCTGCGGCATGTGCGTCTCCAGCCAGCGCCGCAGCAGCCACTTGCCCATGCCGCCGCGTATCTTCAGCGCGTCCGGCAGCCGGAACGAGGCCGCCGCCACCGCGGGATCGAGCAGCGGCGTGCGGCCCTCGATACCGTGCGCCATCAGGCAGCGATCGAGCTTGAGCAGCAGGTCGTTCGGCAGCCACTCGCAGATGTCGGCCTCCTGCGCCGCCAGCAGCCGCGAGCCGCGGCCGGCGCCGGTGCGGCCGCCCAGGGTCAGCTCGGTCGCGGCCAGCCCCTGCCGCCAGTCGCGCGGGTGGGTGCGCAGCACGTCGAGGCCGTCGAAGGTGCCGCGCCGGCGCATCGCCCTGCCGCCGCGCCACCAGGGGCGCATCGCGCGACGGTAGCGGCCGTAGCCGGCGAACAGCTCGTCGCCGCCCTCGCCGCTCAGGATCACCTTGACGTCCTGCCCGGCGCGCCGCGCCAGCAGCCAGGTCGGGATCACCGCGTAGTCCGCGACCGGGTCGTCCAGGCAGGCGACGATCTCCGGCAGGTGCCGCCAGACCGTCCGCTCGTCGATGCGCAGCACCTCGTGCGCCGCACCGGCGGCGCGGGCCACGACCGCCGCCTGCTCGCTCTCGTCCGCCGCCTCGCCATGCTCGAAGGCGGCGGTGAAGGCGCGCACCGGCGCGGCGGCGACGCGCGCCATCATGTGCAGGACGCAGGCGCTGTCGATGCCGCCGGAGAGGAACAGCCCGTACGGCACGTCGCTGCGGCAATGCAGTGCCACGCTCTCCTCGAGCGCCGCGTCCAGGCGCGCCAGCGCCGCCGCCTCGTCGATCTCCTCGACCGAGCCGGCCGGAAGCGCGCTGATGCGCTGGCGGTCGAGCACGCGGCCGCCGGCGATGCGCACGGTCTCCCCCGGCAGCACGCGCGCGATGCCGGGAAAGATGGTCTCGCGCCCGGTGGTGAACTTGAGCTGCAGCAGCTCGTCGCGCGCCTGCGTGCGCAGGCCGCGTCGCACCAGCCCCGCGGCCAGCAGCGCCTGCGGCTCGGAGGCGAAGGCGAGCCCGTGCTCGAACTCGGCGATGTACAGCGGCTTGATGCCGAACGGGTCGCGCGCCAGCGTGAGATTGTGGGTGCCGCGCTCGTGGATCGCGATCGCGTACATGCCGCGCAGCCGCGAGGCGAAGCCGACGCCGTCGCGCAGCCACAGATGCAGCGGCGGCTCGCAGTCGCTGCCGGAGGCGAAGTGCACCTCCGGCAGTGCGGCGCGAAGTGCGAGGTCGTTGTAGATCTCGCCGTTGGCGACCAGTGCCGCGGCACCCGCGAACAGCGGCTGGTCGCCGCCGCAGAGGTCGATGATCGCGAGCCGGGTATGCACCAGCGCCACCCGGCCCAGCAGCGTGTGGCCGGCGCCGTCCGGGCCGCGATGCGCGAGTGCCGCGGCGAGCGTCGACAGCGCCTCCGGTGCGGTGCGCCTGGCGTCGGCCGCGAGCGCGAAGCCGGCGATCCCGCACATCAGGCCTTCTCCGCGCCGGACAGGAAGGCGTGCCAGCGCGCCAGCACCGGCCCGGCGGCGAACTCCGCCTCGTAGCGCACGCGTCCCGCCTGCCCCAGCCGTGCCGCGAGCGACGGGTCGCGCAGCACGGCGTCGATCGCGGCGGCCAGCGCCCTCTCGTCCTCCAGCGGCGTCAGGATCCCGTCGGCGCCGCTGGTGATCAGCTCGACCGGTCCCTGCGCCGACGCCGCCACCACCGGCAGCCGCGCCGAGAACGCCTCGATGATCACGTTGCCCAGCGGCTCGTGCCGCGACGGGCAGACCAGCAGGTCGGCGGCCGCCAGCAGGCCGGCGCGATCCTCGCTCCACCCCGGCAGCCGCACCCGGCCTGCGACCCCCTCGCGGCGCGCGAGCGCTTCCAGGCCCATGCGCTCCGGCCCGTCGCCCGCGATCAGCAGCACCGCGTCGGGCAGCAGCGGCATCGCCCGGATCAGCACGTCGAACGCCTTGTTGCGATGCAGCCTCCCCATCGCCAGCAGCAGCCGCGCGCCCGCCGGCAGCCAGTCCGGCCGTCGGCGCGCCGCCACGCCGTGATCGTCGGAGAAGTTCGGCAGATGATGCACCCGCCGGGCCGGCCAGCCCTGCGCCCGCGCCCACTCGACGATGCCGCGGGTGTTGCCGATCAGCTGGTCGCAGCGCCGGTAGTACGACAGGTCGTAGAAGCCGCCGAGCCGTCCGGCCAACACCCACTCGCCGGTGGGCGTCAGGCGCGCCGCCCGGTTCATCCACGCCACCGCCACCCGCGGCGCGTGGCGCCGCAGCGCCCGACGGAGGTGCTGTCGGGTCAGCAGGTCGAGCCGGCCGCCGAAGCGCAGCTGCAGCGGCTCGAGGCCACCGCGCCGCAGCCGGGCGGCGCGCGGCAGGTCGCGCCGGATCGCCGCCAGCACATCGTCGCCGGCCCGGCCCTGGGCGATGCACAGCCGCTCGTAGAACAGCTCGGCCCCTCCGGCCTCGGCACCGGCCATGACATGCGCGACCTTCAGCATGTCCCGAGCGTGCCCGCGCGGATGAGCAGCCACAAGGCGGCCTGCAGCACCGCCTCGACCTCTAGACCTCCGATGGGCGCCGCGCCGGGCTCGCCCGGTGCCGCCACGTAGGCGGCGCAGCGTCCGCTCGGCGCGTACTCGTCGGCGCGACTCGGCCCGAACAGCCCGAGCGTCGGCGTGCCGGCCGCGGCCGCCAGGTGCATCAGTCCGGAGTCGTTGCCGACGAACAGCGCGCAGCGCGCGAGGCAGGCGGCGGCCTCCGCCACGCTGAGCCGGCCGCGCAGATCGATCGCCTGCGGCAGGGCGGCGAGCACCGTGGCCGCCATCGCCCGCTCGGCCTCCCCCGGACCCGCGAACAGCACCGGCACCGCCCCCGGCAGGCCGGGCTCGAGGCGGCGGAACAGCTCGACGAAGCGTGCCGCCGGCCAGACCTTGCCGGACCAGTTCGCGGTCGGCCCGAGGCCGATCAGCGGTGCCGCGCCCGGCAGCAGCGCGGCGGCCCGCGCGCGATCCTGCGGCGCGGTCCACACCACCGGCAGCGGCGGCGGATCGAGGCCCAGCAGGCGCCCGACGTGGCCGACGCGCAGGCCCGGCCTGCGGCCGCCGCGCAGGATCGCGCGCCGACGCGCCGGCAGCAGCCAGGTCACCGCCGAGCCGCGCAGGTCGACCGCGAGGTCCCAGCGTGTGCCCACGCACTGCCGCCACAGGCGCCACCAGTGCAGGTCGAGGCGACGCTTCTCGACGATCAGGGTGCGCTCGCGTCCGGGCAGCCGGTCGAACAGGCCGGCGGCCACCGGACCGCAGGCGACGGTGAAGCGCGCTTCGGGATGCAGCGTGCGCAGGTGATCGAGCAGTCCGGTGGACAGCACCGCGTCGCCGAGCCGGGTCGCGGTGATGAACAGGATCGACCTCAAGGGGCCGCTCCGGGCGGCATCGAGGCGGCACGCTGTGCGGCACGCGGTCGCATGGACATCTCCCCCCTCCGGCCTCGGCTTCCGTGCGCCTCTCTTGCTCCGCCGGTGCGCAAACGCCAAGTTCGGCGCATGCTCAAACTCGCACTGCTTCCCGATCGAGCGGTGGTCGCCGTCGGCGGTCCGGACCGCGTGGCGTTCCTCCAGGGGCTGGTATCCAACGACGTGGCACTCGTCGCGCCGGGGCGGGCGGTGTGGGCTGCCCTGCTGACCCCGCAAGGCAAGTGGCTCGCCGATTTCTTCCTGCTGAGCGACGGCGACCGGCTGCTGCTCGACTGCGAGCGCGGGCAGGCGGAGATGCTGATCCAGCGCTTGTCGCGCTTCCGGCTGCGCTCCAGGGTCGAGCTGACGCCGACCACGATGCAGGTCCACGTTGCCTGGGACGGGGAGCCGCAGCCCGAGGCCAACACTCTGCCCGAGGCCAACACCCTGCCCGAGGCCGGCACCCTGATCGCACCGGATCCGCGACTGCCGGAAGCCGGCTGGCGAGTGCTCGCCGCCGCCCCCCTGGAGTGCGGCGCGGACGACACCGACTGGGACCGGCACCGCCTGCTGCTCGGGCTGCCGGACGGCTCGCGCGACTGCGAGAGCGAGAAGACGGTGCTGCTGGAAGCCGGGTTCGACGAGCTGGGCGGCATCTCCTGGAGCAAGGGCTGCTACATGGGCCAGGAGCTCACCGCGCGCACCCGCTATCGCGGCCTGCTGAAGCGCCGGCTGGTGCCGGTCGGCTCCGAGGCCGCGCTGCCGCCGCCCGGCACGGTGCTGACCCGCGACGGCGTCGAGGTCGGCACGATGCGGTCCTCGCGCGACCTGCACGGCATCGCGCTGCTGCGCCTGGAGCACCTGCAGGCGAGGCTGGACGGCGCGCTGCAGGCGCGCGTCCCCACCTGGATGCGCCTTCCGGCGCCGGTCGCGTGATCCCTGATGCGGTGGCGTTCGACCGCGACGGCCTGGTGGCCGCGGTGGCGCAGCAGCACGACACCGGCGAGGTGCTGATGCTCGCCTGGATGAACCGCGAGGCGCTGGACGAGACCCTGCGCACCGGCCGTGCCTGCTACTGGAGCCGGTCGCGCGGCCGGCTGTGGCGCAAGGGCGAGCTCTCCGGTCAGACCCAGCGCGTGCTGTCGGTGCGGCTGGACTGCGACGGCGACGCGGTGCTGCTGCTGGTCGATCAGCAAGGCGTCGCCTGCCACACCGGCCGACGCAGCTGCTTCTTCCGCGAGGTCGGCCCCGAGGACCTGATCGAGCTCAGCGCCCCCCTGATACGTCCCGGAACCCTCTACGGCCCCCCCTGAGGTGCCTGAGAACATCCGGGACCCGGGGCCTCAGGCCCCAGCGGGTCCAGGGCAGCGCCCTGGCCTTCACGCGAGCCACGCGGGACCGGTCATCTTCCTGGTAGCCGGCGAGGCCAGCGGCGACGTGCTGGGTGCGCGCCTGATGCAGGCGCTGTCGGCGCTGCGTCCGGGCCTGGAGTTCCAAGGCATCGGCGGCGCCCGCATGGCCGAGCAGGGCCTGCGCAGCCTGTTCCCGATGCGAGAGCTCGCGGTGATGGGCCTGCTGGAGGTGCTGCCGCGGCTGCGCAGCCTGGCCGGCAGGCTCGAGCAGGCCGCCCGTGAGGTCGCCCGGCTGCGCCCGTCCCTGGTGGTCACCATCGACAGCCCCGGCTTCACCCTGCGCCTGCTGCGCCGCATCGCACCGCTCGGCATCCCGCGCGTGCACTACGTGGCACCGCAGGTCTGGGCCTGGCGCGAGCACCGCGTGCGGGAGTTCCCCGGGCTGTGGGAGCGCCTGCTCTGCCTGCTGCCGTTCGAGCCGGCTTTCTTCCTGCGCCACGGCCTGGAGGCCCGCTTCACCGGTCATCCGGTGCTGCAGTCGGGCGCCGATGGCGGTGACGCCGCGCGCTTCCGCGCCCGCCACGGCCTCGGCAGCGAGCGCCGGGTGGTCATGCTGATGCCCGGCAGCCGGCGAAGCGAGGCGCCGAGATTGCTGCCGGTGTTCGGCCGCACGCTGGCGCTGCTGGCCCACGCGATGCCGGACCTGGTGCCGGTGGTCGCGGCCTCGGCGGTGGTGGCGCCGCTGGTGCGGCGGGCCGCCCAGGGCTGGCCGGTGCGGCCGATCCTGGTCACCGAGACGGACGACAAGCATGACGCGTTCGCCGCCAGCGGTGCCGCCCTGACCAAGTCCGGGACCTCCACCCTGGAGCTCGCGCTGGCCGGCGTGCCGATGGCGGTGACCTACCGGGTGAACCCGATCACGGCTGCGATCGCGCGCCGGCTGATCCGGGTGCCGCACGTGGCGATGGTCAACCTGCTGGCCGGCAGCACCCTGGTGCCGGAACTGCTGCAGCAGGAGTGCCGCCCCGAGCGGCTCGCGGCCACGCTCACCCGTCTGCTCACCGATCCCCAGGCCGCCGCGGCGCAGCGGCAAGGTTTCGCCGCCGTGCTGGCGTCGCTGCGTGCGCCGCAGGGCACGCCGGCCGAGGCGGCGGCGCGCGAGGTGCTGGCGCTGCTCGATGCCGCCGCGGCCGAGGTGCCTCGCTGATGGCCAGCGTGCTCGCCGCCGTGCTGCCGGTGTTCGCCCTGATCCTCGCCGGCTATGTCTGCGGCCGTCGCGGCAGCCTCGGTGCGGGTGCCACCGACGTGCTGAACCGCTTCGTCGTCACCCTCGCGCTGCCCGCCCTGCTGTTCCTGGGCGCCGCGCACGTCACCCGCGCCACCGCCGGGCCGCCGGCGTTCCTGTATGCGTTCAGTGCCGCGATGTTCGCCTGCTTCTTCCTCTCCTTCATGCTGGAGCGCCTGGCCGGCCACGGCATCGCCGACTGCGCGATCGCGGGGCTCGGCGGCGGCTACGCCAACACCGGCTTCATGGGCATCCCGCTTTGCCTCGCCGTGTTCGGCGAACCCGGCCTGCAGCCGGCGCTGATGTCGAGCCTGCTGACCATCAGCCTGCTGTTCGCGGTGGCGTTGGCGCTGATCGAGTTCGACCTGCAATCCTCGCCGAACCTGCTTCGCACGCTGCTGCGCACCGGCCGCGCCCTGCTGGCCAATCCGCTGGTGCTGGCGCCGCTGGCCGGCTTCGCGCTGGCCCTCGGCGGCTACGCGCTGCCGGCGCCGCTGTTGCGTTTCGCGACCCTGCTGGGCGACGCCGCCAGCCCCTGCGCGCTGGTGACGATCGGGCTGTTCCTGTCGCGCCGCCGCGAGGCGCACGAGCCGGCCGCGGGCCTGGCCGGCGTCGCCCGTCAGGTGGTGATCAAGCTGCTGCTGCAGCCTGCCCTGACCGGGCTGATCGTCTGGCGCTTCGCGGCACTGCCGCCGGTTTGGGCGGCGAGCGCCATCCTGATCAGCGCGCTGCCTACCGGTACCGGCCCGTTCATGCTGGCCAAGCTGTACGACCGCGAGGCCGCCGGCATCTCCGGCGCGATCCTGGCCTCCACCGTGCTGTCGGTGCTCAGCATCACCCTCCTGGTGGCCTGGCTCAGGCCGGCATGACCCGGTCGGCGGGCTCGGTCAGCGTCGGCGGCGGCAGCAGCGGCACCTCCGATCGCGCGCCGCGCGCGCGGCGGATGCGCTCGACGTTCTCGCGCACCACCGGATAGTCTTCCGCCAGCCGCTCGAACTGCCGGGCGCCGATCACCAGCAGGAAGCCGTAGCGGAGCGCGCGCATGGTCGCGTTGGTCCGGCTGCGGCACAGCACCTCCTCGGCGCCGACCAGGTCGCCCTCGACGTAGCGGATGTCGTGCTCGGCGACGTGCGACTCCAGCACGCCGGCGCTGATGAAGTAGACCAGCCGGGCCCGGGCGCCGCGCCGGTAGAGCGTCTCGCCGGGGGCGATGAAGCGGATCGACAGCGTCATCGCCAGGTCGTGCAGTACCGCCTCCGGCACCCCGCGCAGCGCCGGCACGCTCTTGATCCGGCTCTCTATGCCGCTCTTGAGGTTGAACTTCAGCCTCTGGTCGAGCCGGCGGCGGCGCTGCTCGATGCCGCGATGCAGCTCCCGGTGCAGCTCCTCGCTGATCAGCGACTCGCCGAGCAGCTTGTCGTGCTCCTCGCCCTCCAGGCGCAGCGCCACCTGCCGCAGCACCCGGCTCTCCAGCGCCTCGGCGTAGCCCTGGTAGTGCAGCCGCATGGTCTCGATCGCGTCCTGCAGCAGCTGGCGCCGGCGCTGCAGCACCTCCGAGACGATCTCGGCGACCCGGACGCCGAGCGTGGGTTCGACCCGCTTGCGCATGAAGCGGGTCAGCGAGAGCGACACCAGGTGCTGGATCATCAGCCGCTCGAAGCGCTGCATCATGCACAGCATCAGCGGCCGGTCGAAGCGCAGCACGCGATGCGCCCACTGCGCCAGCCTGAACCCCAGCGAGGGCCGCAGCCGGCGACGCGCCGCCCGCACGTAGCCGAACCGCCCCTCCAGCCGGGCGCCGTCGATCATCGCGTCGGCGGTGCGCAGCAGCACCTCCATCACCCCGCGCGAGATGCCGCGTATGCGGAACAGGTCGAGCAGGATCGAGCGCTCCTGGTTGGCGATGGTGATCAGCGCCAGGGTCACACGCTGCCGGTCGCCCAGTGCGGTGTCGAAATTGTTGGCCTCGCGTTCCTCGGCGATGCGCCGGTCCAGCACCTCCAGCACGTGGCCGGTGGCCTCGCCGGAGAAGCCGAACTCGCCGGCGAGCCGCCGGGTGCGGTCGCGCACCTCGCCGAGGCCGAGACCGAGCACCTGATGGCGCAGCGCCTCGTCGATCGGCGGCAGCCGGTCGAGGCGGAAGAACACCACCAGCGAGCGCAGGGTGGTGCCGCAGGTGAACAGCGTGATCAGCACGAAGCCGGTGGCGAGGATGCCGATGAAGTGCGCGACGGGCACCGGGATCTGCGGGTTCTC
This sequence comes from uncultured Acetobacteraceae bacterium, assembly GCA_964242335.1. Taxonomy (GTDB): domain Bacteria; phylum Pseudomonadota; class Alphaproteobacteria; order Acetobacterales; family Acetobacteraceae; genus Lichenicoccus. Next base: position 80,841 of record CAXTAY010000006.1, on the reverse strand, counting down.
GGTCACCGCCAGCGCCAGCGCCAGCGTGATCGCGCCGCGCAGCCCGCCCCAGACCATCGTCACCTTGAACGGCAGCGGCACCGGCGGCGACAGCCTGGTCAGCGCCAGCAGCGGCAGCAGTCCGAACACCACGGCGGCGCGCGCCGCCATGCCGGCGGTGAGCACGATCGCGATCAGCACGCAGTCCCATCGGCTCGCGCCGGCGAGCAGCCGCGGCACCAGCATCGAGGCGAGCACGAACACCAGCGAGCCGGCCCAGAATACCAGCTGCTCCCACAGCTCGATCAGGAAGCGCCAGGTCTGCGGACGCAGCGTCGAGGGGCCGTACAGCGAGAAGGTCAGCCCGGCCGCCGCGGTCGCCACCACGCCCGAGCAGTGCAGCCCGTCCTCGCAGACGATGTAGGCGATGTAGGGCAGCGCCAGGGTCAGCGTGACCTCGCCGGCGGGCGTGCCGCCGAAGGCGGTGATCATCCACAGGGTCAGCCGACCGAACAGGGCGCCGACCAGCATCGCGCCGGTGAACGAGGCGACCAGCCCGAGCAGGGCGTGTCCGAAATGCACCGGGTGACCGGCGGTGATCGCCGTCAGCAGCACGCCGAAGATCGAGATCGCGGCCGCGTCGTTCAGCAGCGCCTCGCCTTCGACCAGCCGGGTCAGGCGTGCGGCGGCGCCGATCTCGTGGAAGATCCCGACCACGGCGCTGGGGTCGGTGTTGGCGACGATGGCGCCGAGCAGCAGGCAGACCTCCAGGCTCATCCCGGCGAACGGATACAGCGCCAGACCGATCGCCGCCGTGCTGACCAGCACCGCCACCACCGCGAGCAGCAGCACGGTGGCGCCGTCGTGCGACAGCCGGCGCACGTCGATCGAGAGCGCCCCCTGGAACACCAGGATCGGCAGGAAGATCAGCAGGAACGCGGCACCGTTGATGGGAAAGTCCAGCACCGTGCGGGCGGCGCCGTCGAACAGGTCGGTGACGGTGCTGCGCAGCAGCAGGTCGGCCGAGCCGCCGATCAGGATGCCGACCAGCGCCAGCAGCACCGTCTCCGGCAGGTGCAGGCGCTGCGCCAGCGGCGGCACCGCGCTGACCACGACCAGCAGCACGGCGATCGCCAGCAGGATCGCAGGAAGACCGCTCATGCCCATGCCGTGCTATCCCAAGCTGTTGATTTCACGTGCTCTTGAACCTTAGCACAGGAGGCCGAGCTGTTCAGCATGGCTTGATCGAGCGTGCCTGCGCCGCACGTAGCGGCGGCGATGGTTTCGTGGCATTTTAAGCCGTTGGTTCTGCGCCGGTGCGCGCGATCTCGGTGTCGTCGCTGCCCGGCTGGTTGGGAGTTCTGGATGCCTGCTTGCCTGCGCCATATGGTCGTACCGATCGGGCGCGCCGCGACGTTGTCGTTCCTGGTGTCGGGGCTCGCCGCCGGCGTGCTTCCGAGCAGCACCGCGTTTGCCCAGAGCCCGAGCCAGGGTCGCTCGGTCAGCACCGACCCGTCCCAGGCCGGCGGTCAATTCAAGCCCAAACCGGGCGCCGACGCGGCGCACGGCAACGCCAGCGCCGCCGACGCCGCGGCGCATCCGGCGGCGCAGCCCGCACCCGGTCCGGCTCCGGTGGCCAAGCCGCCTGCCAACCCGCCGGGTCCGGCCCCCGAGCAGCACGCGTCCGCCCCCGCGGCACCGATGGACGCCTCGCAGGTCGCGCTGGTGAACAAGGGGCGCTACATCGCGATCGCGTCGGACTGCGCGCCCTGCCACATGTCGGTGGGCGGCACGCCGTTCGCCGGCGGGCTGATCCTGGGCACGCCGTTCGGCCAGATGGCCACGCCGAACATCACGCCCGACAAGGAGACTGGCATCGGCCGGTGGAGCGCCGACCAGTTCTACGGCGTGATCCATAACGGCATCGGTCCGGGACACCAGTACATCTACCCGACCATGACCTTCACCTCGTACACCAAGATGCCGCGGCCCGACGTGGACGCGCTGTTCGCCTACCTGAAGTCGCTGCCGCCGGCGCACGCGCCGCGGCTGGCGGTGTCGCTGAACTTTCCGTTCAACATCCGCCTCAGCCTGCTCGGCTGGCGCATGCTGTTCTTCCGTGCCAGCACCTACCGGACGGACACGTCGAAGTCGGACCAGTGGAACCGCGGCGCCTACCTGGTGCAGGGTCCGGGCCATTGCGGCGAGTGCCACTCGCCGCGCAACGCGCTCGGCGGCGTCATCAACAGCAGCAGCCTCGCCGGCGGCCAGGTCGACTCGTTCCTCGCACCGAACATCTCCTCGGACCCGCGCTGGGGCATCGGCAGCTGGAGCGAGGAAGAGATCGTCACCTTCCTCAAGACCGGCGCGATCCGCAAGGGCGTCGTGTTCGGGCCGATGATCGAGGTCGTGCACGAGAGCATGGCCAAGATGACCGACGACGACGTGCACGCCATCGCCGTCTACCTGAAGGGCACGCCGCCGCGGGTGAACCGGCCGCCGGCGTCGGTGCCGCTGAAGCTGGCCGATGCCTCGATCCGCCACGGCCAGGCGGTCTATGCGACCAACTGCGCGCAGTGCCATCAGGAGAACGGCAACGGCGCCGCCGGCGCGATCCCCAACCTCGCCGAGAACGATGCGGTCCGCGCCTACGATCCGACCGACGCGATCACGCCGCTGCTCGCGGGCCTCGAAGGCCAGGGCAAGTACGGCGCGATGCCGCGCTTCGGCGGCTCGCTGAGCGACCAGGACATCGCCGACGCCGCCAACTACATCCGCACCGCCTGGAACAACGGGGCGCCGGCGAACGCCACCGCGGCGATCGTGCACGGCCTGCGCAGCACTGCGCCGGTCGGCATCGGCGGCAGCACCGCCGCACGCGACTTCGGCTGCCCGAAGATCGGCGAGGGCACCGTCCCCGGCGCGCTCGCGACCGAGCAGGAGGTCGCGCGTCTCGCCGGCGCGGACCGCAGCAACCTGCAGAACGGCATCGCGGCCGTGATCGCACTGGTCAAGAAGGACAATCCCGACGCCGCCAGCGGCGACGTGGTGACCGCCCTGAACGCCGCCTACTGCCCGGTGGTCGCCAACCGCACCGACCTCACCCGGGCACAGCAGCGCAGCGCCCTGATCGCCTTCTCCGACCTGGCCGGGCAGCAATACGCCCGCAACAGTCCGGCGGACGTGTCCAGGGTGCTGGTCAACACCTCGCTCAGCCCGGACGCGGTGGCCCAGATCGACCAGGCGGCGGCGGCGGCGGGTCTCAGCCCGAGCGCCTTTATCGCCAAGCAGCTCTCGGCGGGCGGCAAGGCGCCTTCTTCCAGCAACTAGGCTCCAGGGCTCTGCCCTGGACCCGCTGGGGCCTGAGGCCCCAGACCCCCGTCGTATTGTTCTTCGGACACCTGCTCCATCCAGTCTACGGGGGAGCCGTCCAGCTTCTCCTGGATGGCGATGTGGCTCATCGCGGTGGTGGGTGTGGCGCCGTGCCAGTGCTTCTCGCCCGGCGCGAACCAGACCACGTCGCCCGGCCGGACCTCCTCGATCGGGCCGCCCTCGCGCTGCACCCGGCCGCAACCGGCGGTGACGATCAGAGTCTGGCCCAGTGGATGCGTGTGCCACGCGGTGCGGGCACCCGGCTCGAAGGTCACCAGCGCCATCGCGACCCGCGCCGGATCGGGCGGACTGAACAGCGGATCGATGCGGACGCTGCCGGTGAACCACTCGCCCGGTCCGCGTCCGGAGGGCTGTGAGCCGGCTCGCTTGATCTCCATGGTGTTCTCCTCTCCGTTGCAGCGGACGACCGCACGGCCCCCTCGGGGCGGACGTCGCCGCGTAGCCTGACCCTATGGTGACCGGCTATGCCGCGAGCTCGGCTTCTTCTGTGCGGTCGGCCACGGCATCCCCGATGCCGCCTCGATACCGGACCGCGGGGGGGTCGCTCAACATCGGCCTCGAACTGCCGCCCGGCGATCCCGAGGCGAGCGGCCGTTCCGCGGCGTCAATGCCTCGCCCGACCTGCAGGGCTTCCGCGACTTCATGCCGGGGTACTACGACGGCTGCCATCGCCTGGGCTGCCTGATCTACCGGGGCTTCAGCCTGGATCTCGGACTGCCGGGGCGCTTCTTCGACGACACGCTGGATGCCCCGATCGCGACCCTGCGCCTGCTGCGCTATCCGGCCGCGCCGCCCAGCATCGAGCCGCTTCCTGCCGGTGCAAGAAGTCATCAGAGCAGGGTGTGTGGGCCGAAGATGGCAGGTAGGTGTTCGTGCAGGCCGGCGTCCTCGATGAGCCGAAGGTGGAGCGGCCCCCTTGATCCTGCCTCAGACGTTGGTCTTCTGCATCGGGCGATCACGTTGATCGCCGCCAGGTGTGGAGACTTTCGTCCTGCGAGCGGTCGTCGTGGCGCGGCCACACGAACCAGCCTACTCCTTGCCGAGCAGAGGAAGCAGCCGAGGCCATGTCCCTCACCCCGTTCCATCTCCACGTTCCTGATACGACGCTCCACCGGATCCGTGAGCGCGTCGCGTCGTTCCGCTGGGCCGATTTTCACGAGCCCGCGGATGCCGGCGACTGGCGCTATGGTCCACCCGCGGCTTGGATGCGTGATCTGTGCGCTCATTGGGTTGATCGCTACGACTGGCGCGACGCCGAGAACGCACTCAACGTGTTCCCCCACTTCATGACCGACATCGACGGTCAGCGCCTGCACATCATCCACGAGCGCGGTTCCGGCCCATCCCCCCGCCCGCTCCTTCTCATCCACGGCTGGCCTTACTCCTTCGCCAGCTACGTGCATCTGATCGAGCCGCTCGCTCACCCGGAACGCTTCGGCGGTCGTGAAGCGGACGCCTTCACCGTGGTCGTGCCCTCGCTTCCCGGTTACGACTTCTCACCTCCGCCCACGACCCCGGTCGGCCCACAACACATCGCCGCTCTGCTCGACCGCCTCATGACCGACACACTCGGTCATGAGCGCTATCTCGTCCACGGCGGCGACTGGGGCAGCGCCACCGCCGAGATGCTCGGCTTTCATCACCCTGAGCACGTCGCCGGACTGCACCTGACGATGCTGAGCGTTCGCCACCATGGTGCGCCGCCTCGCACCGGCGACGTGCCCGCGAGCGCCAGCGAAGACGAACGCGCCTTCGCCACACGCGAGGCCGAGCTCTGGAAGGACGAGAGCGCCTACGCTCGCATCCAGGCAACCAAGCCGCTCAAACTCGCCTACGGGATGTCCGACAGTCCGGTCGGCGTTGCGGCCTGGATCGCCGAAGCCTTCCACGCCTGGTCCGACATCAGGCAACGATCCTTCGACGATGCCATCCCGAGGAACCGCCTGCTCACCGAGATCATGCTCTACCTCGTGACCGACAGTTTCAATCCGTCCACCTGGATCTATGTCGCTGAGGGTCGCGAAGCCTACCAGACCCTTCCCCGGGGCAGTCGTATCGATGTCCCTGTTGCCCTCGCCGCCTATCCAGATCCTGTGTTTCCCATGCCACCCCGCACTGTCGCCGAGCGTTCGCACTCGGTGGTCCGCTATACCGAGATGCCGAACGGTGGCCATTTTCCGTTCTACGAGGCGGCAGACCCGCTGCTTGACGATCTCCGCGCATTCGCTCGTAGCCTCGCCTTCGCGAGCGAGATCCCGTCGCGAAGTAACTGACTCCGGCATGAACCACGCGGTGGCGCGAGTGTCGAACCGCTCATGATCGAGATCGGTGGCCGCTGGCCAAGCTGACGACGTCGAACTCGGCCGCCAATGTGGCCTCGAGCATCTGCATCGAACTTTCGGCTCCGTTGCTAACGGACCCACCGGTCGCGCCTCGATCCGACCTACGGCCACGTCACGACGTGACCGCGGCCACGGCGTCCAGCCGCGCGATCCACTGCCTCAGCCGCCACTCCGGATCGTCGTCCGAGACGATGTCGGACACCGCGGCGATGACGTCGGCACCCGCCTCCAGGCAGCCCGGCGCGCGCTGCAGCGTGATCCCGCCGATCGCCACCAGCGGCAGCGCGCCGACGCGCCGCTTCCAGATCCCGAGCCGCGCCGGCCCCTGCGGCGCGAACGGCATCACCTTCAGCGTCGTCGGATAGACCGGGCCGAGCGCGACGTAGTCCGGCGCCAGGGCCAGCGCCCGGTCGAGCTCGCCATGCGAGTGCGTGCTGATCCCGAGACCCGCGCCCGACGCGGCGATGGCGCCGCGATCGGCGGTGTCCAGGTCCTCCTGCCCGAGATGGATGAAGTCCACCCCCAGCTCGATCGCGATCCGCCAGTGGTCGTTCACCACCAGCGTCGCCCCCGCCGCGTCGCACACCGCCTTGGCCGCGCCGATCTCGTCTCGCAGCCGCGTCGGATCGTCCTGCTTGATGCGCAGCTGCACCAGCCTGGCGCCGCACCCGACCAGCCGCGCGACCCAGGCCGCGCTGTCGAGCACCGGATAGACGCGCGACGGCAGCGGCCGGATCACGCCAGCATCGCCCGCCCGAACACCGGGGTGGAGGGTTGCGCCATGTCGCGGCGCTGCATCGGGTCGGCCAGGAACGCCGCGCGGCCGGCCTCGACGGCGAGTGCGAAGGCGCGCGCCATCATCACCGGGTCGCCCGACTTCGCGACCGCGGTGTTCAGCAGCACCGCGTCGTAGCCGAGCTCCATCGCCGCCGCGGCGTGCGACGGCAGCCCGATGCCGGCATCCACCACCAGCGGCACCTCCGGGAAGTGCGCCCGCAGCGCGCGCAGGCCGAAGCGGTTGTTCAGCCCCTGCCCGGAGCCGATCGGCGCCCCCCAGGGCATCAACACCCGGCAGCCCGCCTCCAGCAGCCGCTCCGCCACCACCAGGTCCTCGGTGGTGTACGGCAGCACCTTGAAGCCGTCCGCGCTCAGCAGCCGCGCCGCCTCGACCAGGCCGAACACGTCCGGCTGCAGCGTGTCGCTCTCGCCGATCACCTCCAGCTTGACCCAGTCGGTGCCGAACACCTCGCGCGCCATCTGCGCGGTGGTGACCGCCTCGCGCGCGGTGTGGCAGCCGGCGGTGTTCGGCAGCACCCGCACGCCGAGGCCGCGTATCAGCGACCAGAACCCCTCCCCGGCACGCTCCCCGGCACCCTCGCGACGCAGCGACACGGTGACGATCTGCGCGTCCGACGCGCGCACCGCCTCGGCGAGCACCGCCGGCGACGGATACTGCGCGGTTCCCAGCATCAGGCGCGAGGTGAACTCGACATCGTACAGCAGCACCGCCTCAGCCTCCCTGCATCGGCGAGACCACCTCGACCGCGCAGCCCTCGCGCAGCGCCTGGGCGGCGCGGGCGGAGGCCGGCACGAAGGTGCCGTCGAGCGCGGTCGCGAGGCGCGCCTCGCGGTAGCCCAGCTCCAGCAGCACGGAGTCGAGGGTGCGGGACGCGACGTCGTGCGCCGCGCCGTTCACCAGGATGCGCATGGCCGGGCTCCGTTGGTATCGATCGGTGTCACCTATGCAGTCCGGCCGCCTCCGGCAAGCCGAGCCGCGCTGCCACGCGCTCGGCCAGCACCGGCGCCAGCAGGAAGCCGTGCCGGTGCACGCCGTTGACGCTGATCACGCCGCCCGCCTCCTGTACGCGCGGCATGTTGTCGTCGAACGAGGGCCGCAGCCCGGCACCGGTCTCGAGGATCTCTGCCTCCGCGAACGCCGGATGCAGCGCGTATGCCGCCCCGAGCAGCTCCATCGCCGCCCGCGCGGTGATGCCGCCCTGCCGCTCGCTCTCCACCATGGTCGCGCCCACCATGAACACGTGATCCCCGCGCGGCACCACGTAGAGCGGGAAGCGCGGGTGCAGCAGCCGCACCGGGCGCGACAGCGTCATCTCCGGGCAGCGCAGCAGCAGCATCTCGCCGCGCACGCCGCGCAGTCCGGCGAGGTCGGGACCGGCAGCGAAGCCGCGGCAATCGACGATCCGCTCGAACTCGCCCTCCGCCCGCTCGGCGCCGAGCAGCACCCGCCCGCCCAGCTCGGCCAGCCGCCGGGCCAGCGCCGGCAGCGCCGTGCGCGGATCGAGATGCGCCTCGCGGCCGAAGAACAGCGCGCGGCCGAAGCGTCCCGCGAGGTCGGGCTCCAGTGCCTCGACGCCGTCGCGGTCCAGCCACGCATGCCCGGTGGTGCGCCTGGCATAGAGATCGAGCTCCCCCGCATCGCGCGGCGGCGCCAGCACCAGGCTGCCGTGACGCATCGCGTCGGGCGCGTGCGACAGCCACCAGTCGATCGTCTCCTCGGCCCGGTCGAGGATCTCCCGCGGCGCCGTCTCCGCCTCGCACCAGGGGGCGAGCATGCCGCCGGCCTTCCACGAGGCACCGGCGCCGATCCGCTCGCCACGCTCGAGCAGCGTCACCGTCGCACCCCGCTCGGCGAGCAGCAGGGCGGTCACCAGCCCGGTGACGCCGGCCCCGCGCACCAGGATCCGCGGCGCGTCGATCACCGCATCCCCGCCGCCTCGCGGATGCGGCGCGGGTGGGTGCAGAGCTCGAAGCCGTCCTCGCGCGCCACAGCGATCAGGGTGATATCAGCCTGCTCCGCGCGGTGCAGCGCGAGCGACGTCGGCGCCGACATCGCGGCCAGGATCGCGACCCCCATGCGCTGCGCCTTCTGCACCAGCTCGACCGAGATCCGGCTGGTCAGCACCAGGATGCCGGACGCCGCGTCCTCGCCCGCGAGCGCCAGCGCACCGGCCAGCTTGTCGAGCGCGTTGTGCCGGCCGACATCCTCGCGCAGCGCCACCAGGCCACGCTCGGGGCAGAAGAAGCCGGCCGCGTGCACCGCCCTGGTGCGCCGGTTCAGGCTTTGCGCCGGGCGCATCGAGGCGATCGCCGCCATCACCGTGCCGGCTTCCAGCACCACGCCCTCCGGCACCGGCGCACCGGGGCGGCCGAGCGCCTCCTGCAGGCTCTCCAGGCCGCACAGGCCGCAACCGGTCGGCCCGGCCAGCTGACGCCGCCGCGTCTCAAGCATCCCCAGCCGCGCCTCGTCCACCCACATGCGCAGCTCGATGCCGGCCGGCTCGCCACCGGCCGCGCCCGGCGGCATCACGATCTCGATCTCCTCGATCTCGGAGTGGTGCGCCACGATGCGCTCGTTGAGGCTGAAGCCGCGGGCGAAATCCTCAAGGTCGTCGGGTGTCGCCATCATCACCGCATGCGCCAGACGGTTGTAGGAGAAGGCGACCGGCACCTCCTCTGCGACCACGCGCGCGCCGTCGCTGAAGCCACCCTCGTGCCAGGCCAGCCGCGGCACCGCGCGCGCCGCTCCCACGCGATCGTGGCCGCCCCGATCCGGTTCGTCCGCGGCAGCAGCCACCCGAGCTGGTCCTCCCCTGATCGAACGGTGCGCAATCTCCGTCGCCTGCGGGGACCACGGCCACGGCGACGCGTTGCGGAGGAAGTCAGTTACGGGGACCCGGGATCATGAACAAGAGCACAGCGACCTTCCTGTCGATCGGCGCCGTGGCGGCCGCGGCCCTGGTCGGACAGCGGGCCGGGCCGCAGCACCCGCGCGAGGCGATCTGGTACGCCCGGCTCGACAAGCCGGGCTTCACGCCGCCCGGTCCGGTGATCGGCGGCGCCTGGACCCTGCTCGACCTGCTCCTCATCCTGTCCGGATCCAGGCTGCTCGCGGCATCCCCGAGCCGCGAGCGCTCGAGTGCGTTGCTGTTCTGGTCGCTCAACCTCGCCGGCATCGCCGGCTACCCGTGGGTGTTCTTCAAGCGCAAGGAGCTCGGCGCCAGCACCGTGGTGGTCGCCGGCATGCTGGCCTCGGCGCGCGCCGCCGCCGCGACCGCCGGCCGCGTCGACCGCGTCGCCGGCCTGAGTGCGATGCCGCTGGTCGGCTGGCTCGCCTTCGCCGGCCTGCTGAGCGAGGAGCTGTGGCGTCGCAACCGCTCGTGAGACCGTGTCCGGCGGGCGAGGAAGCCAAGGGCTCCGCCCTTGACCCGTTGGGGCCGATGGCCCCAAACCCCGTTTTCTAGACTATTGTTCTCAAAGGCACCGCCTTTGACGGGGTCAAGCGGCAGAGCCCCGTGCCTTCCTTCTGCGCCGCTACTCCACCGTCACCGACTTCGCCAGGTTGCGCGGCTGGTCCACGTCGGTGCCCTTCAGCAGCGCCACCTCGTAGGCGAGCATCTGCACCGCGATGCTGTGCAGGATCGGGGCGACGAAGCCGTCCGCCTCTGGCAGCACCACCATCTCCTCGGCGATGCCGTGCAGCTTCGCCGCACCCGCGGCGTCGGTGAACACCATCAGCCGGCCGCCGCGCGCGCGCGCCTCCTGCAGGTTCGAGGCGGTCTTGTCGAACAGCCTGCCGCTCGGCGCGATCGCCACCACTGGCACGGTGCGGTCGATCAGGGCGATCGGCCCGTGCTTCATCTCGCCCGCGGCGTAGGCCTCGGCGTGGATGTAGGAGATCTCCTTGAGCTTCAGCGCCCCCTCCAGCGCCACCGGGAAATAGGCGCCGCGGCCGAGATACAGCACGTCGCGCGCCTCGGCGACGATGGCGGCGACGCGCTGCACGTCGCCGGTCAGCGCGAACAGCTCGGCGGCCTTGCCCGGCAGGTCGAGCAGCGCCTCGACCAGCGCCACCTCGCGCGCCTCCGACAGGCAGCCGCGCGCCCGCCCCACGGCGATCGCGACGCAGGCCAGCACCGAGAGCTGCGCGGTGAACGCCTTGGTGCTGGCCACGCAGATCTCCGGGCCGGCGACGGTATCGAGCACCACGTCGCTCTCGCGCGCCATCGTGCTCTCCGGCACGTTCAGCACCGACATCACGTGCTGGCCGCCGGCGCGCAGCGCACGCATCGCCGCCAGCGTGTCGGCGGTCTCGCCGGACTGGCTGATCATCAGCGCGAGCCCCCCGGCCGCGAGCGGCGCGTCGCGGTAGCGCAGCTCGCTGGCGACGTCGGCATCGGTCGGCAGCCGGGCCTCGCTCTCCAGCCAGTGCCGGCCGAGCAGACCGGCATAGAACGCCGAGCCGCAGGCGGTGATCGTCACCCGCGGCAGTGCCGCGAGGTCGAACGGCAGCGCCGGCATCACCACCCGTCGGGTGGTCGGATCGATCATGTGCAGCAGGGTCTGGCCGATCACCAGCGGGTGCTCGTGCAGCTCCTTCTCCATGTAGTGGCGGTAGCCGTCCTTGCCGATCGAGCCCGCGATCAGCGCCGTCTGCCTGATCTCGTAGGCGACCGGGCTGCCCGCGATGTCGAACATCTCGGCACCGTCGCGGCTGACGACGCACCAGTCGCCGTCGCGCAGGTAGGCGATGCGGCGGGTCAGCGGCGACAGGGCGAGGCTGTCGGACCCCAGGAACATCTCGTTGTCGCCGAACCCCACCGCCAGCGGCGCGCCGTGGCGGGCACCGATCATCAGCTCGCTGTGGCCGGCGAAGATCATCGCGATCGCGTATGCCCCCTGCAGCCGGGTCAGGCAGGCATGCGCCGCCTCGCGCGGCGACAGCCCGCGCCTGAGGTTGCGGTCGACCATCTGCGCCACCGTCTCGCTGTCGGTCTCGGTGCTGAACACCTGGCCGTCGCGCTCCAGCTCGGCGCGCAGCTCGACATGGTTCTCGATGATGCCGTTGTGCACGATCGACACCAGCGCGGTGCCGTGCGGGTGCGCGTTGCCCTCGGTCGGCGCCCCGTGCGTGGCCCAGCGCGTGTGGCCGATGCCGGTGCTGCCGCCGAGCGGGCGCCGCTCCAGCACCGTGCCGAGATGGGCGAGCTTGCCCTCGGCGCGGCGCCGCTCGATGTGTCCGTTGACCAGGGTGGCGATGCCGGCGGAGTCGTAGCCGCGATATTCCAGCCGGCGCAGCGCCTCGAACAGCACGGGTGCCGCCGGTGCGGCGCCGATGACGCCCACGATCCCGCACATCAGCCGCGCTCCCCTTCCCGCCGTGCCGCCAGTCTCGCCCTGAGCCTCGCCCGGAACGACGCCGCCAGCCCCGGCTTGTTCACCTGTCGCGCCCGGCCCAGCGCCATCGCATCGGCGGGCACGGCTTGCGTGATCACGCTGCCGGCGGCGACCAGGGCGCCGTCACCCAGCGTCAGCGGCGCCACCAGGATCGCGTGCGAGCCCACGAACACGTCCGAGCCGATCACCGTGCGGTGCTTGGACACGCCGTCGTAGTTGCAGGTGATCGTGCCGGCGCCGATGTTGCTGCCCGGCCCGACGCTCGCATCCCCAAGGTAGCTCAGGTGGTTCGCCTTGGCCCCCGCACCGAGATCGGCGGCCTTCAGCTCGACGAAGTTGCCGACATGCGCCGCCGCGCCGACCCGGGTGCCGGGGCGCAGCCGCGCGTAGGGTCCGATCAGCGCCGCCTCGCCGACGATGCAGCCTTCCAGGTGGCTGAAGGCGCGTATCTCGCTGCGTGCCCCGATACGCACGCCGGGACCGAACACCACGTGCGGGTGCACCACCACGTCCGCCTCCAGCACCGTGTCGGCGCAGAGGAACACCGTCTCCGGTGCCACCAGCGTGGCGCCCCGCTCCATCGCCTCCGCCCGCAGCCGGCGCTGCAGCTCGGCTTCGGCCTCGGCCAGCTCGGCGCGCGAGTTGATCCCGCGCAGCTCCGCCTCGGGCGCCTCGACCGCGCGCACCACCGCACCCTGCACCGCCGCCAGCGCCACCACGTCGGTCAGGTAGAACTCCCGCTTGGCGTTCCGATCCTCGATACCCTCCAGCCAGCCGGCGAAGTCGCGCGCGCCGGCGCACAGCACGCCCGCGTTGCACAGCCCGACCGCGCGCTCGTCGTCCGAGGCGTCCGCCCACTCGACGATCCGCTCGACGCGCCCGTCGCGCGCGATCACCCGGCCGTAGCGCGCCGGATCGCGCGGCCGCATCGCCAGCAGGGCGAGTCCGGCATCCTCGTCCCGACGCGCCTGCAGCAGCCGGCGCAGCGTCGGCACCGAGATCAGCGGGTTGTCGGCGTACAGCACCGCGACGTCGCCATCGCCGAACAGGTGCGCCGCCTGCCGCGCGGCGTGCGCGGTGCCGAGCCGCTCGTGCTGCACCACCACCGGGTGCGGTGCCGCCAGCGCCGCCAGCGCCGCCATCTCCGGCCCGACCACCACCACGATGCGGTCGAACAGGGCCTCGCAGCTCTCGATCAGGTGGCGCAGCATCGGCCGGCCGCCGAGCGGGTGCATCGCCTTGGGCTGCGAGGACTTCATCCGGGTCCCGAGGCCGGCGGCGAGCAGGATGGCGGTAGCGTGCATACCCCACCGCGCGTAGCGTCGGCTCGCCGCCGGTGTCAAACCTCGGCCACGTCATCGCCGATCACTAATCGTTTCGGAGTAGTGCGTAATGGACCGGGCTGCCGCCGCATCCCGCGGGCTCATCGTGTTCGACCTCGACGGCACCCTGGTCGACACTCTCGAGGACCTCGCCGCCAGCGCCAACCGGATGCTGGCGCGATACCACCGGCCGCCGATGCGCGCCGACGCGCTGCGTCCGATGGTGGGCGACGGCGTGCCGGCGCTGGCGCGGCGGGTCCTCGCCCACGACCGCGGCCGCGGCGGCCTGCCGCTCGACGAGGCGGCGGCGATACGCGACTTCGCCGACGACTACGCCGCCAACGCGACGCGCGGCTCCCGCCCGTTCCCCGGCGTGCCGGAGACGCTGCGCCGGCTGCGCGACGAGGGCTGGGATCTCGCCGTCTGCACCAACAAGCCGGAACGCGACGCCCGGCTGGTGCTGGAGGCACTCGGCATCGCGCCGCTGCTGTCGGCGGTGGGCGGCGGCGACAGCTTCCCCACCCGCAAGCCCGATCCCGGCCACCTGCTCGGCACCATCCGCGCCGCCGGCGGCGCGGTGGACCGGGCGCTGCTGGTGGGCGATCATGCCAACGACGTCGCCGCCGCGCGTGCGGCCGGCATCCCCTGCATCTTCGCGCTCTGGGGCTACGGGAGGCCGGCGGTGACGGAGCACTGCCTGCCGGCGGACGCCGTCACGCGGGTGCCCGACCTCGCCGCGGCGCTGCTGCCGCCGCTGCGCGCCTGAAGCGGCATGACGCGTCAGCCGCCGGCGCCGGCCGGACCCTGCTCGATCTTGGTCAGGAACATCGTCGCCAGGCCGAGCTTCGGGTTCTCGAAGCTGATGCGCACCGGCAGCGCCGGCAGACCCTGCCCGACCGGCGCCACCCAGGCGCTGCCGTGCTGCGGCTTGCGCAGACGCGCCTCCTCCTCGTTGTGCAGGAACCCGCCGATCTGCAGGCTGACGAAGTCGCAGCGCAGCGCCGTGCCGCCGTAGGGCGAGCGTCCGTCCTGGGGCACCGTCTGCCGGCCCGCGGTGTGCGCGTTGACCTGGGTCAGCCGCAACCCGTCGAACACCAGGGCGTGGCCGTCGCAGCGTCCGTCCTGCTGCACCTCGTGCATCATGTCGGCCATCGCACTCAGGGTGTCGATGCTGCCCGCGGTCTGCGCGGGGTCGACGCGGTCGCGCTGCGGCTCGCTCGGCGTCAGCACCGTCACCGCCGGATTGCCGTCGACATACTCCAGCACCGTCCGGCGCTGCGCGCCGCGCGAGTAGCCGGTGCTCTCGAAGCGCACCGGTCGCACCCCGCCGGGGACGAAGCGGCCGGTCGCCGTCGAGGTGACGTCGGTATGCAGCATCAGGCCGAGGAAGCCCGCGGTGCGGTCGTTCAGCCGCACCGAATAGCCCTGCCCGGACAGCCGCAGATCGACCACCACGTTGAGCACGTGGAAGCCGTGGCCGTAGAGCGTGTAGCTCAGCCGGATCGTGCGCGCGGCATCGCCGCCGGCACCGGTCGGCTGCGTGAGGTCCGCGGGTGCAGCGGCGGCGAGCGTCAGCGCGAGCAGGCCGGTCGAGAGATGTCTGCGGCTCATGCAGCGATGGTGCCGCCGGCCGCGATGATGTCAAGCAACGGTGCGTTACCGTCGCCGGCGCCGATCCCGTTCCGATGTAATAACAGAGTGCCCTGAAAGCTCGTGGCGAGCGGCTGGCCGCAGCGCGGTTGGCGTGGTGCGAAAGGTTACGGCGATTGCGCGGGCGACGCCCGCTTGCTTTCATCGCGGCATGGACAGAGCACCATCGTCGCTTGCCGAACCGGTTCCGGCACCTTCCGGCTCCGGCACGGCGGGGCTGCGCGCCCTCGCCGTGACGCTGGCGGCGCTGCTCGCGGTCGGCGGCTGGGTGCGCTTCTCCGACCGGATCGCGGGATGGGTCCCGGCACTGGCACCGCTCGCGGCGTCGGGCGGCGCGGCTGCCGCCGATGGCCAGGTCGGCGCCCTGCTCGAGCTGGGCCTGCTCCCGGCGAGCGCCGGTGTCCCGGCGGTGCAGGCGATGAACCTGCCGGCGACGGACGCGTCCGCACTCGCCCAGGCGGTCGAGCGGCGCCGGCTGCGGCTGGTGCGGGTGCCGCTGTTCGAGCGCGACGGCGGCACCGGCGCCGTGGTGCAGGTGGACGCGAACGGCCTGACCCAGGTGGTCCACCTCGCGACGCAGCCGATCGTGCTGACGGTGCCGATGGCCCAGGTCGGCAGCCTGCGCTTCCGCCTGCTCGGCGCGGCACCCGGAGGCGCCCTGCCCGGGGTCGGCATCGGCGCGATCACCCTGACCGGGCCGCTGGCGCTGCCGACGCTGCAGGCCGGCCAGGAGCTCGACGTCGGCGTGGTCGCGCAATGAAGGGCCTGCTGCCTGCCGCGACCCGGCTGATGCCGCTGATGATGCTGGCGTTCCTGACGCTGGCAAGCGTGCAGATCGCCATGCAGCTGCACCTCTCGCCGAGCGGCATCTGGAACGGCCTGCTGTCCTGGCTCACCCGGCTCGGCTGGGTCTATGGTGTCGCCGCGGGGGGCGCCTGGGCGCTGGTGCTGGCCTCGGTCGCCTTCGAGTGGCGCGCCGGTCCGGTCGGCCGCAGCCTGCACACGCAGCGGCGCAAGCGACGAGGGTGGATGATGGATATTCTGGCCCGGCTGACCAATCGCGCGGTCCTCGAGCAGCTGCTGTCGCAGCAGGAGCGCGCCACCTTCATCGACGCCCAGGCGCTGGCGCAGAAGCTGCGCGACCAGGTGATCGGCCAGGACCAGGTCTGCGAGGACGTGGCGCAGCAGCTGCGACGCCGCCTCGCCCTGCAGGTGCGCGGCAAGCCGGTCGGCATCTTCCTGCTCGCCGGACCCCCCGGCACCGGCAAGACCTACCTGAGCAAGCGGCTCGCCGCGGCACTCGGCCGCAAGCTGCTGCATTTCGACATGACCCAGATGAGCTCGCCGCACGCGGCGACGCAGCTGTTCGGCTCGCCGAAGGGCTATGTCGGCTCGGACAGCTACGGCAAGCTGACCGGCGGGCTCAAGGAGACCCCCGACTCCGTGGTGCTGCTCGACGAGATCGAGAAGGCGCACCCGGACGTGTTCAAGAAGTTCCTCACCGCCTGGAACGACGGCCACGTCACCGAGGCCTCGAACGGACAGGCGGTCTCGACCACGCGCGCCATCTTCATGCTGACCTCGAACATCGCCACCGACATGCTCACCGAGATCGAGAGCCGGCTCGGCCACGATCCGGAGGCGATGCGCGCCGCCTCGGTGGAGGCGCTCAAGCTCGCCGGGTTCGCGCCGGAGGTGCTCAACCGCATCGACCGCATCTTCGTGTTCCGCAAGCTGGAGGGGCTCGACATCGCCCGCGTCGCCGCACTCGAGATCGAGGCGATGATCGCCCAGTACGGCCTGGAGATCGCGCCGGGCGGCATCGACGCGGCACTGCTGTTCGAGGTGATGCAGAAGCAGGACCGGCTCGGGCACGGCGCCAGCGCCCGCGACCTGGTGCGCTCGATCGAGGAGATGGTCAGCGACGGGCTGATCGAGGCGAGGCAGCAGGGGGCGCGGCGGGTACGGCTCGAACAGGCCGAGGGTGGCGTGGTCACCCGGATCGCCGACCTGCGCGCGATCGAGCCCCAGGAGCGTGCGCTCTAGCGTGGGCGGTCACGGACGCCGTCGCCGAAACGCCCTGTCGTCGCCCTCCTCGCGCTAGCCGGGGCGCGCGGCGATGTCGGCCTTCGGACGCCTGTGGCGGCGCGCTCCCGCCTGGCGCTTCCTGCTGATCCTGGCGGTGGCGAGCACCGCGCTGGCAGCGATGTTCCCGCCCGCGCTGCCCTCGCTCGACGGCCTGCGGCCCGGTCGGCGTCATGCCGCCGCCGATCCCGGCCCGCGCTACGCGCCGCCCCCGGACGCGGCGCCGCTGGACTACAGCGTCATCGACCTGCCACCGATCACCGGCACCCGCAGCCTGCTGATCCCGTTCGCCGGCCGCCAGGTGCCGCTGCCGCAGGGCGGCTGGACCGAGCTCGCGCTGATGCGCGCCGGAGGTCCGCAGGCGCTGCAGGCGATCGTGCTCGCCCGCCTGCGCGGCGGCCGGCTGACCGGGATGATGATCGTGGCAGGGCCTTCGGGGGTGTCGCCGGCGCCGCCGATGCCGATGAACGGCTGCTTCGACGTCGAGGGGCTGGCGACGCACGACCTGTCGACGTCCGCCGGGCCGGACGGGCCGAGCCGGCAATGCTGGAACCTGCGCCCGCTGGTCACCGCACAGCTCGCCGATCCTGCCGGCCCGAACCTGATCGAGCAGCGATCCTTCGCCCGCCTCGGCAAGATCGGCATCGAGGTGCCGGTGCGCCTGCTCGCCCTGCGCTACGTCACCGAGGACGCGACGGGCGGCCTGACGGTCACGATCATGGAGCCCGACCCGGTGGCGAGTGCCGCGACGCAGCGGCGCAGCGAGGCCTGGATGCAGCGCTGGGCGGCGCTGCTGCATCGCGGCTTCGCCGGAACGCTCCGCCCCGCCGACGTCACCGCCGCCCTGGCGCGAGATCCGGGATCCGCCGAGGCGGCGACGCGCACGCCCTGACCGTTCCGCGCCGCCCACTCCCGATCGGGTGACTTGCGCGCGGTGGGCGCCGTGCCATGCTCCAGGCTCGAGATCCGGCGGAACGTCCGGACGGCGGGAGAAACTATCCATGCAGCTATCACCCCATCGCCGGCGCGGCATCCGCCTCGCGGCACTGGCCGCCGGCGCGACGCTGGCGGCCAGCCTCGCGGCCCCGCCGCCGGCACGCGCCGCCGACCCCTACCTGCCGAGCTGCTTCAGGGCGGCCGCCGGCACCCCACCCCTAGTCACCCTGCCCGCCAAGCAGGGGCCGTTCCGCATCGCCTTCGCCAACGGCTTCATCGGCAATGCCTGGCGCGTGCAGATGATCCAGACGCTGAAGGCGTATGCCGCCCAGCCGGACGTGGCACCGCTGCTCAAGGAGCTGCGCATCGTCAGCGTCGGCACCGACGTCTCGGCGCAGATCGCGGCGATGGATAACTTCATCAGCGCCGGCTACGACGCGATCCTGGTCGACGCCAACAGCCCGACCGCGTTCAAGCCGGTGCTGCGCCGCGCCAGGCAGGCCGGCATCCTGATCGTCAGCTTTGACAACACCTTCGACAAGACCGGCAAGGAGGCCGACCTGATCCAGGTCAACCAGGACCAGGCAGAGATGGGCCACATGATGGGCGACTGGCTGGTCCAGAACATGAAGCAGAAGAACCGGGTGCTCGAGGTGCGCGGCGTCCCCGGCAACAGCGTCGATCGCGACCGGCATGACGGCTTCCGCGCCGCCCTCGCCGCCGACCGCGACATCAAGGTAACCGAGGTGGTCGGCAACTGGGACGACGGCACCGGTCAGAAGGCGGTGGCCGACGCCTTCGCGGTGAACGGCAGCTTCGACGGCGTCTACACCCAGGGCGGCAGCACCGGCGTCACCCGCGCCATCCTCGACACCCACAAGCCCTTGATGCCGATCGGCGGCGAGGGCGAGAACGGGTTCCGCAAGCTGATCGTGGCGCATGCCGGCGACGGGCTGCTCGGTGCGTCCGCCGGCCAGTCTCCGGCGCTGTCGGCGGTCTCGTTGAAGGCGGCGATCGCCGCACTACAGGGACATGCGGTGCCGCAGGAGATACGGGTGCCGATCCCGTTCGCCACCTACAAGACGTTGCAGCCCGGCAAGAACTATTTCCCGGAGCTCAGCGACACCTTCTTCGCCGCCAGCGACTTCCCGGTCTGCTCGATCAACCTGAGCGCGCAGCAGATCACCGGCGAGACCGCGTCGAAGTGAGCCGGGCGCCGCTGCTGGAGCTGCGCGGGATCGTCAAGCGCTACGGTGCCGTGACCGCGCTCGCGGACGGCGCGCTGCGCTGCCATGCCGGCTCGATCCACGCGGTGATGGGCGAGAACGGCGCCGGCAAGAGCACGCTGATCAAGGTGGTCTCCGGCGTCGTGGCGCCCGACGAGGGCGAGATGCTCCTGGACGGCGCCGCGGTGCGCTTCCGCGGTCCGGCGGAGGCGCAGGCGCGCGGCATCGTCTGCGTGTTCCAGGAGCTGTCGCTGCTGCCCGACCTCAGTGTGGCCGACAATATCGGCATCACCGCTCCGCCGCGCCGCTTCGGCCTGATCGACCGGCGGGCGCAGCACCATGAGGCGGAGCGGCTGCTGGCGCTGGTCGGCTGCGAGGCCGTCGATCCGCGCGAGCGTGTGCGCGACCTGCCGCTGTCGCGCCGGCAGATGGTCGAGATCGCCAAGGCGCTCGGCCGCCGGCCGCGCCTGCTGATCCTCGACGAGGCCACCTCGGCGCTCACCGCCGAGGACGTGGTCCGCGTCTCCGGCCTGATCCGGCAGCTGCGCGACCAGGGGATGTGCATCCTCTACATCTCGCACCGCATGCACGAGATCCGCGAGCTGGCCGACACCTGCTCGGTCTACGCCAACGGCCGGCACGTGCGCAGCTTCGCGCGCGGCGAGTACGGCGAGGACGAGATCGTGCGCATGATGATCGGCCGCGAGCTGTCCCAGGCCTTTCCGCCGCGTCCGCCGCCGCCGGCGGTGGCGGCGCGGCCGGCGCTGCAGACGCGCGACCTGCGTTGGGAGCGGCGTCTGCGCGGCATCACCCTGTCGGCGGCACCTGGCGAGATCCTGGGCCTGGGCGGCCTGGACGGACAGGGCCAGCGCGAGTTCCTGCTCGCCCTGTTCGGCTGCCTCTCCGGCGTCGAGGGAGAGGTCCGGATCGACGGCGCGCTGGTGCATCCCGGCAGCCCGCAGGCGGCCAAGGCACCGCCGCTCGGGCTCGCCCTGATCCCCGAGGACCGCAAGACCGAGGGGCTGATGCTGCCGATGTCGGTCGCCGACAACCTCACCGCGGCGACCCTGCGGCGCTGGTGCCGCGGCCCGCTCCTCGACCCCGCGCGCGAGCGCGGCGCCGTGCGCGGCATGGTCGAGCGCATGCGCATCAAGGCGGTGGTCGAGCTGCCGGTCGGCACCCTCTCGGGCGGCAACCAGCAGAAGGTCGCGATCGGCAAGTGGCTGATGGCCGAGCCGCGGGTGCTGCTGCTCTGCGACCCGACGCGCGGCATCGATGTCGGCACCAAGCAGGAGATCTACCGTCTGCTGCGCGAGCTCGCGGGCGCCGGCACCACCATCCTGCTCTACACCACCGACTACGACGAGCTGATCGGCCTGTGCGACCGGGTGATGATCTTCTACGACGGACGGGTGGTGCGCGAGCTCGCGGGCGACGCCATCAACGAGCAGGAGATCATCGCCGGCGCGCTCAACATCGCCCCGTCGTCGCCGCAGCCGGCGATCGGAGAGGTGGCGTGAGCGCCGGCACCGGGGAGCGCGCCCGGCGGCGTGCCCTGCCCCAGGCCGTGCGACGCGTCGCGCGGCACCACGCGGTGCCGCTGCTCGCCGCGCTGACCCTGGCCGCGATGGCGGCACTCTACCTGGCGCTGCAGCCGCGCGGCATCACCGTGAGCGTGCTGGTCACCGCCGCCAACAAGGGGGTGCTGCTGGCGCTGATCGCGATGGCGCAGACCTTCGTCGTGCTGACCGGCGGCATCGATCTCTCGGTCGGCGCCATCGTCGTGCTCGCCAACTGCTTCGCCTCGACCCTGCTGTCCGGCTCGCCCATCCACCTGGCGGCGGGCGTGGCCGCGGTGCTGGTCGCCGGCCTGCTGGCCGGAGGCGTCAACGCACTGGCGGTGGTCGCGGGGCGGCTGCAGCCGATCATCGCGACGCTGGCCACCAGCACGATGTTCTACGGGGTGGCGCTGCTGCTGCGGCCGAACCCGGGCGGCGACGTCGATGACGACCTCGCCAGCGCGGTCACCGGCAACTTCGCCGGCATCCCGGTCACGATTCTGCTGCTGCTGGCGCTGCTGCTGCTGTTCTGGCTGCCGTTCCGTCGTTCGGTCACCGGGCGCGCGCTCTATGCGGTGGGCTCTGCCGAGGCGTCGGCCTACATGTCCGGGGTCAAGGTGTCGCGCGCCAAGGCGTCCGCCTACGTGCTCAGCGGCCTGTTCGCCTCGCTCGCCGGGCTGCTGCTGACCCTGATCGCGGAGTCCGCGCAGGCCAGTGCGACGCAGGCGGGCGACCTCACCCTGAACGCGATCGCCGCCGTGGTGATCGGCGGCACCTCGCTGTTCGGCGGCGTCGGCGGCCTGCTCGGCTCCGTCGTCGGCGCCTTCATCCTGCGCACCATCGGCGACCTGCTGTTCGTGCTGCGCGCCTCTCCGCTCTGGCAGCCGCTGTTCCAGGGGCTGATCCTGCTCGGCGCGGTCAGCCTCGGCGCGCTGCCGCTGCTGCGCATACGCAACCGGCTCGAGACCTACCGGTGAGCGCGCCGAGTCCGGCCGCACCGGTCGCGCGTCACCGCTTCCGTCCGCGTGCGGCCGACCTGCCGCTGCTGATCGCGAGCGGCTTCATCGTCCTCATCCTGCTCGCGGGCTCGCTCTACAACTCGAGCTTCCTGTCGCCGCACTACCTGGTGCAGCAGCTCCAGGTGGCGTCGTTTCTCGGCATCGTCGCCTGCGGTGCGATGCTGGTGATCCTGCTCGGCCATATCGACCTGTCGGTGCCCTGGACGCTGGCGGCCGGGGCGATGCTCGCGACCGGCCTGTCCGGTGGGGGTTTCGGCGGCCTCGGCGCGATCCCGATCGCGCTCGCGGTGGGTGCGGTCATCGGCCTGGTCAACGGGCTCGGGGTCGCCTACCTGCGGGTGCCGTCGATGATCTTCACGCTCGGCGTGAACGCGGTGCTGCAGGGGCTGATGGTGCTCTATACCGGCGGTGCGGCGCCGCCGAGCTCGGCGATGCCGGTCGCGACCTGGCTGGCCGGCGGCCGGCTGCTGCCCGGCATCCCGAACGCGATCCTGGTCTGGGCGGCGGTCGCGGGCGGGACCAGCCTGCTGCTGCGCGCCACGCCGTTCGGACGCGCCGTCTACGCGATCGGCAACCGCGAGCGCGCCGCCTTCCTCTCCGGCATGCCGGTGCGCGGCACCGTGGTGTGCTGCTTCGTGCTCGCCGGCTGCGCCAGCACGCTGGCCGGCCTGCTGCTGACCGGCTACGCCGGCAAGGCCTACCAGGGTATCGGCGAGGCCTACCTGCTGCCGGCGATCGCCGCGGTGGTGCTCGGCGGCACCTCCATCCTCGGCGGTTCCGGCCGGCAGAGCGGCACCGTGGTGGGCACCATCCTGATCGTGCTGCTGCAGAGCATGCTCGCGGTGATGCAGATGCCCGAGGCGGGCCGGCAGATCATCTACGGCCTGGTGATCTTCGGCATGCTGCTGCTCTACGGCCGCGACCGCAGGCTGAATGGCTGATCGCGCGCAGGCGGGCGCCGGGCCCGGCGTCGCGCGACGATCCGGCGCCGGCCTGCCGGCCCCGCGGGGCGACGGCGCATCGTCCTGAGGCGAGCGCCTCGTCCGGTCGCGGCTCGGCGACCGCGCCCGCCAGCATCGATGCGCCCGATCGTGGCCGGTGCCGCAGCGCTCTGGCTCGCCCTGGGCGTCACCGTCGGCGCAGCACCCGATCCGGGCCGGCTGGTCCTGGAGATGCTGTTCCGCGATCCGCGAGAGGCCGCGCTTCGTCTCGCGCCCTCGTTTGCCGCCGCGGTGCCGCCGGATCGGCTTCGTGCCGCGGCGGCGGCGCTGGAGCGGCAGGGCGGCGCGCTGCTGGACATCGCGCCCACCCGCGACGGCTTCATGGTCCATCTCGCCCTCGCCGACGTGCCGACCAGGATCACGCTCGACGGGCGCGGCAGGATCGCGGGCTTGCTGTTCATGGGCATGGCGCCGCGGGCGTCGCCGGAGGCGCTGGCGCAGCGGCTGGAGGCGCTGCCGGGACAGGTCTCGCTGCTCGCGCTGCGCGACGGCAAGCCGCGCGTCGCCTACCACGCCGAGCTCCCGCTCGCGGTCGGTTCCGCCTTCAAGCTGGTGGTGCTGCGCGGGATGCTGGACGCGATCGGGGCGCATCGGCTGGCCTGGGACCAGGTGGTGCGGCTCGACCCGGCCTGGCGGTCGCTGCCGTCCGGCTTCCTGCAGACCTGGCCGGACGGGACGCCGCTCACCGTCGCGACGCTCGCCGACGCGATGATCTCGGCGAGCGACAACACCGCCGCCGACGCGCTGATCCACCTGGTCGGGCAGGAGGCGCTCGACAGGCTCAGCCCGCGCAACGCGCCGTTCCTGACCACGCGGGCGCTGTTCACCCTGAAGGACCGGGAACCGGAGGACGGCGCCGCGAGTTGGCGCGAGCTGCCGCCGCAGGCCAGGCGGGCGCTGCTCGACCGCGTGGCGTCGGCACCGCTGCCCGAGGCCGCGATGCTGCGGGACCGGCCGGGCAGCGCCCCGGAATGGTACATGAGCGTGCACGAGCTGTGCGGGCTGCTCGCCGGTCTCAAGGACGCGGCGCCGTTCCGGATCAATCCCGGACCGGCGATGGCGTCGGACTGGAGGACGGTCGCCTTCAAGGGCGGCGTGGAGCCGGGCGTGCTCAACCTGTCGATCTACGCGGTGGCACCGGACGGCCATACCGCCTGCGTGGCAGTGAGCTGGAACGACACGCGGGAGCTGGATCCGGCACGTCTGCTGGCCCCGGTGGCGGGCATGCTGCATGCCCTCGCCCGCAGCGACCCGCCCGGCTAGGCGACGGTCCGATGCGTGCCGGCCGCGGCAGCGAGCCATCGACCACGCCGCGCTCCTCTCCCCGCCGGCATTCACGAGGGATCCATGACAGGCACGCGCAGCTGGGCCGCCGATGCGGTGTTCTACCACCTCTATCCGCTCGGATGCCTCGGCGCTCCGCCGCGGAGCGCGGACGAGGCCGGGATCTCGCACCGCCTGCGCGGCCTGGATGACTGGCTCGACTACCTGCAGGAGCTCGGCATCGACGCGCTGCTGCTCGGCCCGGTGCTGCAATCCTCCTCGCACGGCTACGACGTCGCCGACTATCTCGGTGTCGATCGCCGCCTCGGCGACGCCGAAGACCTCGCCGCCCTCGGCCGCGCCCTGCATCGCCGCGGCATGCGCCTGGTGCTGGACGCGGTGTTCCACCACACCGGGCGGGACTTCCCGGCCTTCCGGGACGTCCTCGAACGCGGCGAGGGCGCGGCCTGTCGCGACTGGTATCACCTCGATTTCTCGCGCCGCAGCCCGTCCGGCGATCCGTTCCACTACGAGGGCTGGGCCGGCCACTACGACCTGGTCAAGCTCCAGCTGCGCAACCCCGAGGTCCGTCGTCACCTGTTCGACGCGGTGACGAGCTGGATCGAGCGCTTCGGCATCGACGGCCTACGCCTCGACGCCGCGGACCGGCTCGATCCCGTCTTCAGGCGCGATCTCGCCGCCCATTGTGAAGCGCTGCGGCCCGGCTTCTGGCTGATGGGCGAGGTGGTGCATGGCGACTACCGCGACTGGGCGGGCCCGGGCGGCCTAACCTCGACCACCAACTACGAGGCATACAAGGGCCTGTGGTCGAGCCACAACGACGCGAACTACTTCGAGATCGCCCACACGCTGAACCGGCAGTACGGAGCGGGCGGGATCTATCGCGGCCTCGAACTCTACAACTTCGCCGACAACCACGATGTCGATCGCATCGCCAGCGCGCTGGCGGAGCCCGCGCACCTCTACCCGCTGCACATCCTGCTGCTGACCATGCCCGGCATCCCGTCGCTGTACTACGGCAGCGAGTGGGGGATGGCGGGCACCCGCACGGCAACCTCGGATGCGGCGCTGCGCCCTGCGACCTGCCCGGCGGCGCTGCGCGAGCGGGCTCCGCATCCCGACCTGCCGCGCGTCATCAGGGACCTCATCCTGATACGCCGCGCGCGCGAGCCGCTGCGCGCGGGCGACTACGCGCAGCTCCACGTCGCCCGCGAGCAGCTCGCCTTCCGGCGCGGCCAGGGTCCGGGAGCGGTCGTGGTCGCGGTGAATGCCGCCGCCTCGAGCGTCGACGTCACGCTCGAGCTGCCCGGAATCGCGGAAGGCCGGCTCGCCGATCTGCTGAACCCGGGTGCGACCTTCGCGGTGTCGGCAGGACGATGCACCCTGCCGCTGCCGCCGCGCCGGGGCCGGATCCTGGTCATGCAGTAGGCCATCAGATCACGGCGAACGTCTCCCGGTCGCTCGATCCGATCGGGCCGATGTCCGGAAGCGGCGGCTCGTCCGGGACGCGGCGAGCCATCCGCTTCCGCACGGAGGTAGCGACGCGGCGAGCAGCCCATCACCCGCTTGAACGCCGTGTTGAAGGCGTTCTCGGACCGGTACCCGAGAGACCGGGCGAGCTGGGCCAGCGGGTCGCGAGTGCACGCGAGCCGTTCGGCCGCCAGCATCATCCGCCAGCGGGTGAGATACACGATCGGCGTCTCCCCGACCCTCTCCCGGAAGCGCCGCGCAAACACCGATCGCGATGCGCCGGCCCGGGTCGCCAGCTCGCCCAGCGTCCAGCCGTGCGCCGGGTCTGCGTGCATGGCTCGGATCGCCTCGATCAGCTGCGGGTCCGCGAGCCCATAGAACCAGCCGACCTGGTTGCCGCCCTGCCGCGACAGATGAAGCCGGAGCGCCTGGCGGAGCATCAGGTGCGCCAGATGGTGCGCGGTGAGCGAGGCACCGGGCCGGCTCTCCCGCATCTCGGCCATCATTCGCTCGATCGACCAGCGCAGCGCGGCCTGATCCTCCGCGGCCTGGAGATGCACGACCGGCGGAAGCGTTCCAAGCAGGGCCTCCGCCTTGCGCCAGTTCACCTCGAAACGGGTGCCCACGAGGATCACGTCGCCGCCGCCGTCATGCAGGACGATGTAGCCGGATCGAGCGCGTCCCAGCACGTCGGACGCCGGAACCGGGAGCAGCGCCAGGTCGCTGGCCAGGGTGAACGAGCGACCGCTCGGCAGCATGAAACAGTCGCCCGCAGCCAGGCGCCCCGCCTCGTCCGCGCCGTCCGGTTTCAGCCAGCAGGCGCCGCCGGTGACCGCATAGCATTTGATCATGCCCGGCCCGTCGTCGAACCTGATGGCCCAATTGCCTCCGGCGTCCAGGCCGGCGGTGAGACAGCGCTGCGGCTTCAGAAGCGCCAGAACGTCCGATAGCGGGTCCATGATCATTCCGGACGATGGCGAAGAAAACCGCGACGATCACGCATGGATAGTGCGCGAGGTGCTGGCCATCTAGCGGTGGCGTCTTCGCCGAGGCTTCCTCATGATCGCGGTCACCACGCCGACCGGCAATATCGGGCATCACGTCGTCCGGCACCTGCTCGATGGCGGCGCGCTGCTCCGCGTCATCGTGCGCGATCCCGCGAGGCTGCCTCGGGCGGTTCGCGACCGCGTCGAGATCGTGGAGGGCTCGCACGGCGATGCGGCCGTGGTCGACCGCGCCTTTCGGGGCGTGGATGCGGTCTTCTGGCTCTGCCCGCCTACTCCGTCAGCGACCCCCGCTGCCGCCACGGTCGACTTCGCCCGTCCGGGTGCCGAGGCAATGCGGCGGCACGGCATCGGCCACATCGTCGCTGTCACGACGCTCGGGCGTGGCACCGAGTGGCAGGACAGGGCCGGGAACGCGACCGGGTCGATCCGCATGGTCGATCTGCTGCGGGGCACGGGCGCCGCGATCCGCGGCCTCGCCTTGCCGGGCTTCATGGACAATGCGCTTCAGCAGGTCGCCGCGATCAGGCAAGGCCGGATGTTCGGACCGCTCGCTCCCGATAGGCGGTTGCCGCTCACCGCGACGCGCGACGCAGGCGCGGTTGCGGCCCGGCTGCTGCGCGACCGGTCCTGGACGGGGCAAGAGGACGTGCCGGTGCTCGGGCCCGAGGAGCTGTCGTATGGCGACCTCGCGGCGATCGTCTCGGAGGTCATCGGCCGCGAGGTCCGCTACCAGCAGGTCCCGTTCGATACCTTCAAGGCACAGCTGCTTGCACGCGGCCTGACCGACGCCTTCGCGCAAGGCTATGTCGATATGCTGCGCGCGAAGAACGAAGGCATGGACAACGTGGCTCCACGCTCGACCGCTATCATCGGGCCGACGAGATTCCGCCAGTGGGCCGAGGAGGAGCTGAAGCCGGCAATATCCGTCTGAACCTCGGCTCAGGCGGTCCGCCGCCGCGACGCGGGCGGCTGGGATCGCACGCGGCGAGTTGACGCCATCGCGCGATGCTCGGCACCCCGACGACGACGCTCTCAACGACCTTCCGGATCCGTCGCTGCCGGCCCCCCGGACTTCAGGAGCGCCCAGGCGCCGTCTCCGCGTTCGCGATCCGGTCGAGGTTCGCCATCAGCCTGATCAGCAGCGCCACGAGCTGCGCGGCCTCCTGGTCCGAAAAACCGCTCAGCGCCTCGCGATTGCCCTGCAGCAGCACGACGCAGGCCTCGGGAAAACCGGTTCGTGCAGCTGGTGTCAGCGAGATGCGGCTGCTGCGTCCGTCGGTCGGGTCAGGCTCCCGCCTGATCAGTCCGTCACGCTCCATGCGCGCCAGCATCTGCGCCATCGAGGGCTGCTCGATGCGGGCGAACTGCGCCAGCTCCCGTTGCGACCCGACCTGTCCGTCCCGCAGTGCCACCAGCACCGGCAGGTGCCCGACACCGAATCCCAGCGGCTTGAGACGCGCCTCGCTCAGACGCGCGAACCCGCGCGCCGCCAAGCTGATCAGGTGTCCCGGCGTCGACAGCACCTCCAGCATCAAATCCAACCTATTGCATAGGTGCCTATTATATCGCATAGCTGCTGGAGCGAGCGAGCATTACCGTACCGGCGGGGGAACAGCTGATGCACGACATGGACGCCCTCAGGCAGATGTACGACCGCTTCAACGCGCGCGACGCGGACGGCGTGTTGGCCAGCCTCGCCGAGGATGTGCTCTGGGCAAACGGCATGGATGGCGGCCACGTCCATGGCCGCGAGGCGGTTCGGGAGTACTGGACGCGGCAGTGGGGCATGATCCGCGCGCAGGTCGAGCCGGTCCGGTTCGACGCGGCGGCCGACGGCTCGATCGTCGTGATGGTGCGACAGACCGTGCGCGACCTCGAGGGCAGACCGCTGCACGATCAGACGCACGGGCTCGAGGACAAGCTGGTCGGACACGTCTTCCGCTTCCGGGACGGCAAGGTCAGCCGCTTCGACATCCGTGACGTCCCTGAGCGGGATGCAGAAAAGGCAAGCCAAGGGCTCCGCCCTTGATCCGCTGGGGCCGCGGGCCCCAGACCCCGATTCCGGCACAGAGGCTTGTCTCTGATGAGGTCAAGGGGCGATGCCCTTGCTCTACACCACCGGGGTCAGCAGCGGGCGGTCGTTGAAGAACGCCTCGAGGTTGTCGAGCATCAGCCGGCCCATCGCATCGCGGGTCTCCGCGGTGGCGCTGCCGACGTGCGGCGCCAGCGCCACCTGCGGCAGGGCCAGCAGCGCCTCGGGCACGTTGGGCTCGTCGACGAACACGTCTAGGCCGGCGCCGCCGAGCCGACCCTCGAGCAGGGCCGCCACCAGTGCCGGCTCGTCGACGATCGAGCCGCGGGCGATGTTGATCAGCACGCCTTCGGCGCCGAGCGCGTCGAGGATCGGCCGGTCGACGATCCCCCTGGTCTGCCCCGACGCGGCGGTGGCGATGAACAGCACCTCGGATGCCTCCGCCAGCCCAAGCAGCTCGGCATGGTAGGTGTGCTCGGTCTGCTTCGGCGACGGCCCGGTATAGGCGATGCTGCCGCCGAAGCCCTCGAGCCGCGCGGCGATCGCGCGCCCGATGCGCCCCAGCCCGACGATGCCGTAGCGCCGTCCCGAGGCGCGGCGCGCGAGCGGCGGCTGGGTGCTCGGCCACAGCCCGGCGCGCACGTGCTGCTCGGCGGCGGGCAGGCGGCGCATCACGTTGAGCATGAGCGCGATCGCGAGATCGGCGACGTCGTCGGTGAGCACGTCGGGGGTGTTGGTGACACGCACGCCGGCGGCACGCATCGCCTCGACATCGACCCGGTCGTAGCCGACGCCGTTGATCGCGACGATACCGAGCGCCGGCAGACGCGCCACCAGCGCGCTGTCGATCCCCTGATGCCCGCCGGTCACCACGGCGCGCACCTCGGCGCCGTGCTCGCGCAGCCACGCCTCCCGCAACGTTGGCTCCGGCCAGCGATGCACCGCGTAGCGCTGCTCGAGCAGCGTCTGGTGCGAGGGCAGCAGCGGGCAGAGCTGCAGCAGCTTGACGCTCACGATGGCTTCTCCATTCCTACAGCACCGACAGCACGCCGCCATCGACGTAGATCACCTGGCCGTTGACGAAGTCCGAGGCGCGCGAGGCGAGGAACACCGCGGCGCCGCACAGCTCCTCGACCCTGCCCCAGCGGCCGGCCGGGGTGCGGCCGCGCAGCCAGGCATCGAACGTCGCATCCTCGCGCAGCGGCCGGTTCAGCTCGGTCTCGAAATAGCCCGGCCCGATCGCGTTGATCTGCAGCCCGTGCTTCGCCCAGTCGGCGCACATGCCGCGTGTCAGCATCTTCACCGCCCCCTTGGAGGCGGTGTACGGCGCGATCGTCGGCCGTCCGACCTCGCTCTGCAGGCTGGCGATGTTGATGATCTTGCCGCGGCCGCGCCCGATCATGTGCCGCGCCACCGCCTGGCCGACGAAGAACACGCTGTCGACGTTGCTGCGCATCACCTCGCGCCAGGTCTCGACCGGGAACTCGGCGAGCGGCATGCGTCGCTGGATGCCGGCGTTGTTGACCAGGATCTCGATCGCGCCGGCCTCGCGTTCGATCCGCGACACCCCCGCCTGCACCGCCTCGGGATCGGTGACGTCGAACACGCCGAGACCGTCGGCCGGCGACAGCGCCGCCTCGCCCAGCCCGGCCGCCGCCGTCTTCAGCCGCGCGCCGTCGCGCCCGTTCAGCACCACGCGTGCTCCGGCCTCGGCGAGCCCACGCGCCAGCGCCAGCCCGATGCCCTGGCTGGCACCGGTCACCAGGGCAAGACGGCCGCTCAGGTCGAACAGGTCCGAGGCCATGTGGGCGCACTCCCTGTCTATGCCGCCCGTGATGACGGGCTGCTTCGCTACGTTGGGCCGCATCGGGCCGGATCGAGTGGAAAGGGCTTTCGCCGCCCCGGAGAGAATGCCATAGCTATGTGCACGGTCACATTGCAAGGCCCCGGCGGCAAGTAACGGGTCCATCAAGAAGCGTTGACGGGAGAGAGTTCGATGCTGGCTGCCGTGCTGCACGCAGCGCACGACCTGCGGGTAGAGGAGCGCCGCGAACGCGCGCTCGAACCAGGCGAGGCGCGGGTCCGGGTCGCCTGCGGCGGCATCTGCGGCTCCGATCTCTCCTACTTCAACAAGGGCGGCGTCGGCGACTTCAAGCTGCGCGAGCCGCTGACGCTCGGCCACGAGGTTGCGGGCGACGTGGTCGAGCTGCTGCCGCATCCGGACTGGCCGGTGCCCGCCGGTGTCGCAGTCGGCAGCCATGTGGCGATCGATCCGAGCCGCCCCTGCCTGCGCTGCGGCTTCTGCCGCGCCGGGCGGAGCAATCTGTGCCGCAACATGCGCTTCCTCGGCAGTGCTGCCCGCTCGCCGCACGTCCAGGGCGCGTTCAGCGAGAGCGTGGTCGTCCGTGCCGACCAGTGCGTGGCGGTGCCCCCCGACATGCCCTACCCCGTCGCCGCCTGCGCCGAGCCGCTGGCGGTGGCGCTGCACGGGGTGCGCCGCGCCGGCGAGGTCGCCGGCCGTCACGTGCTGATCGCCGGTGCCGGGCCGATCGGGCTGCTGTCCCTGGCGGCCGCACTTCACGCGGGGGCCGCCAGCTGCACCGTCACCGACCTGTTCGAGCCGCCGCTGCGCATCGCGCGCGCGATGGGGGCTGCCGAGACCATCGACGTGCGGGCCGAGCCCGAGCGCCTGGCGGCGTCGGCCGAGGCGCGCGGCGGCTTCGAGGTGGCGCTGGAGGCCACCGGCGCCGCCGCCTCGATCGTCGGCATGCCGTCGCTGATGCGCGCCGGCGGGCGGATCGTCCAGCTCGGCATGCTGCCGCCGGGGGCGGTGCCGCTGCCGGTGAACCTGCTGATGGCGCGCGAGATCGACCTGGTGGGCTCGTTCCGCTTCCATGAGGAGTTCGCGCACGCCGTCGAGGCGCTGGCCTCCGGGCGCATCGACGTCGCCCCGATCCTGTCGCAGCGCTTCCCGCTGCACGAGGCGAACGCCGCCTTCGCGCTCGCCGGCGACCGGCAGCGGGCGATCAAGGTGCAGCTGGATATCGGCTGAGCCGCGACGGCGATCAGGAGACACGGCATGGACCGCGACCCCACCTCGCCCGCGCCACTCCGCCCGGCCCTGCTGCAGTTCGAGGCGGTCAGCAAGCGCTTCGGCGGCACGCTGGCGGTCGACGGGGTGTCGCTGCTGCTGCACGAGGGCGAGATCCTGGCCCTGCTGGGCGAGAACGGCGCCGGCAAGTCGACCCTGATCAAGATGCTCGCCGGCATCCACACCCCCGATGCCGGCCGCATCCTGTTTCGCGGCGAACCCTACCGGCACCTGCAGGCGCGTCGCGGCGGCCGCCAGCAGGTCGCCTTCATCCACCAGGATCTCGGCCTGATCGAGTGGATGACGGTGGCCGAGAACATCGCCCTCGGGGTCGGCTACCGCCGCCGCCGCTCGCTGATCTCCTGGTCGGACACGCGCGCGCAGGCGCGCGAGGTGCTGCGCACGATGAGTGCCGACATCGACCCGGACGCGCGCATCATGCATCTCGGCCGCACCGAGCGTTCGCTGGTGGCGATCGGCCGGGCGCTGGCCGCGCGGGCGGAGGTGCTGGTGCTGGACGAGCCCACCGCTAGCCTGCCGGCCGACGAGGTCGCGCGCCTGCTCGGCGTGCTGCGCGACCTCCGCCTCACCGGCATCGGCATGATCTACGTCTCGCACCGGCTCGACGAGGTGTTCCAGGTCGCCGACGAGGTCGCGGTGCTGCGCGACGGCCGGCTGGTGGAGTGCAAGCGCACCGACCAGACCAGCCCGTCCGACCTCGTGACCATGATCGTCGGCCGTCCGCCGGAGCAGGTGTTCGTGCAGCCCGACGCCGCGGCGCGGGAGACCTGCCTCACCCTCGACGGGCTCGTGGTGGGCGACGCCGGTCCGGTCAGCCTGACGCTGCGACGCGGCGAGATGGTCGGCCTGGTCGGGCTGCGCGGCGCGGGACAGGACGCGATCGGCCGGGCGCTGTTCGGCTGCCGGCAGGGCTCGTCCGGCGGCATGTGGCTGGAAGGCCAGCCGTACCGGCCGCTCTCGCCCGCCGCGGCGATGGCCCAGGGCGTCGGCCTGGTCGCCGCCGACCGGGTCGGCGAGAGCCTGGGCATGCCGCTCAGCGTGCGCGAGAACCTGTTCCTCAACCCCGGCGCCAGCGGCCACGGCGCGCTGACGTTCCGCTCGCCCGCCAGGGAGTCCGCCGACTGCCGCGCCGCCGGGGCGAGGATGAGCCTGCGCCCGAACGACCCGCTGCGGCCGGTGGAGACGCTGTCCGGCGGCAACCAGCAGAAGGTCGTGCTCGCCCGCTGGCTCGGGATCGCGACCCGGCTGCTGATCCTCGAGGAGCCCACCGCCGGGGTCGATGTCGGCGCCAAGGCCGAGATCTACGCGCTGCTGCGCATCGCCCTGCAGGGCGGGCTCGCCATCGTCGTGGTCGCCACCGACTTCGAGGAGGTCAGCAAGATCTGCCACCGCGCCCTGGTGTTCAGCCAGGGCCGCGTCACCTGCGAGATCGACCGCGACGGCCTGTCCGTCCAGAGCCTGCTGCAGGCCTCCTCCGCCGGCGGCCCGCAGGCGGCTGCGCATTCCACGCTGGTGCACGAGGGAATCGGCCCATGAACTCGCTGAAATCGACCGCGCTGGAGCCGGCACCCGGCGCGCTGGCGGGCGCCTCGATCGGCAGGCGGATCGCGCACCTGCTGCCGGTCTACGGGCTGGTGCTGCTGGCGGTGCTGCTCGCCGTGCTGTTCTCGCTGCTGCTGCCCGACACCTTCCCGACCTGGCTCAACGTCCGCTCGCTGCTCAGCGACAAGGGCGTGATCGCGATGCTGTCGCTGGCGGCCACGGTGCCGATGATGACCGGCAAGATCGACCTCACTGTCGGCTACGGGGTCGTGCTGTGGCACATCCTGGCGATCTCGTTCCAGATCGACGGCGTGCCCTGGCCGCTCGCGGTGCTGGCCGTGATCGCGCTCGGCATCCTGTTCGGCCTGGTCAACGGGATCCTGGTCGAGGTGGCGCAGATCGACAGCTTCATCGCGACACTGGGCACCGGCACCGTGACCTACGCGATCGCGCTGTGGTGGACCGACGGCCGGCAGCTCATCGGCCACCTGTCGCCCTCCTTCTTCGTCATCGAGACGGCGAGCCTGTTCGGCATCCCTGCCCCGGCCTTCTACGTCGCCGGCCTTGCCGTGCTGCTCTGGCTGATCTCGGTCTACACGCCGCTCGGCCGCTACCTGTATGCGATCGGCGCCAACCCGCGCGCCGCCGAGCTCAACGGCATCCCGACCCGACGCTACGTCATGCTCGCCTTCATGACCTCGGGCGGCATCACTGCGATCGCCGGGGTGATGCTGGCGGCACGCCTGCGGCTCGGCCAGGCCAGCGTCGGGCTCGAGTTCCTGCTCCCGGCCCTGGTCGGCGCCTTCCTCGGCTCGACCACGATCACGCCGGGACGCGTCAATATCTGGGGCACCATCGTCGGCGTGGTCATCCTCGCCATCGGCATCTCCGGCATCGAGCAGCTCGGTGGCGCCTTCTGGGTGGAGCCGGCCTTCAACGGCGCGACGCTGCTGGTGGCGATCGGACTCGCCAGCTGGACCGGGCGCCGCCCGGCAAGAAGCACATAGGGAGAGCGCTTTCATGGACGTCCTTCACACCGGCAGCAAGCTGGCCGCCGCCGCCTGCCTCGGGGCCCTGCTCGGCCATTCCGGCTCGGCACGCGCCGACGACACGCTCGATCAGGCCCGGCAGGCGGTCAGCACGGCCACCTCGCCGGCAGAGAAATGGGGCGGCCCGACCAGCGGTCCGCATGCGGCCTCCGGCAAGACCATCGTCTACGTCGCCGGCGACATGCGGAACGGCGGCATCCAGGGGGTCAGCGACGGCGTCAAGCAGGCGGCGACGCGGATCGGCTGGAAGGTGAGGATCATCGACGGTCAGGGCAGCGTCTCGGGCATCCAGTCCGCGTTCAGCCAGGCGATCGCGCTCAAGCCGGACGGCATCATCGTCGGCGGGTTCGATGCGGTGCAGAACGCGAGCATCATCCACCAGGCGGTGAGCCAGGGCATCAAGCTGGTGGCCTGGCACGGCGGCCCGACGCCGGGGCCGATGCTGCAGGGCGAGCTGTTCACCAACGTGACTAGCGACAACCACCGGGTCGCGGAGGTCGCCGCCGACTACGCGATCGCCAGCAGCGGCGGCCATGCCAACGTCGTCGTGTTCGCCGACAGCGCCTACGCGATGGCGCTGGCCAAGGGCAACTGGATGCGCGAGACGGTCGAGAAGTGCGCCGGCTGCAAGGTGCTCGCCTTCGAGGATACGCCGCTCGACCAGACCTCGACCCGCATGCCGCCGCTGACCACCTCGCTGCTCGGGCGCTACGGCGCCAAGTGGACCTACAGCCTCGGCATCAACGACCTGTATTTCGACTTCATCGGGCCGCCGCTGATCTCGGCCGGCCGCGAGCCGGCAGGGCCGCCGGTGAACATCAGCGCCGGCGACGGCAGCAACTCGGCGTTCGAGCGGATCCGCTCTGGCCAGTATCAGGCGGCGACCGTCCCCGAGCCGCTGCAGCTGCATGGCTGGCAGACCATCGACGAGCTGAACCGTGCCTTCGCCGGGCAGCCTCCCTCCCGCTACGTCACCCCGGTGCACCTGGTGACCAGCAAGAACATCGACCTCGACGGCGGCAAGCAGGATCTCTATGACCCCAGCAACGGCTACCGCGACGTCTACGCCCGCATCTGGGGCCGCTGAGCCGGTGAGCCACTTCGAGGTCGTCGACAAGCGCTTCGGACGCTACATCCTGGGCAACGCCGCACTGGAGCGGATCGCCGAGGGCTGCCGCTGGACCGAGGGGCCGGTGTGGTTCGGCGATGCCGGCTGCCTGCTGTTCAGCGACATCCCCAACAACCGGATCCTGCGCTGGATCGAGGGCCAGGGCGTCTCGGTCTACCGCCAGCCGAGCCACTTCGCCAACGGCCACACCCGGGACCAGGAAGGCAGGCTGATCTCCTGCCTGCACGGCGCCCGGTCGGTGGTGCGCACCGAGCATGACGGCCGCGTCACCGTGCTCGCCGACCGCTACCAGGGGCAGCGGCTGAACTCGCCGAACGACGTCGTCGTGAAGTCGGACGGCTCGATCTGGTTCACCGATCCGCATTACGGCATCATGATGGACTACGAGGGCGAGCGCGCGCCCGAGGAGCTGCCCTGCCACGTCTACAGGCTCGATCCGCGCACCGGCAAGCTCGGCGTCGTCAGCGACGCCTTCGAGTGTCCGAACGGGCTGTGCTTCTCCCCCGACGAGAGCCGGCTCTACGTCGCCGAGACCGGCCGCTTCCAGGAGGACACCGCCAAGCGCCAGATCCTGGCCTTCGACATCGTCGACGCGACCGCGCCGAAGCTCGGCCGCGGCCGCCCGTTCTACGCCCCGTCGGTCGGCGCCGCCGACGGGTTCCGCTGCGACGAGGACGGCAATATCTGGACCAGTGCCGGCGACGGCGTGCACTGCGTCAGCCCCGATGGTGAGCTGCTCGGCAAGATCCGCCTGCCCCAGGCGGTCTCCAACGTCACCTTCGGCGGCCGCCATCGCGGCCGGCTGTTTATCTGCGCGACCAGCGAGGTCTACGCGATCTACCTGAACCGGCGCGGCGCGCCGCCGCCCTGATCCCACCAGTCGCCTGCGAGGAGACGTCTTGACCGATCCGCTCGTCCCAGCACCGGTCCGCAAGGCGACGCTGCGCGACGTCTCGCGGCTCGCCGGCGTATCCCGCATGACCGTGACCCGGGTGTTCATCCGTCCGGCCCAGGTGCTGCCGGAGACGCGCGCCCGGGTGCAGCGGGCGGTGCTGCAGCTCGGCTACGTGCCGGATCGTGCCGCGGGCGGGCTGGCGACACGACGCAGCGGCTTCGTCGGGCTGGTGCTGCCGACGCTCGCCAACGGCAATTTCGCCGCCCTCGCCGAAGGCCTGACCGAGGCGCTGCGTCCCAGCGGCTACGAGCTGCTGATCGGCTACACCACCTACAGCATCGTCGAGGAGGAGCGTCAGGTGCGCACCCTGCTGTCGCGGCGCCCGGAGGCACTGGTGCTGGTCGGATCCGACCACAGCGAGGCGACGCGCCGACTGCTCGCGCATGACGGGCCGCCGGTGATCGAGATCGCCGAGCTGCCGGAGCGGCCGCTCGATCGCGCCGTCGGCTTCTCCAACCACGCCGTCGGAAGTGCCGCGGCCGCGTTCCTGCTCGGCCTGGGACATCGCCGGCTGGCCGCGCTCGGTCCGTCGCGCGAGGGCGAGCGGCACGACACCCGCGGCGAGGCGAGGCTGGCCGGTTTCGCCGAGACCGTGAGCGCGGCGCGGCTGCCGACCGACCTGGTGCGCGCCGACGGCCGTATCCCGCTCTCCTTCCAGCAGGGTGCGGTGGCGATGGCGGCCCTGCTCGACCAGGCGCCGGACGTCGAGGCGGTATTCGCGGTCTCCGACCTCTCCGCGGTCGGTGCGCTGATGGAATGCCGACGGCGCGGCATCGAGGTGCCGCGGCATATCTCACTGCTGGGCTTCGGCGATTTCGAGATCGGCCAGCAGATGGTGCCGCCGCTGACCACGATACGCGTCGATTTCACCGATCTCGGCCGGCGTGCCGGTGCGATGATCATCGACCTGCTGGATGCGGGCGAGGCGACGCAGGAGATGCGGATCGACGTCGGCTTCAGCGTCGTCGCGCGCGGCACCACGCGCGCCGCCGGCGCACCGTCACCACAGGAAGGACCACGAGTTGAGTGAACCAGCTTCTCCCGAGCTCCAGGCTCAGGGTCATGACCGGAACCGGTCCGGTGCCGGCCGCATCGCCCTCGTCACCGGTGCCGGCAGCGGCATCGGGCGCGCGGTGGCGACGGCGCTGCTGTCGCAGGGCTGGTCGGTGGTGCTCGCCGGACGTCGCGGCGAGGCGCTGGAGCAGACGCGCGCCGCCGCCGCCGCCGGCGCCGCGATCCCGCCGACGCTGGTGCATCCCGCCGACGTCTCCGATCCGGCATCGGTGGATGCGCTGTTCGCCGCCGTGCAGGCCAGGTTCGGCCGGCTCGACCTGCTGTTCAACAATGCCGGCATCAGCCTCTCGGCAGCGCCCGACGCGCTGAGCTTCGAGCAATGGTCGAGCGTGGTCGCGATCAACCTGACCGGCGCGTTCCTGTGCGCCCAGGGCGCGTTCCGCATGATGCGCCATCAGCGCCCGAAGGGGGGGCGCATCATCAATAACGGGTCGATCTCGGCCCACGCGCCGCGGCCGAACTCGATCGCCTACACCGCGACCAAGCACGCGGTGACCGGCATGACCAAGTCGCTGTCGCTCGACGGCCGCGCCCACGACATCGCCTGCGGCCAGATCGACATCGGCAACGCGCTCACGCCGATGGCGGCGAAGATGCAGTCGGGCGTGCCGCAGGCGAACGGCGACATGGCGGTCGAGCCGGTGATGCGGGTCAAGGACGTCGCCCGGACGGTGCTGTTCATGGCCTCGCTGCCGCTCGACACCAACATCCAGACCCTCACCGTGATGGCCACCAACATGCCGTTCGTCGGCCGCGGCTGAGGAGGCTATGCTGGGGCGGAGATCTGAGGGAGCTTCCGCATGACCCACCCCGCCCTGCTGCCCGCCGGCACCGCGATCGTCACCGGTGCCGCCAGCGGCATCGGCCTCGCCGCATCCTGCCGCTTCGCCGGCATGGGCCTGAACGTGGTGATGGCCGACCTGCCCGGCCCGGCGCTGCCGCAGGCACGGGCGCGGGTCGCGGCCCTGGCCGCCGATGCGGCGGAGGTCCTGGCGATACCGACCGACGTCGCCGATCCCGGGCAGCTGGTCGCGCTGCGCGAGGCCGCGTTCCGCCGCTTCGGGGCGGCATCCGTGCTGATGAACAACGCCGCGGTCGGCTCGGATCCGGGCAAGCCCTGGGAGAACGCCGCGGCCTGGCGGGCGCTGATGGACGTCAACCTGTGGGGCGTGATCAACGGCGTCCAGGCGTTCGCGGGCGCCATGCTGGCCTCGGGGAAGCCCGGCCTGATCGTCAATACCGGCTCCAAGCAGGGCATCACGCTGCCGCCGGGGAACAGCGCCTACAACGTCTCGAAGGCAGCCGTGAAGGCCCTCACCGAGTTGCTGGCGCACGAGCTGCGCGAGGCGGGCGGCCGCGTGTCCGCCCACCTGCTCATCCCCGGCTTCACCCACACCGGCATGACCGGTGCGGCGGAGAAGCCGCAGGCGGCCTGGACCGCGGATCAGGTGGTCGATTTCATGCTGCATGCGCTGGAGCGTGGCGACTTCTACATCCTGTGCCCGGACAACGCCGTGCCGCGCGTCACCGACGAGCGGCGCATGCGCTGGATGGTCGGCGACATCATCGAGAACCGCCCGGCGCTGTCACGCTGGCATCCGGACTACCGGGAGGCGTTCGACGCCTTCATGCGGTCCTGAGCCGGGCCGCGCTCGCGACGATGCGGCGGAGGCTCAGGGCTTGATCGCCCGCGTCGCGAAGGTGGTCGCCATGAAGCGGGACCGTCCGGTGTTCGGCATCCCCGCATCCTTGTCCTCGAACAGCTGGGTCAGCAGGAAGCCGGCCTCGAGCTGACCGCCGATCTGGGACTGCAGCGAGTGGCTGAACTCCACCACGTGGTCGCGCGCGATCAGGCGACGCAGCTCGTCCTGCGGCAGGTCGGTAACGTCGGCGTAGGGAAGCGGGAAGCGCACCACCATCTCGTCCCGCTCCTGCGCCTCGACATCGAAGATATAGACGTCCGGGTTCACGAAACCCGCCAGCAGCGCCGCGCCCGGCCGCAGCACCCGGAAGCATTCCCGCCATACGGGCTCGATCTCCGGGGCGAAGCAGTTCGAGGCCGGATGGAAGATCAGGTCGAAGCTCGCGTCGGCAAAGCAGGACAGGTCGTGCATCAGACCCTGGCAGGTCGTCAGGGCCAGGCCGTCGCGATCGGCGGCGAACCGGTCCTGGGCAAGTTGCCTGGGCGACGCATCGAACACGGTCACCCGCGCGCCCGCCGCCGCCAGGATCGGACCCTGCTGACCGCCGCCGGAGGCGAGGCACAGCACGTCGCGTCCCGCGACCGCGCCGAACCAGTCCCGTGGCACCGGCTTGTTCGGCGTCAGGACGATGGCCCAGTCGCCGTGCCGGGCGCGCTCGACCGCCTCGGACGAGACCGGCCGCGTCCAGACGTTGCCCTGTTCCACGAGCGTGTCCCAGCCCTGCTGGTTGAGCCTCGCGATCTCGTCCATACGACGCGCCCTGCTAGATCGTCCTGAGCATCCCGCCATCGACGAAGTAGGTCGAGCCGATGCTGTAGCTGGCGCGATCGGAGCAGAGGAAGACGAAGAAGTTCGCGACTTCCTCCGGCGTGGCGAAACGCTTGTTCGCGGCGTGCTCGTCGGCGATCGCCTGCAGATAGCCTTCCCAGTCGCCGCCGGTCTCCGCGGTCAGCTGCTTTGCCGTCTTGATCCAGTCCGGCGTCAGCACCAGCCCGGGATTGACGCAGTTCACCCGGATATTGTCCTTCGCCACCTCGGTCGAGAGCGTCTTGGAGAACATCATCAGGGCGGACTTGGTCGTGTTGTAGATCGGCTCGTACCAGAGCGGCTGCACCGCGCAGATCGAGGCGTTGTGCAGGATGACGCCGCCGCCGCGCCGGCGCATCGCCGGCACCAGTCCGCGGGCGAGGCGCACCGCCGCCATGACGTGCAGTTCCCAGTACGACTGCCACTTCTCGTCGGGCGCCTCCAGGATCGTCTCGTTGGAGCCGGCGCCGGCATTGTTGATCACGATGTCGGCGCCGCCGAATGCCGCGTGCGCCGCCTCGACCAGGGTCGCCACGCCGCTCGCGGTGCCGACGTCGCAGGCGACCGCGTGGACCCGGACCGCATGCGCCTGCTCGATCCGGCGCGCCTCGAGCTCGAGCCGCTCCGCGCCGCGAGCGGCGAGGACGAGGTTCACCCCTTCCGCGGCTAGCCCCTCGGCGATGGCGAGGCCGATGCCGACGCTACCCCCCGTGACCAGCGCCACCTTGCCGGTAAGTCCCAGATCCATTGCCGCGTCCCCTGCCCTGTCCGGCCGATCCTGCGACGACCGCTGCCTCCGGTCCACAGCCGATCCGGAAGCGGGTCCGGGGCCCAGGGTCCCAGCGGGTCCAGGGCAGTGCCTTGGCCTCGCTTCAAGCCGCCCGGACCAGCACGACGAACGAGCTCATCTCGCCTGACAGCTGCTCCGCCTGTCGCGACAGCTCGGCCGCGGCATTGAGCACCTGGCCCGCCGCGGCGCCGGTCTCCTCGGCGGCGAGGCTGACGCCGGAGATGTTGACCGTCACGTCCTGGGTGGCGTGCGCCGTCTGCTGCACGTTGCGCGCGATCTCGGCGGTCGCCGCACCCTGCTCCTCGACCGCCGCCGCGATCGTGGTCGCGATCGCGCTGACATCCTGCACCGCGGCGGTGATGCCGCGTATCGCATCGACCGCCTCCCGGGTGGCGGCCTGGATCTGTCCGATCTGGGTGCCGATCTCGTCGGTCGCGCGCGCGGTCTGCTGAGCCAGGCTCTTGACCTCGGAGGCCACCACGGCGAAGCCCTTGCCGGCGTCGCCGGCGCGCGCCGCCTCGATCGTCGCATTCAGGGCAAGCAGGTTGGTCTGGGCGGCGATCCCGGTGATCAGCCCGACCACGCTGCCGATCTTGTCGGCACCCTCGGCCAGCGCCCGCACGATCAGGTCGGTGCGCTGCGCATCGATCACCGCCCTGCCGGTCATCTCGGCCGACTGTGCCACCTGGCGGCTGATCTCGCCGATCGAGCTCGACAGCTCCTCGGCGGTGGAGGCAACGACCTGGACGCCCACGCTCGCCTGCGTCGCCGCCGCGGCCACGTTGCCGGCCCGCTGGTTGGTCTGGATCGCCGTGCCGGTCATCGAGCGCGCGGTCGCCTCCAGCTGCGTCGAGCTCGAGGCGAGCAGTGCGGCGAGCCGGCCCAGCTTGGCCTCGAAGTCGTCGGCGAGGCCGCGCATGCCGGCACGACGTTCCGCCGCCGCGGCCTCCTCGGCCTGCTCCTGCTCCGACGAGAGCTTTGCCGCCCTGATCATGTTGTCCTTGAACACCTGCACCGCCGCCGCCATCACCCCGATCTCGTCGCGGCGCTGCATCCCCGGAACGGTCGTCGAATGATCGTTCGCGGCCAGGCTGCGCATCGCGCCGGTCATCGCCGAGATCGGCGTCGAGATGCTGCGGATCAGGCCGAACCCGGCCGCGACGCAGATCAGCATCATCGAGCCGAGCGCCGAGAGCGTCAGCACCCAGGCGCCGTGATAGATTTTCCGGTCATGCCTGGCCGCCGCCTCGCCGAGCCGGCGGTGATACTGGATGTCGCGCTCGACCAGCCCGGAGACCTGGTCCGACAGCTCCACCATCCTGCCTTCGAGCAGCGCGCCCGCGGTCTCGAGCTGGTATTTCTGCGCGAGCGTGATGAGCTGGCCGTGCAGCAGCTTGTACTGCGTCATCAGGCGGTCGATCCGACGGTACAGGTCGCGCTCCTCGCCGGCGCGGATGAACGGCTCGAACGATGCGCGTGCGCGGTCGTAGGCGGCCATGTTACGCATGCCCTGGCCGACGGCCGCGGCGACTTCGGCGGGATCGTAGGCCATCGTGGTGCGCGCATCGGACACCCGAAGCTGCTGCACCAACATGGCGATGTTTCCGCTCAGCGCCAGGCTCGGCAGGTCGTCGTCCGCCATGCGGGCGGCGACACCGTTCATCACCTTCATGCGCTCGATCGCGAAGCCTCCGAGAGCGAGCGAGGCGAGCAGCAGGACCGCGAAGGCGGCGGCGATCCTCCGTCCGATCGAGAAGCTGCCGGTCAGTCTGGCTCTCGGCATCGATACGATCCATCCCGTCTGGCCGGAGCATCATGCGCTGGATGCCCTGGGTCGGCCTCGACTTTAGCCGCGAACTCGAAACGAAACGTTAACGGTGGCGCCAGCCCGGCCCGGAAGAGCCGCCAGCTCGAGCCGAGACGATCCGGATCATCGAGGCGAAGCCCTCCGGGGTCCAGGCGGCACGGCCTATGAACAGCCCGTCCACGTCGGGGATCGCGATCAGCTCGCCGCCGTTGCCGGGCGTCACCGAGCCGCCATAGACGATGCGCGTCCGCGCCGCCGCCGCCTCGCCGTAGGCTTCGCCCAGCAGGCCGCGCAGTGCCGCGAGACGGCGCGCGACATAGTCCGGCGCCGCGGCTTCCGACTGGCCGATCGCCCAGCGCGGCTCGTAGGCCAGGATGACCCGCGCCACCTCGTCGCCCGGGCGGCGATCCAGCACGGTGCGCAGCTGGCCGGCGAGTGCCGGGTCGGCGCGCCCGGTGCGCTTGTCTTCGCCGGACTCGCCGATGCAAAGGATCGGGGTCAGTCCCGCGGCGAGGGCGGCATCGACCTTGAGCCTCACCTGCTCGTAGGTCTCGCCGAAATGCGCGAGGCGCTCGGAATGCGCGAGCTCGACGTAGCGGCAGCCGGCCTCGACCAGCATCGCGGCAGAGATCTCGCCGGTCCAGGCACCTGACGCCTCCCAGTGCATGTTCTGGCCGCCGATGCCGACGGCGGATCCGGCGAAGGCGGCCTGTGCGGCGTGCAGCGAGGTGAAGGGCGGCAGCACGAAGAGCTCGATATGCTCGTGGGCGATGTCGTGCAGCGCGGCGCGTAGTGCCGCAGCGTAGTGCCGCACGTCGGCCGCGAGGATGTTCATCTTCCAGCCGGTTCCGGCCAGCGATCTGCGGTGCATCGAGCTCGATCCTCCAGGGTCCGGGCGGAGACGCCGCGGTTCAGGCGTCAGCCTTGTACGACGCGTACGGACCCATCGCCATCTGTTCGGGAACCGTCCCCGCCGGGTGCAGCGGCCGGGCGTTCGCTTGACGATCGGGAGCACAGAACCTACTGCGCTGTCGCCAGTGCCATCAGGTCATCACAGCGCCGTCGCGCACCGTCGCGCAGCCGTTCGCAGGCGACGCTCCCGTCCGGTCCGGCTCGAGCGGGTGCGGTCGCCGCACCGGCACGGCGGCCCGAATGCGATCCTGCGCCCGCGCCTCGCGGCTGCCTCGCGGCGCGCTCGCACGGACCGCCTGGCGCCGCGAACCTCAGGGCGTCCGACGCGGTGAGCAGCGCCCTGCCCCGCCCGGGCCCGCCGACGCCGGAGCTCGGCTCGTTCGCCGCGGTGCTGCGCGAGGCGGCCCGCACCGCGCTGCCCTCCTGGTGCCGCGTCGGGCCCACGGTCCTGTATTGCGTGCGCACCCTGGCCGCGATCGGGATCGCCCTGCACACGGCGTTCGTCCTGCAGCTGCAGTCGCCGCTCTCCTCGGTGGTCACGGTGCTGATCGTCGCCAATCCGGTCGCCGGCGCCCTGATCTCCAAGAGCCTGTGGCGCCTGCTGGGCACGCTGCTCGGCGCCGCCGGCGCGGTGCTGCTGATGGCGGTCCTGGCGCAGAGCCCGATGCTGTTCGCGATCGTGTTCTCGCTGTGCATCGGCGCCGCCTGCGTGGTCTCGACGCTGCTCCGGTTCTTCAAGGCGTACGGCGCGGTGCTCGCCGGCTACACCATCATCATCGTCTGCGCCCCGGCCTTCGCCGATCCGCAGGTGGTGTTCGAGAGCGCCCTCTCCCGCCTCTCGGCAGTCTCGGTCGGCATCGTCTCCGCCGCCCTCGTGTTCCTGCTGACCAACGTGCGGCCGCCGGAGCGCCTGACCGAGGCGACGCTGTCGCTGATCCGCAACGCCGGCGCCGCCCTCGCCGGCCACGCCGAGCCGGCTGCGCCCGTGCGACCGGCGGACGCAACCTCGGACGACCCTTCCGGCACCCTGCCCGCCGAGATGCGGACGTGGCGCAGGGCCAGCCCGGGCGGCCTCGCGGACGCCTTCTACGACCGGCGCGGCGCGCTGCTGGCGCAGGCGACCGGCCTCGCCGAGATCATCGAGTACGCCGCCGCCGACGACGCCACGGTGCGTCGTGCCGCCGGCGACCTGCGGCTGGGTGCGGCCGCCCTGACCGGTGCGCTCAGCACGCTGAACCCGTTCTACGGCCGGCTCGGCAGGCATGAGGACCTGGCGGCCGAAGTGCACGGCGCGATCGAGATGCTCGCGGCATTTCCCGCGGACGATCCGGCGCCGGCGCTGGACGGTCTGCTTCGGGCGCGCGCCAGGCTCGCCCGCGGCATCGAGGCGTCGAGGCCCGCCGACCTCGACCGCATCGGCGCGCTGGAGCACGCGAGCGACCTGCTG
Organism: uncultured Acetobacteraceae bacterium; assembly: GCA_964242335.1. Classification (GTDB taxonomy): domain Bacteria; phylum Pseudomonadota; class Alphaproteobacteria; order Acetobacterales; family Acetobacteraceae; genus Lichenicoccus. The sequence goes on along the minus strand of CAXTAY010000006.1, from coordinate 36,014 downwards.
ACCCGCCTGCACCGTTCGGCTCGGCTCCTCTCCATGCGGCCCGGCGACCCGCCCCGTAGGACCCCAGGCCGGAGGCAGCGCGGCAGGCCGCGCGTGTTCCTCGACTGGCCGAGCGCGCTGCGCAACGGCGCACGCGGCTGCATCGTCACCATGCTCGCCTGCCTGTTCTGGTACGTCACCCAGTGGCCCTCCGGCCCGATCCTGCTGACCTACCTGGTGCCGGCGGCCTGCCTGCTCGCGACCAACCCGAGCGCCTCGCGCGCCAGCATCGATTTCTCCACCGGCACCCTGCTGGCGATCCCGGCCAGCTATGTCTGCGAGTCGCTGCTGCTGCCGCGCATCGACGGCTTCCCGCTGCTGCTGGCCTCGCTCGGCGTCTGCCTGCTGCCGGGCATCTGGCTGCAGTTCCATCCGCGTCACGGGCTGCGCGCGTTCGGCTACGTCGTGTTCTTCAACGCGATGATCACGGTGCGCAACCCGATCAGCTTCGACGACGTCGCCCTGGTCAATGGCTGGCTCGCCTTCGTGCTGGGCACCGCCGCGCTGGTCGTGGTGTTCCGCGCGCTGCTGCCGCCCGATCCGCGGCGCGATGCCGACCGGCTGGTGCGCTCGATCACCCGCGCGCTGTCCCGGCTGGGCCGTCCGGGGTCGCCGCCGCAGGCCGATCCGTGGGAGAACCTGCAGATGCAGAAGGCGCTGCGGCTGATCCAGCGCGTCGCCTCGATGCCGCGGCAGTCGCGAAACCAGATCATCGACTGCGCCTTCGTCAGCATCGAGATCGGCCGCTGCGTGCTGCGGCTGCGCCACCTGCTGCCAGACGTCGCGCTGCAGCCGGCGCAACGCGAGGCGGTGCTGGCGATGCAGTCCGCGATCGTGCGCCTCCGGCACGACCCGCAGGAGGCCAGCCGACGCGCCGAGCAGGCGGCGCAGCGGCTCGCGGACGGCATCTCGACCCCATCCCTCTCGAGCCCCGGGCTCGGCATCGCGCCCGCGCTGCGCATCGCCGGCCTGATGCACGAGATCGCGGTGCTGATCGACGCCGTGCCGGACTTCCTGTCGCGCGGGTTCACGGCGCCGCCATGCTGAGCGAGATGCAGCTGGACGGCATCCTGTTCGCGCCGATCGTGCTGTACGCGCTGGCGGCGCTGCCGATCACGCTGCTGCTGCGCGGCGCGATGTGGCGGATCGGCTTCATGCGCCTGGTCTGGCACCTCGCCCTGTTCGAGGTGGCGCTCTATCTGTGCGTGCTGTCGCTGCTCGTCCTGCTGATCTGAGAGCCCGTCATGAGCCTGCTGCTCTCCCTGCTGCGATCCGGCATACGCGTCGCGATCACCCTGGCCACGGTGACACTCGCGGTGGTGCTCGGCACCGCACTCTGGCGCACCTACATGACGGCACCCTGGACGCGCGACGGCCGCGTCCGCGCCTACGTGGTCGATGTCGCCTCCGAGGTGCCGGGGACGGTGACCGAGGTGCTGGTGGCCGACAACCAGCCGGTGCGGCGCGGCCAGAAGCTGTTCGTGATCGACCCTGAGCGCTTCCGCCTGGCGATCGCGGCCTCGCAGGCGCGTCTGCAGACCGCGGCAGAGGATCTGCGGCTGCGCCAGTCCGACGCGAAGCGCCGGCAGGGGCTGAGCGGCATCGTCTCGGCCGAGGAGCGCGAGCGCTTCAACAGCACCGCCGCCACGGCGCAGGCCGAGGTGGACGCGGCGCAGGCCGAGCTCGACGTCGCCCACCTCAACCTGCAGCGCGCGACGCTGTACGCGCCGGTCAACGGCTACGTCACCAACCTCTCGCTGCGCGCCGGCGACTACGTCACCGCCGGGCAGCCGCGCATCGCCCTGCTCGACTCGGATTCGTTCTGGATCTACGGCTATTTCGAGGAGACCAAGCTCGGCGGCGTGCATGTCGGCGATCCCGCGCGGATCAAGCTGATGGGCTACGATGCGCTGATCAGCGGCCACGTCGAGAGCATCACCCGCGGCATCCAGGACCAGAACGGCAGCACCGACCGGCTGGGGCTGCAGGACGTCAACCCGGTGTTCACCTGGGTGCGGCTGGCGCAGCGCATCCCGGTACGCGTGCATATCGACCACGTGCCGGACGGCCTGCTGCTCGCCGCCGGCATGACCTGCTCGATCAGCGTCGGCCGCGAGGCGGAGCGCCGCGGCCGGGTGCGGCTCGGCGCCTGGCTCGAGGACCATCTCTGAGCCCGCCTCCGACCCGGCACTCGAGGTCAGGCTGCCTGCTCGCGATCCTGCCGCCGCTGCTGCCGCTGCTGCCGCTGCTGCCGCTGGTGCTCGGGGGCTGCACCCTCGGGCCGAACTACGTGCCGCCGCGCCCCCGCCTGCCCACGGAGTGGAGCGAACACGCGGCCACGGCGCGGGAGATCGCGCGCACCGAGGCGCACATGCGCGACTGGTGGGGGCTGTTCGGCGATCCGGTGCTGGACCGGCTGGTGGCGCGCGCGATCGAAGGCAACCTCGACCTGCGCATCGCCGGCCAGCGCCTGCTCGCCGCCCGTGCGGTGCGCACGCAGATCGCCGCCGGCCTGGCGCCGCAGGTCGATGCCGGCAGCCTCACCGGCATCCAGCGCTTCTCCACCACCCTGGAGTTCCCGCCGCTGCCGGGGGTGTCGCCGGACAACCGGCTGTGGGCGCCGGGCTTTACCGCGAGCTGGGAGCTCGACGTGTTCGGCCGCATCCGCCGTCAGATCGAGGCGCAGGACGCCGAGGTCGAGGCCGACCTCGAGCAGCGTCGCGGCGTGCTGCTCGCCGTCATCGGCGAGCTCGCGCAGGACTATGTTACCCTGCGCGCGACGCAGCGCCAGCTCGACATCGCCACCCGCAACATCGGTGCCGCCGCGCAGGGCCTGGCGCTGACCCAGCGTGTGTTCACCCAGGGGCTGGGCACGACGCTGCAGGTGGCGCAGGCGCGCGCGCAGCTGGAGACGCAGCAGGCCACGGTGCAGCCGCTGCGCACGCGCGTGGCCCAGCTGTCGCACGCGATCGGCGAGCTGCTGGGCGAGGTCCCGGGCCGGTTGCCGGACGGGCTGGAGCGGCTGCTGCGACGTCCCGCGCCGCTGCCGCGGGTGCCGGCGCTGCCGGTGACGCTGCCGTCGCGCGTGATCGCCGAGCGCCCCGACATACGCGAGGCCGAGCGGCGCTACGCGGCGGCGAACGCACGGATCGGCGCCGCGGTGGCCTCGCTGTACCCGGACTTCTCGCTGCCGCTCTCGCTCGGGCTGCAATCGAGCATGATCCACGAGCTGCTGAGCGCCGACAGCCTCGCCTTCCAGTTCGTGCTCAGTGCCGCGCAGCCGATCACGCATGGCGGGCGGCTGAGTGCCCAGGTGCGCGAGGCGCGGGCCCAGGCCGAGGCGGCGCGGCTGAGCTACGGCCGCACCGTCCTGACCGCCTTCCGCGAGGTCGAGGATCGGCTGGTGGCGTACCGCCAGGATTCCGAGCGCGGCGCGCTGCTGCATCGTGCGGCAGCCGACAATGCCCTGGCGCTGGACCGTGCACGTCGCCTGTTCGGCGCCGGCCTGATCGGCTTCCTCGACGTGCTGAGCGCCGAGCAGGCGACCTACCAGAGCCAGAACGCGGCGGCACTCGGCGACCTGGCACGCCTCACCGACGCGGTGTCGCTGTACACCGCACTCGGCGCCGGCTGGCAGGGGGCGGCAGTCGACGCGGCACCCGCGCATCGTCGCTGATCGCGCGACCGTCTCCCGGTTGCCACAGCCGGCGAATTTCGTTCCGCGTCCACCGGGACACGGCATTCCTGGCATCCGGCTTGCTTCCTGGCAGGGCATCGCACCGGATCAGGAAGCCGACCCTCATGATTGCACGCATCGCGTCCGCGGCCCTGCTGGCCGGCACCTCCCTCTCCACGCTGGCCGGTGTTCCGGCATTCGCGGCGGCGGCGGACGACAATGCGGAGTCGATCGTGGTGCAGGCGAGCAAGGGGCACAACAGCGCCGACGGCGTCACCGGGCTGCAGCCGGGCGGCGGGCTGATCAAGAAGGAGACGGCGCCGAAATCGTCGAGCTCGGTCACCAAGGACTACATCCAGAAGCAGGCGCCGGCGCAGAGCCCGTTCCAGCTGGTCAACCTGCTTCCTGGCGTGGTGGTGGCGGAGGTCGATCCCTGGGGCCTGTCCGGCGGGCAGCTCTCGATGCGCGGCCTCGACCAGACCGAGATGGCGTTCATCTGGGAAGGCTCGCCGATCTCCGACGTCGGCGTGTACACCACCTACCCGTCGGAGTTCGCCGACAACGAGAACCTGGAGGAGCTCACCCTGCAGCAGGGCTCGTCGAACATCGACACGCCGACCATCAACGGCTCCGGCGGCCTGTTCACCTTTCACGACCGCGATCCGCAGCAGAATTTCGGCGGGCTGGTCGATTACGGCTACGGCACCTGGAAGTACAATCGCGGCTTCATCCGCCTCGATAGCGGCCTGATCGGCAACACCGGCATACGCGCCTTCATCTCGTACTCGCACCAGCACGACCGTGCCTGGCGCGGCAGCGGCACCGACGACAAGAGCCACATCGACTTCAAGGTGGTCAAGGAATGGGGGGAGGGCAACCGGGTGTCGCTGGTCGGCGCCTACCAGTGGTCGACGCAGAACAGCTACACCAGCCCGACCCTGGCGCAGTGGGCGGAGTTCGGCCGCTCCTTCAACTATGACGGCACCTACACGCCGGGCGACAGCAACTACTGGAAACTGAACCGCAACCCGTACCGCAATTTCGAGCTGAGCGCGCCGGCGCACTTCAACCTGACCAGCCAGTGGGGTGCCGACTTCACCCCCTACATGTGGCGCGGCTACGGCAACGGCACCATCGGCGTTCCTCTGTTCAACTCCGCCAACTATCAGGGCAGCCAGCTGATCACCGACGCGATCAAGCTGCCCTACCCGTTGCCGGGCAGCGGCGGATCCGAGGCGGAGGGCCTGCTCGCCTTCGAGGACTCGCAGTATCGCGCCGGCTTCACCGCGAAGACGAACTATCATCTCGGCGTCAACAACTTCTTCGTCGGCTGGTGGTTCGACTACTCCAACGATCACGACACCGAGCCGTACAGCCCGGTCAGCTACAACGGCGAGCCGAGCAACATCTACGGCGAGGTCGAGAACATCAAGACCGTCAACGGGCTGAGGCTGCTCGGCCAGGACATCCTGACCAAGACCACCATCCACACGCTGTTCCTCGGCGACGACATCAGCCTGCTCAACAACCGCCTGTTCCTGGAAGCCGGCTTCAAGGAGGCGATCGTCAACCGCGACGGCACCAACGAGCTGCCCGGACCGCAGTACAAGTCGGTGCTGAACGACGCGCAGCCGCTGCCGGCGGTGTCGGCGCGGTTCCAGATCAACGTGAAGAACCAGGTGTTCGCCAGCGTGACCACCAACTTCCGTTCGCCGGTCAACACGACGCTGTACGACACCTACAGCTACGCGAATGGCTCGACGAGTTTCATCGGCGGCAGCAACGTCAAGGACGAGTACTCGATCTCCGAGGAGGCCGGCTACCGCTTCCAGGGCGACCTCCTGGTCGCGTCGGCCACCTACTTCCACTACAATTTCAGCAACCGGCAGTTCCAGAGCGCGGTGCCGGGCACCAACAACGCCATCACCACGGACATCAATGCCGGTGGACAGACCTCCGACGGCGTCGATTTCGAGGCCGGAACACGGCCGATCAACCACTTCCGTCCCTACGTCTCCGGCCAGTACCTGTATGCCTCAATCGACAACAACCTGCTCGCCGGCGGCGACTACCTGCCGACGCAGGGCAAGGTCGCGGTGCGCAGCCCGCGCTGGGTGTTCGCCGCAGCCCTCGACTACGACAACGGACGCTTCTTCGGCAACTACACCGTCCGCTATGTCGGCCGGCAGTTCGCCACCTTCATGGATGACGAGGTGCTGCCGGCCTACTACGAGATGGGCGCCACGCTCGGTCTGCGCTTCCACGATATCGGCTTCGCCAAGGCGCCGACGGTGCAGCTCAACCTGATCAACCTGACCAACAACAAGTTTCTTTCAGGCATCAACTCGCTGAGCGGCAACGCCAAGGCCACCACCGGCGTGTTCGGCACCACCATCGGCGGCACGGCGCCGAACTACTTCGTCGGCGAGGGTTTCGCCGCCATCGCCACCGTCAAGACGGCGTTCTGAGGATCGCGGCGGATCAGCCGGGGTCGCTGGCGGAGCCGGCTCCGCCCGATCCCGCGCGGCGGCACGCTTCGGAGCAGTAGCGCACCTCGTCCCACACGCGCGCCCACTTGCGGCGCCAGGTGAAGGGCCGTCCGCAACGCGCGCACGGCTTGCTCGGCAGGTCGCCCTTGCGCCGCATCTTGCCGCCGCTGCTCATCGCGGCCGGGGCGACGGCATCGCCGCGAGGCGACCGCCTGCATCATGCTTCCGCAATGAGATCCTTGATCCGCTTGGCCAGCACATCCATCATGAACGGCTTGGTCAATACGCGCATGCCGGGCTCGAGATGGCCGTGGCCGACCACCGCGTTCTCCGCGTAGCCAGTGATGAACAGCACCTTCAGCCGCGGCCGCAGGATCCTGCCCGCGTCCGCGACCTGCCGCCCGTTCATCCCGCCGGGCAGCCCGACATCGGTGATCAGCAGGTCGACGCGCGCGTCCGACTGCAGCACGCGCAGCCCCGCGGCGCCGTCGGCGGCCTCGAGCGCGGTGTAGCCGAGGTCCTGCAGCACCTCGCCGACCAGCATGCGGACCGCGGGCTCGTCGTCGACGATCAGCACCGTCTCGCCCTGTTCGGCACGCGGGGGCGCCGCCGACTCGGTCGTGCCCTCGCCGGTGCCGGCATCGCCGAAGTGACGCGGCAGGTAGAGGCATACCATGGCACCCTGCCTCGGCTCGGAGTAGATCCGCACCTGGCCGCCGGACTGGCGGGCGAAGCCGTAGATCATCGACAGCCCCAGCCCGGTGCCCTGGCCGATCGGCTTGGTGGTGAAGAACGGGTCGAAGGCGCGCTCGATGATCTCCTGGGTCATGCCGGTGCCGGTGTCGCTGACGCACAGCGACACGTACTGGCCGGGCGGCAGCTCGCGTTCGCCGGCGCTGCGCTCGTCGAGCCAGCGATTTCCGGTCTCGATGGTCAGCCGCCCGCCGTCGGGCATCGCGTCGCGCGCATTGATGCACAGGTTGAGCAATGCGTTCTCGAGCTGGTTCGGGTCCACCAGCGTCGTCCACAGCCCGGCCGAACCCACCACCTCGACGGCGATCGCGGGTCCCGCGGTGCGCCGGATCAGCTCCTCCATGCCGGCGATCAGCCGATTTAGGTCAGCGGCCTTCGGCTCGAGCGTCTGCCGGCGCGAGAACGCCAGCAACCGGTGCGTCAGCGCCGCCGCCCGCTTCGAGGCGCCCTGGGCGGCGATGATGTAGCGCTCCAGGTCGCCGGTGCGGCCCTGCGCCATGCGGGTCTGCAGCATCTCCAGGCTGCCGGCGATGCCGGTGAGCAGGTTGTTGAAATCATGCGCCAAGCCGCCGGTGAGCTGGCCGACCGCCTCCATCTTCTGGCTCTGGCGCAGCGCGTCCTCGATCCGTCCGCGCGCGGCTCCTTCGGCGAGCAGCCTCCTGTTGACGTCGGCGAGTTCGCTCAGATGGAGCTTCTGCTGCGTGAGGTCGGTCAGGACGCCGCACAGCAGCGCCGCATCGTCGTCCTGGGGCAACGGGCTGACCGACAGGTAGACCGGGATGTGCGCGCCCTCGGCGTCCTCGAGCGTCAGCTCGCCGCGCGCGCCCGCCTCCAGCGCCGATCGCAGCAGCTGCTCGAAGTCTGCCCGGTCCGAGGCCAGCACGTATCGCCCGAGCTGCTGGCCGATGACCCGTTCCTGCGGCGTGCGCAGCAGCTCGGCAAGGCGGCGGTTGCAGTAGAGCACGGTGCCGTCCTCGCTCAGCGTGACCGCGCTCTCCTGGATCTGCTCGATCAGCACGCGATAGGGCCGGTCGGCGTTCTCCAGCGTGTAGACGCGTCGCTGCTCCGCGTTGCCCACGACGACGGCGTCGATGTCGCCGCGCCGGATCGCATCGAGCGTCTCCTCACTCTCCTCCAGCCTCGCCTCGAGCTCCTCGATCCGCTGCCGGTACGCGGCGAGCCGCGGATCGGCGTCGGCGGCCGCGTGCGGTCGGTCAGCGCACATCGGCATCGAGGCCCGCAGGCGGCAGCAGTTCCAGGCCGCGCAGCACCCGCTGCTCGTGCGACAGGTCGCCGATGATGCGACGCATCGGCAGCGGCAGCAGCTTCACCAGCGTCGGCGCGGCCACCACCTGATGCTGCCCCGCCAGTTCCGGCTGCTGATAGATGTCGATGATCTCGAGGTCGACCTGTCCCGCAAGGTGGGCGTGGCAGATGCGGCGCAGATTGTCGATGGCGCGACGCGAGTTCGCAGTGGTGCCGGCCACGAACAGCCGCAGCTTGTAGAGCGGCGGCCCCGCGGGCGGCTGCAGGGCGCCGGAGTGGCCGTCGCGTTCGCCTTCGCCGGGGCTCAAGGCGACGGCTTCGGGCGTATGTCGAGGCCCACGAGCACCTTCTCGGTGTTGGACAGGTCGCCGATGATCCGCTTCAGCGGTGCCGGCAGCCGGCGCACCAGCGTCGGGATCGCCAGGATCTGGTCGCCGGCGGCGAGCTGCGGGCTCTGCAGCAGGTCGATCACCTCGATGTCGTAGCGCCCGGCGAGATGGTCCTCGCAGACGCGCTTCAGGTTGGCGACGGCGGCGAGCGACTTCGCGGTCTGTCCGGCGACGTAGAGGCGCAGGCGATAATAGCCCGAAGCGGCGTCGTCCGGCACCTGATCGCCGGCCCGCCGGTCGTCCGCTTCCCGGGACGTCACTGCGTGGAAGCCCGGCGCATCGCGGCGGATGCCTGCTCGGTCTTCAGGCCGGCCTCGCGAGCCTCTTCCTGTTCGAGCAGCATCAGCATCTCCCGCTCCTCGATCTCCAGCCCGGCGCGCAGCTCGCCGACCTGCCGCTCGACCGCCTCGCGGCGGCGGATCAGCTCGCGTCGCCGCCGCTCGATGTCGCGCTGGCGCCGCTCCGTGGCGGCGCGCTCGCGGGCCTCCTGCGCCATGCGGGCGCTGCCGGTCAGCACGCCGCCCGGGCCGACATAGGCCTCGATGAGCTCGATGCCGTTGTCGCTCATCCGGTACTCGCGCACCTGGTTGGAGTGGCTCATGCCGCGGGCCTTGATGACGTAGAGCGTACGGTTGCGCTCGCCGTCGACCTCGATGTCGTTCAGCCGGATCCACGTGTCCATCAGCGACGACAGCCCGAAATCGGCGCCGCCGGGCGAAACCGCATCGACGCGCAGGCTGGTGAACAGCGCGGTGATGATGCGTGCCTTCAGCAGGTCGACGATGCGCAGCAGCGCGGCATAGACCTCGACCTCTGGGCCGCGCAGCGCCGAGATCGGGTCGATCACGACCAGGGCAGGGTCGAACGCGTCGAGGTCGCGGTGCATGCGCGCGAGGTGCATCTCCAGGCCGTACAGGCTCGGGCGCGCCGCCTCGAAGCGCAGCAGGCCGCTCTCGACGTGCCGCTGCAGGTCGAGCCCGACGGAGCGGGCGTTGCGGCAGATCTGCTCGGGGCTCTCCTCGAACACGCAGAACAGGCAGCGCTCGCCGCGCCGGCAGGAGGCGTCGGCGAAGTTTGCCGCGATCGTGCTCTTGCCGGTGCCGGCGCGGCCGGAGAGCAGGATGCTGGAGCCGCGGAAGAACCCGCCGGCGCCGAGCATCGCGTCGAGCCCGGAGATGCCGCTGCCGATGACCTCGTTCGAGACCGCGTGGGTGAGCCCGGCCGAGGTGATCGGCAGCACGCTCATGCCCTCGCCGTCGATCAGGAACGGATACTCGTTGGTGCCGTGCGCGGAGCCGCGATACTTGACGACGCGCAGCCGGCGCGTGGTGACCTGGTCCAGGGTGCGGTTGTCGAGCAGCACCACGCAGTCCGAGACGTACTCCTCGAGCCCCTGGCGGGTGAGCTGCCCGCCGCCGCGCTCGCCGGTGATCACCGTGGTCAGCCCGCGATCCTTGAGCCAGCCGAACAGGCGGCGCAGCTCGGCGCGCAGCACCGAGACGTCGGACAGCCCGGCGAACAGGGTCTCGATGGTGTCCAGCACCACCCGCTTGGCGCCGATCCGGTCGACCGCGTAGCCGAGCCGGACGAACAGCCCCTCCAGGTCGTACTCGCCGGTCTCCTCGATCTCGCTGCGCTCGACGCGGACGTGATCGATGGCGATCCGGTTCTCGGCGACCAGCCCCCCCAGGTCGTAGCCGAGCGAGGCCACGTTCGCCACCAGGTCCTCCGCACGCTCCTCGAAGCTCATGAACACCCCGGCCTCGCCGAACTGGGTCGCGCCATGCACCAGGAACGTCACCGCGAACAGCGTCTTGCCGCAGCCGGCGGCGCCGCAGACCAGCGACGCACGCCCGGCCGGCAGGCCGCCGAGGGTGACCTCGTCGAATCCCATGATGCCGGTGCGCGCCTTGGGCAGCGCGGTGCTGGATCTCGCCTCAGGCGGCATGGCTGAATGCGTCCTAAAATCTCGATGGGGATCGGGTGCGGCCGGGCCGCGACCCGGAGAACCCGTCCGTGGCCGCGTCGCCTCCGGGCGACCGACCCGGCAGCGCGTGCGGCGGAGAATGCACCGATCGCGGGAGATAATGAAGCGGGGCCCGAGCGGTCCGCCGTGGCCTCGTGCACCGGCGGAGGCGCGCCCCGCGCATGCCGATGCCGGCGATCATCTGTGCCGGAGCACCATCAAGCCGCTCCGGGAAGCCGTAAGCCTGCGCGGCGGCGCCGGGCGGACGGGGACCCGCCCCTCCCGCACGGCGCCGCCGCGGCAGCCAGATGAGCTACTTCTGCGACGCGCCGGTCTTGTCGCTGATCGCGTTGGAGGTGGCATCGGAGCTGCGGCTCACGTCGTGGCCGACGGCGCTGACGTCCTTGCCGGCGCCGGAGATGGTGTTGCAAGCCGAGAGCCCGAGTGTCGCGACACCCAGGAGGGTCACGGCGAGCAGGGAGGCAATACTGCGGAACATAGGCGTGTCGCTCCAGATCCAGGACGTTTATGGGACGCTGCCGTAACGGCTGCGGCGCCTCGGAGTTGCAGCGCCGGCGATTGCCCGTCCCGCGCCGACGCCTATGATCCGCTCCATCACCGACGTCGGGAGGCTCGCACGCCATGGTCGAGAGCGATCGTCAGCAGATCAGCGACGGGGACCTCAGCGCCGTCGTCGCGGCACACGGCGCCGAGCTGCACTCGATCCGGCGGCGCACCGTCGATGCCGGCGGCACCGCAGCGTGGCGCGAGCTGCTGTGGCAGGCGGGGCCGGCATGGCCGCGGCACGCCCCGGTGCTGTTTCCGATCGTCGGTCGGCTCGCCCACGACACCCTGCTGCATGACGGACGCGCCATGCGCATGACCCAGCACGGCTTCGCCCGCGACCGCGCGTTCCGTTTCCTCGACCGCGACGCACACCAGTGCCGGCTGCTGCTGGAGGACGATGCGAGCAGCCGCGAGAGCTACCCGTTCGCCTTCCGCCTCGAGATCGGGTACCGCATCGAGGCCGCGACGCTGACCGTGTCCTACGCCCTCTCCAACCCGGGGGACGCGGTGCTGCCGGCCTCGCTCGGCGCGCATCCGGCGTTCGACTGGCCGCTCGAGCCGAACCTGCCGCCCGAAGCGCACGAGATCGCCTTCGAGACCGCCGAGCCGGCGCCGATCCGCAGGGTGCGCGACGGCCTGCTTCGCCCGGAGCGGCTGCCGACGCCGATACGCGGCGATCGCCTGGCGCTGGACCCTGGCCTGTTCCTCGACGACGCGGTGATCCTCGAGGCGCCGGCCAGCCGCTCGCTGCGCTACGGGGTGCCGGGAGCCGCCGGGTTGCGGATCGGCTGGAGCGGGTTCCGCCAGCTCGGCATCTGGTCCAAGCCGGGTGCCGCCTTCCTCTGCATCGAGCCCTGGTGCGGCCTGTCCAGCCCGGAGGACTTCACCGGAGAGTTCGCGAGCAAGCCGCATCTGCTGCTGATCCCGCCCGGGGCGGAAATGCGCGCCGCCTGGACGGTGGCCGCGGAAGGGTTCGCGTGACCGTTCGCGCCGCATGTTGGCGTGCCAGGCCAACCGCCGGCCGGCGCAGCCGGGAAATCCGCCCTAGCGGGCATGGCACGGGGCTTGCCTGATAAACACTGTCCGACGGACCCTCGTGGAGACGCGCAGCATCATGGCCTACCGTACGATCGACCGCTACCGTATCGACTATCCCCCTCGGGTGGATGCGGATGGCGGCCGCAGCCTCGCCACCGTCACCTACGCGCTGTACATCGCCGCCTTCTTCACCGGCATCACCGCGCCAGCGGGCGTGCTGCTCGCCTACCTGAAGCGCCGGCACGCCTCTCCCCTGGTGCGCTCGCACCTGGATTGGCAGATCCGCATCTTCTGGCACTGCGTGCTGGCCTGGACCGCGATCTTCGTGCTGCACGCGGTCGTGGTCGGGCTCGGCGCGATCACCTTCGGCGTCGGGCTGGCGTTCCTGGTGGTGCCGTGGGCGGTCGGCGCCTTCTGGCTGCTCTGGACCATCTGGGCGATCGGCCGCGGCCTGCACCGGCTGGGCCAGAACCGGCCGATCCGCTGACGATCGCGGCGGGTCAGCCCGCCTCGGGGCCCTCGTCGCGGCCGCGGGTGCGGCGGCCGCGCGACAGCTCGGTCACCACGCCGTGCAGCGTGCGCAGCTCCTGCTCCGTCACCTCGCCGCGCTCGAACAGGTGGCGCAGGTTGCGCACCATCCCCGGCCGTTTCTGCGGGTTGCGCAGGAAGCCGCAGGCATCGAGCTCCCCGGTCAGGTGGCCGAGGAAGTTCTCCAGCTCGCCCTTGTTCGCCACCCGCGTCTCGTTGGTCATCAGCGCGCGCGGCGGCGTGCCGTCGTCGCTCAGCCACCACTCGTAGGCCATGATCATCACCGCCTGCGCCAGGTTGAGCGAGCTGAAGCCGGGGTTGAGCGGGTAGCGGATCAGCGCGTCGCTGCGTGCCATGTCGTCATTGTCGAGCCCCGCCCGCTCCGGCCCGAACAGGATGCCGCAGCCCAGGCCGCGCCGAGTGATCGCGCGCAGCTCGGCCGCGCCGCCGCGCGCGGTCAGCACCGGCTTGACGATGTGGCGCGGCCGCGGACAGGTGGCGAAGACGTGCTGCAGGTCGGCCACCGCCGCGGCGACGTCGTCGTGCAGGCTCGCCGCATCGAGGATGCGGTCGGCGCCGGAGGCGAAGCGCCAGGCCCGCGGCTGCGGCCAGCCGTCGCGCGGCGCCACCAGGCGCAGGTGGAACAGCCCGCCATTGGCCATCGCGCGGGCGACGCTGCCGATATTGTCGGCGAGCTGCGGCCGCACCAGCACCACCACCGGGCTGTGGCCGAGCGGCGTCAGCGCCGCACCGCCGTCGCGCCCGGTCATCCGCCGCGCCGCCAGCTGGTGCCGGTCGCACCGTCCTCCAGCACGATGCCCTGGGCCGCGAGTTCGGCGCGTATCGTGTCCGCCGTCGCGAAGTCCCGCGCGGCGCGGGCGGCGAGCCGCTGCTCGATCAGCGCCTGCACCGCGGTCGCGTCCACCCCCTGCTGGAACCAGTCGCGCGGCGACAGCTGCAGCAGGCCCAGCAGCTCGCCGGCCGCGCGCAGCGACGCCGCCGCCTGGGCGTCGCCGACCAGGGCCGCGTCGGCGAGCTCGTGCAGCACCGCGATCGCCTGCGGCGTGTTGATGTCGTCGCAGAGTGCCGCGAGGAACCGCGCCGGCGGCGGCGCATCCGCAGCCGCGCCCGGGTGGCGTTCCAGCGCGCGGTAGAAACGATCCAGCGTGCGCCTGCATTCCGACAGCGCGGCGCGGGTGAAATTCAGCTCGGAGCGGTAATGCGCGCCCAGCAGCAGCAGGCGCAGTGCCTCCGCCGGCGCCTCCGCCAGGATCTCGCGCGCGGTGAAGAAGTTGCCCAGGCTCTTGGACATCTTCTCGCCGTCGACCAGCAGCATCGCGTTGTGCAGCCAGATCCGCGCGAAGCCGCTGCCCGGATAGCCGCACAGGCTCTGCGCGCGCTCGTTCTCGTGGTGCGGGAACAGCAGGTCGGCGCCGCCGCCGTGGATGTCGAACTCCTCGCCCAGGTAGCGGTGCGCCATCGCCGAGCACTCGATGTGCCAGCCGGGGCGGCCGCGCCCCCACGGGCTGTCCCATCCGGGCAGCGTCTCGTCCGAGGGTTTCCACAGCACGAAATCGCCGGGATCGCGCTTGTACGACGCGACCTCGACGCGCGCGCCGGCCAGCAACTCCTGCGGATCGCGGCCCGACAGCCGGCCGTACTCGGCGAACCGCGCCACCTGGAACAGCACGTGGCCGTCGGCCACGTAGGCGTGCCCGGAGCCGATCAGCCGATCGATCAGCGCGATCATCTCGGCGAGGTGGCGGGTCGCGGGCGGCTCGATGTCGGGGGGCAGGTTGCCGATGGCGGCGAGGTCGGCGTGGAAGTCCGCCGTGGTGCGCCGGGTGAGGGCCTCGATCGGCTCGCCGCTGGCGCGCGCGCGCGCGTTGATCTTGTCATCGATGTCGGTGATGTTGCGCACGTAGGTGACGCGCGGGTAGAGCCGGCGCAGCAGCCGCACCAGCACGTCAGCCGACACGAAGGTGCGCAGGTTGCCGATATGCGCCAGGTCGTAGACGGTCGGCCCGCAATAGTACACCCGCACGTGCCCGGGATCGAGCGGCACGAAGGCGACATCGGCGCGGGTCAGGCTGTCATGGAGCACGAGCTGGGCCATGACGACCTTGTGCGTCACCCTCCCCCGGCCATCAAGGGCCGCCAGGCGACGATGACGGCCGCGGCGCTGGCGGTGCCCCCGATACCGGCTATCCTCGTCGCATGCGCGCCGCCATCGTCCCCGCCGCCGCTGCCCGCCGCCAGGCGGCGCAGCCGGAGCCCTCGCACGCCGCGGCGCTGCTGCGCCTGGCGCTGCCGATCGCGGTGGCGCAGCTCTCGCAGATGGCGATGGCGCTCACCGACACCATCCTGCTCGGCGGCCTGGGCCATGCGGCGCTGGCGGCGGGCGGCCTCGCGGCCGGATTGTTCTTCACCGTCATCGTCGTGCTGCAGAGCGTGCTGGGTGCCGCGGGCATCTCCATCGCCCAGGCGCTCGGCCGGGAGACGCGCGCGGTGCAGCCTGCGGAAAGCGAGGGGCGCGTCGGCCGGATCGCCGCCACGGCGCTGCTGCTCGGGGTGATGCTGAGCCTGCCGGTGATCCCGCTGCTCGGGCTGACCGGATGGCTGCTGCGCGCGCTCGGCGAGCCTCCGCCGCTCGTCCGCGACGCCGGCGCCTACATCGGGGTGCTGCGCTGGGCGGCCCCGCCGGCCCTGGCCGGGCTGGGGCTGCTGCGCGCGGTGCTGCCGGCGATCGGCGGTGCCGGCCTGCTGCTGTGGGTCATGCCGGCGATGGCGCTGCTCAACGGGGTGCTGAATGCCGGCCTGATCCACGGCCTCTGGGGCCTGCCGCGGCTGGGCCTGCTCGGTTCGGCGCTGGCGAGCACGCTGACGCTGTGGATCACGCCGCTCGCCCTCACCGTCGCGGTGCTGTGCCGCCCGCGGCTGCGGGCGATGCTGCATCCGCTGCGGCCGGCGGCGCGCGAGTGCCTGCCCCTGCTGCGCATCGGCCTGCCGTTCGGCGTGACCGTCGCCGCCGAGGTGATGCTGTTCCAGGTCGAGGGCCTGCAGGCCGGCCTGTTCGGCGCCCCCGCGCTGGCGGCGCACCAGATCGCGCTCAACGTCGCCGGCATCAGCTTCATGGTGCCGCTCGCCCTGTCGCAGGCGGCCAACGTCCGCGTCGGGTTCTGGACCGGTGCCGATCGTCCGCGCCAGGCACGGCGCAGCGGGCTCACCGCGATCGGGCTCTCGGTGCTGTTCACCGGCGCGGTCAGCCTGCTGCTGCTCGTCCTGCCGCGCGTGATCGCGGCCGCCTACCTCGATCCGACGCGCGCGGGCGACCGCGCGGCGTTCGGCCTCGCGGTCACCCTGCTCGGCATCGTCGCCCTGTTCCAGGTCGCGGACGGGGTGCAGACGGCGGCACTCGGCGCCTTGCGTGGGCTCGGCGACACCGCGGTGCCGATGCTGCTCGCCACCATCGGCTACTGGCTGGTCGGCTTCCCGCTCGGCACCCTGGCCGCGTTCCGGCTGCATCTCGGCGTGACCGGGCTGTGGGCCGGCCTCGCCTGCGCGCTGCTCAGCGTCGCCCTGATGACCAGCCTGCGCTTCCTGCGCCTCACCCGGGAGCCACCCGGCATCGGCCGGAGGACCCCGCGATGATCCCGGCGCGCGTCGCCAGGCTGCTGCCTTTCGTCGTCGCCGCCACCTTCTTCATGGAGTACCTCGACACCACGATCATCGCGACCGCGCTGCCGAGCATGGCGCACGACTTCCGGATCGGTCCGAACGAGCTTAGCCTGGGGCTGACCGCCTACATGCTGACGCTCGCCGTGTTCATCCCGGTCAGCGGCTGGATTGCCGATCGAGTCGGCTCGCGCACCGTGTTCGGCGCCGCGATCGCGATCTTCACCCTGGCCTCTCTGCTGTGCGGATCGGCGGGCGGCCTCGCCTCCTTCACCGCGGCACGCGTGCTGCAGGGGGTGGGCGGCGCGATGATGGTCCCGGTCGGGCGCATGATCGTGGTCCGCAACACCGAGCGGGCACGGATGATGCAGGCGATCTCGACCATCACCTGGCCGGGCGTGGTGGCGCCGGTGCTCGGCCCCAGCATCGGCGGCTTCATCACCACCTACGCCTCCTGGCACTGGGTGTTCTTCCTCAACGTGCCGCTCGGCGTCGCGGCGCTGGCGGCGGTCGTCGCGATCGTGCCGCAGCAGCGCGCCGAGACGGCGCGTCCGCTGGACCGGCCGGGCTTCCTGCTCAGCGGCGGCGCGCTGACCCTGCTGCTCTACGGCACCGAGGTGGCGGGCCAGCGGAGCGGCAGCCTGACGCTGGCGGCGCTGCTGGTGCTGGGCGGCGTGGCATTGGGCGTGCTGAGCGTGCGCCACATGCGTAGCACCCGCCATCCGCTGCTGGCGCTGGACGCGTTCGGCGTGCCGAGCTTCTCCATCAGCATCCTGTGGGGATCGGCGACCCGGATCGCGCTCGAGGCGGTCCCCTACCTGTCGCCGCTGCTGTTCCAGGTCGGCTTCGGCCTGTCGCCGTTCCGCTCCGGGCTGCTGCTGCTCGCGAGCGCCACCGGCAATCTCGGCATGAAGCTGTTCACCACCCCGGTGCTGCGCCGCGCCGGCTTCCGCGGGGTGGCGCTGGTCAATGCCGGGCTCGCCGCCCTGTGCATCGGGGGCCTCGGCACCCTGGTCGCGAGCACGCCGCTGGCGGTGACGCTGGGGCTGCTGTTCGCCTATGGCCTCGCGCGCTCGATGCAGCTCACCACCCTGAACACGCTGGTGTTCGCCGACGTCTCGGACGCGCAGAAGGCCGCCGCCTCGACCCTGCAGAGCGTCAACCAGCAGATGATGATCGGCATGGGCATCGCCTTCGGCGCGCTGTGCCTGCGCCTCGCCGCCGCCGCCCGCGGCGTCCGGGCCGGCGCCGCCTTCACGCCGGGCGACTTCCACTGCGCGTTCGTCCTCGCCGGCCTGCTGATGCTGGTCTCGCTGGTCGGCTATGCCCGGCTGCCGCACGATGCCGGCAGCGCCATCGGCGGCGCCGGATAGGCAGGCAAGGGCTTCGCCCTTAACCCACTGGGGCCGGCGGCCCCAGACCCCGATTCCTAGGTGACGGATCTCAAAGGCCTCGCCTTTGATGGGGTCGAGGGGCAAAGCCCCTTGCCTGTCTTCCTCCCCGCCATCGTCGAGGCTCCGAGCGCCTAGCCCGGCACGGCCTCGCGGCGGCGCAGGTGCGGCCGTGCCCGGTCCCAGACGCGCATCCCGCTCAGCGCCAGCGACGCCATGCCGGGCAGCAGCTTGGGCTGCAGCAGCGCCGGATCGAAGGCGCCCATGCGACGGGAGTTCTCGCGCACGCAGTCATCGACGAACTTCTGGAACGAGAAGCCGTCGAGGAACATGTTGGCCTGGGTCACGGCGAAATCCTTGCCGTCGTTCGGCTCCTGTCCGCGCTGCACCATGCCGAGCAGCCGCTTGCCGGCGCGGCTGTAGAAGCGGAGCGACTTCATCGCCCGCCGCGCCGTGCCGAGCCCGCGCTGTCGCTCGCGCCACGCCATGTAGTTGATGAAGAAGACGATATGCCGCGTCTCCTCGAACATCAGGGTGTCGAAGATGTCGAACATGCCCGAAGGCAGGAACTCGGACTCGCGGGCGACCTTGAAGGCGCCGAAGCCGAGGAAGGCGTCGAGGCACTCGCCGAAGCCGAAATCGATGAAGGCGGTCTCCAGGTCGGCGGGGAACTGCTCCATCGGCTGCTCGTGCGCGTCGATGCCGTAGCGGTCGATCATCACCCGGATCAGCTTGGCGTGTCGTGTCTCCTCGCGGCCCTGCATCGCCACCGCCTCGCGCACCACCGGATCGTGGATGGTGGGCATGAAGGCGTCGACGATCGCGCCGGCGCGGCGCTCGGTATGGTAGACCTCCTGCCAGAACGGCACGCCGCGCAGGCGGTCGAGCTCGCTCGTGGTGAGTTCGGGCCAGGGCAGCGTCTCCGGGTCGAATTCCTGGTAGGTCTCGATGAAATGGCTGCAGAACAGCGCCTTGTGCGCCTCGGACCCGGCTTCCATGGCCATGGCTGATCCTCACGGTGGTGGTGGCACAGCATGCACCCGGATCGCCGGGCGACCAAGACGGCGCCTCCCTGTACTCAGCCCGCCGGATCGTCGTCGAGCCTGGACACCATGGCCGCGAGGTCGCGCAGGCTCTCGGCGCCGGTCTTGAGCAGGATCGCGCGGATCTGCGCGCGCACCGTCAGCAGCGAGGTGCGGCGCTGCTCCGCCACCGCGGCCACCGAGGCGCCGGCGACGATGGCGCAGGCGATGCGTGCCTCCACCGCCGACAGGCCGAACAGGCCGCAGAGCTGATCCGGGTCGGCCGGGCGACGCGGCGCCAGGCCGCGTATCGTCACCAGGGCGCGATGCAGCGGCTCGGACGCGGCGACGGCGGCGAACGGACCGGTCTGCGGCAGCCGGCAGACCAGCACCGCGAACACCATGCGCGGCGCCTCGGCGTGCAGCAGCAGACCGCCGCCCGGGCCGCCGGTGGCGACGTCGTGCAGCAGGCGCTGCAGCCTTCGCTCGTCCGCCGGCTGGCTCGCGTGCAGCCCGCTCGCCTCGAGCCGTAGCGGTCCGGAGCGACAGATCCGTTCGGCGGCCAGGTTGCACGCCAGCACGGCGCCGCTGCGTCCCACCACCAGCAGCGGCAGCGGCAGGCCGTCGAAGGCCTGCGAGCGCAGGCCGCTGCCGCAGGCGCGCAGGCAGTCGCGAAGCTGAAGTGCCCGCTGCAGATAGGGCAGCAGACGCAGCAGCAGCGCACGCTCGGTTTCGCCGAAGGCCGGCGCGTCGTTCGGACGGTGCCAGGCGAGGCGGCCGCCGCGTCCCTGCCGCAGCGGCGCCACGACGCCGATGAACCAGAAGGCGGGCATGTGGTGGCGTCCGAACTCGTTCCAGATCTCCGAGCGGAGCACCGACTGCGGGTCGACCATCTCGTGTCCGAGCAGGCAGGCGGGCTCGGGGTGCAGCCGGGCGAAGGCGGCGTAGGGATCGCGCGTGCGGTAGCGCTGCGCGTACAGCGCCACCGCCGCCGCCGGCCAGCCGGGCATCGCCAGCAGCTCGACATCATGGCCGACCGGATCATCGACGAACAGGATCCCGGAGCTGGCGTCGAGACGTCGGCCGAGCGGCTCCAGCGCGTCCTGCCAGTCGCGCTCGCCGGAGGCGGCCTCGTAGAGGTCGCCGATGCAGTCGACGAGTTCGCCGACGGCATCGGCGACGGGCGGGACGTCGTGCATTGCCTGGCTGTCCGACGACGTTTTGTCTTTAGATCGAAGCTATCGGAACTAATTTCGATCGCATAGTCAAAATTGAGGATGCGGCGTCCGCAGGCGCGAGCTTTTCTGCGCGCGCTTCGAGCAACGATCCCGAGCCGACAGGAAAGAAGATCATGGGTGCCAGCGGCGACCGCGACAGCGGTCAGAGAACCAACGTGCCGGTCAACAAGGTCACGGTCAGCGCGCTCGCGGGCGCGTCCGTCGCGGTGCTGGTCTGGCTGCTGCGGACCTACACCACGATCGATATCCCTCCGCAGGTGCAGGACGCCCTCATCGTCCTGCTGACCTTCCTGGCCGGCTGGCTGACGCCGCCCGGTGCGGGCGAGGTGGTGCTGGCATCCCCTACACCGGCGGTCGCGCCGTAGCCGCCGATCAGCCGAGTTCCTGATCAAGCCTGAACCGATCGCGACGACGCGACGGCGAAACCCGATCCAGAGGAGCGAGCCATGCCCGATGACCAGGCCCTTAAACTGCAGCCGCAACGGTCGGTACCGACGGTCCGGCTCAGTCCCGACACCGAGACCGTCACCCAGGAGCTCGGCCTGCTGGCCTCGCTCGCCGGCAACTGGCACGGCCACGGCTTCAACCTGATCGCCCGTCCCGACAGGGACGGCAACGGCCCGCTGTTCCTGGAGCTCAACCAGACCGAGGAGACTCTGAAGGTAGATCCGATCGCCTCGCCGATCCCCAATCGCGGTTTCGCCCAGTCCGACATACAGCTGTTCGGCCTGACCTACCTGCAGAAGATCAGCGACAGCGTCACCGGCGGCGCGCTGCACATCGAGCCCGGCATCTGGGTATTGCAGCCGCAGACCAGCGCGCCGCAGGAAGCTCCTCCCGCCGGCGGACAGATCGTCGCACGCATGGCGACGATCCCGCACGGCAACGCGGTGCTGGTGAAAGGCTCGGCGATCGAGGTGCCCAGCCTGCCGAACGGCACCTTCGCGATCGCCCCGGTGAACACGGCACCGTTCGGCGTCGGCCAGCCGATGCCGGTCGGCGGCACGCAGGGCGGGTTCCCGGCCTACAACCTCGCCGACCTCAGCGCAGCGGCGGTAGATTTCCGCACCCCGTTCGGCAACACGCCCGCCGTGCCGCTGCCGGCCGAGATCGACGGGGTGGCGATGCAGACGGTGATCAACGACCCGACCCGGCTGCTGCAGCAGACCATCAAGGATCAGTTCATCGAGAAGATGGTGGTGCTCGACATCGCCACCGCCGCCCAGATCACGACCACCGGCGCTCCGATCGCGATCGCCAACGGCGGCGGCGGCATCGAGAACATGCCTTTCCTGGTCAGCAACGCCGACACCGCGCTGGTGTTCGCAACGTTCTGGATCGAGACCATCCGGCACCCGTTCCAGAACTTCCTGCAGCTGCAGTACGTGCAGACGGTGATCCTGAACTTCCCGATCCTGGGCACCAGCAAGAACCTGAGCTGGCCGCACGTCTCGGTGGCGACGCTGCGCAAGACCTTCGGGTAGGGGGAGCAGAGCAAGGGGCGATGCCCCTTGACCCCGCCAAAGGCGGAGCCTTCGAAATCCATTTCAAGAACCGGGGCCTGGGGCCTGCGGCCCCAGCGGGTCGAGGGCGGAGCCCTCGGCTTGCTCTCTCAGGCCTGCCGAGCCATGAGGCGACCTCAGCTCGCCGCCATGCGCAGCCGCCCGGCGGCCCGCTCGCGGCCGATCAGCGGCAGCAGGTCGCGCAGCTCCGGCCCGTGATCCTCGCCGGTCAGGGCGAGCCGCAGCGGCAGGAACAGCGCCCGTCCGCGCCGCCCCGAGAGCGCGCGCAGCGCATCGACCCAGTCCGGCCAGGTCCGCTCGCCCCAGGGCTCGTCGGGCAGCACCGACAGCGCCTGGGTCAGGAACTCGCCTTCGCCTTCCAGCGGCGGCGGCACGATGCTGCCGGCGGCGACGTCCCACCAGTGCCTGGCCTCGGTGAGCATGTCGACGTTGCCGCGCACCACCGACCAGAACTCCGGCGTCGCGGCCTCCGGCAGCCGGGCCGACACCGCCTCGAACGGCAGTGCGTGCATTACCCGCCGGTTCAGCGCCAGCAGCTGGCGCATGTCGAAGCGCGCCGCCGAGCGCGAGGTGTGGGTGACGTCGTAGCTGGCGGCGAGCGCCTCCAGCGTCAGCGGATGCGGGTCGTCCGAGGTGCCGAGGCGCGCCAGGTACGACACCACCGCCGAGGCCTCGATGCCGTCCTGGCGCAGCGCGCGCAGCGACAGCCCGTCGAAGCGCTTGGACAGCTTGCCGCCGGCCTCGTCGAGCAGCAGCGGCAGGTGGCCGAAGCGGAAACGTCCGGACGCGGCGCCGAGGGCGGCCGCGATGTCGAGCTGCACGCCGGTGTTGCTGACGTGGTCCTCGCCGCGCAGGATGTCGGTGACGCCGGTGCGCAGGTCGTCGACCACCGAGGCGAAGGCATACAGGATGGTGCCGTCGGCGCGTATCAGCACCGGATCGGAGATCGCCGTCAGCTTCACCTGGCTGTGGCCCAGCACCAGGTCGTGCCAGGCGACGCTGCCGTCGCTGAGCCGGAAGCGCCAGTACGGCCGCTTGCCGTTGGCCTCCGCCTGCGCCCGCTGCTCGGCGGTGAGGCGCAGCATCGCCCGGTCGTAGATCGGCGGCCGCTTCTGGCGCAGCCGTATCTCGCGCTTGGCGCGAAGCTCCTCCTCGCTCTCGAAGCACGGGTACAGCCGGCCGGAGGCGCGCAGCCGGTCGGCGGCGGCCTCGTAGTCGGCGAGGTGGTCCGACTGGCGGAAGCTCTCGTCCCACTCCAGCCCGAGCCAGCGCAGGTCGGTGCGTATCGCCTCGGCATGGTCCTCGCGCGAGCGTGCGGCATCGGTGTCGTCGATGCGCAGCTGGAACAGCCCGCCGTGCCGACGCGCGTGCAGCGCGTTCGCCACCGCCTGGCGCGCGTTGCCGACATGCAGCAGGCCGGTCGGGCTTGGGGCGAAGCGCAGCTTCATCTGGCGTCCGCTCACTCCGGCGTGCCTTCGGGCTCGTCGTCTGCCTCGCCGTCCTCGTCCGCCTCGTCGTCGAGACGGGGATCGAGCACGCGCCAGTCGCGCTCGATCTCGGAGGCGGGGTGGGCCGCGAAATCGTCCAGCTCGTTGGCCGAGCGCCAGCCCTGTTCGCCGGCATCCACCACCTCCGCATCCTCGCCGAAGGCCGACCAGGCGGAAAGCACGTCGCGCAGCGAGGCCCCGGCCACCCGGCACAGCTCGACGCTGTCGCGGACATAGGCGCGCGCGAAGGCGTTGGCGTGCATCAGGGTGGGAAAGCCGCCGACCTCCTCGACCACGTCCCGCGGCTCGACGGACAGGTCGAGGATGCGCACGCGAAAGCCGCCCTCCGGCGCGAACAGGTCGCTCAAGGCCGGGCGTCCGCGTCGTGGCGCTCGGTGCTGCGCAGCAGGAACTCGCGGCCGAGCTTCACCCGCGCCACCCCGTCATAGGCGACGATGTCGGCGGTGGCGTAGGTCTCCGACCAGCGCTCGGGAATGAACGAGCCGGTGCCGACCACGTCGATCGGCGCGTGGCTGTCCGCCATCACCCGGCACTTGTCGACGCCGAAGCCCGACGAGGCGACGATGCGCACCCGCCCGAACCCGGCCGCGTCGAGCGCCTCGCGCACCCGCCAGATCGCCGCCGCCGAGACGCCGGTGCCGACCAGGTGGCGCAGCTCGGTGTCGGAACGGTAGCGGCGTATCGTCCCCGGCGTGTGCCGTTCCAGCACCGCGTAGCTCTCCTGCGGGTCCAGCCCCTCCAGGAAGCGCCCGCCATGGGTGTCGAGCCGTACCGCGACCCGCCCCTGCGACGCGAGCTCCGGGAAGCGACGGCAGACCGCCAGCGTGTCGGTGATCTCGAGGCCGAAATAGTCGCCGAGCACGGTGAGGTCGGCGTCGGGAAAGGTCTCGTGGAACATCTCGGCGGCACGCAGGGTACTGCCGGCGTAGCCGATCAGGGCGTGCGGCATGGTGCCGGAGCCGGCGGCCGCACCGTAGAAGCCGGCGGTGGCGTCGTTGGCGCAGCCGACGAAGCCCGCCGCGCCCTCGCGCTGCGCCGCGCGCGAGCCGACCGAGGCGGCGTAGGCCATCATCTCCTGCATCTCGTAGCCGGCGCAGTGACGCGCCTCCATCGCCAGGAACCGCGTCCGCGGCAGCGCCATGCACATCTGGTAGGCGTTGTGGGCGGCGACGCAGGCCGGGCCGAGCCTCTGCAGCAGCAGCGTCTCCAGGTCGACCAGCTGCTCGAAGCTGCCGGTGAGGTACACCAGCGGCTCGCCGGCGCCGACCCAGGCGCCCTCCTCGGCCATCACCTCGCAGCGTATCTCGGCGCCGCGCGCCGCCGCCACCGCGTCGAGCCAGTCGATCATCAGCCGCGGCGCGGACACCACCGGGCGGCGCAGGAACAACGCGTAGGTGACGCGCCGGTCGCCGAACCGCGCCACGATCGCGCGGGTGCGGTTGAAGTAGGCGTCGGTGCGCGCGGCGATGGTGGCGGTGTCGAGCGGCCCGGGAGCGACGGCACTCACTGCGCGTCGGTTCCGCCGGCGCGCCGCCGTGCGGTCAGCTCGCCGGCGATCAGGAAGGCGAGCTCCAGCGACTGCTCGGCGTTGAGCCGCGGGTCGCAGAAGGTCTCGTAGCGGTCGCCCAGGTCGGCCTCGGTGAGCTGGTGCGCGCCGCCGACGCATTCGGTGACGTCCTGGCCGGTCATCTCCACGTGCACCCCGCCGGGCGGCGCGCCCTCGCCGGCGGCGACGTCGAAGAAGCCGCGCACCTCGGCGAGGATGGCGTCGAACGAGCGTGTCTTGACCTTGGACGCGGTCGAGATGGTGTTGCCGTGCATCGGGTCGCACAGCCAGGTGACGCGCCGGCCGGCCTCGCGAACGCCGCGCAGCAGCGGCGGCAGGTGGCGGCGCACGCCCTCCGCACCCATGCGGCTGACCAGCGTGATCCGCCCGGCCTCGTCGTCGGGGTTGAGGATGTCGAGCAGGCGTCGCACGTCGTCCGCGGTGCTGTTCGGGCCGACCTTGATGCCGATCGGGTTGCGGACGCCGCGCAGGAACTCGACGTGGGCGCCGTCCGGCTGACGCGTGCGGTCGCCGATCCACAGGAAATGCGCCGAGCAGCCGTACCACTCGTCGGTGGTGGAATCGACCCGGGTCAGCGCCTGCTCGTAGGGCAGCAGCAGCGCCTCGTGGCTGGTGTAGAATTCGGTCTCGTTGATCTGCGGCGCGTTCGAGGTGAGGCCGCAGGCGCCCATGAAGCCAAGCGTCTCGTCGATGCGCTGTGCCAGGTCCTGGTAGCGCGCCGCCAGCGGCGAGCGGGCGACGAAGCCGAGGTTCCAGCGATGCACCTGGTGCAGGTTGGCGTAGCCACCGGAGGCGAAGGCGCGCAGCAGGTTCAGCGTGCCGGCGGACTGGAAGTAGCCGGTCTCCATGCGCGCCGGATCGGCGATGCGAGAGGCCGCGGTGAAGTCCGCCCCGTTGATGATGTCGCCGCGATAGGCGGGCAGGCTGTGCCCGGCCACGGTCTCGGTGTCGGACGAGCGGGGCTTGGCGAACTGGCCGGCCATGCGTCCGAGCTTCACCACCGGCACCTTGGCGCCGAAGGTCAGCACCACCGACATCTGCAGCAGCACCCGGAAGGTGTCGCGTATGATGTCGGCGGTGAACTCGCCGAAACTCTCGGCACAGGCGCCGCCCTGCAGCACGAAGGCACGGCCCTCGGCGGCCAGCGCCAGCTGCTGCTTCAGGCGACGCGCCTCGCCGGCGAACACCAGCGGCGGGTAGCGGCGCAGGCGAGCTTCCACCGCCTGCGCCGCCGCCGCATCCGGGTAGGTCGGCGCCTGCTGGATCGGCCGGCCGCGCCAGCTCGACGGGGTCCAGCCGGGCGGCTGGGTCTGGACGATCCTGTGGGCAGGCGAGGCGTTCATCGCGGAGATCCGGAAATGCCTGGCGGCGCGCGGCCCAGGCCGCGGGGGCGCCTTTATCCACCCATTCGCGCCGGAGAGAAAGCGCCGGAACGGCCGCCAGGGCTAGCCGCGCCTTGCCGCGCGCAAGGTGAGGTTGATCCGGCAGGGCCCGGTCGCCGGATGCTCTCCCGCCGGCACCGGCGCCACCCCGTGGTAGGCGAGGCGCGACGCCCCGCCCCAGACCACCACGTCGCCGTGCCCGAGCCGGCAGCGCCGCACCGGGTCGGCGCGTCGGACACCGCCGAACAGGAAGGTCGCCGGCAATCCCAGCGACACCGAGACGATCGGCGCCGAGAGATCGGACTCGTCGCGATCCTGATGCAGCGACAGCCGGTCGCCGGGCGCGTAGCGGTTGATCAGGCAGACGTCCGGCGCGAGCGGCGCCAAGCCCGCGGCCACCGCGGCGCGCGCCGCGACGGCGGCGAACCGCTCCGGCATGGCCGGCCAGGGCTCGCCGGTCGACGGATCCAGCGCCTGGTAGCGGTAGCCGCGCCGGTCGGACACCCAGCCGACGGCGCCGCAGTTGGTCATCGCCACCGCCATCGTGCCGCGGCGGGTGTCCATGCGGCGGAACGGCGCGCCGCGCGCGACCTGCCGCACCGCCTCGAGCAGCGCCGGCGCCTCGTCCGCGCACAGGCCGCGCAGCAGCCAGGCGTCCGGGGCGATCGCCTCCGCGCCCGCGGCCGGCAGACCATCCAGGAGATCGCTCAGCCGGGAACGCCGGCGACGCGCGTCAGCGTGCGCAGGCTGACGAACTCCTCGGCGGAACTGGGATGGATGCCGACGGTGCGGTCGAAATCCGACTTCTTCAGCCCGGCGGTGACGGCGATCGCCAGCCCCTGCATGATCTCCGGCGCCTCCTCGCCGAGCATGTGCGCGCCCAGCACCACCTGGCTGTCGTGATCGACCACCAGCTTGATGGTGTTGGTGCGGCTGCGGCCGCTCATGGTGTGGCGCATCGACTTGAAGCGGCCGCAATAGATGTCGGCCAGGCCGCGCGCCGCCGCCTCCTCCTCGCTCAGGCCGACGCTGGCCAGCGGCGGGGTGAAGAACACCGCCTTCGGCACGGTGTCGAAGCGCCACTCCCGCGCCGTCCCGGAGAACAGGCGGTCGGCCAGCATGTGGCCCTCAGCGATCGCCACCGGGGTCAGGTTCAGCCGGTTGGTGACGTCGCCGATGGCGTAGATGCCCGGCTCATCGGTCTCGCCGCCCTGGTGCACCTCGTCGCGGACCATCACCCGCCCGGCCTCGGTGGTGCGCACCCGCGTGGTCTGCAGCCCGAGCCCCGCCACGTTGGGCACGCGCCCGACGGCGAAGAACACGAGGTCGGTCTCGAGCTCCCTGCCATCGACCAGGGTCAGCCGCAGCGCGTCGCGGTGGCGCTCGATGCGGTGCAGCAGGGTGCTGCGATGGCGCACGATGCCGCGCTCCTCCATCGCGTCGTCGAGCGCCACCCGCAGATCGTGGTCGAAGCCGCGCAGCGGCAGCTCCTGGCGGAACAGCAGGCTGACCTCGGAGCCCAGGCCCGCGAAGATGCCGGAGAACTCCACCCCGATATAACCGGAGCCCACGATCACAAGCCGCTGCGGGCGCCGCTCCAGGTGGAACGCCTGGTCCGAGGTGATGCCGAGCTCCTGGCCCTCGATGTGCGGCTGCACCAGCGGCATGCCGCCGGTGGCGATCACCACCCGTTCGGCGGTCACGGTGCGCGTCTGCGCATGCGGATCGAGCGGACCCGCCTCGATCACCACGGTGCGCGGCCCATCGAAGCGGGCGCGGCCCTCGAACAGGGTGACGCCGGCATTCTCCAGCAGGCGGACATAGATCGCATTCAGGCGGCCGATCTCGCGATCCTTGTGCGCGATCAGATGCTGCCAGTCGTGGCGCCCCGGCTCGATGTCCCAGCCGAAGCCGTGCGAATCGGTCGCGAAGTCGTTGTACTCGCTGGCCTGCACCATGATCTTCTTGGGCACGCAGCCGAGATTGACACAGGTACCGCCCCAGTGCCGCGCCTCCACCACCGCCACACGGGCGCCGTGGCCGGCGGCGATGCGCGCGCAACGCACCCCGCCCGAGCCGCCGCCGATCACCAGCAGGTCGAAATCGTACTTCATCGCCGTGGGGTCCGCTGCCGCCGCGCCGGCGCCTCAGCGCTCGACGAACGCCTTCTCGACCACGTAGCTGCCCGGTTTCGCATTGTTGCCCTCATCGAAGCCGCGCGCGAGCAGCAGCCGCTCGGTGTCGGCGAGCATCTCGTTGCTGCCGCAGATCATCACCCGGTCGAGCGCCGGATCCAGCGGCGGCAGCGAGAGGTCGGCGAAGATCCGGCCGCTCTCGATCAGGCCGGTGATCCGGCCGCGGGTCATGAACTCCTCGCGCGTCACGCTCGGGTAGTAGCTCAGCTTGGCGGCGATGTCCTCGCCCAGGAACTCGTGCCGCGGCAGCTCGTGCCGGATGTGGTTGACGTAGGCGAGCTCGCCGACAAGGCGGACGGTGTGGGTCAGGATCACCCGCTCGAACCGCTCATAGACCGCCGGATCCTTGATCAGGCTCATGAAGGGGGCGAGCCCGGTCCCGGTCGCCAGCAGGTAGAGGTTGCGGCCCGGGCGCAGGTTGTCGAGCAGCAGCGTGCCCGTCGGCTTGCGTCCGATCAGCACGCTGTCGCCCACCTGCAGGTGCGCCAGCAGCGAGGTCAGCGGGCCGTCCGGCACCTTGATGCTGAGGAACTCGAGCTGGTCCTCGTAGTTCGCACTCGCCATGCTGTAGGCGCGCAGCAGCGGCTTGCCGCCGACCTCGAGGCCGATCATCGCGAACTGGCCGTTCTCGAAGCGCAGGCTGACGTCGCGCGTGCAGGTGAAGGAGAACAGCCGCTCGGTCCAGTGATGCACGCTCAGCACGCGCTCCTGGCTGAGATGCGGATAGCTCCGGCTCGGCGCCGCGATCGGCCGGTCCTCGCCGTGGCCCAGCCCCATGCCGTCGGGCGCGCCGTTGCCGTGCGCCTGCAGGCTTCGGGCATGGTTGGTCACCGCGTCGGACATAGGCTGCACTTCTCCCAATCGCCGCGCGCGGGTTCCGGCGTCGCGGCACGCGTGATCTATGCCGGCTGCCCGCCCCGTTCCAGGGGCAAACCGCACATCGGGCGCAACGGAGCACCGGATAAGTTGCAATGCAGCAGATCCGCCACCACCCTGTGTCAGACCGCGCCGCCCTCGCGCCGCCCCCGAGCATGCCCCGGCCATGACCAGACAGGACCCCGGGCGACCGCCCTCCGCCGCGTCCGACACGCCCTACGCTGCCGCGGTCGGACTGCTGCTCGGAGGGACCTGTCCGGTCATGCCGCCGGGCCATGTCTGGCTGGCCGGCGCCGGGCCGGGCGATCGCGGCCACCTGACGCTGCACGCGCTGTGCGGTCTGATCCAGGCCGACGTGATCGTCTACGACGCGCTGGTCGACCCCGGCGTGCTCGATCTGGCGGCACCCGGGGCGGTGCGCGAATTCGCAGGCAAGCGCGGCGGCCGCCCCTCGATCCACCAGACCGACATCACCGCCCGGCTGATCGCCCTGGCGCGGCAGCACAAGCGCGTGCTGCGGCTGAAGGGCGGCGATCCCTACGTGTTCGGCCGCGGCGCCGAGGAGGTGCTGGCGCTGATCCAGGCCGGCATCCCGTTCCGGGTGATCCCCGGCCTGACCTCGGGACTGACCGGTCTCGCCGCGGCGGGCATCCCCGCCACCGTGCGCGGCATCAACCAGGCGATCGTGCTCGCTACCGGTCACAGCGCCGAGGGAGAGCCGGACGCGATCGCCTCGCTGGACTGGGAGGCCCTCGCCCGGCTCGGCCAGCCGATCGTGCTCTACATGGCGGTGCGCACGCTGGGCGAGATCAGCAGGCGGCTGATCGAGGGCGGCATGTCGCGGGCCACGCCGGCGGCGGTGATCTCGCAGGCGGCGAGTGAGGCGCAGCAGGTGCGGACCGCGACGCTGGGCACGCTGGCCGCAATGCTGCGCGCCGAACCGCCGCCCACGCCCGCGATCATCGTGATCGGCGAGATCGTCGCCCTGCGCGACACCCTGACCGGTGCCGGGCGGCCGACCGGGGGATGAGTTCAGCTTGGCGCGGGTGTCGGCGCGACGGGGTCCGGGCTGGCCACCGAGCCGCCGCGCACCCACAGCACGTCGGCGCGGCCGTCCTCGTTGAGGTGCCGGCTGAGCACGAACAGGTAGTCGGACAGGCGGTTGAGCAGCTGGATCACTGCCGGGGTCACCGGCTCGGCGGAGGCCAGGGTCACCACGCGTCGCTCGGCGCGGCGCACGATGGTGCGCGCGACGTGGGCCTGCGACGCCGCCGGAGTTCCGGCCGGAAGCACGAAGCTGTCGAGCGGCGCCTGCCGCTCCAGCAGCAGCGCGATCTCCGCCTCCACCGCCTCGACCGGCGCGTCGCTCAGGCGCAGCTTGGCGCCGGCGCTGCCGGGCACGCAGAGGTCGGCCCCGACATCGAACAGCATGCTCTGCACCCGGCGCAGGAAGCTCTCCGGGGCGCTGTCCGGCTGCATCGCCGCGCGCAGCACGCCGAGCGAGGCATTCGCCTCGTCCACGGCGCCGTAGGCCTCGACCCGAGCCGCGTCCTTGCTGACCCGTGTGCCGTCGCCGAGGCTGGTGAGCCCGAGGTCGCCGCCGCGGGTGACGACACGGTCGATGCGTATGCTCACGCAGCACTCTCCTCGGGGCCGACCGTCTGCAGCACCGAGAAGCCCTCGAACTGCGGCGGGCCCAGGTAGAGCGAGGGGCCGGAGCGCTGACCGGCGCCGCGATGGGACTCGCGGAAGGCGTCGGAGCGGGTCCAGGCCTCGAACTCCTCGTGCGAGCGCCAGATCGTGTGCGAGGCATACAGCACGTAGTCCTCGTGCTCCGGGCCGCGCAGCAGGTGGAACGCCTCGAAGCCCGCGACCTTGCGCAGGTGCACGTCGCGCGACAGCCAGATCTGCTCGAACTCGGTCTCCGAGCCGCGCGCCACCCGGAAACGGTTCATGGCAATGAACATGGCGACCTCCCTCCTGTGGGCGCGGGCAGCTGCCCGCACGCATCATCGCTACAGAGCGACACCGTCCCGTAGAGGCGGGACGGCGGCACCTGGGTTCCGGTGCGGCCGGTATCCGCCGAGGATCAGTCCGCGGGGATGCCGACCCGGAACATCAGGAGGCGCTGGTCTGGCGGTGATGCTTCATCATCTTGTGATGCATCGGCGCCGCGTTCAGCTTCTTCGCCTCGGTGAGGTGCTGCTGGACCGTCGGCACCGTCTGGGCGGCGAAGCTCTTCAGGTCGGGATCGGTTCCGGACGCGGCCTCGGTCTGGAACGTGCTGAGCATGTCGCTGTGACCCTGCACCTGGGCGGCGGCGTAGTCGCGGTCGAACTTGCGGCCCTTCTCGCCCTGCAACATGGTCAGGGTCTTGGTCTGTTCGTCGCTCAGGCCGATCGGCAGGGTGGCGCCCTTGGCGGTGGCGAGCTGCTTGAGCTGCTCGTTTGCCGGCGTGTGGTCCTTGACCATCTGCTCGGCGAACATCTTGATCTTCTTGCTCTTCGAGGTCTGGTCGGCGAGCTGCCCCATCTGCACTTCCGCCATGCCGCCCTGGGCGGCGATCTGCACGAAGCTGGCGTCGTTGCTGGCCAGCGGCGGCGGCGCCGGCGGGGTGGCCGGCGGCGCCGGCGGCGGGGTGGAGGCGCAGGCGGCGAGCGGTGCGAGCGCCACGAGGAGGCTCCAGCGGCTAAGACGGTTCATCGGCGAGATCCTTGAGGAGAAGGTTGGCCTTGGGGAAGTAAGCGGACAGCCGCGTTGCAACGTCGCATCCCGCTGTATGTTCACGGCAGCGGCGCCGCATCGTCGATTTGTTCTAAATCGTCCGCGTGCCGCCTCAGCGGTCAACGCGGAACGCCTCCACCGCCGCGATCAGCGCCCGCCTGATGCCGGGCTCGAGTGCCGAGTGGCCGGCATCGGGTACGATACTCAGCCTCGCTCCCGGCCAGTGGCGCGCCAGCTGGAAGGCGCTGCGCGCCGGGCAGATCATGTCGTAGCGGCCCTGGACGATCTCGGCGCGCAGATGTGCGATCCGGTCCATCCGCGACAGCAGCCCTTCGGCGGGCAGGAACAGCTGGTTGGCGAAGTAGTGCGCCTCGATCCGCGCCAGGCCGAGGCTGGCGCGATCGCGCGAGAAGCCGGCCACGGTGGCCGGCGTCGGCAGCAGGGTGGAACAGGTGCCCTCGTAGGTCGACCAGGCGCGCGAGGCCGGCAGGTGGATCGCAGGATCGGGATCGGTCAGGCGCGACAGGTAGGCGCCCAGCAGGTCGTGGCACTCGGCCTCCGGCAGATGGCCGGCAAAGGCGGCATGCGCGTCGGGGAAGATCTGCGCCAGGCCGTAGAGGAACCAGTGCAGCTCCTCCGGCCGGCCCAGGAACACGCCGCGCAGCACCAGGCCGGCCACTCGCTCGGCATGCGCCTGCGCGTAGCAAAGGCTCAGCGTGGATCCCCAGGAGCCGCCGAACAGCAGCCAGCTCTCGATGCCGAGCGCCTGGCGCAGCGCCTCGATGTCGTCGATCAGCAGCGGCGTGGTGTTGTTGGCGATGCTGCCCTGCGGCCGCGAGCGTCCGGCGCCGCGCTGGTCGAACACCACCACCCGCCAGTACGTCGGATCGAAGAAGCGCCGATGCACCGCGCCGGCGCCCGCCCCCGGGCCGCCGTGCAGGAACAGCACCGGCCGCCCCTGCGGATTGCCGACCTGTTCCCAGTAGATCGAATGGCCGCCCTCGACCGGCAGGTAGCCGGTCGCGTACGGCTCGATTTCGCCAAACAGGTCACCGTGCGCCATGCCGCGACTATACCCATCTTCATCCGCTCAGCTAGGATCGACCCCACGGATGCGGACACACCCGGCATCGACCGCAGCCCGCCCCTGGTTCGCCTGCGGCGCCCTGTTCGGGCTGCTCGCGGTCGCCGCGGCGGCACTCGCCTCGCACCTGCCGGACCGCCTGCTCGTCCCCGGCGGCCGCGAGTCGCTTCGCGCCGCCGTGCAGATCCTGGGCTGGCACGCGCCGGCGCTGCTGGCGGCGGCGCTCTGGCTGCGCGAGAGCGGCCGGCCCGGGCTGGTCCGGCTCGCCGCGGGCGGTTTCGTGCTCGGCACCGTCTGCTTCTGCGCCGGTGTCGTGCCGCCCGCCTTCGGCGGCCCGCATCTCGGTCGCCTGGCACCCACCGGCGGCACCCTGCTGGTGCTCGGCTGGGCGCTGCTCGCGGCCTCCGCCTGGCCGCGGCGGCAGCGCGGGTGACGCCGGACGCATCGATACGCGCGGCCTATCTCGCGGATGCCGCGACGCAGCCGGCGCTGGCCGGGGAGCTGGCGCGGCGCGGCGCGCGGATATCGGACTGGCACGGCCTGCTGGCGCTGTCGCCGGATCCGCCGCAGGCCAGCGCCTGGGCGCTCGACGTGTGGACCGCCCCCGAGCTGCTCGCCTGCGCCTCGGTGGGTGCGGCTGCGCGTCTGCTGCGCGACCGGCAACGCAACTGGAGCCTGCTCGAGGCCGGCCATCGCGGCCGCTGCGGGCTGATCGCGGCGAAGCTGCCGCCGGTGAAGGCGGCGCCGCTTTGCTTTCCGCAAGCGCCGCCGCGGGCGCCGCTCGGCGCCTGGACGCTGCTGGCGCCGGACCGGCTGCTGCTCAGCACCAGCAAGACCAGCCCGTTCGTCGGCGGCGTCTGCCGCTTCGTCGAGGATCGCGAGGGGCCGCCGTCGCGCGCCTACCTCAAGCTCTGGGAGGCCTGCACGCGGCTCGGCGTGATGCCCGAACCCGGGCAGGATTGCCTGGATCTGGGTGCCGCACCCGGCGGCTGGAGCTGGGCGCTGGCGCAACTGGGCGCGCGCGTCGTCGCGGTGGACAAGGCCGAACTCGCGCCGTCGGTGGCGGCACACGAGCTGGTGACGCATCGACGCGAGAGCGCCTTCGGCATCGACCCGCGCCAGGAGCCGCCGGTGGACTGGCTGTGCAGCGACATCATCGCCTATCCGGCGCGTCTGCTCGCCCTGGTCAGGCGATGGATCGAGGCCGGCCGCGCCGCGCGCATCCTGTGCACGGTCAAGTTCCAGGGCGAGACCGACCACGAGGTCGCCGAGCAGTTCGCCGCGATCCCCGGCGCCAGCCTGATGCACCTGTCACACAACCGGCACGAGCTGACGTTCTTCTGGAGTGCCGCGACGCGCCTGCCGGACTGATCGGCGAGGCGGCGGTGCCGCATCCCGCGGGGGGTCGGCACCGTGCGTCGTGTCAGCCGTCGAAGCGCGCCAGCCGCTCGGTCGCCTCGCGCATCTCAGCCTCGCTGCCGCAATACGAGAAGCGCAGGAAGCGATGCCCGTGCCGCGCGTCGAAATCCACCCCGGGCGTCACCGCGACCCCGGTCGCATCGAGGATGCGCGCGGCGAGGCCGACGCTGTCGGTGCTGCGCGAGGAGACGTCGGCGTAGAGGTAGAACGCCCCCTGGGCGGGCGACAGGTCGGCGAACCCCGCCTCCGGCAGCGCGCCCAGCAGGTGCGCGCGCGCCCGCCGGTAGCGCTGCAGGTTGCCCTCGATCTCGTCGCCGCAATCGAACGCCGCTTCCGCCGCCACCTGCGAGATGTGCGGCGCGCTGATGAACATGTTCTGGCCCAGCCGCTCGGCGGCCCGCAGCAGGTCGGGCGGCAGCACCATCCAGCCGACCCGCCAGCCGGTCATGCTCCAGTATTTCGAGAGGCTGTTGATGACGATCGCGCTGTCGCTGAAGGCGGCGGCGGTGGCGGGCGGCGCCTCCCAGTTCAGCCCGTGATAGATCTCGTCGCTGATCAGCCGCACGCCGTTCGCGTCGCACCACCGCGCCAGCGCGGCGAGCGCGGAGGCGTCCAGCGTGGTGCCGGCGGGATTGCACGGCGAGGCCACGATCAGGCCGTCCGGCAGACCGCCCGGCGCCTCCGCCATCGCCTCCAGCAGGGCGATCGTGGGCTGGAAGCGGCTCTCCAGCCCGGTGGGCAGCGGCAGCGGCACCACGCCGAGCGCCCGGAGGATGTTCACGTAGGGCGGGTAGTACGGGGTGGCGAGGGCGACGCGGTCGCCGGCGTCGAACGCAGCCAGGAAGGCCAGCAGGAAGCCGCCGGAGGCACCGGTGGTCACCGCGATGCGTTCGGCGGCGATCCTGCCGCTACCCGCCGGGATGCCGTAGAACGCCTCGTAGTGTCGGGCGATCCGCCGGCGCAGGGAGCGCTGCCCGAGGGCTTCGGTGTAGCCGAGCGGCGCGCCGCCGCGCAGCGCCCGTGCCGCCGCCTCGACCGCGCCGCGCGGCGCGCCGGTGGCGGGCTGGCCGACTTCCATGTGGATGATCCCCGGCGCACCCGGCGGCAGCGCCGCCTGGCGGGCGTTGGCGCGCGCGATCACGTCCATCACCAGGAACGGCGCGATCGCGCCCGCGCGCGCCTGCTTTAGCATCCCGCCGCTCAGTTGCTGCCGACGGCGAGCCCGGCGCCGCGCGGATCGGTGGCACTGGCGCAGCTCCCGGCATCGCCCGGCAGCCCGCGCGTGCAGGAGATCACGTTGACGCGGCCGGTCGTGGTGACCGGACGTCCCAGCGCCCCGCCATGCAGCGCCGCGCGCAGCCCGGCCGCCGCGGCGGCGGCGGCCTCGTTCTGCCCCGACGCGGCGACGGCGGCGCGAAAGTCGTGCTCCGAGCCGTTCCAGGCGATCGCCGCGGCCAGCAGCGGCGCCGGCAGGCGCGCCGGCGATGCGCCGAGCACGATCCCGGTGTCGCCGGCGATGCGGCCGGTACCGAACAGGTTGTTCATGCTCAGCGCGCAGGAGACGGCGTCGCCGGAACGGTCCAGCACGACGAAGCCGGTCGAGGCCGGCAGCCGGCCCAACGCCGGGCCGCCGGCCGGCTCCGCGGCCAGCGCGGCCTGCGCCTCCGCGGCCAGCTGCGACGCGTTGTCCGGCCGCGGG
>CAXTAY010000005.1:0-147233 GCA_964242335.1 uncultured Acetobacteraceae bacterium | reverse complement strand
CTCCATGTCGCGCTGCCACTTGTCCAGCGCGGCCTGGAACTTGTCCTCGCTGTCGTAGGCCATCTGCTTGGGTGCGCGCTGCTGCAGGTAGTACTCGTCGCGATAGACGAACATCACCGCGTCCGCATCCTGCTCGATCGAGCCGGATTCGCGCAGGTCCGAGAGCTGCGGCCGCTTGTCCTCGCGGCTCTCCACCGAGCGCGACAGCTGGCTCAGCGCCAGCACCGGCACCTCCAGCTCCTTGGCGATCGCCTTCAGCCCCTGGGTGATCTGGCTGACCTCCTGCACCCGGTTCTCCGGTCGCGTCCCCACGCTCGGCCGCATCAGCTGCAGGTAGTCGACCACCACCAGGCTCAGCCCCTTGGTGCGGGCCAGCCTGCGGCAGCGGGTGCGCAGCGCCGACAGCGTGATCGCCGGGGTGTCGTCGATATGCAGCGGCAAGGTCGCCAGCTCGCGCGACACCTGGATGAAGCGGTCGAACTCCTTCTGCCCGATCTCGCCGCGTCGTATGCGCTCGCCGGAGACGCGCGCCTCCTCCGACAGCAGTCGCGTGGCCAGCTGCTCGGCACTCATCTCCAGCGAGAAGATCGCGACCGAACCCTTCGGCTGCACCTCCGCCCCGTTCCCGTCGCGGGCGCGCGCCTCCTGCATCAGCGCCCGCGCGGCGCCGAAGGCGATCTTGGTGGCGAGGGCCGTCTTGCCCATGCCGGGACGGCCGGCCAGGATCAGCAGGTCGGACGGGTGCATGCCCCCGGTCTTCTTGTCGAGGTCGCGCAGGCCGGTGGTCAGCCCGGCGACGGCGCCGGCACGGTGGAACGCGCGCTCGGCGATGCCGATCGCCTCGGTCAGCGCGCGCTCGAAGCTGACGAAGCCGCCATCCTGGCCACGATCGGTCGCCAGGCGGAACAGGTGCTCCTCCGCCGCCTCGATCTGGTGGGTGCCGTCCAGCTCCGGCTCGGCGCCGAAGGCGTTGTTGACCACCGTCTCGCCGATCTCGATCAGCTGGCGCCGCAGCCAGGCGTCGTGGACGGCGCGGCCGTACTCGCCGGCATTGATGATGCCGACCATCGCGGTCAGCAGCTGGCCGAGATAGGCCGCACCGCCGACCTCGTCGAGCAGGCCGGAATGCTCGAACTCGGCGCGCAGCGTGATCACGTCGGCGAGCTGGCCGGCCTCGATGCGCCGCGATATCGACTGGAAGATGCGACCGTGCAGCGGGTCGGCGAAATGCTCCGGGGCGAGGAACTCGCTGACCCGGTCATAGGCCTTGTTGTTGGCCAGCAGCGCCCCGAGCAGGGCCGCCTCCGCCTGGGCATTGGAGGGCGGAAGACGCAGGGACTGGCCGAACAGGCTTTCCCTTCGACTGGATTCGATCTGGTTCACCGCCGCACCCTAGCCGGTAATCGGCCGCGGTTCAGCCTCTGTCTCGCCTGTGGATAGCGGGGAACCTGGGGACGCGTCGCCCGGAACGATCAGGACGCCGACGGGTCGGCGGCCTCGGCCGCGCGGATGCGGGCGATGGTCGCCGTGGTCGACTGCTCCGGCACCAGTCCGGCCAGCACCAGCCGGCCGCCCGCCGCGCGCACCAGCTCCGCACCCACCACCGCCTCGGGCGCATAGTCCGCACCCTTGATCAGCACGTCCGGCATCAGCGCCCGGATCAGCGCCAGCGGCGTGTCCTCGTCGAAGCAGAGCAGGCAGTCGACGTGGCGAATCGCCGCCAGCACCTGGGCGCGCGCCGCCAGCCGGTTGACCGGACGCAACGCC
Organism: uncultured Acetobacteraceae bacterium; assembly: GCA_964242335.1. GTDB lineage: Bacteria > Pseudomonadota > Alphaproteobacteria > Acetobacterales > Acetobacteraceae > Lichenicoccus. The sequence goes on along the minus strand of CAXTAY010000005.1, from coordinate 145,466 downwards.
CCCTTCAGCCGTCGCACCCCGGCATCGGTGTTGAGCGCGACGATCAGCCGGTCGCACTCCGCCCGCGCCGCCGCCAGCAGCGCGACGTGGCCGGCGTGGATTATGTCGAAGCAGCCGTTGGTGAAGCCGACCCGCAGCCCCTGCGCCCGCCAGCGCGCCGACAGCGCCTGGGCGTGCGCCAGGGTCGCGAGCACGCCGGCGCCCTCTGCTTGACCCCCGTCCGGAGCCGGATGCTCGCCGAACTGCCGGTCGAGCAGCTCGAGCTCCTGCATCACCTCGACGATGTCGGCGCTGGCGGTGCCGAGCTTGCCGACCACGACGCCGGCGGCGGCGTTGGCGATCCGCACCGCCTGCGACAGCGTATGGCCGGCGCCGTGTGCCAGTGCCATCGCCGCGATCACGGTGTCTCCGGCGCCGGAGACGTCGAACACCTCGCGGGCCCGCGCCGGCACGGAGAGCACGGCGCCGTCGCGTTCCACCAGCACCATGCCCTTCTCCGAGCGGGTGGCCAGGATCGCCGCGGCGCCTGCCCGTCGCATCACCGCGTGCGCGGCGCGCACCACCGCACCCTCGCCGTCGTCCGCGGAATCGGTCTCGGCCCCGAGGCGCGCCGCGGCGGCGGCGAGCTCGCGCACATTGGGGGTGATGCAGGTGGCGCCGCCATAGCGCGTGAAATCGTCGGACTTCGGGTCGACGAACACCGCGATGCCGCGCCGGCGCGCGGCCTCGATCGCGTGCGAAAGAACCGCCGGGCCGCAGGCGCCCTTGCCGTAATCCGACAGCACCAGCACCGAGGCGGCGTCGATATGGCGATCGATCGCCGCGATCAGCGCCCGCTCCTCCTCCGGCTGCAGCGGCAGCCGGCTCTCCTCGTCGGTGCGCACCACCTGCTGCGCGGCGGCGATGAAACGGGTCTTGCAGATCGTCGGACGCGCGGCCGAGGCGATCAGCCCGTCGGTGACGCAGCCCTGGCCTGCCACGATCGTCCGCAGCGCGGCGCCCGCAGCGTCCTGGCCGACCAGCCCGACCAGCACTGCGCGGCCGCCGAGCGAGAGGATGTTGCTGGCCACGTTGCCGACTCCGCCCGCCATCTCGCGGGTGCGGGTCAGCCGCAGCACCGGCACCGGCGCCTCCGGCGAGATCCGCTCCATCGCGCCGTAGTTGTAGCGGTCGAGCATGACGTCGCCGACGCACAGCACCGAGACGGCGGAGAATTCCATCATGACGCGCCGTCGGCCGCGCCGGGTGCCGCGAAGCCTGCCACCAGCGCCGGCATCCCGAGCTGCCGCGGCGTGCTCAGGCGCGCCGCGTGCAGCACCGCGCGCGCCTCGCCGACCGAGCGGTCGAGATCTGCGTTGACGATGACGTGGTCGAACTCGTGCCAGTGCGCGATCTCGTCGCACGCGGCGCGCATGCGGCGGGCGATCTCCTCGCCGTCGTCGGCGGCGCGCGCACGCAGGCGCTGCTCCAGCACGTCGAGCGAGGGCGGCAGCACGAACAGGCTGACCACGTCGCGCGGCAGTGCTGCGCGGATCTGGCGGTGTCCCTGCCAGTCGATGTCGAACACCATGTCGCGTCCGGAGGCGAGCCAGGCCTCGACCGGCGCGCGCGGCGTGCCGTAGCCGCGCCCGAACACGGTCGCCCACTCCAGCAGCGCGCCCGACTGCGCCATCGCGTCGAACTCGTCGTTGCTGCGGTAGTAGTAGTGCACCCCCTCGAGCTCGCCGGCGCGCGGCGCGCGGGTGGTGACGCTGACCGAATGCCTGAGTTCCGGCTCGGAGCCGCGCAGCGCGTTGGCGATGGTGCTCTTGCCGGCGCCGGAAGGTGCCGAGATCACCAGGCAGACGCCGCGCCGCCCGGCCGGTTGTTGCGCCATCTGCTCGGCCGCCATCCGCTCGATCCTCGACAGGCGGCCTCCGGGAAGGGCGGGACCGCCGCCGCTTCTAGCAGCCGTGGGCGCGTCTGCGAACCGCCGGAGCAGGCAAGGGCTTCGCCCTTGACCCACTGGGGCCGGAGGCCCCAGACCCCGATCAATAGAGAACCGATCTTAAAGGCTCAGCCTTTTATGGGGTTCAAGGGCGAAGCCCCTTGCCGTGCCTTGTCTGCCACCCGCCCTCGCGCACCTCGCCTGGGCCGGCCGCCGTCGGCGCTACGGGTCCGCCAGCGCCTGGCTGAGGTCGGCGATCAGGTCCTCGGCGTTCTCGATGCCGATGCTGAGCCGGATCAGCCCGTCGGTCACGCCGGCCTGGGCGCGCACCGCGGCGGGCACTCCCGAGTGGGTGGTCGAGGCGGGATGGCTGGCCAGCGACTCCGTCCCGCCGAGGCTCACCGCGAGCTTGAAGATGCGCAGCCGGTTGAGCACCCGGAACGCCTCCTCGATGCCGCCCTCGATGACGATGCTGAAGGTCGAGCCGGCGCCGGTCGCCTGGCGCGCGTGCACCGAGGCGGCCGGCTCGTGCTCGCGCAGCAGGTTCAGCGCGTGCACGCGACGCACCCGCGGATGCAGCGCGAGGAAGTTGGCCACCATCTCGGCGTTGCGCGCGGCCTCGCGCATGCGCAGCGACAGCGTCTCCAGCGAGCGCCCGACCATCCAGCAGGAGTGCGGATCTAGCCCGGTGCCGATCGCGCTGCGCAGCGTCCGCACCGGCCGCAGCGCGGCCTTGCTGCCCAGCGCGGCACCGCCGACCAGGTCGCTGTGGCCGCCGATATATTTGGTCAGCGAGTAGACCACGATGTCGACGCCGAAGCGCAGCGGCGCCTGGAAGATCGGCCCCAGCATGGTGTTGTCGCACAGGATCAGCGGCGCGTGCCCCTGCGACGCCGCCAGCCGGTCGCGGAGGGCCGCGACCAGCGACAGGTCGACCAGCGAGTTCAGCGGGTTGGACGGCGTCTCCACCAGGATCACGCTGACCCGCCCGCGCGCCGCGGCTCGGGCGGCGGCGGCGTCGATGGCGCCGGCATCCAGCCCGTCGGTGAAGCCCTCCGCCGCCATGCCGTAATTGGCCAGCGTGCGCACCAGCAGGGTCTCGGTGCCGCCATAGAGCGGCTGGCTGTGCAGGATCGCGTCGCCCGGACGCGCATAGGCCAGGATCGTGGTGGCGATCGCCGACATGCCCGCACTGAACAGCAGGCCGGCCTCGGCACCCTCCTGGATCGCCAGCCGGTCCTCGGCGATCTCGGCGTTCGGGTGGTTGAACCGGCTATAGACCAGCCCGGCGCCCCCGGCAGGCACCTCGCGCCGCCCCGCCACCACGTCGAAATAGTCCCGCCCCTCCTCGGCCGAGCGGAACACGAAGGTGGAGGTCAGGAACACCGGCGGCTTGACCGCACCCTCGGACAGCGCGGGATCGTAGCCGTAGCCCAGCATCAGGGTCTCGGGGTGCAGGCGATGCTCGCCGGCAGGCGTGGTCAGGTGTGTGTGTCGGCTCTTGTCTTCGGCCATGCTCGATGCCTCCGCGCGCGGCCTGAACCATAGGGCGCCCGAGGCGTCATGGTTGAGAATTCTGTTCAGAGCTGCGTGCTCGGACGCCTCGGGCGAAGGAAGAACCATGGAATACAGACATCTCGGCCGCTCCGGCTTCAAGGTGCCGGTGCTGAGCCTGGGCACCGGCACCTTCGGCGGCTCCAACGAGTTCTTCCGCGCCTGGGGCGACACCGACGTCCAGGGCGCCACCCGCCTGGTCGATGTCTGCCTCGAGCACGGCCTCACCATGTTCGACAGCGCCGACATCTACTCCGCGGGCGCCGCCGAGGAGATCCTCGGTGGGGCGATCCGGGGCCGCCGCGACAAGGTGATCATCTCGACCAAGGCGACCTTCCGCAGCTCCGACGAGCCGAACGATGTCGGCTCCTCGCGCCACCACCTGATCCAGGCGGCGGAGCGCGCGCTCAGGCGCCTCGGCACCGACTATATCGACCTGTTCCAGCTGCACGGCTTCGACGCCAAGACGCCGGCCGAGGAGACCCTGACCGCGCTGGACGACCTGGTACGGGCGGGCAAGATCCGCTATGTCGGCGTGTCCAACTTCTCCGGCTGGCACCTGATGAAATCGCTCAGCATCTCGGAGCGCTACAACCTCGCGCGCTACGTCGCCAACCAGACCTACTACTCGCTGATCGGACGGGACTACGAGTGGGAGCTTATGCCGCTCGGCCTAGAGCAGGGCGTCGGCGCGGTGGTCTGGAGCCCGCTCGGCTGGGGCCGGCTGACCGGCAAGATACGGCGCGGTCAGCCGCTGCCTGCCGGCTCGCGGCTGCACAAGACCGCCGACATGGGACCGCCGGTGCCGGACGAGCACGTGTTCAAGGTGGTCGACGCGATCGACCGCATCGCCGAGCAGACCGGCAAGAGCGTGCCGCAGATCGCGCTGAACTGGCTGCTGCAGCGACCCACGGTGGCGAACGTCATCATCGGCGCGCGCAACGAGGAGCAGCTGGTGCAGAACCTGGGCGCGGTGGGCTGGAACCTGACCGCCGAGCAGGTCGCGGCACTGGACGCGGCGAGCACGGTCACGCTGCCCTACCCGTACTGGCACCAGAGCGGCTTCAGCGAGCGCAATCCGACCCCGGTATAGCGGGATCGCAGAAGGCAGGAGCAAGGGGCTCTGCCCCTTGAACCCCATCAAAGGCGACGCCTTTGAAATCCATCAGCTGAGGAACCGGGGTCTGGGGCCTCCGGCCCCAGTGGGTCAAGGGCAAAGCCCTTGCCTGCCTGCCGCTTCCCGACGGCGCCATCAGCCGTAAGTGAATCATCAACCAAGTAGGCGTATCGTCCGCTCCGTCACAGGAGGCGGACATGCCCTCGGAGATACGCCACGTGCTGTTTCGACCGGCGGAAGTGGTGCACGCGGTCAAGGAATACTATCGCCGGTCGCAGCAGTCGCACCCGAGGGGCACGGTGCTGCACTGCGCGGCCGAGGCCACCGGGACGGGCGGGGCGGTCCGCTTCCGCATCACGATCGCGCCCGACACCGCCGACGGGCCGCAGCAGGACGTCGTCATCGAGGGCCCCACGCTGGCGGCGGCGCTGATCCTGCACTGCAAGATCCGGCAGATCCCGCTGCCGGCTGGCGGCGAGAAGTCGCTGCAATGCTTCGGCGAGCAGCTCGGCCTGGTCGTCGCCACCGGGTCCAAGTACGACCGTTCCGCCCAGAGCGCGCGGCTGCATCTGTGAGCCGCGCGGCACGCCGCGGTCATGCTCCCCGGGCCCGCGCGTCGCTCACCGACGCGGCGGCAGCTCCGGCTCGTCGCGGGCGCGTTCGCGCAGTTCCGCCGCCGCGGCCTCATCGGCGACCACCGTGCAGCACGGGTGGGTCCGCAGCGCCGAGGCGGTGACCGCGGGCGTGACCGGCCCCTGCAGTGCCCGGGCCAGCATCGCCGCCTTCGACGCACCGGTCACCAGCAGCAGGATCTCGCGCGCCTCCAGGATGGTGCCGACCCCCATGGTCAGGGCGCGTGACGGGACGTCCTCGGCGCGGCCGCCGAACATCGCGGCGTTCTGCTCCCGGGTGCGCGCGGTCAGGACCACCTCGCGGGTGCGCGAGTCGAGCGGGGAGCCCGGCTCGTTGAAGCCGATATGGCCGGTCTCGCCGATGCCGAGCAGCTGCAGACCGATCCCGCCCGCGTCGCGTATGGCGGCCTCGTAGCGCGCGGCTTCCGCGGCGAGGTCGGCCTGCGCGCCGTCGGGCAGCCGGGTATGGCCGGACGCAACGTTGACCTGCGAGAACAGGTGGCGGTCCATGAAGCCGCGATAGGACTGCGGATCCGCCGCATCGAGCCCCACGTACTCGTCGAGGTTGAAACAGCGGCAGCGCGCGAAGTCGAGCGCCTGCTGCCGGTGCAGACGCACCAGCTCGGCATAGACCGGCTCCATGGTGCGGCCGGTGGCGAGGCCCAGCACGATGTCCGGCTCGGCGCGCAGGCGCCGCGCGATCAGCGCCGCCGCATGGCCGGCGGCGGCGGCCGCGTCCGACCGCACGACGGGCCTCATCGAGGGGCTGCCGGTGCTCCGGCGAAGGCGGCCGCCGCCGCGACCTGGTCCGGGTTCGGGGTGATCCCGGTATAGAGGATGAACTGCTCCAGCGCCTGCACGGTCTGGATCTCGGCGCCGGTGACGACCCGCTTGCCGAGCGCGCGTGCGGCGCGGACCAGCCTGGTCTCCGAGGGCAGCGCGACGGCGTCGACGATCACCTCTGCCGCCTCGACCGTCGCTTCATCGAACGCCGCGTCGTCGGCCTCCGGGCCGCCCTGCATGCCGATCGGCGTGGCGTTGACCAGCATCGCCGGGCGGGCATCTCCCGGTGCGTCGCTCCAGACGTAGCCGAGCCTGCCGGCGAGCGCCCGCCCGGCGGCCTCGTTGCGGGCCACGATGGTGCCGCGGCTGAAGCCGCAGTCGCGCAGCGCGCAGGCCATCGCCTTGGCCATGCCGCCGCTGCCGCGCAGCACGAACGGCGTCTCGGGATCGACCCCGCCCTCCCCCACCAGCCGCTGCACCGCGATGTAGTCGGTGTTGTAGGCGTGCAGGACGCCGTCCTCGTTGACGATGGTGTTCACCGAGCCGATCGCGCGCGCCGACGCGTCGAGCCGGTCCAGCATCGGGATGCAGGCCTCCTTGAACGGCATCGACACGCCGCAGCCGCGCACGCCGAGCGAGCGCATGCCGGCGATCGCGGCGGCGAGGTCGAGCGGCCGGAACGCCTTGTAGACGAAGTCGAGGTCCAGCGCCTCGTAGAGGTGGTTGTGGAAACGGGTGCCGAACCGGCCCGGGCGCGCCGCCAGCGACATGCACAGCCTGGTGTCGCGGCTGATCGACAGCTTGCTCATCGGTCCTGCTCCCTCAGCGCGCGCACGCCGATATCGCGCCGCCAGATCCCGTCCGGCCAGTCGATGCGGGCGATCGCGGCGTAGGCGGCGTCGCGCGCATCGATCAGCCGCGGTGCCGCGGCGCAGACGGTGAGCACGCGGCCGCCGTCGCCGCGCAGGACGCCGTCCCGGTCCAGTCGGGTGGCGGCCTGGAAGATGCGCACGCCGGCGATCTGCCCGGCCTGCTCGAGGCCGGCGATGGCGCCGCCGGTGGCCGGGCTGCCCGGGTAGCCGCGCCCGGCCAGCACGACCGCGATCGCCGCCTCGTCGGAGAACTGCAGGTCGCACTCCGCGAGCCGCCCCTCGCACATCGCCGCCAGCGCCGGCAGCAGGTCGGAGTGCAGACGCATCAGCAGCGCCTGCGCCTCGGGATCGCCGAAGCGCACGTTGTACTCGATCAGCCGCAGCCCCTGGGCGGTACGCATCAGGCCGGCGAACAGCACGCCGCGGAACGGGGTGCCGCGCCGCACCAGCTCCGCCAGCGCCGGGCGGATGAACAGGTCGAGGGCCCGCTGCTGCGACGCGCGGTCGAAGCCGGGCGGCGGCGAGATCGCCCCCATGCCGCCGGTGTTGGCGCCGGTGTCGTCCTCGCCGACACGCTTGTGGTCCTGGGCGGCGCCGATCAGCACCGCGTCCGCGCCGTCGCAGAGCGCGAACAGCGACAGCTCCTCGCCCTCGAGGCACTCCTCGATCACCACGACGGCGTCCGGCTGCCGCATCAGCGCATCGATGGCGGCTTCCGCCTCGGCCAGGGTCGCGGCCACCACCACACCCTTGCCGCCGGCCAGCCCGTCGGCCTTGATCACGATCGGCGCGCCGCGCAGCCGCACGAAGGCGAGCGCGGAAGGCGCGTCGGTGAAGCGCTCCCAGCGCGCGGTGGCGATCCCGGCCGCCTCGCAGACCTGCTTGGTGAAGCTCTTGCTGGCTTCCAGCCGTGCCGCGGCGGCACTCGGCCCGGCGCAGGCGATGCCGGCGGCGGCGCAGGCGTCGGCCAGTCCCGCCACCAGCGACGCCTCGGGACCGGGCAGCACCAGGTCGATGCGCTGGGCGCGCGCGTACTCGACCAGCACGCCGACATCGTCCGCCTCGATCGGGACGTTGTGCCCGAAGGCGGCGGTGCCCGGGTTGCCGGGTGCGATGAACAGCCGCTGCAGCAGCGGCGAGGCCGCGAGCGCCGCCGCCAGCGCGTGTTCCCGACCTCCCGAGCCGACCAGCAGGACGCGCATGCAGCCTCGCTTTGTTGCCGGCTCGGCTGTAGCAGTGCGGCCGGGCTCTCGACTACCCTGTCGGCATGGATACACCCAGCCCGATCTCGAACCTGCCGGAATTCTCGGTCTCGGAGATCTCGGGGGCGATCAAGCGGCTGCTCGAGGGCTCGTTCGGCCGGGTGCGGGTGCGCGGCGAGATCACGGAGTTCAAGCGCTACCCGTCCGGGCACCTGTATTTCTCGCTTAAGGACGAGGGCGGCAAGATCTCCGGCGTGTGCTGGCGCGGCACCGTGTCGCGGCTCGGGCTGGTGCCGGAGAACGGGCTGGAGGTGATCGCCACCGGCAAGATCTCCTCCTACGGCGAGCGCTCCTCGTACCAGCTGATCGTCGAGCGGATGGAGTACGCGGGCGAGGGCGCGCTGTTGGCGCGGATCGAGCGGCTGCGGCTGCGTCTCGCCGAGGAGGGCCTGTTCGACGCCGACCGCAAGCGCGCCCTGCCGGGCCTGCCGCAGGTGGTCGGCATCGTCACCTCGGCGCAGGGCGCGGTGCTGCACGACATCCGCACCACCGTCGCACGACGGTTCCCGCGCCGGCTGCTGGTCTGGCCGGTGCCGGTGCAGGGCGAGGGTGCTGCGGCGCGCATCGCCGCCGCCATCGCCGGGTTCGACGCGATCGACGGCAGCCGCGGCATCCCGCGTGCCGACGTGCTGATCGTGGCGCGCGGCGGCGGCAGCCTCGAGGACCTGATGGCCTTCAACGACGAGGCGGTGCTGCGCGCGGTCGCGGCCTGCCGGATCCCGCTGATCTCGGCGGTGGGGCACGAGACCGACACCACGCTGATCGACTACGTCTCGGACCGCCGCGCGCCGACGCCCACCGCCGCCGCCGAGCTGGCGGTGCCGGCGCGGGCGGAGCTGGTGGCCGACCTCGCGCATCGCGGGGCACGACTGGCGAGCGCGCTCGCGCACATGACGCAGAGCCGGCGGCTGCGCCTGAACCGTGCGCTCGGGGGCCTGCCGGACCTGCCGAACCTGCTCGGCACGGTGCGCCAGCGCCTGGACGATCGCGGCCACCGCCTGTCGATGGCGCTGCCCAACCTGCTCGCGGCGCGGCGCAACGGGCTGGTGACGGCGGAGCGTCACATGCCCTCGCCGCACGCCCTGATCGCCTCGCGCAGCAGCCAGGTGGCGCTCGCCGGCAGCCAGCTGCGCAGCGCCCTGCCCCGGCTGGTGTCGCGCCGGCGCACCACGCTGATCACCGCCGAGCGTCACCTGAACGTGCCGCGCGCCCTGATCGAGACGCAGCGCGGCCGCGCGGCCCTCGCCGACAGCCGCCTGCACGCGGCGATGCGCCGTGCCGTGGCCGAGGCGGCGTCGCGGCTGCGCGAGCGACGCACCCACCTGGACGGGCTGGTCGCGCGCCTCGAGTCCGGCAGCCCGCTCGGCCTGCTGTCGCGCGGCTACGCGATGGTGCGCGACCTGCGCGGCCAGCCGGTGACGCGTGCCGCGGCACTGCCGGCGGGCACCCGGTTCCGGCTGCGCTTCGCCGACGGCGAGCGCCAGGCTCGGACGGAGCCGGAGCCCGCCGCCGCACCACAGGACCGGCTAGACCTCTGAGGGCCGCGATGGTCAAGGCCCATCCGGGCCCTAGAATAGCGTTCCGGGGCCTGCGGCCCCGGCGGGTCCTGGGCCACGCCCTGGCCTGAGCCCAGGAGCAAGCAGATGAAGCAAGTGGCATTTTCCGGCCGCCTGGTGATCGTAGGCTTCGGCAGCATCGGCCAGGGCGTGCTGCCGCTGATCCTGCGCCACATCGAGCTCTCCCCGGGGCAGATCAGCATCGTCACCGGCGATGCCCGCGGCGAGGCGATCGCAAGCGCCCACGGCGTCCGCTTCACGGTCGAGCCGGTCACGCGAGAGAACTGCCGCGACCTGCTGACGCCGATGCTGGGCCAGGGCGACTTCCTGCTCAACCTGTCGGTGGACGTGTCGTCGGTGGCGCTGATGCGGCTGTGCCGCGAGGTCGGCGCGCTGTACCAGGACACCTGCATCGAGCCCTGGGCCGGCGGCTACACCGACCCGTCGCTGACCCCCTCGGAGCGCTCGAACTACGCGCTGCGCGAGTCCGCGCTGAGGCTGGCGGAATCGCAGCGCAGCGCCCCGACGGCGCTGATCACCCACGGCGCCAACCCCGGCCTGGTCTCGCACTTCGTCAAGGAGGCGCTGCTGCAGCTGGCGCAGGATACCGGCAGCGCCGAGCCGGCGCCGCGCTCGCGCGAGGGCTGGGCGGCGCTGGCGCACCGGCTCGGCGTCAAGGTGATCCACATCGCCGAACGCGACACCCAGGTCGCCGACGTCGCCAAGCGGCGCGGCGAGTTCGTCAACACCTGGTCGGTGGACGGCTTCGTGTCGGAGGGCTGCCAGCCGGCGGAGCTGGGCTGGGGCACGCACGAGAAGACGTGGCCCGCGGATGCGCGCGGACATAATTTCGGCGGCGGTGCCGCGATCTACCTGGAGCGTCCCGGCGCCTCGACCCGGGTGCGCAGCTGGACGCCGCTGGAGGGGCCGTTCCACGGCTTCCTGATCACACACAACGAATCGATCTCGATCGCGGACTACCTCACCCACCGCGAGGATGGCGTGATCGCCTACCGCCCGACGGTGCACTACGCCTACCATCCCTGCGACGACGCGGTGCTGTCGCTGCACGAGCTGGCCGGCAAGAACTGGCGCATGCAGCCGAACCGGAGGCTGCTGATGGACGAGATCGTCTCCGGCACCGACGAGCTCGGGGTGCTGCTGATGGGACACGCGCGCGGCGCCTACTGGTACGGCTCGCGGCTGTCGATCGAGGCGACGCGGGCGCTGGCGCCGCACAACAATGCCACCAGCCTGCAGGTGACGGCGACGGTGCTGGGCGGGCTGGTCTGGGCGATCGAGAACCCCCGTCGCGGCGTGGTCGAGCCCGACGCCGTCGATCACGCGCGCATCCTCGAGATCGCCCGGCCCTATCTCGGCGAGCTGGTCGGGGTGTACTCGGACTGGACGCCGCTCGCGGATCGCGGCGACCTGTTCAGCGAGGAGCTGGATCACGCCTCGCCCTGGCAGTTCGGCAATTTCCGCGTCGCCTGAGAAACCGGTCCGGACCGTTTTTATAACGAATTGACTTCGGCGGCGACGGTCTGCTCTGTTCGTGCGACAGCGCACGGAGAGCGAGGCTCATGTCACAGGACGGCGAGGCCGACCGGCTGAGCGTGGTGGCACAGGTCGAGCGGCTCGACCCGCACCGGCTGGAAGCCCTGGTGCCGCTGATCCGCACCGCCGAGGAACGCACCGCGATCACCGCGCGCTGCCGCGACGCCGACGTGCTGCCCAAGGTCGCCGGTGCCGGAGCGGTGGTCCGCCAGCCCGACGGCACGATGGTGCAGGTCATGCACAACGGCGTCAGGGTGCTCGCCGGCGGCTATTACGGCGCCTGGATGCAGGACCTGATCACGCGGTGCCGCGGCCATCACGAGCCGCAGGAGGAGGTGCTGTTCGCCGAGATCATGCGACATCTCGGCGACGACGCGGTCATGTTCGAGCTGGGCGGCTTCTGGAGCTTCTACTCGATCTGGTTCCTCTCCGAAGGCGCGCGCCGCCGCAGCTTCGTCGTCGAGGCCGATCCGGCGCATCTCGAGGTCGGCCGCATCAACGCCACGCTGAACGGCTGCGAGCCGGTGTTCATCGCCGGCTTCATCGGCAGTGTCGAGGCGGCGCCGAGCCTGTTCCAGACCGAGGAGTCGGGTCCGGTGCAGCTGCCCTGTCTCACCGTGCCGGGGATGATGGCGCGCCACGCGATCGAGCATCTCGACCTGCTGCATTGCGACGCGCAGGGCGTCGAGCTCGGCGTGCTGGAGAGCTGTGCAGCACTTGCCGCCGCGGGGCGGCTCGGCTGGGTCATGGTCTCGACCCATACGCACCGGATCAGCCAGGATCCGCTGACGCACCAGCGCTGCCTGGCGGTGCTGCGCCAGGCCGGCGCCACGATCCTCGCCGAGCACGACGTGCAGGAATCCTTCAGCGGCGACGGGCTGATCGTCGCCCGCTTCGGCCGCGTGCCGGCGGCGTGGCGGACCCCGCGGCTCAGCTACAACCGCTGCTCCGAGAGCCTGTTCCGCAACCCGCTCTACGACCTGGCGGCGATCACCCATGCAGCTCCGGTGCCGGCTCCCCCGCCGGCTCCCCTGCCCTCGTCCCCGCTCGGCCTGCTCGATGCCAGCCCGTGCCTCGCCGCCCGCGGCGCGATGCTGACGCTCACCGCGGCGTGCGGCCTGGGTGCACCCGGCGACAGCATCGTGCTGCCGTTCGACCGCGCGATCTTCCCGACCGTCGCGGCGCACGGCGCCTGGGCGCCGGAAACCCAGGCGTTCCTGCGCCAGCGCATCGACACCGGGCGTTCCTACGTCGTGCTCGATATCGGCGCCAATGTCGGCCTGTTCACCCGCCAGGCGGCGCGAGGCTTCGCCAACCTCGACCGGTTCCACTGCATCGAGGCCGAGCCGGGCAACTTCCGGGCGCTGCGCTACAATGTCGGCGACCTGAGCGGCACGCGCTGCAGCCTGTGGAACGTGGCGCTGTCGGACCGCGACGGCGAGGCGACGTTCTTCCGCGACGACGAGAACGCCGGCAACTACTCGCTGAACGACGACGCCATGCGCGGCCGGCGCTTCGACACGACCCTGGTGCGCGCGGTCGAGACCGGAAGCTGGATGCGCGAGCACGTCCGGCTCGACAATGCCGACCGGCTGGTCTGGAAGTCCGATACGCAGGGCTGCGACGAGCTGATCGTCTCGCTGACGCCGATGCAGATCTGGGATCGGGTGGAGCTCGCGGTGATCGAGCTGTGGCGGATACGCAAGCCCGCCTTCGACCGGGAGGCGTTCCGACGCCGGATCGAGGCGTTCCCGAACCGGTCGATCGGGCTCGGCCAGCGTCACACGACCGACGACATTCTCGCCTTCCTGAGCGGCGAGGACTGGCACCATGCCGACCTCTATCTGTGGCGCTAGAGCAAGACCGGCCCTGAGCCGATGAACTTGCTCTAGATCACTGTCCTGGCGACCGATTCACGTCTAAGGCAGATCCAGCCTAAGACGATCAGGCGCTAGCGCCGCCGCTACATGGTCAGCGGATGGCGCTGCAGGTGCTCGGCCGCGAGGCCGTCCGGGCCGAACAGGTGGCTGTGCGCCGGCGAGATCGACAGCCGCACCGACTGGTGCACGCGGGTGGCGTCCGCACCGTCGGTCTGCACCACCAGCATGGTCTGGTCCTGCAACTCGATATGCAGCATGGTCAGGCCGCCGAGACGCTCGGCGATCACCGCGTGGCCGGCGATGGCGCCGTTGGGATCGATGGTCAGATGCTCGGGGCGGATGCCGAGCGTGACCGCGGTGCCGCGGCTCAGCGAGTCCGGTGCGACCGGCACCGTGAGGTTGATGCCTCCCGGACCCGCGACGCTGATGCCGCCGGCATCCGCTCCGGTCACGGTCGCCGGCAGCAGGTTCATGCGCGGGGATCCCATGAAGCCGGCGACGAACACGTTGCGCGGATGATGGTACAGGTCCAGCGGCGAGCCGACCTGCTCGACGCGGCCCGCCTGCAGCACGACGATCTTGTCGGCCATCGTCATCGCCTCGACCTGGTCGTGGGTGACGTAGATCATCGTCGCCTGCAACTCCTCGTGCAGGCGCAGCAACTCGATCCGCGTCTGGCCGCGCAGGGCGGCGTCCAGGTTGGACAGCGGCTCGTCGAACAGGAACACCTTGGGGTCGCGCACGATGGCGCGGCCGATGGCGACGCGCTGGCGCTGGCCGCCGGACAGGTCCTTGGGCCGCCGCTCCAAGTACGGGCCAAGCTGCAGGATGCGCGCGGCCTCCCCAACCTTGCGCGCCCGCTCGGCCTTGGGGACGCCGGCCAGGCGCAGGGCGAACCCCATGTTGTCCGCCACCGTCATGTGCGGATACAGCGCATACGACTGGAACACCATCGCCAGCCCGCGATCCGCCGGGCCGACCTCGTTCACGCGGGCGCCGTCGATCCGCAGCTCGCCGCCAGTGATCGCCTCCAGCCCGGCGATCATTCGCAGCAGCGTCGATTTGCCGCAGCCCGAGGGGCCGACGAACACCACGAACTCGCGGTCGGCGATGTCCAGGTCGATGCCCTTGATGACATCAACGACACCATAAGCCTTGCGCAGGCCGCGCAGCGTCAGGGTGGACATGGGGCGGCTCCTATTTCACGGCGCCGAAGGTCAGGCCGCGCACGAGCTGGCGCTGGCTGAACCAGCCGAACACCAGGATGGGCGCCACCGCCATCGTGGACGCCGCCGACAGCTTGGCGAAGAACAGGCCCTCGGGGCTGCTGAACGAGGCGATGAACGCCGTCAGCGGCGCGGCGGCGGCGCTGGTGAGGTTCAGGCTCCAGAACGCCTCGTTCCAGCACAGGATCAGCGACAGCAGCCCGGTGGAGGCGACGCCGGGCAGCGACAGCGGCAGCAGCACGTGTCGCAGCTCGCCCAGCCGTCCGGCGCCGTCCATGCGGCCGGCTTCCAGGATGTCGCGCGGCACCTCCTTGAAGAAGGTGAACAGCATCCACACCACGATCGGCAGGTTCATCAGCATGTAGACCAGGATCAGGCCGATCCGGCTGTCGAGCAGGCCGGTGCCGCGCATCAGCAGGTAGATCGGGATCAGCACGCCGACCGGCGGCAGCATCTTGGTCGAGAGCATCCACAGCAGGGTGCCGCGTGTGCGGTGGGTCGGAAAGAACGCCATCACGTAGGCCGCCGGGATCGCCAGCAGCAGCGCGAGCACGGTGCCGCCCACCGAGATGATCACGCTGTTCAGCGCGAACAGCCAGTAGTTGGCGCGGCTCTGCACGTCGGCGTAGCTCTGCAGCGTCGGATGGAAGAACAGGTGCGGCGGCGTGGAGACCGCGTCCAGCTCGGTCTTGAAGCCGGTGATGAACATCCAGAAGATCGGGAAGAACATGACGAGGGCGATGAACCAGCCGAGGATCGTCAGCAGTGCCTTGTTCAGCGCGGTGGTGCGCATGGCTCAGACCTCGAGGTTGCGGGCGATCGAGCGCACCAGGAAGAAGGCGACGATGTTGGCCAGGATGATGGCGATCACGCCGCCGGCCGAGCCGCCTCCGACGTCGAACTGCAGCAGGGCACGCGCATAGATCAGGAAGGCGAGGTTGGTGGAGGCGACGCCGGGACCGCCGGCGGTGGTGACGCTGATCTCGGCGAAGATGGTGAGCAGGAAGATGGTCTCGATCATCACCACCACGCCGATCGCCCGGCGCAGGTGCGGCAGCGTGATGTAGAAGAAGCTGGCGATCGGGCCGGCGCCGTCCATGCGCGCCGCCTCGCGCTGCTCGTGGTCGAGAGACTGCACCGCGGTCAGCAGGATCAGGATCGCGAACGGCAGCCATTCCCACGACACGATGCCGACGATGGTGAGCAGCGGCACCTGCGAGAACCAGTCCACCGGCTGCAAGCCCACCGCGCGAAGCAGCGCCGACACCACCCCGTAGATCGGGTGCAGCATCAGGTTCTTCCACACCAGGGCGGAGACCGTCGGCATGACGAAGAACGGCGCGATCACCAGCAGCCGGGCGATGGCGCGGCCGGGAAACTCCTGGTCGTACAGCACCGCGAGCAGGGTGCCGCCGCACACCGTAATCAACAGCGTGCCGCCGAGAAGGATCAGCGTGTTGGTCAGGGAGGCCCAGAAATCCGGGTCGGTCAGCAGGAAGCGGTAATTATCGAAGCCGGCGAAGCCGGTCTGTGTCGGATCGACTAGGTTGTAATGCTGGAAGGAGAACCACAGCGTCATCACCAGCGGGACGATCGACCAGGCCAGCAGGATCACCACCGCGGGCGAGATCAGCGGCAGGGTGACGCCGTTGCGGCTCGTCCGCGCCCGTCCGGATCGCGTCGGTCCGGGAGGCGCCGATCCTGGAGGCGCTGGCCCGAGACGGGTGGTGGCGACCTCGCGCACTGCCTGCGACATCGCTCTTGATCCTCATCCTGCGCCTCTGTGGTGCGCTTTTCCCCGGGACGCTCAGAACGCGGGGCGGGCTCGAGAGCCCGCCCCGGTAGCCAGTCGTATCAGATCAGAACAGTTCGATCACGCTCTTGAAGCCGAGCAGGGCGGCGTTGGGAAGGTTGCTCTGCGCGTTCGGACGGATGAAGTACTGGAAGTCCGGTGCGAAGGTGACGCCGCGGAACACGTGGATCTGGTAGTTCACTTCGAGGTTCATCGTGTGGGTCTGGATGCCGCGCGGGACCGTGGTGTCGGACACGAACGAGCCGGTGAGCGGCAGCCCGAGCTCCTGCTCGAGACCCTGCGCCTTGCCCAGCGTGCCCGCGACCTCGGTGTAGGAGAACTCGACGCCGACGGTGTCGAACGGACGCGCCTTCCAGAAATCGCGATCCAGGGCGGCGACGATGTACTGGTTGGCCCGGGTCGAGTAGCGCGGGTCGTTATGCACGTAGTCGCCGAGCACGATGATGCCGTCGGTGCCGCCGGGGCCCTGACGCACCAGCATCTGGTCGAACGAGGCCCAGGCCTGCGATCCACCCTTGCGCTGCTGCGCCGGCAGGCCGGTCACACCGTAGGGCCCGCCATTGACGTCGACACCGTTGCTGGCGTGGTTGTTGTTGTCGTAGCTGGCGCCGAGCTTGTAGTGGCCGGGCATCTGGTCCGGGCCGATGGTCGGCTCGTAGCCGACTTCGGCCGGGAAGAACTCGCCGTTGATGTGGGTGCTGTCGAAGGTGAAGCCAGAACGGAAACCGTTGGTGGCGCTGTAGATGTTGTCCTGGGTGAAGAAGATGCCGGCCTGCACGTAGACCGGCGCGATCGGACGCACGCGCAGTCGGACCGCCCAGTTGGCGTCGGGATAGGACGAGTTGGAGACGTTGTCGCCGATCGCCTTGGGATTTCCGCACAGCGAGTTCTGCTGGAAGTTGCAGTTCAGCGGCGAGGCGAGGAAGTCGTTCTGCGAGGGGAACCGTCCGAACGCGAACGCGACGCGGCCGTGCGCCACCGTCTCTTCGCCGTAGAAGAACACGAGATGGATCGCGACGTTGCCGCCGGCGCCGTAGATTTCCTGCGACGGGTTGAGGTTGTCGCCGAAGATCGGGCTGGTCGGGATGCCGTAGCGGCCGACCGCGACGGCGTGCGTCTCGAAGCCCGGGATATGGGCGAGCACGTTCCAGTCCTGGTCCCACTCCAGGCCGTACTGGCCGGCATTGGCGGAGCCCTTGCGCGGCCCGCTGATGATGCCGTCGAACTCGTCGACGTTGCTGAGCAGCACCGCGGTGCCGTACTGCTTCAGGTACTGGTTGACCTGGGGCACCAGCGCCTCGGGGGCCGGAATCGGCGCCATGCCGTATTCCGAGCTCGGGACGCCGGAGAGCTTCTGGCTGGCAAAGGTGCCCTGGGCCTGGTCGGGCGTCTGGGCGAGGGCAGAGCCCGAGGCGACGCAAAGGAGCGCGCCGGCCGCGAGCAGCGAGGCGCGGCGTGTACGCCAAGCGAGCCGGGACTTCGCCCCGTTTGGTATCGACATCATGTTCCTCCGAACGCTTCTCAAACTCTTTTTATTACGCAGCTGCACCTTCCGTGGCGGATCTGCCACAGGGGGCAGAGAAGTAACGAAGCGGGGGTTGACCCATCCCGGCAGGGATCGATTATCCGGCCCTTCGCAACACCGCCGCGACCGATGCGGTCACTGCCGAGATTGATCCCACGACCCCGCCTCGGCGTCAAGCCAAATTAATTCACCCTGAATTAATTAATGCCTTCCCCGAGCGGCGCCGAGGTGTCATCAGGACGGATGACCGGCGTCAACACCGGCGGGCGATCGTCCTCTATGAGCAAGCAAGAACGACCCGGCGCGACCCAGCAGGGCAGCAACTCGACGGCGGTGCGACATTTCAACGAGCGCCGCCTGCTGACCGTGCTGCGCCGGTTGGGCGAGGCGTCGAAGGCCGATCTCGCCCGGCCGCTCAACCTCACCCAGAACGCGGTGGGCCAGATCGTCCAGTCGCTGGAGCGGCAGGGTCTGGTCGCCAGCACCGGCCGGCGCATGGGACAGCGCGGCCAGCCGGCCACCCTGCTGCATCTCGATCCCGAGGGCGCCTACTCGCTCGGCATCAAGCTCGGACGTCGCTCGGTCGAAGCGGTGCTGGTGGATTTCGCCGGCGGCGTGCTCAAGAGCCGTCGCTACGAGTGCCTGTTCCCGACGCCGGACCAGGCGCTGAAGCTCGCGATCCGCAGCGTCGCCGAGATCCGGCGCGCGCTGCCCGCCGGTCGCCGCAACCGGCTGGTCGGGGTGGGCCTGGCGCTGCCCTCACCCGGCCGCGGCAGCGCCGAATCCGGGCCCCCCGAGGTCGCGCAGGCCTGGCTGGGCTACGACGTCGCGGCCGAGCTGCGCGGCGTCCTCGACCTTCCGGTGCTGGTGGAGCATGACGGCACCGCCGCGGCGCTCGCCGAGCTGTTCCACGGCCATGGCCGCGAGCTCGACGACTTCGCCTGCATCTACATCAACAGCTCGATCGATGGCGGCATCGTGCTGGACGGCGATTACCGCCGCGGCGTCAGCGGCCATGCCGGCGCCATCGGGATGATCCCGGTCGCGCGGTCGCGGCTGCCGCACTCCGATACGCGTCGGCGCCGGCCGGTGCTGCTCGACCGCGCCTCCGGTGCGGCGCTGATCCGTCACCTGGATGCGCACGGCATCGCCGTCTCGCGCGCCACCGAGCTGCACGGGGTGATGCGCAGCCACGCGGAGCTGGTCGAGGCCTGGATGCAGGATTGCGCCGAGGCGCTGGTGGTGCCGCTGCTGTCGATGGCCAGCCTGCTCGACGTGCAGGCGATCATCCTCGACGGCAACCTGCCGCGCGGCCTGATCGAGGGGGTGCTCGCCCGTCTGCAGCCGCTGCTGGCCGAAGCCAACCCGGAGCCGAGGGGGCCGCCCGAACTGCGTCTCGGCAGCGGCGGCAGGCGCGCCGCGGCGTTGGGCGCCGCGTTGCTGCCGCTGCACCTGCGGCACGGCTCGACCGTGGCCTCGCGCTGAGCGCGCCGCGCGCCCCGCAGGCGTGCCACGAGTGCCCGCTACAGCAGGGCCACCAGCTCGAGCACGATGCCGACCAGTGCGGCGAGCCAGACCAGGGAGCGCAGCACCGGCACCCCGCTGACGTAGAGCGGGACGTAGATCGCGCGCGCGATGACGTAGATCCAGGCGCCGAGCAGCGTGGTGCCGCCGGTGCGGCCGAGCGCCACCGCGGCCAGCAGGGCTGCGGCGAAGATCGGGAAGGTCTCGAGATAGTTGGCCATCGCGCGCTGCAGCCGTGCCGCCACGCCGTGCACCGCGCGGGGTTCGTCGCGCGCGCCGGCCCCCCAGGCGAAGCCGCGCTGCGTCTGGGAGGCGCTGGCTGCCCAGCCGAGCTGCAGCAACCCGATCAGGGCCGCGGCGCCGAGCAGGCGCAGCTCGGTCTGGCCATCGAGGAGGGGTCTTGCCAGCATGCTCTGCCAACCTGTCGTGAGAGGTGGGACCAACCGCCGGCGCACCGGCATCGCTGGAGCAACGCGACGCGAGCGGCGATCGTTCGCATCCCAAACCATGGACGGTGGGACATGATCCTCATCCCCGGCCGAGGCGTCCCGGGCACGGCGCGAGACGGGAGGCTCCCCGCGCCGTCGGCAGCCCCGCGCTCCGGGTCGCGAGCATCGCGTGCGTCGCGACCCAGACGCCGGGTCGCGCGGCTGCTGCTGCTGGGCCTGCTCGGCCTCGGCCGGTGCGAGCCGCCGCCGCCGCCGCCCGCGGTTCCGCGTGCGACCGCCGGCGTCCCCGCCGCGGTGCCGGTGCCGGTGCGCCAGGCCACGGCCGCCGACGATGCCGCCCTCGCCGAGGGCAAGCCGCCGCTGCTCAACGATCCGTCGGCCGCACCGAACACGCCGCTGTGCGGACAGCAGGCGCGGGAGCGCAACGCCATCGGCGCGGCGCTGCAGGCACCGCAGCTGGCGGCGAGCGGCGTCTGCGCCGGCTTCGCCTGCTACGACCCGCTGACGGCGACCTATCTCGGCGCCGACGGCTACGAGCATGTCTGCCGGTGACCGGTGCTGCATCCAGCCATTGATGCACGACCGGCGGCTTGCCACATCTGCATCGCCACGCCCGGCAGTTTCCGGAGAGACATCCATGGATCGATCCCGCCCGGCCGATGCCGGCATCCGCGGCGACTTCCGTGCCGGGCGACGTGCCGCCTCGCCGGCGCGACGACTGGCGCGGCTGCGCCGGCTGGCCTGGATCATGGACGGGGCGTTCCGGCTTCCCGGCAGCAAGTTCCGCTTCGGCCTGAACAGCCTGATCGGCCTGCCGCCGGTGGCGGGCGACGCGCTGCTCGGCGCGATCTCGCTCTATATCGTCTACGAGGGCTACCGGCTCGGGCTGTCGCGCGCCGAGCTCGTGCGCATGCTCGGCAACGTCGCGGTGGAGACGGCGATGGGTGCGGTGCCGGTGGTGGGGGACCTGTTCGACGTCGCCTTCAAGGCCAACCTGCGCAACCTCGCCATCATCGACGAGCACGTCACGCGTTATCTGTAGCGCGGCCGCGGCCGGCATCGGCGCCGCCTCCCGGCCAGGCGCCTATCAGGCGGCGAAGGCGCCGAGCTGATCCTCGCGCAGAAGATCGACGCCGATCCGCGAGGCGAGCTGCCTCGCATCCGACGTGCAGCGGGCGTTCGAGACGATCACCGCGAGGTCCGCCCGCACCCGTTCGCGGGCCACGCACGCCGTCTCGACCGCCTGCTCGTCCACCACAGCGCTCGCCGGCAGGCAGCGCAGCGCCACCACCCGGCCGCGGCGACGCGCGATCAGGTCGGGCCCGTGTCCGGGAGCGCGACTGCTGACGTCCCAGCCGGCCTCGCGCAGCAGCACCGCGCATTGCAGCCGTGGGTCGGTCTCGTCCTCGCCGGGCCAGACGGCGCGTGATCCCACCGGTTGCAGCATCGCCACCGGCGGCGACGCGACGGGGCGCAGCGCGATCACCGGGCGCGGCGGTGTCGGCACGCCCAGCCACGGCGCCTCCTGCGGCACCGGCGCAGGCTTCGGCGACCGCAGCAGCAGGCGCGCCAGCAGCGCCAGGGCGGTGAGCGACATCACGATCAGCACGATCGCCAGCGCGAATCCGATCGCGTAGCCGCGGGCGGATGCGGCGGCGACCTCGGCACTGGCCGGCGGCGGCGTCGGCCTCGGCGGCGTCAGACCCGGCGGCGCCAGACTCGGAGGCGTCAGACTCGGCGGCGCCAGACTCGGAGGCGTCAGACTCGGAGGCTCTGGGCGTCGCACCGTCGAGGCTTGCGCGTCCGCGACCCGCAGATCCGGCGGCGGCGCCGCGATGGCCGGCACCGGCGCGGACGCGGGTGCCGGGACGGCCGGCGCCTGGGGCGGCGGCAGGGTCTCGACGAAGATCGGCGTGCCGGCCGCGTCCTGGTGCCGCGGCCGCACGCGGACCGGACGCGCCGGACCCGGCAGGACGGGCGCGCGCGACGTGGGCGGACGCGGCATCGTGACGAGTGGCACGCTGCGCCGCGGCGGCAGCTCCGCTACGGGCGCAGACGTCGCGCCGGAGAGCACGCTGTCGCGGAAGAACAACGGCGGCACGCCCGGCTGCGGCGGCGTGCGGCGCATCAGCGTCAGGCCGCCGACGCCGTAGATCCGCTCCCACTGCTCACCGGGCTGGATGCTGAAGCAGCGGCCGCGACGGCCTATCCCGGTCCGCCAGCGGGCGGCGCGATGGGACGGCAGGGGGCTGGTCAGGATGTAGGTCGCCTTCGGGTCGACGCAGGCGACCGCCGGCTGGGTGATCTCGGTGGCCCCGGCCGAAGCCACCGCGACCGCCTGCCAGAGCATCAGCAGCAGCATCAGCAGCAGCATCAGCAGCGCCTCGGCGGCGAGGCCGCGGCTGACCGGCGCGCCCGTGCCCGATCCGTCGGCTGCGCCCGCCCTGCTCCGCATCCTATCGCAGGTCGGCCAGGAGGAGGCGACGGCCCGACGCCATGAGCGCCATGAGGCGCCCGACCCGGCTCGGCGCGGTCCGGAGGCGCAGGACGGTCCGCGGCCGATCCGACCGTCGCCTGCCTGCGTCGAGGGCCGAGCGGAGCGGGGAGCCGGACGGCGACGCCGTCGGCCGATCGTGGAGCGGGACCCAGGACAGGCCGACGCAGGGCAGCAGAAGCAGGGCGGCTCGCGTTGGCATCTCCTCAACCTACCGCGCCGTGGATAAAACGCCAGACAAGAGCCGGACCGTGGCGACGGCGGTGGAATTTCTTACAAAGCATTACCGTGCCGGAGCGGCCGAAGCGCCGGACGTCGCGGCACGTTCGGCAACGGTCCGCCGCCGGACCGACGCGGTTCAGGGCCCTTGCCGGCGCGCCCGCGCGACGGCATCTCCGGGAGGTGGTGTCAGACGGGGTCTGCCATGTGCGCGTCGCCTTTCCTGTGCGGCAACTACGCGCCGGTCGGCGACGAGCGAATCGTGCACGACCTGCCGATCTCGGGACGCCTGCCGGCCGGGCTGCGCGGCACCCTGTTCCGCAACGGCGCCAACCCGAGGTTCCCGCCGGCACAGCCCTATCACTGGTTCACCGGCGACGGCATGGTGCACGCGGTCACCCTCGGCGACGGCCGCGCCGGCTACCGCAACCGCTGGATACGCACGCCGCGCTTCCTCGCCGAGGCCGCGGCCGGACGCGCCTTGTTCAGCGGCTTCGGGCAGCCGGCGACCGAGGCCGCGCGCGGGATCGATACGGGAGTCGCCAACACCCACGTGCTGTCGCACGCCGGGCGACTGCTGGCGCTGGAGGAGGTGCACTTGCCGACGCGGCTGGATCCCGGCGACCTCTCGACGCTCGGGGCCGAGGATTTCGGCGGCGCGGTCTCCGGCCGCTTCACCGCCCATCCCAAGCACGATCCGCGCAGCGGGCAGCTGGTGTTCTTCGGCTACTCCACCGCCGGCCCGTTCAGCCCGGGCATGCGCTGGGGCATCATCGACGCCGACGGCACGGTGTCGCGCCAGGAAAGTTTCGAGGCGCCGTACTGCAGCATGGTGCATGACTTCGCGGTCACGGCCTCGCACGTGGTGTTCCCGGTGCTGCCGCTGACCGGCGACCTCGGCCGCGCCAGGTCCGGCGGGCCGGCCTTCGCCTGGGAGCCGGAGCGCGGCGGCTTCCTCGGCGTGATGCGCCGCGACCGGGGAGCGGCCGACCTCAGCTGGATCGCCTGCGAGTCCCGCTTCGCGTTCCACGTCATGAACGCCTTCGACGACGAGGCGGGAAGCATCGTGATCGACCTCGTCGAATACGACGCGCCGCCTCTGTTCCCGCGCGCCGACGGCGGTCCGGCGGACGCCGGCGACGCGCGGCTCTGCCGCTGGCGGGTCGACCCGGCCGCGCGGACGGTGCGGCGCGAGCTGCTGGACGCGCTGCCCGGCGAGTTTCCGCGCATCGACGAGCGGCACGCCGGCCTCCCGTACCGGTACGGCATGCGCATCTGCCGGATCGACGAGGCCGGCACCGAGGCGATCGTGCGTCACGACCTGCGAGGCGGCGGCCGCAGCCTGTTCACCCTGCCGCCGGGCGAGCGGGCATCGGAGGCGGTCTTCGTCGCCGAGGCGGAGGGCTCCGCCGAAGGCGAGGGCTGGCTGCTGACCCTGGTCTGGCGCCCGGAGCACGACGACAGCGTGCTGCTGGTGCTGGACGCACGCGCCCTCGAGCAGGGACCGGTCGCCAGCGTCGCGATGCCGCGTCGCGTCCCGTTCGGCTTCCACGGCAGCTGGGTACCCGAGGCGACGCCCGCGCAAGCCGGCGCCGGCCGCCGCTGAGCGTCGCCGCGGCAGCCGTCACCCCCGCTTGCGCAGGCCGCGCACGAAGCGCGGGCCGGTCTCGACGAAGCCGGTGGCGCGGCAGAACGCCTCCAGGCCCGGTTGCGTCGACGCCGCGAGCTCCAGCGCGCCGCATCCGGCGCTGCGCGCCGCCTGGGCCGCCGCCTTCACCAGCAGCCGGCCGATCCCCCGCCGGCGCTGCTCCGGCCCGACCAGCAGCGTGGTGACCTGCGCCACCGGCTGCTCCGCGTCCAGTGCCGCGTACCAGTGCAGCACGACCAGCCCGCTCGGCGGCCCCCATTCCAGCGCCAGCAGCGCAGCACCCGGCTGCTGGCGGATCGCGTCCAGCCGCTGCGCCAGGATGCGCGGCGCCAGCGGGTGGCCGGCCTCGGCGAGCAGCGCGCAGAGCCCGGGCGCGTCGGCGGCGGTGGCGGCACGGATCTCCATCCCGTAGCGGTTCAACCTGCTCCCCTCCGCGTCCTCGCAGGCAAGGGCTTCGCCCTCGACCCACCGGGGCCGTCGGCCCCGGACCCCGACTCCCAAGTATCGGATTTCAAAGGCTCAGCCTCTGATGGGGTCAAGGGGCAAAGCCCCTTGCCTGTCTTCGTCGATGCTCCGGCACCGTTCCGGCGCTGGATCCGCGGCCGGCTTCGCCCCTACCTTGCCTGCATGGGGCAGCTCTACGGACTCTCGGCCTTCCCAATCACCCCGGCGGACCGGAGCGGCCGCGTCGACGAGGCGGCGCTGCGCCGGGTGCTGGCCCGCCTCACCGCCGCGGGCGTCGATTCGGTCGGCCTCCTCGGCAGCACCGGCACCGCGCTGTACCTGACGCGCGCGGAGCGCCGCCGCGCCACCGAGATCGCGGTCGACGCGATCGGCGGCCGCACGACGCTGCTGGTCGGGATCGGCGCGCTGCGCACCGACGAGGTCGTGCGGCTGGGACAGGACGCCAGAGCGGCCGGCGCCGACGCCGTGCTGCTGGCGCCGGTCTCGTACACGCCGCTGAACCACGAAGAGGTGTTCACGCACTACCGCACCGTCGCCGAAGCGGTGGGGCTGCCGCTGTGCATCTACGACAATCCCGCCACCACGCACTTCACCTTCACGGCCGAGCTGATCATGCGCCTCAGCCGCCTGCCGAACCTGTGCGGCATCAAGATGCCGGCACCTCCTGCGGACGCGGCCGATGACCAGCTGCGCACGCTGCGGGCCGGCACGCCGGCGGGGTTCTCGCTCGGCTACAGTGTGGACTGGAACGCGACCGGCGGCCTGCTCGCCGGTGCGGATGCCTGGTACAGCGTCGCCGCCGGACTGTTTCCCGGCCCGTGCCTGGAGATCATGGCGGCGGTGCGACGCGCCGACGGGGCCGGTGCCCGTGCGCTCGATGCGCGCCTCCGGCCGCTCTGGGAGCTGTTCACCGAGTTCGGCAGCCTGCGCGTCGTGTACGCCGCGGCGAACCGCCTCGGTCTCTGCGCCTCAGCACCGCCGCGCCCGATCCTGCCGGTCCCCGAGGCGTCGCTGAGCCGGGTCGGCGCCGTCCTCGACCGGCTCGGCCTCGACTGACCGCTGACCGCGAAACCTCCCGGGTCGCTCAGGGAGGTGCCGGCTCGTCCGCCGGATCGACCAGGTCGAAGAACGGCTGCCGGTCGACGGTGAAGAACGGGCTGTAGAACGGGTCGTGCCGGAACAGCGGCTTCGACCCCCAGCGCTGCTTCATCACCTGCGTCTCGCGGAAGAAGCGGGCCTCCTGCTCAGGCCGGTCGTCGCTGCCGCGCGACAGCGACTCGTGATGCTCGGCGACGAACTCCGCGCACCAGATGACGCGCCAGCCGGCCTCGCGCACGCGCAGGCACAGATCGACGTCGTTGTACGCCACCTTGAGCTCGACCTCGTCGAAGCCGCCGACCTCGCGGAACACGCTCGCGCGGATCAGCATGCCGGCGGCGGTCACCGCACTCACCTCGTGGCTGAGCATGGCGCGGCCGATATAGCCGTACTCGGTCTCCGGCAGGCCGCGATGGGCGTGCGCGGCGATGCCCTCGGGCCCGACCACGACGCCGGCATGCTGGATGGTCCGGCTCGGATATACGAACTTGCCGCCGACGACGGCGATGTCGTCCGACAGGCCGGTCTCGCCGATCAGCGTCGACAGCCAGGACGGGTCCTGGACGAACACGTCGTTGTTCATGAAGAACAGGTAGTCCGACCGTGTCTCGGCGGCGGCGAGGTTGTTCAGCCGGGAGTAGTTGAACTCCTCCTCGACGGTGATCACCCGGACCCGCGAGAAGCGGCGCGCACGCTTGATGAAGGCCTGCGCCTCCAGCGTCACCGACCAGTTATCGACCAGGATGATGTCGAACTGCTTGTAGGCGGTGTGCGCCAGCAGGGCGTCGAGGCAGCGCTGCGTGGTCTGGATCTGGTCCTTGAACGGGATGACGATGGTGACGCTCGGCTGCGCGCGGGCCAGCCAGCGCACGCCGTACAGGGTGAGGCCGCGGATCGGGCTCACCTCCGCCTCGATCTGCCGCCGCTTCAGGTGATCGCCGACGCAGCGCACGCCCGCCTCGATCGCGTAGCCCTTCCTGGACACGTCGACGGCGGTGGAGTTCGGCGTCTTGCGCCAGTGATACAGCACCTCCGGCACGTGATGGATCTGCCCGGCGGGCAGCGCCTCGGCCAGGCGCAGGATCAGGTCGTGGTCCTGCGCGCCGTCGTACTCCGGGCGCAACGGACCCACCGCGGTCAGGGTGGCGGCGCTGACGAACAGCAGGTGGCACACGTAGTTGCAGCCGAGCAGGTAGCGGTAGTTCCAGTCCGGCTTCAGGTTCGGCTCCAGGAAGTAGCCGGCCTGATCGACCTTGTCCTCGTCGGAATAGAGCATGCGAGCACCGCTCGCCTGTGCCGCGTCGACCATCAGCTCGATCGCGACGTCGACCAGCAGGTCGTCATGGTCGAAGAACGCGACCCACTCGCCGCGCACCGCCTCGAGCCCGGCATTGGTGGCGCCGCTGATGCCGAGGTTCTTCTTCAGGGCGATGCAGCGTATGCGCGCGTCGGCGGCGCAGTACGCGGCGATCCGCTTGCTCACCTCCGGCGACCGGCCGCCGTCATCGACGATGATCAGCTCCCAGTTCTCGTAGGTCTGGGCGATCACGGAATCCACCGCCGCGACGAAGTCCGACATCATCGGCTTGTAGGTCGGGCACAGGATGCTCACCAGCGGCCGGTGCGTCGCCGTCGCCGCGAGTTCCTGGCGACGCCGGCGGCGCGCCGAGACTCGCGCCCGCAGGCGGTCGTAGTAGCGTCGCGCCCAGCGGTCGTAGTCGCCGAGATCGTAGGTGGGCGTCGGCATCACGTCGGCGATGCCGCTTCGCAGCGCGGTGATCTCCTTGTAGAGCCGGTCGACCGTACCGCTGATCTCCAGCAGCCGTTGCTCGAGCGCATCGTCGACCAGGGTGGTGGTCAGCGGGCTTCCCGCCAGCTCGTGGTCGTCCGGTGTCACCACGAAGCGGAAGCTCTGCATGCCGCCGCGGCGGAACTGGCGCGGCAGGATGATCTCGAAGCCGCAGTTCGGATCGCCGCCGAGCGCGGCGGCGACGTCGCCGCGGTAGCGGTCCGCCTTCACCTGCGCGACCCGGGTGCCGTTGGTGGTGAGCAGGATGTGGCAGCCGCCGGAACGCTCACGACTGGCGACGTCGAGCTTCTGCACCCAGCCGCGCAGCGCGCCCTGCTTCATGCCGTCGATGAAGCTCTGGAACTCGTACTTGCGCCGCAGCACGAACTCGTGCTCCTCGGCGAACTCGTCCGGACGCGCAGGGTCGATCAGCGGCACGATGCTGCGATCGGCGAAGCGGAACGACAGCGCGTGCAGCTCGCCGTCGATGAAACGTTCCGGGACGCTGAAGCGAAAGCCGAGCCGGCCGGTGGGATGCCCGAGGGCGGCCTGCACGTCCTCGCGCAGGTCGTCGCACAGGATGGTCGCCACTTCCTGTCGGTCGATCAGCACGTGCAGCCGCACCGGCGTCGTGTTCTGACGCGCATCGACCGCCCAGCCCCTCGCTTCGCCGTCGTCGAAGGCATCGAAATAGCCGAGGAACGGCCGCATCGCGCTCTGCGTCGGTCCCTTCGCACTGATCATCCGTTCTGATCCCATGCCGGCCTGCGCCTCCCGCCCGGCAGCACGAGCCACGCGGTCGATCCGCTATATCACAGATTTGCTAGCGTCAAAGGACCGCCTGACCCTGTCGGGTGCGCCTGCAGAAACGAAATTTTAACGACAAGCGCGCGTCGCGCCGCCGCCGCGTCGCGCGCCAGGCCGAGCAGCGCCGGCAGCTGCCGCGGCCTGCCGGCGAGCGACGCCAGCATCGCCGGCAGCGCCAGGCCGCCATCCGGCCGCAGTGCGATCCGGGCCAGGTGCGGCAGGTCGCGCGACGCCGGATCGCACACCGCGCGCAGCGCCGCGAATGGCAGCCCGGCGCGCTGCGCCGCCTCCGCCACCACGCCGCTCTCCATGTCGAGCGCGTCGCACCGGCTGGCACGATGCAGCGCCTGCTTCTCCGAGGCGGTGGCGACCACGACCCGGCTGTGCAGCAGGCCGCCGCCGACCGCGCCACCCAGCCAGGTGCAGAGCGGCGCGTCGGTCGGGTAGTCGCGGCCATCGACCACCACGCGCGACGGCACCAGCACGTCGCCGGGGCGTGCCCGCGGATCAAGACCCGCCGCCAGCCCGAGGCTCACCAGCTGCCGGACGCCGCCGCTGATCAGCCGTGCGACCGCGTCGCGCGCGCCGGCCTCGGTGCCGCCGCCGATCGCGACCGCGGCCCGTCCGCGCAGCGGCCGCAGCAGCCTGGCCTCGGCGCGCATGCCGACGACGAAGCCGATCATCGTGGTCCGCGTGCGCGACGGCGCCTCGGCGACGGCTCAGAACCCGTGCACGACACGCCGGCTGTTGCCCTGCTCCAGGTTGCGATACCGCGCCAGCGCCAGCAGCGGGAAGAACATCCTGTAGCCGTGGTAGCGCAGGTAGAACACCTTCGGAAAGCCGACCGCGTTGTACGGCAGCTCCTGCCACTCGCCGTCCTGGTCCTGGGTGCGCAGCAGGTGGGCGACGCCGCGCGCCACCGCCGGATGGGCGTGCTCGCCGGCCGCCATCAGTCCGAGCAGCGCCCAGGCGGTCTGCGAGGGCAGGCTCTCGGTATAGCGCCCGGGCGGCGCTCCCTCGAAGCTCGCGCAATCCTCGCCCCAGCCGCCATCGTCACGCTGCACCGAGAGCAGCCAGTCGACCGCGCGCCGCACCGCGGGATCCTCGGGTGCCACGCCCGCGACGTTGAGCGCGCACAGCACCGACCAGGTGCCGTAGATGTAGTTGGTGCCCCAGCGGCCGAACCAGCTTCCGTCCGGCTCCTGCTCGCCCTTCAGGTAGTCGACGCCGCGCGCGATCACCCGGCGGTCGCGCGGATCGGCCAGCTGGGCCAGGAACGAGATGCAGCGCGCCGCCACATCCGCCGTCGGCGGGTCGAGCAACGCCCCGTGGTCGGCGAACGGGATGTGGTTGAGGATGTCGTGGTTGTTGTCGACGTCGAAGGCACCCCAGCCGCCGTTGCTGCTCTGCATGCCGACCACCCAGATGCGGGCGCGCTCGATCGCCTCGGCACTGTCCGGATCGCCCGACGCCGTCGCCTGGCGATGCAGCAGCATCGCCACCACCGCGGTGTCGTCGACGTCGGGGTAGTAGTCGTTGCGATACTGGAAGGCCCAGCCGCCCGGCGGCAGGTCTGGGCGCTGCACCGCCCAGTCGCCCTTGACGTCGAGCACCTGGCGGTCGCGCAGCCAGCTCGCCGCAGCCTGCAGACGCTCCTCCGCCGCGCGCGCGGCCTTGGTCGCGAGGCTCGCGGATCCGTCGGACGACGCCTCGATCATCGCGTGCCCGGCGAGTGCCGTGTCCCAGATCGGCGACACGCAGGGCTGGCAGTAGCTCTCCTCGCCATGATCGACCAGCAGGTTGCGCACCGAGCGCCAGGCCATCGCCGCGTTCGGATGATCGGGTGCCGCACCCAGCACGTCGTACATCATGACGCTGTTGGCCATCGCCGGGTAGATCGCGCCCAGCCCGTCCTCGCCGTTCAGCCGCTGCTCGACGAACCGCACCGCGCGGCGGATCGCGCGGCGCCGCAGCGGGCCGGGGGTGAACGGGTCGAGCACCCGCAGCACGCTGTCCACGCCCTTGAACACCCGTCCCCAGGGTGAGCGGTCGGGCCCCTGGTTCCAGTTGCGTACCTGTTCCGGCGGCGTCACGAACAGCTCGCGCATGGTCACGCCGTGCGGGTTGCGCGCGCGCGGCTTGTGCGTCGCCAGCACCAGCAGCGGCGCCACCACGATCCGCGACCAGTACGACATGTTCCAGATGTTGAAGAAGAACCAGCGCGGCAGCAGCATCAGCTCGATCGGCATGATCGGCGTGGCGCGCCAGGGGATCTGGCCGAACAGCGCCAGCTGGAAGCGGGTGAACACGTTGGCCCGTGCGGCACCGCCGAGCGCGAGGATCGCCTCCCGCGCGCGACGCATGTGCGGCGCCTCCGGGTCGTCGCCGATCGCCTTGAGCGCGAAATAGGCCTTCACGCTGGCCGACAGGTCGATGCGGCCGCCGTGGTACAGCGGCCAGCCGCCATGATCGCCCTGGATGCGGCGCAGGTAGATGCCGAGCCGCGCCTGCAGCGGCGCGTCGATCCGATCGAGGAAATGCTCGAGCAGGATGTATTCCGCCGGGATGGTGGCGTCCGCCTCGAGCTCGAACACCCAGTGGCCGTCGCTGGACTGCCGCCCGGCCAGTGCGGCCTGCGCCGTGGCGATCGCCTGATCGAGATCCGTTACGCGGGACGCGAGGTCCGGCTTGGTCAGCATGGTTCCGAAGGCAAGATGCGACCTGTCAGGCGGGGCTCCGTCAACGGCTCTTGCTCCGGTCTCGGTCAGGATGCGGCGACCATGCGGGCCGCGGTCGAACCCGACCTGATTGCACCTTCGATGGTTGCGGGCAAGCCTGTGGCGGTCCAGTCGCCCGCCAACACCATGTTATTCAATGCGGTGCGACATCCTGGCCGCAGCCGGTCCTGGGCGGCGGTGGCGGCGAAGGTCGCCCGCTTCTCGCGCAGCACCCGATGCGGCGGCGCCGCCTCGGGCAGCACCGCACCCGGCTTCAGCCACGGCGACAGCGCCCGACGCAGCTCCCGCCACACCTGCGCCGCGAGCCCCTCGCCGTCGCGTTCGGCCAGATGATTGGCGGCGCTGATCGTCACCGAGATCACCGTCGGCTTGACGAAGGCCCACTCGGCGAGCCCGCCGACGATGCCGAGGAAGCCGGCATCGGCCAGCGTGCCGGTGAGCCGGTCGCCGAGCGTGATCCGGTAGTGCAGGTTGACGATGCTCTCGAACCGGTCCGGCAGGGTCAGCCCCGGCAGCACCGGTGCCGCGAGCTCGGCCGCCACCGGCGCCGGCACCGCCAGCACCACCCGATCCGCCTCGCCCAGCGCCTGCTCGCCCTCGGCCAGCGCCAGCGCGCGCAACGCGCCCTCACTGGCGCGCAGCCCGGTCACGCGGCAGCCGGTGCGCACCTCGACCCCCATGTCGCGCAGCCGCGACACCGCCGGATCGATGAAGCTCTCCGACAGCCCCTCGGTCGGAAAGCGCGGCAGGCACGCCGCACCGCCGCGAGCCAGCGACTCGCGCATCATCGACGCCATCAGGCCCGCACTCCCGGCCTCCGGCTGGGTGTTGAGCACCGCGATCGAGAGCGGGATCAGCAGCCGCTCGGCAAGCGCGCCGGGCATCAGGCAATCGGCGACACTGGCGTCGCCGCGTGCCCGCATCAGGCGCGCCAGCGACAGCAGCTCGCGCAGCCGCATCCCCGGCACGCGGCGGCGACGGTCGAACACCCACCACGGGATCCGGCCACGCGACAGCCGCAGCGTCCAGTGCACCCTGGCCGCGAGATCGACGAACGGGAACACCGGCCTGTCGGGGCCGGTCAGGGTGCCGTACGCGCCGATCCGGTCCAGGAAGCCGAAGGTAGCGTGATTCGCCGACAGCAGCAGATGGTTGCCGTTGTCGATGCGGCAGCCGAGCTGGCGGTCCTCGTAGGAGCGGGCGCGGCCGCCGCAGTTGGGGCCGGACTCGTAGAGACGGACGCGCCTGCCGGCCTCCGCCAGGTCCAGGGCGGCGGAGAGGCCGGCCAGGCCGCCGCCGATGACGTGTACCAGGCCAGGCGAGGGCGCTGCCCTCGACCCGCCGGGGCCGGCGGCCCCGGACCCCATGGCGTCGCGCAGAAGCTCGACCCGGTTCATGGCCGCACCGCCTGCAGCGCCACCCAGGCCTTGCGCCAGGCGGGCAGGCGCACCCGCCTCGACGGGTCGCGCCAGCCGGCACGCTCCTGGGCTCGCAGGATCGCATCGTAACTCGCTGCCATCAGCCTTGCCGGGCGCATCGCGGCACGGTCGCAGCGCGCCATCGCCTGACGCGCGGCCTGGAAATGCGCCCTCGCCACCCGGGCCATGGCGCGACAGGCCTGCTGCAGCTTCGGCGAGGCCAGTGCGGCATCCGGCGCACACGGCACCCCGGCCTGCAGCAGCTGCTCGCGCGGCAGATAGAGCCGGCCGCGCCCGGCATCCTCGCCCAGGTCGCGCAGGATGTTGGTGATCTGCAGCGCGCGGCCGAGATGGTGCGCGACCTCGTCGGCGTCGGCCGATGCGTCGCCGAAGGCGCGCACCGATAGCCGCCCCACCGCACTGGCCACCCGGTCGATATAGAGGTCGAGCTCCGCCTCCGGGGGCGCGACGATCACCCGTTCGGCGTCCATCTGCATGCCGTCGATCACCGCCTGGAAATCCTCGGCACGCAGCCGGTAGCGCGCGATCGCCGCCAGCAGCACACGGTCCAGCCCGTCCCCGGCTTCGCCCCGGTACAGCCCGGCGATCCGGTCGCGCCACGCCGCGAGAAGCGGCAGCTTGGCCTCGAACGGTCCCGCCTCGTCGGCCACGTCGTCGACCAGGCGGCAGAACGCGTAGATCGCATACATCGCGTAGCGCCGATCCGGCGGCAGCACCCGCATGCCGCGGGCGAACGAGGTGCCGGACCGCCTGACGATGCCCTCGACCAGGGCGAGGTCGCCGGCGTCGCAGCCCAGCGCCGGGACGGAGCCACGCATCACCGCCTCCGCCAGGCGCGCGCGGCACCCAGCAGGCTGCGCGCCACGTCGCCGCGTCGCAGCTTCACCCGCCGCGCCAGCGGGTCCTCGCGACGCAGCCGTGCCGCCAGGCGGTGCGACAGCCCCACGATCACCGCCGCCTCCAGGCGCATGCGCCGGTCCGTCACCAGCCCGGGCAGCGTCGCGGCCTGCCGGTTCAGGCGGTCCACCTCGTCGAGCAGCCGGTCGAGCACGCGTCGCAGCGCCGCAGAAGCGCGCGCCCCGCGCAGGATGTCGACCTCCAGCCCTTCCTGCGCCAGCCAGGAGCCCGGGATGTAGCAGCGGTCGAGCTCGGCGAGGTCGGCCTTGCAGTCCTGCAGGTGGTTCAGCAGCTGCAGCGCCGTGCACAGCGCGTCCGAGGCGGCGAGGCTCTCCGGGCCCTCGCCGTGCAGCGCCAGCAGGTAGCGCCCGACCGGGTTCGCCGAGTAGCGGCAGTACCACGCCAGCTCCTGCCAGCTCTCGGTGCGCGGCTGCAGCGCGTCGCGACGGAACGCCACGATCAGGTCGGTCGCGGTGGACGGGTCGATCCCGGTGACCGCCAGCGAGGCGCGCAGCCGCTGCGCGTGGCCGAGCTCGCCGGGCGTGGCGCCCGAGGCGGGCGGCAGGCGGCCGAGCACTGCGGCTTCCATCGCGTCCAGCCGGGCGATCTTGTCCGGCGGCGGCAGCACCGCGTTGTCGGCGATGTCGTCGATGGCGCGCGCGAAGCCGTAATAGGCGTGCACGTGCGGCCGCAGGCCCGCGCGGATCAGGCGCGAGCCGACCGGGAAGTTCTCGTCCGCACGGCCCTTGCCGGAGGCAACGTCGATGGGGACGGGCGCGACGTTCGCGGGCAGGTCGTTCATGGTGCGGACGGATCCCCCTCGCGATAGGCGCGCTGCTTCCAGACCACGCCGCGTCCGCGATGATGGTCCAGCGCCGAGCCGATGGTGGCCGCGGTGTAGAACACCGCCACCGCCGGCAGCAACAGCGCCCACAGCGGCGACAGGCGGAAGCGGCGCAGCGTCGGCAGGAACGAGAGCGTGGCGATCGCCCAGGCCAGGATGCCGCACAGCCGGGCCGCGCCGTGCGCGGCCAGCGCGGCCAGCGGCGGCACCAGCCAGATCACCGCCATCCCCGCCACCGTGCCGGCCAGCAGCAGCGGCGAGAAGCGCAGCTGCACGTAGGCGGTGCGCGCCACCATGCGCCAGACGTCGAGGGCGTGCGGATAGGGCCGCACCGATCGCGCCAGCAGGCTGTGGCCGAGCCAGATCGCACCACCGCTGCGCTTGACCCGTGCCGCCAGCGCCACGTCGTCGATCAGCGCGCCGCGCAGGCTCTCGATGCCGCCGATCCGCGCCAGCGCCGCCGTGCGGATCAGGATGGTGCCGCCCGCCGCCGCCGCCACCCGGTGCCCGGGCCGGTTCACCTGGGCGAACGGATACAGCAGCTGGAAGAAATACACGAAGGCCGGCACCAGCGCGCGCTCCGACAGGCTCTCGGTGTTCAGCGCGACCATCTCCGAGACCTGGTCGAGCCCGTCGCGCACCGCCTTGGCGACCAGGGTGGCGACGTGCGCCGGCTGGTGCACGATGTCGGCGTCGGCGAGCAGGATGTAGCCCTCCTCGGGCATCATCCGCCGCACGTGCGCGACCCCTTGCGCCACCGCCCACAGCTTGCCGCTCCAGCCGGGCGGCGGATCGCTGCCGTCGAGCACGTGCAGGTGCGGCGA
Source organism: uncultured Acetobacteraceae bacterium (assembly GCA_964242335.1). Taxonomy (GTDB): domain Bacteria; phylum Pseudomonadota; class Alphaproteobacteria; order Acetobacterales; family Acetobacteraceae; genus Lichenicoccus. The sequence continues at coordinate 110,527 of CAXTAY010000005.1, read as the reverse complement.
GTTCAGCTCGCGCGCGATCGCGCCGGTGCCGTCGCTGCTGCGGTCATCGACCAGCACCACGCCGTACGGTCCGGGGTAGTCCTGCGCCAGCAGCGACAGCAGGCTCTCCTGCACCTGGGCCGCCTCGTCGCGCGCCGGCACCACCACGCACAGTGCCGGCCAGGTGGTGGCGTCCGGGCGCACCGCCGAGCGCACCGGCGCCAGCACCGGCCCGGATTGCCAGAAGCGCCCGTGCAGCAGCGCCAGGCCGAGCCAGATCAGCAGCGACAATGCGGCGAGCGGCAGCACCGCCATCAACCCAGCATGCCGTGTCCGGCGAACCACGCCACCGCGTCGACCACCGCCTCGCGCGCCGGACGCGGCGCGTAGCCCAGTGCGGCGCGCGCCTTGTCCGACGAGAAGAACATCTTCTTCCTCGACATCGCCAGCATCTCGCGCGTCACCCTGGGCTCGATGCCGAAGCCGCGCGACGCCCACTCCGAGGCCAGCGCCACCGGCCACAGCACCGACTGCGACAGCCGGATCCGCGGCGGACGCACCCCGGCCGCCTCGGAGACGGCGGCGAACAGGTCGCGCAGCAGCATGTCCTCGCCGCCGAGGATGTAGCGCTCGCCGATCACGCCGCGCTCGTAGGCCAGCGCGTGACCCTCCGCCACGTCGTCGACATGCACGATGTTCAGCCCGGTCTCGACGTAGGCCGGCATCCTGCCCGCGGCCGCGTCGGCGATCATCAGCCCGGTGGGCGTCGGCTTGATGTCGCGCGGCCCGACCGGGGTCGAGGGGTTGACGATCACCGCCGGCAGGCCGCGCTCGTGCACCAGCCGCAACACCTCCTGCTCGGCGCGGTATTTCGACCGCTTGTAGATGCCGATCACCGCGTGCTCGTGCACCGGCGTGGTCTCGTCCGCGACCGTGCCGTCGCCGATCAGCCCGAGTGCCGCCACCGACGAGCAGTAGACGATGCGCTCCACCCCGGCCTCCAGCGCCGCCAGCATCAGCCGCCGCGTGCCCTCGACGTTGGCCTGCATCATCGTCGCCGGATCCGGCACCCACAGCCGGTAGTCGGCGGCGACGTGGAACAGGGCGCGGCAGCCGCGCATCGCATCGGCGAAGCCCTCCGGCCGGGTCAGGTCGCCCTCCGCCAGCTCGGCCTCGATGCCGTCGAGGTTGCGTCGGTCGCTGCCGCGCCGCACCAGCAGGCGCAGCCTGTGGCCGCGCGCCGCGAGCGCGCGCGCCACCGCGGAGCCGACGAAGCCGGTGGCGCCGGTGACCAGGGTCGGGGCATCGTTCATGCGCGCGGCCGTTCCAGAAAATGGACGATCGGCTGTATAGCCTCGCCTGCCGGGTTCAGGAAGCAAGGGCGGACCGCCGGACGGCCACCCGGCGCTTGACCCGCCGGGGCCTCAGGCGCCAGACCCCGCTTCCAGGTCGGGGAGCGGGTCGATGTCCGAGGCGGTATTCCGGCGGCTGACGGTGATCGGGCTCGGGCTGATCGGCAGCTCGATCGCGCGCCGGGCGATGGCGGACCGCGCCATCGCCGACGAGGTCGTGGCCTGCGACGCGTCTGCCGCCGTGCTCGCGCGGGCCGCCGAGCTGCGGCTCGCGCACCGGATCGAGGCGGACCCGACGACGGCGGTGGCCGGCGCCGACGGCGTGCTGCTCTGCGTGCCGGTGGGCGCGCTCGGCGGCGTGGCGGCGGCGATCATGCCGCACCTGGCGCGCGGTGCGATCCTCAGCGACGTCGGCTCGACCAAGCAGTCCATGCTGCGCGAGATCCTGCCGATCCTGCGCGACGACATCGCCTTGGTGCCGGGCCATCCGCTGGCCGGGACGGAATATTCCGGCCCGGAGGCCGGCTTCTCCACCCTGTTCGAGGGCCGCTGGTGCCTGCTGACGCCGCCCGACGGCACCGACCGCGAGGCGGTCGCCCGCATCGAGCGGCTGTGGCGGCTGTGCGGCGCCCGGACGCGGGAGATGGACGCCGCCCACCACGACCGGGTGCTGGCGATCGTCAGCCACCTGCCGCACCTGCTCGCCTTCACCATCTGCGGCACCGCCGACGACCTCGCCGACGAGACCCGCGGCGAGGTGCTGGAATTCGCCGCCACCGGCTTTCGCGACTTCACCCGCATCGCCGCCTCCGACCCGGTGATGTGGCGCGACATTTTCCTCAACAACCGCGAGGCGCTGCTGGAGATGCTGGCCCGCTTCACCGAGGACGCCCAGGCGATGGCGCGCGCGATACGCTGGGGCGACGACGCCTTCATCGTCGACCGGATCGAGCGCGGCCGCGCCATCCGGCGCAACCTTATCGAGATCAAGCAGGCCTGAGCGGGGCGATGCGGACCACCCGCACGACGATGCCGGCTGCCGCGCCGAGGCTGGTGCTCGGGCACCCGATCGGCCTCGCCTTCCTGGTGTTCGCCGAGGGCTGGGAGCGCTTCTCGTACTACGGCATGCAGGCGCTGCTGGTGCTCTACATGGGCCAGCACCTGCTGCTGCCCGGCCATGTCGGACACGTCGCCGGGTTCCCCGCCTTTCGCGCCGCGATCGAGCACGTCTACGGGCCGCTCTCCACGCCGGCGCTGGCCTCGGTGATCTTCGGGCTCTATGCCGGCGGCGTCTACCTGACCCCGCTGGCCGGCGGCCTGCTCGCCGACCGCCTGCTCGGCCGCACCCGCACCGTCACCCTGGGCGCGCTGCTGATGGCGGCCGGCCACTTCCTGATGGCGTTCGACGCCTCGTTCCTGGCCGCACTCGCCTGCCTGCTGGCGGGCGTCGGCTGCTTCAAGGGCAACATCTCCAGCCAGGTCGGAGAGCTCTACCCGCCCGGCGACCTGCGGCGAGCCGAGGCGTTCCAGATCTTCCTGGTCGCGGTGAGCCTCGCCGTGATCCTCTCGCCGCTGGTCTGCGGCACGCTCGGCCAGGAGCTGGGCTGGCACTGGGGCTTCGGTGCGGCCGGCATCGGCATGCTCGTCGGGCTCGGCGTCTACCGCGCCGGATGGCGCTGGCTGCCCGCCGAGCCGCCACCCCGCGTCGCGGTCCGCCGCAGGCCCGGGCTTGCGCCCGGAGAAGCCGAGAGGGTCGCGGTGCTGGTCGCCCTGCTGCCGGCGCTGGCGTTGGCGATGCTGGGCAACATGCAGACCTTCAACGCCTACCTGGTCTGGGCCGACGCCAGCTACGACCTGGTGTTCTTCGGCCGGTCGATGCCGGTGACCTGGCTGCTCTCGCTCGACGCCGTCATCGCCACCGGCGCGATCGTGCTGTCGATGCTGTTCTGGCGCCGGTGGGCGCGGCACCGGCCGGAACCCGACGAGATCACCAAGCTCGCCGTCGGCACGCTGATCGCGGCGACGGCGCCGCTGATCCTGTCGCTCGCTAGCACCGAGCAGGCCGCGAGCGGCCACAAGGTCGGGCTGGCATGGGGACTCGCGTTCCACGTGATCAACTCGGTCGGCATCGCCAACGTGCTGCCGGTCGGGCTCGCGCTGTTCTCGCGCGCGGCACCCCGCACGGTCTCGGGCCTGATGATCGGCGTCTACTACCTGCACCTTTTCCTGGCCAACATGGCGGTCGGCTGGCTCGGCGGGCTGCTGCAGACGATGCCCGCCGCCTCGTTCTGGCTGCTGCACGCGGCGCTGGTGGCGTGCGGCGCCGGCACGTTGCTGCTGTTCCGCCTCCGCTTCGGTCGTCTGCTGGCGCCGACGGCGGATCCGCAGGCCGGGCCCCGCACGCCGATACCGGGCCTACCCGCCGTTTGATCGAGGGCCGCGCCGCGACGATGATTTCCACGGTCATCGAAACTGCGAGGAGATAAGCATCGCCTGCATAGGTGTCCGTTGCCATATCGTGCCGATATCTGAGGACCAAATTCGGCCGATCATCTACATTATCGTTATCCTGTCGCAAAAATAGACGGTCATCATGTCCGTCACGGCAGTCGGGGATAATGGGATGAGCCGCTTCCTATTTTCTGCGCAAACCGCCGCCGGCAGCGATCTGTTCTCGAGCGACGGCACCGCGGCCGGGACCGTCGATCTCGACCTGTCCCGGTTCGATTTCTTCCCCGATCCGTCCGGCTACGGCTTCACCGGGTTCGACGGCGAGACGTACTTCCTGGGCGACTACGGCAATGCCGGCGGCAACGGCACCGCGTTCCTCGAGGTGTTCAAGACCGACGGCACGACGACCGGCACCACCGCGACCCTCGTCGACGGCCTGGGCGGCGCGGCCTATCCCGGCGGGCTGTGGGTGCTCGGCAACACGCTGCTGACGTCGGGCCCCACCGCCGAGCGGCCACCCGGCATCTGGGCGAGCACCGACGGCAGCAGCTTCACCCAGATCGAGAGCGGGGTCGGCGCATCGAGCATCGCGGCCTCGAACGGCATCGGCTATTTCCAGGCCTACGACGGCAACCAGGCCAACGCCGGCCTGTGGCGCACCGACGGCACCGCGGCGGGCACCTACAGCATCACGCCGAGCGGCGTCTCGCTGAACCCCGCCGGCATCAGCCCGGTGGCCGGCGACAGGACGGTGTTCATCAACCAGACCAACCCCGACGGCTCCGGGCCGCTCTGGGTCACCGACGGCACCGCGTCGGGAACCCATGCGCTGGTCGACACGGCACTCGGCAGCGAGGTCCGCTTCGGCGGCGCCGTGACCAACGGCCGCGCCATCTTCACGGCGACCGATGCCGCGAACGACATCAGCGTCTGGTCCACCGACGGCACCGCCGCCGGCACCGTCGAGATCCTCGTCAACGGTCCGGCCAACGCGCCGGTCCGCGTGCCCGGCGGCTACCTCGCGGCCAACGGCAAGGTGTTCTTCGACAGCGGCTACGGCCTGTTCGTGACCGACGGCAGCAAGGCCGGGACCGTGTCGCTCAGCAGCAACGGGGAGGGCACCGAGGGGGCGGTCGCATCCGGCGACAAGGTGTTCTTCCTCGAGCCGCAGCCGAGCGTCGGCAGCACCAACCCGGAGGCCCTCTTCGTCACCGACGGCACGGTCGAGGGCACCAAGCAGATCAGCGTCGCCGGTCTGGGCGCGCTCCAGGGCGGCATCACCGCGGTCGATGGCGGCATCGTGTTCGAGGGCACCGACCTGGCCGGCAAGCAGGCGCTGTTCAGCTCCGACGGCACCTCGGCCGGCTCGCGCGAACTGGTGCTTCCGGCAGGCATTCCGATCAGTGCTGCGACCGTGATCGGCGCCGAGCCCGACGCCGCCGGCGGCATCGTCACCCTGCCCGGCGGCGCGCAGTTCTATCAGGCGGCAGCCGGCACGACCGTCCAGGCGGGGGACGGCGCCGACACCATCCTGGCCTCCGCCGGGCAGGTGACCGTCGACGGCAGCTCGGGATCGCTGCTGTTCGTCGGCGGCACCGGTGCCAGCTCGGTCACCGGCGGATCCGGCTCGGCGATCATCTTCGGCGGCAGCGGCGGCGGCAGCTTCGCCGGTGGCAGCGCCGGCCACAACATCTTCGTCTCGCAGAGCGCTGCCGCCGCCAACACCACCCTGACCGGCGGCGGCGGCGGCGGCGACGAGATGTTCGTCGCGGCCGGTCCGACCACCGTCGATGGCGGCGCCGGCGGCGACGACATCGTCGTCGGCGGCACCGGTGCGCTCACTATCGACGCCCAGAAGGGCGACGCCGCCTTCGGCGGCTCCGGCGCCATGGTCGTCGCCGGCAGCAGCAGCGGTGCGGACTCGATCGTCGGCGGGGCGGGTGCGCTGAGGGTGACCGGCCGGGGCGGCAACATGCTGGTCGTCGCCGGCGCCGGCGGCTCGAACATCGAGACCGGCAACGGCGCCAGCCTGATCTTCGCCGGATCCGGCAGCACCGTCGTCACCGGCGGCGCCGGCTCGCTGCAGGCGGTGCTGGGATCCGGCTCGGCATCGGTCACCGAGGGCAGCGGCCCCAGCGTCTACGACGTGGTCAAGGGCGCCGCCGGAGGCACCGACGTCCTGAACGGGTTCAAGCCGGCCACCGACAGGATCGACCTGTTCGGCTACGCCGCGAGCGACCTGCACGTCACCACGAGCGGCGGCTCGACCGTGGTCAGCCTGGCCGACGGCACCAGGATCACGCTGGTGGGCGTCACCGACCCGGGAGGCAGCATCGTCGGCTGAGCCGAGGCATCCGTGACGCTGCTGTGCCGTTGCCTCCGGTACGGCAGCCAGGAAACCGCTCATGATCTCCACCCGCGCGCACGGACTCGTCGACTACTCGGTCGTCTCGCTGGTCGGGAGTTTGACCCGTGCGCGGTCGCTGCCGCCCGCGGTGCGGCGCCTGCTCGGCATCGCGGCACTCGGCCACGCGACCTATGCCGGGCTGACCGACTACGAGGGTGGCCTGCAGCCGCGGCTGAGTATGCGGCAGCATCTGGCGCTCGACGCCCTCGGCGGCGCCGGCTTCTGCGCCGCCGCCATCCTGATGCGCCGCCAGCCGGTCGGGACGCGCGCGCTGCTGTTCGGGCTCGGCGTCTCCGAGCTCGCCGTGGTCGCTCTTAGCAGCGCAACACCGCTCAGCGGTCCCGGCCAGGGCTCCGGTCCGGTGCAGCGGCTGCTGGATGGTGCCGCGACCCAGTCCGACGCGGCCGGCTACCCGCCGCTCGACACGCCCAAGCCGGTCGCGGACGACCTGTTCGTCGTCGACAGCCTGCTGCCGGGCATGCTCGGGGCGGTGCTGCCGGCGCGCATGACGGTGATCCGGCTGCCGGACGGCGACCTGCTGCTGCATTCGCCGACCCGGTTCAGCCTGCAGCTGAAGCAGGAGCTCGAAGCGCTCGGCCGGATCCGTCACCTGGTCGCCCCCAACGTCGCGCACTGGACCTTCCTCCAGGGCTGGCAGGATGCCTGTCCGGAGGCGGTCACCTGGGCGGCGCCCGGTCTGCGCGAGCGGTCCCAGGTGCGGAAGAGCGGCGTGCGGCTCGAACACGACCTGCCGGAGCAGGCCCCGTCGGCCTGGGGCGGCGTCATCGAGCTGGTGACGATCGCGGGCGGCCTGGGCTTCCGCGAGGTGGCGCTGTTCCACCAGCCGACGCGCACGCTGGTGCTGACCGACCTCGTGCTCAACCTCGAGGCGGAGAAGCTGCCGCCGCCGATGCGGCCGGTGGCACGCGCCTTCGGAAGCGCCGCCCCGGACGGGATGCCGCCTCCCTACCTACGCGCCATGATCAAGCTGCGGCGCCAGGATGCCGCGAGTGCCGCGGAGCGTCTGCTGGCGCTGCAGCCCGAACGCGTCGTGTTCGCGCACGGAAGATGGTTCGAGACCGACGGCACCGCGTCGCTGCGCCGCTCGCTGCGCTGGCTGCTCGACTGACCGGCAGGCTCGCCGCCCGATCGTCAGCCTGCAGGGAAGGCTAGCGAAGGTCCGCGATCTGCCAGCCTCCGCCGAGCGCCCGGTACAGCGCCACCAGGTCGGTCTCGATCTGGGCGTCGCTGTTGACCAGCGAGTCGCGGCTCTGCAGCAGAGCGTTCTGCGCCGTGAGCACGTTGAGGAAGTCCACCGCACCCTGCCGGTAGCGCTGACGTGCCGCCGCCAGCGCGATCTGGTTCTGCCGCACCGCCTCGGCGATCTGCAGCCGCTGCTGCTGCGCCTGGGCGTAGGCGGTCAGCGCGTCGTCCACGTCCTGCCAGGCCTGCAGCACGGTGCTCCGGAAGCTGATCGCCGCCTGCCGCTGCTGCGAGCGGCGCAGACGCAGCGTGGCGCGCAGCCGCCCGCCCTCGAAGATCGGCACGTCGATCGAGGGCCCGACCATGTAGAAGCCCGAATACAGGTTGAAGGCCTGCGGGAACTGCAGCGACTGGGTGCCGATCTGCCCGGTCAGCCGCACGTCGGGATAGAAGTTGGCGATCGCCACGCCGGTCTCGGCGGTCGCCGCGTGCAGCCGCGCCTCCGCCAGGCGCACGTCGGGACGCCGCCGTGCCAGCTCGCCCGGCAAGCCGACCGGCACCGACGGCGGCACCGGCGGCTGCCGCGCCGGCCGCATCAGCTCGCCCTGCAGCGTCCGCGGCGGCAGTGCCAGCAGGACGCCGATCGCGTTGATCAGCCGCGCCTCGTTGGTGCGCAGCGGCGACAGGCTGGAGGCGATCGTCGCCCGCTGCGCCTCCGCGTTCGCGATGTCGAGCGTGGTGCCGACGCCGTTGGCGAACTGGTTGCGCACCAGTGCCGCGTTGCGCTCGGCGTCCGCGAGGCTGGCCTCTGTGATCGCCTCCATCGCCTGGGTGCCGCGCAGCTGCATGTAGTCCTGGGCCAGGTCGGAGATCGCCATCAACGCGATGGCGTGCCGCGCCTCGATCGCGGCCTCGGTGTTGGCCTGCTGCGCCTCGACCTCCCGCCGCACCCGCCCGAACAGGTCGACCTCCCACGATGACGACAGGCTGTCCTGCCACAGGTCGAATGCCACCGGCGCGCCGGGTGCTGGGAGGACCAGGGTCTGCAGGATCTGCGGGTTCAGCCGCAGGCGTTCGTACGAGCCGTTGGCATCGAGGTTGGGCAGGCCCTGCGACGCGGCGATCTGTCGTTGCGCCCGGCCCTGCTGCACCTGCTCGGCGGCCGCCTGCAGGTCGAGGTTCTGCCGCGCCAGCCGTCCGACCAGCGCCGAGAGCTCGGGATCCCGGAACGAGTCCCACCAGAGCGCGTCCACCACCCCGCCATAGGTGGTCAGGCTGGCGACCTGCTTCGGCTCCGCTCCCCACCAGGAGGCGGAGGCGTCCGGCCGATGGAAATCCGGACCGACCGTGCAGCCGCCCAGCAGCACCGCCGCGAGCGCGGAGCGCAGGACCGCGCGCCGGGCGCGCGGCCGCGGCGGGTGATCGGGCGACACCGGCACGCTCAGCGCGCCGTCACGCGCATCGGCGTGTCGCGCTGCTGGCCCCTGACGTCGGCGAGCCCGGTCTCGATCGTCGTCTCGACCGAGAAGCCGAGGCGCAGCAGCCGCGCCTCGTTCTGGCCAGGTGCCACCAGGATCTTCACCGGCAGGCGCTGCACGATCTTGGTGAAGTTGCCGGTGGCGTTGTTCGGCTGGATCGGCGCGAAGGCGGCCCCGGAGGCCGGCGGCACGCTCTGCACGACGCCGTCGAGCCTGAGATCGTAGGCGTCCACGTGGATGCGCACGTGCTGGCCGGGCAGCACGTGCCGCAACGCCAGCTCGCGGTAGTTCGCGACGATATAGATCTGGTCGAGCGGCACCACCGCCATCAGCGCCGCGCCGGGGCCGACATAGTTGCCGACCTGCACGCCGCGCTCGCCGACGACGCCGTCCACCGGCGCCAGGATGCGGGTGTAGGACAGGTTCAGCCGCGCCTGCGCCACCTGCGCCCGGTCCGCCTGCACCGTCGACAGCGCCGAGGCATACTGCGCCTGCAGGATCGGCAGCTGGTGCTGCGTCGAGTCCAGCATCGCCTGCTCGCCGGCGACCGAGGCTTCCGCCTGACGCAGCGCCGTGTCGGCCTGCTGTCGCTCCTGGAAGCTGCCGGCGCCGGTGCTGGCGAGGTTGCGGTAGCGCTTCGCATTGGCCTGGGCGAAGCCGAGCTGTGCCGAGGACGAGACCAAGTTCGCCTGCGACTGCGCGATCTGCGACGGCAGACGCGCGATCTGGGCGGCGTCGTCGGCGGCCTGCGCCTGGTCGCGCGACAGCAGCGCCTCGTCGCTGGCGAGTGCGGTGCGGAAGTCGCGGTCGTCGATCGTGCTCAGCACCTGGCCGGCGCGCACCGGCTGGTTGTCGTCCACGTCGACGGTGGCGATCTGACCGGAGATGCGCGGCGCGATGGTGGCGTAGTGCGCGGCGACGTAGGCGTCGTCGGTCCACACCGACGTCGCCGGCAGGAAGATGACCGCGAGCACCACGGCGATGAAGCCGAGCACGATGACGCCGGCCACGAACCAGGGCCAGCGCGGCATCGGGCTCTGCTTCTCGTCCTGCTTCTTGTCGTCCTGCTTCTTGTCGGCCTGCGGCGGCGGCTTCCCGTCCGCGTGGCCCTTGCCACCGTCATGCTCGTCGTCCGCCATGGTTCCCGCTTCCGCTATTTCTTCGCCAGCGCGATGCGCGGCGGGTAGGTGCGCACCGGCAGCACCACCACCACCACCATCAGCGCGACGGTCAGCCCCGCCACCACCAGGAAGGCGTCGCTCAGCGTCAGCACCGTCGCCTGCAGCTGCACCTCGGCGCTGAACAGGGTCAGGCTGCCCGGGAAGGCCGGTTGCCCGTCCGGCTGCAGCGGCAGTGCGTTGCCGGGCAACAGCCCCTGCCCCTGGATCACGCTGTAGCGGCCCTGGCCGGACTGGTCGACGATCCGGTTGTAGTGCAGCCCGCCGCGCCAGCGCACGATCAGCTGCAGCAGCCAGACGCTGACCGGCTCCGCCAGCCCGCGCGCCGAGTTGATCAGCCCGGATCCCAGCGGGCCCTCCTCAGGCTTCTGGATCGCGTTGGTGGTCATCATCAGCAGAGGCATGATGATCATCGGCTGTCCGACCGCCTCGAACGCTTGCCAGATCAGGAACCCGCCGCCCTGCACCACGCTGGTCAGCAGGACGTTGCCGAGGCAGGCGGTCAGCACGCAGGCCATGCCGATGAAGCTGACCACGCGCGCATCGACGCGCTCGAAGTTCAGCAGCACCGCGAGCGCCGGCAGCATCACCAGCTGCGCCAGCGCGATCTGCAGCGTCACCAGCTGCGATTGCAGCGGCCGGTAGCCGCCGACCTCGCGCAGGAAGGTGAGGGGCAGCGTCGACGAGGACAGGTTGAGCAGCAGGAAGGTGACCAGCGCGATCAGCCCGTAGGCGATGTTGCGCCGCTTCAGCAGGAAGAAGCCGAACAGCGGCAACGGGTGCAGCAACTCGTTGAGCACGAGCAGCGGCAGCGCCACGACGCTGACCAGCGCCAGCACGCAGATCGTCTGCGAGTTGAACCAGTCGTAGCGATCGCCCTGCTCCAGCAACGTGGTGAAGGCGCCGAGGCCGATGATGATGAGCAGCGACCCGCGCCAGTCGAACTGCCGCAGCCGCTGGTACTGCGGCGCGTCCTGCTGCACGCCGTACCACACCAGCACGCCGCTGATCGCGCACAGCGGCAGCGTCTCGAGGAAGACGAAGTGCCAGTCCACGATGTCGGTCCAGAGCGCCGCCAGCGTGGCACCCATGTTGGGTCCGAACGTCGTCGTCAGCGCATAGGCGGCGAGGCCGTACAGCCGGATCGGCGGCGCCAGCACGCGCAAGCCCACGACCAGCAGCAGCGGGATGAGCAGGCCGCCGGAGAAGCCCTGCAGGAAGCGCAGCCCGTACAGCAGCGTGAGGTTGGCGGTCCACGGGATGCACAGCGTGATCACGCAGCACAGCGCGATCGAGCCGAGCGCCCAGCGCCGCACCGTCATCGTCACCGACCACCAGGGCGAGAAGGCCATCCCGATCACCTGGCCGGTCGCGTACAGGCTCGTGATCCAGGTTCCCGGATCGCTGCTGATGCCGAGCCCGCCGCGCACGTCGACCAGCGCGATCGACGTCACCTGGTCGTTGAACTCCGAGGTGAGAGCCGCGATCAGCACGCCCAGCAGCCCGACCAGCGGCCTGATCTCCATTCGACCTCCGGATGAGGAGCGCGGACGCGGACGCAGGGACGCCTTTCCGACCACAACGGCTCTGCCCCAGGAACGCCGCCGCCGCCGCCGGCGTTTCTCGAAGCGGCACGAGAATCCGCGCCGGGGGCGCCACGCGCCCGGACCTCAGCCGGCCGGGATGGTGATCACGGTGCCCGGGGCGCTGCTGGTCTTGGCCAGCGAGAGCAGGATCTGCAGCATCGTGAAGGCGAGCTTGCTGTCGAAATCGTCGTCCGCCACCCAGAACCACCGGCGCTGGTACTGCACCGCGGTGAACGCGTCCGCCGGTGCCGCGGGACCCGAATGCACCATCACCGTCGGTCGACGCTCCATCCCAGTCTCGCCCACCGTCGCCATGGTCCGGCCGCCGGCGATGTCCTCGGGCGACACCTCGATCTGGAAGGCGAGCTGGCCCAGCACCCCGAGCATCGAGCGGGTCAGGATCGCCACCTGCCCCGGAGCGGTCGGAGCACGGCCGTAGATCACCTCCGCCTCGCGGGCGGCCGGCGACAGGCCGAGCATCCGCTTCACCTCGGCCACCACCGGGCGCAGCCGCGGATCCCGGGTGCGGCCGATCGCCAGGTAGATACGACCCGTACCCCTGTCGTGCTTCTCCAGGGCGCCCTTGGCGCTGCGTTCGAACTGTATGCCGACCAGTCCGGCGATCTGCAGCAGGCGCAGGTCGTACAGCAGCAGGAAGAACGCCGGCGAGCCGGAAGCGCCGGCACTGGTCAGGGCGGAGGCATTCTGCAGCGCGTTCACCGACTGCACGCTGAGCCGCAGCAGCACGTCGACCGGCAGGCCGCCCATCGCCAGCGGCAGCAGGTCGGCGGGCGCCAGCGGCCGCAGGAAGCTCTGCGCGAACTGGTCGCCGGTCACCGGCTGGAAGGTGAAGGTCGGGCTCTCCTGCAGCTGCACGCTGCCGGAGCCGGTCAGGTAGCTGCTCGGATCGGCGTGGGGGAACAGCTCGAAGCCGCCGCTGACGCCGCGCTGCAGCTGGTAGCCGGAGATCACCTGGGTGGCGTCGAGGAAGGTCGGCGTGTCGGCGTAGCGCAGGCGCACCATGTTGAGCAGGGTCTGCCGCTTCTCCGAGTTGCCCAGCGCCCGCGAGTAGCCCAGCTGATCCTGGTCGAGCCGGTCCGGGCCGAGCCGGAAGCAGCCGCACAGCCAGCCGCACGAGAGCACCAGCAGGACGGCACGCGCGCCGGGGGCCGACCGGCGGCGGTCCCGCGCCGGCGTCATGCGGCCGCCGGCGCTCCCTGCTGCTCGGCCGGTCCGATCCCCTCGATGTTCAGCGCCGCGCCGATCAGCGCCAAGTGGGAGAAGGCCTGCGGGAAGTTGCCGACCTGACGCCGGGCGGCCGGGTCGTACTCCTCCGACAGCAGCCCCACGTCGTTCGCCAGGCCGATCAGCTGCTCGAACAGGGCGCGTGCCTCGTCGTGGCGTCCCTGCATCGCATAGGCGTCGACCAGCCAGAACGAGCAGGGCAGGAACGCGCCCTCGCCGCCCGGCAGGCCGTCGCCGCCCTCGTCCTCGCCGTCGGTGCGATAGCGCAGCATGAAGCCGTCCACCAGCAGGTCGCGCTCGATCGCGGCGATGGTGCTGGCGACCCGCGGATCGTCGATCGGCAGGAAGCCGACCTGCGGGATCAGCAGCAGGCTGGCATCCAGCGCCTCGCCGCCGTAGCTCTGGGTGAAGCTGTCGCGGGTACGGCTGAAGCCCTTGTCGCAGAGTTCGGCGTGCATGCGCTCGCGCAGCGGCCGCCAGCGCTCCAGCGGCGCCGGCAGGTCGTAGCTCTCGGCGTCGCGGACGGAGCGGTCCAGCGCCACCCAGGCCATCAGCTTGGAGTGGGTGAAGTGGCGCCGCTCGCCGCGCACCTCCCAGATGCCGTCGTCGGGCTGGTCCCAGATCGTCTCCAGATGCTCGACGATCTGCACCTGCAGCGACCAGGCGGCCTGCGGTTCGACCAGCTGCCTGGAGCGCGCGATGTGCAGCGTGCCCATCATCTCGCCATAGACATCGAGCTGCACCTGCCCGGAGGCCGCGTTGCCGACGCGCACCGGCGCCGCACCCTCGTAGCCCGGCAGCCAGGACGGCGACCATTCGACGAGCCGGCGCTCGCCACCGATGCCGTACATGATCTGCAGCTCGTCCGGGCTGCCGGCGGCGGCGCGATACAGCCACCGGCGCCAGGCTTCGCCCTCCTCGTGATAGCCGCCGATCATCAGCGCCATCAGCGTCAGGCTGGCGTCGCGCAGCCAGCAATAGCGGTAGTCCCAGTTGCGGCTGCCGCGGAGCTGCTCGGGCAGCGAGGTGGTCAGTGCGGCGATGATGCCGCCGGTGGGCGCGTAGGTCAGCGCCTTGAGCGTCAGCAGCGAGCGCAGCACCGGCTGCCGCCACGGGCCCTGGTAGGCGCAGCGCCCGGACCACTCGCTCCAGAACGCCTCCGTCCGCGCCAGCGCGTCGGCCACGTCGAACGGCGCCGGCGCGGCCAGGTGCGACGGTCCCCAGGTCAGCGCGAACTCCGCACTCTCGCCGTCGCCGAGGGTGAAGTCGGCGAAGGTCGCCTGGTCGCGCCCCTGCAGCGGCACCGAGGTGCGCAGCACGACGAGGTTGGGGCCGGCGATGGCGCTGATCCCGTCGCCCTCCTCCAGCTTCGTTACCCAGGGGACGGAGCTGCCGTAGTCGAAGCGCATCGTGATCTCCATGCGCATCGCCACCCGGCCGCCGCGACCCTCGACCCGGCGCACCACGGAGGAGTTCTCCCGGCCGGTCGGCATGAAGTCGATCAACGCGACGCTGCCGTCCTCGGTATGGAACAGCGTCTCCAGCACCAGGGTGTCGCCGCGATAGCTGCGGCCGACACGCGGCGCCGATTGGTCCGGCCCGCGATGCGGGCACAGCAGCCAGCGCCCGTGCCTGCTGGTGCCGAGCAGGGCGCTGAAGCAGGCGTCGCTGTCGAAGCGCGGCCAGCACAGCCAGTCGATCGAGCCGTTGCGGGCGACCAGGGCGCCGGTGAGGCAGTCGCCGATCAGCGCGTAGTCCTCGATGCGCGACGGCGGCTCGCCGTCGTCCGCGGCCTGGCCGGCTTGCGCCTTCGCCTCGTCCGCCATCGTCAAGGTACGGCGGCCCGCCCGTCGCGTCCGCCGCGCTGCGCCCGCAGGAAGCCGGCCAGGCCGGTGTTCATCAGCCGCGCCCCGCGGGCATAGAACAGCCAGGCCGAGACCCACTGCACGTAGACCAGGATGCGGTTGCGCATCCCCACCAGCAGGAATAGGTGGACGCAGCTCCACAGCAGCCAGGCCGGGAAGCCGGTCAGCTTCAGGTGCGGCAGGCTGGCCACGGCAGCGGATCGGCCGACGATGGCGAGGCTGCCCTGGTCGCGGTAGCGGAACGCGGCCGGCGCCGCGGCACCGGCGGCGCGTGCCGCGATCACGCCGGCGACGTAGTGGCCCTGCTGCTTGGCCACCGGCGCGACGCCGGGCAGCGGGCGCCCATCGGCACCCTCGCAGCCGGCGACGTCGCCGATCGCGAAGATCTCCGGGTGCCCGGGCACCGAGCAGTCGGCGCCGACCTCGAGCGTGCCGTGCCGGCCGGGTGCCGCGCCGACCCACTGCGCCGCCGGGTTCGCCGCCACCCCGGCGCACCAGAACACGTTGGCGCTGGCGACGCGGCGGCCGCCCGCGATCACGCCTTCGGCGTCGACCTGCTCCACCTGCACGCCGGTATGCACCTCGATGCCGATGCGCTGCAGCCGGCGGCGGACGTAGCGGACCAGCCGGTCGGGAAACCCCGCCAGCAGGGTCGGGCCGCCCTCGAACAGCACCACCCGCGCCAGCTCCGGGCGGATGTGGCGGAACTCGTGCGCCAGCGTGTCCCGCGCCAGCTCGCGGATCGAGCTGGCCAGCTCCACCCCGGTGGCGCCGCCGCCGACCACGACGAAGGTGAGCAGGCGGCGCAGCTCGGCGGGTTCGGGATGGCTCTCGGCGTACTCGAAGGCGCCGAGCAGACGCAGCCGCAGGGTGTCGGCGTCCTGCAGGCTCTTCAGCCCGACCGAGTGCGCCGCCCAGTCGTCATGTCCGAACCAGCTCGTCGCCGCACCGGTGGCGATCACCAGCTGGTCGTACGGGATCGCCCCCACGTCCGGCACCGAGACGGTGCGCGCCGTGACGTCGATCCCGTCCACCTCGCCGAGCAACACCTCGACGTTGCGCTGGCGGGCGAACATCGAGCGGATCGGCGAGGCGATGTCGGACGGCGCCAGCGCCGCCGTCGCCACCTGGTACAGCAGCGGCTGGAACAGATGGTGGTTGTTGCGGTCGATCAGCACCACGTCGACCGGCGCCGCGGCGAGGCCCTGCACCACGTTGATGCCGCCGAAGCCGGCGCCGATCACCACCACCCGCGGCCGCGCCATCCGGACGCGCTACCCCTCCAGCTTCAGCCAGCTTCGTCCGTCGCGTTCCAGCAGCGCGTCGGCGCCGGCCGGCCCCTGGCTGCCCGCGCCGTAGGCTTCCACCTCGCCCTCGCCGCGACCCCAGGACTCCAGCACCGGCTGCACCACCGTCCAGCTGGCGTCGATGGCGTCGGCGCGCTGGAACAGGGTGGGATCACCCATCATGCAGTCGTACAGCAGGGTCTCGTAGCCGACGCTCGGCGGCTCGTCGAAGAAGTCCTTGAAGCGCAGCGAGGTCTGCACCCGGCCGAGCTTCATCTGCGGTCCCGGCACCTTGGCGTCGAACTGGGCCTCGATGCCCTGCTCGGGATCGATCAGGAACTTGACCACGTTCGGCGTCAGCGTATCGACCGGAGTGTCGCGGAACATCCGGTACGGCGCCGGCTTGAGGTGGATCGAGATCTCGGTGCGACGCCCGGCGAGCCGCTTGCCGGTGCGCAGGTAGAACGGCACCCCGGCCCAGCGCCAGTTCTCGATCGACAGCTTCAGCGCGACGTAGGTCTCGGTGCGGCTGTCGGCGGCGACCTTCGGCTCCTGGCGGTAGCCGACGACGTCGGCGCCGAACTCCTGCCCGGCACCGTATTGCCCGCGCACCGCCTCGTCGGGGCGCAGCGGCCGGATCGCCTCCAGCAGCTTGGCCTTCTCGCTGCGCACCGCTTCGGCGTCGAACGAGTTCGGCGGCTCCATCGCGATCATGCAGAGCAGGGTGAACAGGTGGTTGGGCACCATGTCGCGCAGCGCGCCGGTCGGCTCGTAGAACGCGCCGCGCAGCTCCACGCCCACCGTCTCGGCGGCGGTGATCTGCACGTGGTCGATATACTCGCGGCGGAAGGTCGGCTCGAACATGCCGTTGGCGAAGCGCACCGCCATGATGCTCTGCACCGTCTCCTTGCCGAGGAAATGGTCGATCCGGTAGAACTGGGCCTCGTGGGCCTGCTTGAGGATGCGCGCGTTCAGCGCCTTCGCCGACGGCAGGTCGTCGCCGAACGGCTTCTCGATCACCACGCGCCGGAACGTCTCGCCGGACTGCTTGAGCAGGCCCGCCTGGCCCAGCCCGTCGACCACGGTGCCGAAGAAGCGCGCCGCCACGGCGAGGTAGAAGATCGCGCTGCCGTCGCCGATCGCCTCGCCGATGCGCTTGAAGGTGTCCGCCTGGCTGAAGTCGCCCTGCAGGTAGTGCATCCGGTCGGTCGCCCAGCCCCAGGCGGCGTCGTCGAGCTTGGGCGTGTAGAATTCGGCGGTCTTGTCCTTGGTGAAGGACTGCATGGTCTCGGTGAGCGACTGCTTCCACTTCTCGTCGCCGCTGTCGTCACGGTCGACGCCGATCAGCTTGAACTGGTCGGACAGCAGGTGGGCGCCCGACAGGTTGTAGAGTGCAGGCATCAGCAGGCGCTTGGTCAGGTCGCCGCCGGCGCCGAAAATCACCAGCGTGCAGGGCGGCGCCTGGGTGGCGCCGGGTGGCGCCTTATCGTTACTACCGTGTGACATCGTGCCTGCCTCTGCGCGTCGAAGGGAAAACCGCCCGCTCGGCAGGAACCGCCTCGCGCGACGAACACTCGAAGATCTGCCGGCGCAATTGCTCGCACGCCTGCGTCGTGGAGGGCAAGACGGTTGCGGCCGCGCGCGGCGCGATCACGACGATCCCGTCGCCGCCTCCATGCGCGACACCGCATCCGAGAGCAGGGCCGCGAAGGCCTGGACGGCGGGGCTCTGCGGCGCGGGCGCCTGATCGACGACGAACTCGATGTCGTCGAGCTTCGGCAGCCCCGATCCATCCGGCAGGGCGCTGATGAAATCCGGGATCATGCCGACATTGCCGGCCGACACGCCCAGTCCGGCCTCCATCGCCGCGCGCAGGCTCGAGATCGACGAGCACTGCATCACGATGACCCAGGAGCGTCCGGCGCGCGCCAGCGCATCGAGCATGATCGTGCGCAGCTCGCTCGGTGCGGGGAACACGATCAGCGGCAGCGGCTCGTGCGCCTCGGGCACGCACTCCATCTGTCCGACCCACACGGTGGCGCTGCGCCACAGCAGCCGCCCAGTGCTGCGGCCGACCAGGCGCTTGGCGACCACGACGTCGAGCTGCCTCTCCTCGAGCATCCGGAACAGGACGTTGCTGCGGCTCGATTCCACCAGGATCTGGAAGTTGGGGTGCTGGGCTCGGAAGATCCGAAGCAGCCGCGACAGGCGCGTGCTGACGAAATCCTCCGCGATGCCGAGCCGCAGGACGCCCGCCGCGTTGGACTCGCTGAAATGGCGCGTGATCTGCTCGCTGAGTGCCAGCATCGAGCGCGCGTAGATCAGCATCGCCTCGCCGGCCTGGGTCAGCGCGACGCGGCGCGTGGTGCGGTGGAACAGCTCCTGCCTGAGCCCGCGCTCCAGCGTGCGTATCTGGTGACTGACCGAGGATTGCGCGAGCTGCAGCCGATCCGCCGCCCGGCTGAAGCTGCCCGTCACTGCGACCGCCTCGAAGATCCTGATCTGGCTGAGTTCCACCCCGCCCGGCTCGATCATCCGGTGCGCCTCGCGCGGTCGGGAGGCAGGGCCGTCGGCGCGACAGGGCAGGATGCGCGCCGATGCGAGAAGGATCGTCCCATCGAGCGCAACCTAGCATCGGTGCGGCGCGCCGGATAGCGCGCCGCGCAACGATCGTGCGCCGGCGTGCGACCGATGCCGGCGCATGCGGATTTATCGTGCGAGCCGATCGCATTGATCGGAGAGTTGCGCGTATGGACAACGGACTTCCGTGTCCGATACGTTCGCCGTCGTGACGCGGCAGTTCGATCTGCGGGATGCGGCGCAGCACCCAGCGGCACGGCGGAGCTCTCGACCGAACATGATCGTTACGTGATCCCACGCGCCTCCCGATCTCTCGGCTCCCGAGCCGGCGCTCGCTCCTCCCGCCGCAGGCAGGCTTGCAGAACACCCGGCCTGCCCGGAAGCGGCCCGACACGTTTGCCCTGCCGCATCCCCTGGACGCCGCTGCTGGTGTCCGGGTGCAGCAGCGCCCCGGCGCAGGACATCCTGGGCTCGTTCTTCCCGGCCTGGATGCTGTGCGCCGCGATCGGCGTGGCAGCGACCGTCCTGGCGCGCCTGCTCCTGGTCGCCGCCGGCCTCGGCGAGCATCTGGTGCTGCCGCTGCTGACCTATCTGGGCTTCGCCGCCTGCGTCACCCTGCTCACCTGGCTGCTCTGGTTCGGGCACTGAGCGATGGCGTCGCTTCGCAAGCCGCCGGGCGTGAAGCCAATGGGCGTCCTGTTCAGCCTCGCGGTGCTGGCGGCACTCGCGGTGCTGGTGCTGCTGGTCGTCGCCCGGCTCGACCTCCGGCCGCGCACCGACGACGCCTACCTGCAGGCCGACCTGGTGCACATGGCGCCCGATGTCAGCGGCCGCATCGTCGCCCTGGCGGTGCAGAACAACCAGGCGGTCCGCGCGGGAGACGCGCTGTTCGTGATCGATCCCGAGCCGTACCGGCTCCGCGTCGAGCAGGCGCGCGCGCAGCTGCACGGCCTGGAGGCGCAGCTCGCGGTGCAGACCGACCAGGTCGTCTCCGAGACCGCCAAGGCCGACGCGGCGCAGAGCGGCGTCGGCAGCGCCAGGGCAGAGCTCACGCTGGCCACGCTGACGCTGACGCGGCTGGAGCCGCTCGGCCGGCGCGGCTTCGTCACCTCCCAGCAGGTCGACCAGGCGCGCACCGCCGAGCGCACCGCGCAGATCTCGCTGCTGCAGTCCGAACAGCAGGCGACGCAGGCGCGTTCGGCGGTGACCAGCACCCGGCCGCTGCAGGAGCAGGTCGCCGGGGCGCGCGCGGCGCTGTCGCTCGCCGAGCGCGACCTGCGCCTCACCGTGGCGCGCGCACCCTGCGCCGGCCGCATCACCGCGCTGGACGTCGCCGTCGGCGAGTTCGCCGCCGCCGGCGTGCCGCTGTTCACCATCATCGACACCGAGCGCTGGTACGCGGAGGGCAATTTCCGCGAGACCGACCTCGCCGGCATACGTGCCGGGCAGCGTGCCACGGTGTTCGTGATGAGCGCGCCGCGGCAGCCGCTGCAGGGCACGGTGGACAGCCTGGGCTGGGGCGTCACCCCGGACGAGGGCTCGACCGCCGGCGGGCTGCCGCGGGTGCCGCGCAGCCTGAACTGGGTGCGGATCGCGCAGCGCTTCCCGGTGCGCGTGCTGCTCGACCGGCCGCCGGAGACGCTGATGCGGGTCGCCGCCAGCGCCGTGATCGTGATCGACCGGTGAGCGGCAGGCAGGCGCGAGCCGAGGCGTCCGGCATGCCTCCGGCGGTCGACGAGGGCGATCCGCCCGGCGCGCTGGCGTTGCTGCGCCGCGAGCTGCTGCCGACGCCCGGCAGGCTAGGCAACACGCTGCGCCTCGTCGCGCTCGCCCTGGCCACCGTCAGCCTCGCCGAGGTGCTGCGCATGCCCGACCTGGCGCTGATGGCCTACGTCGTGTTCTTCATGTCGAGCAACGACAAGGGCTCCACCGTCCTGCTCGCCGGCTTCGGCGGCATCGCCATCATGCTGGGCACGCTTACCACGGTGATGCTGTTCATGGTCAGCCTGTCGCAGCCGGCGCTGCGCATCCCGCTGATGGCGCTGCTGACCTTCCTCGCAGGCTTCCTGTCCAGGACGCTGTCGCTCGGGCCGGTGCTGTACGCGTTCGGCTTCTGGATCGTCTACAGCGCGACCGGCGGCGACAACGTGCTGGCCGGCGCGCTGCAGCAGGCGGGCGTGGTCGGCAACACCACCCAGTCGACGCTGCCGGAGCTGCTGTTCGTGCCGCCGGAGGAGGCGCTGCTGCGCGGCCTGCTCTGGTACATCCCGGTCATCGCGGTGCCGGCGACGCTGCTGATCGCGGCCAACCTGGTGACCGGGCGCGACCCGGCGCTGATGCTTCGCGCGGAGCTCGCCGACCGGCTGGCGACCGCGGCGCGGTTCTGCGAGGGCGAGGCCGGCGCGCGCGCGCGGCTCGCCACCCTGGCGCAGGCCGGCACCACCGGGCTGCTCAAGCTGCACGAGCTGGCCGGCAAGCTGCACCGCGATCCGCTCTCCCACGCTTCCGGCGAGCGCCTGATCCGCGAGGTCGCGCGGCTCTACCTGGTGCTGCTCGCCTGGGACTGGGTCAGCGGCGCCTCGGACCCTCGCCTGCCGCACGCCGCCCGCAGCTGCCGCGCCGCCGAGCGCGCGCTGCGCGACGACGCCCCGCTCGCCGAAGCGCAGGTCCCGGACGGCGTGCCCGACGACCCGAGGGCGACCGGCCCGGCGCTGCCACTCGCCGCCGAGCTGTCGCGCGCGCTGCAGGCGATCCACGGTGCGCTCGCACCGCCCGATGCGAGCCGGCAGCCGGCTGGCGAGCCCGGCGCGGCACGCCGCCTGCTGGCGCCGGACGCGTTCAGCAACCCCGATCATGCCCGCTTCGCGGTCAAGCTCACGCTGGCGGTGATGGGCTGCTACGCCTTCGAGACGCTGGCCGACTGGCCCGGCATGCACACCTGCATGATCACCTGCTTCTTCGTCTCGCTCAACACGGTGGGCGAGACGGTGCACAAGATGACGCTGCGCATCGCCGGCTGCCTGATCGGTGCCGCCCTGGGCATCGCCACCATCCTGGTGCTGATGCCGCATCTGACCGGCCTCGGCGACCTGCTGGCGACGCTGACGCCGGTGATCCTGCTCGCCGCCTGGGTCGCCAGCGGAAGCGAGCGGACCGCCTATGCCGGCCAGCAGGTGGCGCTCGCCTTCTTCATCATCGTGCTGCAGGGCTTCGGCCCGACGCTGAACATGGAGGCCGGACGGGACCGCATCGCCGGCATCCTGCTCGGCGACGTCGCGGTGTTCGTCATCTTCACCGGCATCTGGCCGGTCAGCGTGGCGCGCATCGTGCAAACGTCGCTCGCCGAGGCGCTGGAGCGTCTGGCGGACCTGCTGCAGCTGCCGACGCAGGCCGCCTCGTCGCCGGGCGACGACGAGGACGCGCTGCGCCGGCGCTTCGGCCAGTGCATCGCCGCGGCGCGCGGCGTGATGGTCAACGACCCGTACGAGATCTCCGAGGCGAGGCGGGACGGGACCCGGCGCGCGATCGACGCGGCGCTGCTGACCCGGGTGCAGGCGCTGCTGGTGCCGGTCTCGGTGATCCTCGGGCATCGGCCGGACCCGCTGTGGCGCGACGCGGTGCCGGAGGCGGTCCGGCAGCAGATCGTGGCCCACCATCTCGCCATGGCGGCGTGGTTCCGCCGCTGCGCGACCTGGACGCGCACCGGCATCGGCGCCGACGCGATCGCCGGCTCGCTGCCGCCGCCGCCGCGCCTGCGGCTCGCGAACGGGGCCGCGCACGGCGCGTCGCGCGACGCAGTGGCGGCGCACCTCGCCGCCAGGGCCGGCTGGTACTGCATCCTGCACGACGACGTGGCCGGCATCCTCGATCAGGTCGCGCCCGGTCCGTCGCACGGGCTCGCCACCCCGGCCCGGAGCGCCCTCCTTGCCGGGGCGTGACCGGCGCTGCCTCGCCCTCGGCGCCTGCGCGCTGCTGCTCGGCTGCAACGACACCGGCGCACTGGCGCCGGCCTCGCCGAGCACGCCCTGGCAGATCGAGACGCAGCAGGACGGGCAGTCCCCTGACGACCGCGACGGCGCGCCCGCACCCGCCGCGGACCCCTCGCCGGGGGGGCCGCGGCACTTCGCGCTGCCGCGGGACCCTGCGCTGCCCTGGCCGAAGGACGCGGTCGCGCTCGACCCGTCGCACGGCTACGGGCTCGCCGAACTGATCGACGTCGCGCAGCGCCGCAACCAGGGTACGCGGGTGGCCTGGGAGCAGGCGCGTCAGGCGGCGATCGAGGTCGGCATCGCGCGCGCCGCCTACCTGCCCGAGCTGACCGCGGCCGCCCTGGTCGGCTACCAGCATACCGCGCTGCCGTTCCCCAACCGGCTGGTGGCGAAAGGCTATATCAGCTCGAACGCCGAGGAGGTGTTCCCGCAGCTCACGCTCCGCTACCTGCTGCTAGATTTCGGCGCCACCGGCGCCGCCGTGCGTGCGGCGCGACAGCTGTCGTTCGCCGCCAATGTCGGGTTCAGCGGCGTGCACCAGAAGCTGATCCTCGACGTCGCGCACGCCTACTTCGCGCTCGACGGCGTGAATGCGCAGCTGCGCGCGGCGCGGGCGGCGCGGTCGAATGCCGAGCTGCTGCAGCGGTCGGCCGAGGCGATGACGGCGCACGGCATGGGCACGATCGTGAATGTGGCCCTGGCCCGACGCGGCACCGCGCAGGCGGCGTTTGAGATCGCCCGCGCCACCGCGGCGCAGCACGACGCGATGTACAGCCTGCTGCAGGCGATGGGACTGCCGCCCAGCACCGGGCTGCGGGTCGCCGACAGCTCCGACCGCCCGCTGCCGCGGCAGACCTCGGGGACGGTGGACCGGATGATGCGCGACGCGCTGCAGCGTCGCCCCGACCTGCTGGCCGACCTGGCGCGGCTGCGCGCCACCGATGCCGGCGTCGCCCTGGCGCGCGCCGACTTCTACCCCAAGCTCTCCGTGTCGGCCGACATCCAGGGCAACATCGGCCAGATCAGCACCGACGGCAGCCCCTACCAGGGCATCAAGCAGCCGCAGGTCGGGGTGTTCATGGGCTTCCACTGGCCGCTCTACGAGGGCGGCCTGCGCGAGAACCGGCTGCGGCTGGCGCAGTCGCAGCGCGACTCCGCGGAGGACGCGCTGCGCCAGGGCGAGGACGGCGCGCTGCACGAGGTGGCCACAGCCTACGACCAGCTCGAGACCGGGCTGGTGCAGTACGACGCCGCGATCGCGCTGCGCCGTGCCGCACAGGCGGCCTTCGATTCCGCGCAGGATGCGTTCCGCAACGGCGTCGGCAGCTTCACCGACGCGATGACGGCGCAGACGGCGCTGGCCGATGCCGGCGCCACGGTGGCCCGGTCGCACGCCCAGTCGTTGATCGACGCCGCGTCCCTGGCCTTCGCCACCGGCGGCCTCACCTCGAGCGAGGCACCCGGCCTCGGCGTGCCGCGATAGCGACGGACGACCGATTCGTTACGCGGCACGACGGCGGCAGGCAACCGCCTGCGGCCGGATGCGCTAGAGCAGCACCGGCCGACCGGCGTCGCATCGCGATCGCTCCCATCCCTTGAACCGGGCCGCTCGCGCGTCGCCCGCTGGAGATCGTGTGCCATGACCGGATTGGGTTTCCTGGTGACGCTCGCGGTGCGCTACCTGCTGGTCGTGCTGTTCTTCCCGTTCAGCGCGCTGGACAAGATCCTGAACTTCAGGGGCGCGGTCGGCCAGGCGCAGGAGATGATCCCGGCGCGCGGCCCGGCGACCCTGATGCTGATGGCCGGCCTGTCGGTCGAGATCCTGATGCCGATCGGCATCCTGACCGGCATCGCCGATCGCCTGGCCGCCTTCATCATGGCCGGCTACTGCATGGTCACCGCCCTGCTCTGGAAGCGGTTCTGGGCCACCGGCGACTTCTGGGCCGGCAGCGAGAGCAAGGGGCGCGGCCTGTTCTGGGACTTCCTCAAGAACTTCTCGCTGGCCGGCGGCTTCCTGCTGATCAGCTTCGGCACCATGAGCCTCGCCAGCCTGATCGCCGACCCGTTCTCCTCCACCCACCCCTACGCCGCCGCCGCCTCGCACGCGCCCGCATCGCCCGATACGCCCTGACCGGGATGACGATCACGCGGGCGGCCCTGGAGGCGCTGGACCGGGCCGATCCGCTGGCCCCGTTCCGCGACGAGTTCGCGCTGCCGGACGGCATCGTCTATCTCGACGGCAACTCGCTGGGCGCGCTGCCGCGCGAGACGCCGGGTCGGGTGGCGGCGATGCTGCGCCGGGAATGGGGCGACGGGCTGATCCGCTCCTGGGACCGCGGCTGGATCGACCTGCCGCAGCGGCTGGGCGACCAGATCGGACGCCTGCTGGGCGCTCCCCCCGGCGCGGTGATCGCCTCGGACTCCACCTCGGTGAACCTGTTCAAGCTGCTCGCCGCCGCGCTGGCGCTGCGGCCGGGGCGGCGCGTGATCCTGTCCGAGCGCGGCAACTTCCCGACCGACCTCTACATCGCCGAGGGCCTGGTCGAGCTGCTCGGGAGTCGGCATGCGCTGCGGCTCGCCGATCCGGACCGGGTCACCGCGTCGCTCGACGCCGACGTCGCGGTGCTGATGCTGACCCACGTGAACTACCGCACCGGGGCGATGCACGACATGGCGGCGGTCACCGCGGCGGCGCATGCGGCCGGCGCGCTGGTGCTGTGGGACCTCGCGCACTCCGCCGGCGCGGTGCCGGTGGACCTGACCGCGGCGGCAGCGGACCTCGCGGTCGGCTGCGGCTACAAGTTCCTGCATGGCGGCCCCGGCGCCCCGGCGTTCCTCTACGTGGCGCCGCGCTGGCTGGCGGAGGCACGCTTCCCGCTCACCGGCTGGCTCGGTCACGCCGACCCGTTCGGCTTCCATGACGGCTATCGGCCGGCTCCGGGCATCCGCAGCGCCACCGTCGGCACGCCCTCGATCCTGGCGATGACGGCGCTGCAGGTCGGGGTCGAGATCGTGCTGCGGGCGCCGATGCCGGCACTGCGCGAGAAATCGTTGCGCCAGACCTCGATCCTGATGCGGCTGGCGGCGCAGCAGTGCCCGGATGCCGGGCTCGAGCTGGTCACGCCCGAGGCGGAGGCGGCGCGTGGCAGCCAGGTCTGCTTCCGCCATCCCGAGGCCGGAGCGGTGATGCGCGCCCTGATCGAGCGCGGCGTGATCGGCGATTTTCGCGCGCCCGACATCCTCCGCTTCGGCGTCACCCCGCTCACGCTGCGCTACGCCGAGCTGTGGGACGCGATCGCGACGCTGCGCGACGTGCTGGCCGCGTGCGTGCCGCCTCGGCACAGGGGCCCGCACCTGGACAGCCGGGAGGCCACGGACTAGTCGGTGCGATCCGGAGAACCTCGCAGCAAGGGTCGGCATCATGAGCGACACAGCCCGCTTCGAACTGTTCGCGTACTGGCGCACCTCGGCGACCTATCGGGTGCGCGTGGCGCTCACCCTGAAGGGCCTCGCGGCGGAAGAGCGCTTCGTGAACATCGATGCCGGCGAGCATCGCGGCGCGGCATTCCTCAGGATCAACCCGCTCGGCGCGATCCCCGCGCTGATCGACCGCGAGGCGGCGCAGTCCTCGCCGATCACGCA
Organism: uncultured Acetobacteraceae bacterium; assembly: GCA_964242335.1. Taxonomy (GTDB): domain Bacteria; phylum Pseudomonadota; class Alphaproteobacteria; order Acetobacterales; family Acetobacteraceae; genus Lichenicoccus. Next base: position 84,286 of record CAXTAY010000005.1, on the reverse strand, counting down.
GTCCCTCGCGATCCTGGAATATCTCGAGGAGATCCATCCGCAGGCGCCGATCCTGCCGAAGACCCCGGTCGAACGCGCCAGGGTGCGCTCGCTGGCGTCGATGCTGGCGGCCGATACGCACCCGCTCATCACGCCGCGGGTGATGAAGTACCTGACCGAGGAGGCGCATTTCGCGGCGGACGCCGCGCGCGCCTGGCGCGTCAACTGGTTCACGACCGGGCTGCAGGCGTTCGAGCAGCGCCTGGCGACCGAGGCCGATACCGGCGCGTTCTGCCACGGGGACAGCATCACGATGGCCGATATCTGCCTCGCCAGCATCAAGATCGTGCTGCCGATCTTCAAGATCGAGGTGCCGGGGACGCCGATCGTGGACCGGATCTTTGCCGCTTGCGAAGCCCACGAGGCCTTCGCCAAGGCGGCGCCTTCGCGGCAAGTCGGCGCGCCGGCTTAACGGGCTGCCGGGGAAGCAAGCCAAGGGCGCTGCCCTTGACCCGCTGGCGCCGCAGGCCCCAGACCCCGATTATTCAGCCGCTGCAGCTGGCGCCGCCCAGCATGCAGAACCGCGCGCAGTGCGGGTGGTTCAGCATCACCGTGCCGGCGGCGTCGCGCAGCGTCGGGCCGAGGTCGAAGCCGGGCGCGTAGGGGGTGAGCGTGCACGCCACCACGCTCGGCGCGCGGCCGCGACGCTTCACCACCATGCGGCTGCCGGCGCACATCAGCTGCTCGGGACTGCGGCCCAGTATGCCCCAGCAGGCCTCGGTGATCTCCGGCACGTCGGCTGCGGCATCCATCTCCGGGAACAGCACCAGGCGGGCGCGGTCGGCAGCGTCGATCCGCACGCCGAGACCGGCGAACAGCCCGGCATAGCCGTCGCGCGCGGTCGCCTCGTTCTCGCCGGCGAGCAGGCGGCCGGCGACGGCGTGGCGGAAGCCCTGCCGGTCGAGCCAGCGCAGCCCGTCCAGCGCGATCGCCCAGCTGCCGGCGCCGCGCTCCGCCTCGTGGATCGCCGCGGTGTGGTGGTCGAGGCTGACACGCAGGGTCAGGCGGTCGCCGTGGCGCTCGCGCAGCCGCAGCAGCGCCGCCTCGTGCAGCCGCATCGGCCGCATCGCGTTGGTCAGCACCAGCGCAGTCCGGCCGCGACCCAGCGCGTCCTCGAGCATCGCCGGCAGCTCGCGGTTCAGGAACGGCTCGCCGCCGGTGAAGCCGATCTCGCGCGTGTCCCAGCCCAGCGCCTCGACCTCGTCGAGGTAGCGCGCGACCTCCGCGGCGGTCAGGTAGGAGAGCGCGTCGTTCGACGGCGAGCTCTCGATGTAGCAGCGGGCGCAGGCGATGTTGCACAGCGTGCCGGTGTTGAACCACAGCGTGCGCAGCCCCGCCAGCGCCACCCCGGCGCGAGGCGCGCCGCGCGCGGTGTAACGCGGGTCGCGGAACTTGCCGGGGTCGAGCCGTGCGGCGTCGGTCATGCGGGAGAGGTCCTGGAGATGGCGCAGAGATGGCCCCTGCACCGCCGCTCGGACAAGGCCCGGGTAATCGGTCGCAGCACTGACGCCGCAGCACGGACGCCGCAGCGCTAACGCCGCAGTGCTGCGACCAGCCGTGCCCAGCGTCGCGTCCAGGGGCCGAACAGGCGAGCTTCGTAGGCGGAAAAGGCGAGCGCCTTGGACAGCTCGGACAGGGTCGGATACGGCACCACGGCGCCGGACAGGCCCCACAGCGAGGTGCGTCGCGACAGCAGCATCACCCAGGGCAGCACCAGCTCGCCGGCGCCGGCGCCGACCAGGGTGACCCCGACCGGGCGGCCGCCGGCCAGCACCAGCTTGGCGAACCCGTCGGTATCGCCCTGGCAGACCGCACGGTCGTTGTCCGCGAGGCGCTGGTGCAGCACCCGCACCTCGCGGTGCAGGCGCCGCGCCGTCGCCTCGGTGAGCCCCACCTGGGCCAGCTCGGGGTCGGTATAGGTGACCCACGACAACGCCGCAGGCCGCACCCGCGCCGGCAGCCCCAGCGCCACCCGCATCACCGCGACCGCGCCGTCCTCCGCTGCCGCGTGGGTGAGCCGCGGGCCTTCCCGGCAGTCGCCCAGCGCCAGCACGCTCGGGTTCGAGCTGCGCCGGCCCGCATCCACCACGATGCCGTCCGGCCCGGTTCGCACGCCGGCGGCGGGCAGGTCCAGTGCCGAGAGGTCCGCCACCCGGCCGACGGCGACCAGCAGGTGGCTGCCCTCCACCACGCTGCCGTCCGCTAGCGTCAGACGCACCCCGGCACCGGCGCTGCGAACGCCGGTGACCGCGGTGCCGGCGCGGATCTCGACCCCCTCGGAGACGAGGCGGCGCAGCACCAGCGCCGCCGCCTCCGCATCCTCGCGGGCCAGCGGACGGTCCTGCTCCAGCAGCGTCACCGCAGCACCCAGGCGCCGGAACGCCTGCGCCATCTCGACGCCGATGCCGCCGCCGCCCAGCACCAGCAGGTGACGCGGCAGCTCGGGCAGATCGAACAGCGTCTCGTTGGTCAGGAACGGCACCGAGGACAGCCCCTCGATCGGCGGCAGCCGCGGGCGCGAGCCGGTGGCGATCACCACCCGGGGCGCCCGCAGCACGCGGTCGCCGACGCGCACCGAGCGGCGCCCGACGAAGCGCGCCTCGCCGCGTATCACCTCGACGCCCCAGGCGCGGAAGCGCGCCTCGGAATCGTGCGGCGCGATGCTGTCGATGGCGTCGCGCAACCGGGCGCGTACGGCGTGCCAATCCGTCACCGGAGCGGCAGCCACGATCCCCCACCGCCCGGCATCGCGGCAGGCCTGGGCGCGATGCGCGGCGGCGAGCAGCGACTTGGACGGCACGCAGCCGGTGTTCAGGCAGTCGCCCCCCATGCGGTCGCGCTCGATCAGCACCGTGCGCAGCCCCAGCCTGGCGCAGCCGCCGGCGGCGGTCAGGCCGGCCGAGCCTGCGCCAATCACGATCACGTTATGAGTAGATCGCATCCCTCGCCTCCGAGCCGGCTTTCAGATCTCGCGCCGCCGGCGATATGAGGATCCTGAAATGGCCGATGAGGCACGCGTGACCCTTCGAGCCAGCCGGATCGCCGGACCTCTGTCCGGTGCAGCCCACCACGCGACCCAGCTCCGGTCGAAGCGGCACTAGGCCGCGATCATGCGCATCTTCCTCACCGGCGCCGCCGGCCTGATCGGCGGCGAGCTCGCCGGGCTGCTCGCCGGGCGCGGCCATCAGGTGACGGCGCTGGTGCACCGCGACCGCGACGTGCAGCGCAACGACGGCAGCGCCGTGCCGCTGCTCGCACCCGGCGAGGCACCGCGCGAGGGCGCGATCAGCCTGCTGCTCGGCGACATGCGCCAGCCTCGGCTGGGACTGCAGGCGTCGCCCTACGAGGCGCTCCGCGACGGGCTCGACCTGATCGTGCACCTCGCGGCGGTGACCGCCTTCGACGCCGATCCCGCCCTGCTGCAGGCGGTCAACGTCGAGGGCACCCGGCAGATCCTGGGCCTCGCCACCGGCGGGCCGCGGCCGGTGCCGCTGCTGCATGTCAGCACCGCCTACGTGTGCGGCGCGGTATCCGGCCCGGTGGCCGAGCAGGACCGGCCCGGCGCCGGCGCCTTCACCAACGGCTACGAGGCCAGCAAGGCGGCGGCCGAGGCGCTGGTCGAGCAGGCACGGCAGCAGGGCCTGCCCGCGGTCATCGCGCGTCCCTCGATCGTGGTCGGCGCCTACGCCGACGGCATGATCAACCGGCTGGACGGCGTCTACGCGCTGATCCGGCTGGTCGCCGAAGGGCGGGTGCGGACGCTGCCGGCGGTTCCCGGCGCCAGCCTCGACCTGGTGCCGATCGATCACGTCACCGCCGGGCTGCTGCACCTGGTCGAGCACATGGACGAGGCGGCGGGACAGAACATCCACCTGGTCTCCGGCGCGCCGGTCGCGGTAGCGACGCTGACCGGTCTCGCCTCGCAATATCCGCACTTCTTCAGCCCGCGGCTGATGTCGCCGGAGACGTTCGATCCCGGCCTGCTGACGCCACGCGGCCAGGTGGTGCATCGCCAGGTCACCGCGCACTATGCCAGCTACCTGCAGCGCGATCCGCGCTTCTCCGACGACGCCCTGCGGGTGCTCGGCGGCTGTCCCTGCCCGCCCACCGACATCGCCTTCCTGCGCCGCCTGGTGGATCGCTGCATCGCCACCGGCTACCTCAAGGCGGCCTGACGTCGGTCGTCCGCGGCTCAGCGCACCTCCGGGTAGCTCGCCTCCAGCCGACGCCGCCGCCCCAGCCCCCAGCGTGCCCCCACCGTGAGGTAGATCCAGTTCGCCCGCAGCGCCCCCCAGGCGGCGATGCGTCGGTCCGACGTGATCACCACGCGGTTGACCAGCCGGGTGCGGCCCAGGCGGCAGAACCGGATGCACAGGTCGGCCTCCTCCATCACCAGCATCGCCTCGTCGCAGCCGCCGACCGCCAGGAACTCGTCGCGGCGGAAGAACATCGCGTGGTCGCCGAACAGCAGCCGCGCGCCACGCAGGAACAGCCGCGGCCGGAACAGCAGCGGCGCGTACCAGGTCTTGATCCAGTTATGGAAGCTGGTGCCCCATCGCACCGAGTCCGGCCCGCTGAGCAGCGGGGTGAAGCCGGCCAGCACGGTGCACGGGTCGGCCAGCACGCGGCGCATCACCGCGACCGCGTCGTCGGGCAGCAGCGTGTCGGCGTGCAGGATGCAGACGATCGAGGCGCTCGCCTCCGACACCGCGCGGTTGATCTGTGCCGCGCGGCCGGCGGCCGGGCTCTCGAGCACGCGCAGCCCGCCGGCGCGTGCGATCGCCACCGAGGCGTCGCGGCTGCCGCCATCCACCGCCAGCACCTCGTCGGGCGGCGGATCCAGGCAGGCGAGGCCGCGCAGCAGCCGCGGCAGCGCGCCGGCCTCGTTCAGCATCGGGATCACGATCGCAACACCGCTCAACGCGGCGGCGCCGGACGGTCGGCGCACGACGGGAGCTTGTCATCGGGCCCGGGCGCGAACACTTTGCCCGCCATGCCTTCTCCCGTCTCCGGCCGCGGCCGCCACGCCGCCTCCGACGTGCTGCTCGCCGCCGGCGTCCTCGCCATCGCCTGCGTCGAGCGGCTGTCGCCGCTGCGCCGGCCGACCCAGCCGCGGTCGCGCATCCTGTGCAACCTCATCCTCGGTGCCGGTAGCCTGGCGGTGGTGTCGGGGCTGGAGGCACCGGTGCTGCGGGCACTCGCCGGGCGAGCGGAGCGGCGACGGGACGGCCTGGCGCAGCGCCTGGAGCTGCCGTCCTGGGGGCGTGATCTGATCGGCATCCTGCTGATGGACTACACCACCTATGTCTGGCACGCGTTGACCCACGAGGTGCCGCTGCTCTGGCGCCTGCACCTGGTGCACCACGTCGACCTCGATCTCGACGCCAGCACGGCGCTGCGGTTCCACGCCGTCGACATGCTGGTCTCGATCCCCTGGCGCGCCGCCCAGGTGCGGCTGCTCGGGGTATCGTGCCGGGCGCTGCGGGCGTGGCAGGCCTTCTTCTTCCTGTCGGTGCTGTTCCACCATTCAAACCTGCGCCTGTCGCCGACGCTGGACCGTCGGCTGTCGTGGCTGCTGACCACGCCGCGCATGCACGCCATCCACCACTCGGTGGTCCGCGGCGAGACCCACAGCAACTGGTCGAGCGGGTTCAGCCTGTGGGATCGGCTGCACGGCACCTTCCGCTGGGACAGCTCGACCCGCGACGGCGGCATCGGCGTGCCCGCCTACCGCGATCCGGCGGAGACGCGTCTGGCGAGCGCGCTGCGCATGCCGTTCCGCCGGCCGCGCGACGCCTGGACCGCTGCAGCCTGAACCCGCATCGGTGAGCCGCCTCCCCGTCGTGCTGCCGGTCGTGGCGGTGGGCGCGCTGCCGCTGCTGGCGGCGCGGCCGGCGCCGCTGCAGGACTGGCCGAACCACGTCGCGCGGATCCACGTGCTGATCGGGCTGCTGCGCGGCGATCCGTTCTGGAGCGCGCATTTCCGCCTGTCCGGCTTCCTGCTGCCGGGTGCGGCGCTCGATCTCGGCGTGCTGGCACTGACCCGCATCGGCCTGCCGGTCGAGGCGGCGGCGCAGCTGTTCCTGGTGCTGACCTACCTCTGCTTCGTCGTGGGCTTCCTCGCCTGCGCCCGCGCGCTCGGCGCCGCGGACGCGTTCAAGCCGGCCTTCGCGATCCTGCTGTTCGACTGCAACGCGCTGTTCTGGGGCCTGGTCAACTACATGCTCGCGATCGGGCTGATGCTCGGCCTGCTGGCGCTGTGGCTCGGCGCCGCGCCCCGGCGGTGGCGCCGGATCGCGCTCGCCGCCGCGGGGGCCGCGGTGCTGCTGTTCGCCCACGTCGTGGTCGCGGTCGCCTGGATCCTGCTGCTCGGCTGCTTCGCGCTGCGTGATCCACGCGCTGCCGTACCGGTGCGCGACCGGATCCTCGACGCCGCCTCGCCGGCGGCGGCACTGCTGGTGGTCGGCAGCCTGCTGCACGCGCTGCCGGGCGGCACCGGACACGATTTCTCGCTGCACTTCGCGGGGTCCGGGCCGCGCGGCCTGGCGCTGCGCAAGCTCACGCTGTTCGCCCGCGTGCTGCTCGGCGGCAGCCTGTGGCAGGACGCCGCCAGCCTCGCCGCACTGCTGGTCTGCGTGGCGGCGGCCTGGTGCGCCCGGCCGCGGCTGTCGGCCGCGCCGGCCGCGGCGGTGGCGGCGCTGGTGCTGCTGGTGCTGGCCGCCCCGGAGCGGATCGGCACCGGCTCGGTGCTGGATACCCGGCTCGCGATCCTGCCGCTGCTGCTGCTCGCGGCCGCGCTGCGTCTCGATCCCGCGCCACGCGCCGCACGATGGGCGACCGCCGCGGTGCTGGCGCGAACGCTGGTGCTGGCGGCGTGCTGGCACGCGGCGGGCGGGGTGTTCCGCGACTACCGGCAGCGCACCGCGACGCTGCCGGCTGGCAGCGTGATGATGACGGCCTACGGGATCCCGCTGCCCTCGCTGCGCTGGCAGCAGATCTGGTCGCCGCCGCTCAGCTCGCTCGCGACGGAGGTCGCCTTCCGCGACCTGTTCGTGCCGTCGCTGTTCGCCAACCCGGCACAGCAGCCGATCGCGCTGCGCCCGGCGGACGCGTCGCTGACCCAGCCCTGGAACCTGACCGACGCGGCGCAGCTGCGCGCCTCCGCGGCGAGCCTGGCCGCGATCTGTGCGGCGCAGCGCTTCCGCGGCGTCTACCTGACGGTGCTGTATCCCGGCGGCTTCCTGCCGCGACACGCCGGTGCGGCACTGCTGCAGGCGCGGCCGCACTTCCTGATCCTCGACGCGTGCCGGCTGCCGCGCTGAGGGCGCACACTCACGAGGTCGTCCAGCGCGCCGCGTCCGGCAGCCCTGCCGCACCCAGGATGCGCCGGCCGGCGGCCTCGACCTCGGCGTACAGCCTGTCCTCGTCGATCATGGTCGAGCGGTAGTTCTCCACCACCCGGACGCCGTCGACCCAGACGCTGTGCACGCTGCGCCCGTCGACCGACCAGACCAGCTGGTTCACCACGTTGAGCAGCGGCCTCCATTCCGGCCGGTCGATGTCGTGCAGCACGAAATCGGCCTTCTTGCCCGGCTCCAGGCTGCCGATCTGGTCTTCCAGCAGCAGCGCCCTGGCGCCGCCCAGGGTGGCGTGCTCGATCGCCTGGTGCGCGGGGAACAGGGTCGGGTCGCGCCGGGCGTCCTTCGACATCCCGGCCAGCAGGAACATGGCGCGGTGCAGGTCCGCACTGTTGCTGTCGTTGCTGCCGTCGCTGCCCAGTGCCAGGTTGGCGCCGGCCGCGACCAGCTCGGGGAACCGCCCCAGCGTGGTCGCGCCGTAGGCGCCGCGCAGCGCGGTCATCGGGCAGTGCGCGACGCTGGCGCCGGCAGCGCCCAGCAGCGCCACCTCGGAGGCGTCGAGATGCACGGCGTGGGTGGCGACGACGTTGCGGCTCAGCACGCCGAGCTCGGCGAGATGCTGGAACGGCCGGCGGCCGTGCCGCTCCAGGAACCAGGCGGCGTCGTCCGGCACCGGGCTCATATGGAAGGCGAGCCCGGCGCCGTGTTCGTCGGCCAGCGCCTTGGCCGCCTGCCACAGCGCGTCGGTGCAGGTGTAGTGGCCGATCAGGATCGGCCAGGCGGACAGCCTGCGGTCGGGGCCGGCCGGATAGCGCTCGAGCTGACGCTGCAGCCCGTCGACGACGACGCCGGTCGGGGCACTCATCGGCGCGTCCAGCCCGTCCCACGACCAACGTCCGAGGCGGCCGCGTATCCCCATCGACTCCATCCCCTCGACCACCTGGTCGAGGAAGCAGCAGGTGCCGGCGTCGAGGAAGCAGGTGGTGCCGGTGCGCAGCATCTCCAGTGCTGCGAACTGTGCCGCGAGCTTCTCGTCGGCGGGGGTGTGGGCGAAGTGCACCGGCGACAGCCAGTCGAAGATGAGCGTGTTGAAATCGACGTCGTCGGGGGCGCAGCCGCGGGTCAGCGGCTCGCCGGTGACGTGGATGTGGGCGTTGACCAGGCCGGGGACGATGACGAAGCGGCCGGCATCGATGACCTGCTTGGCGTCGAAGTCCCGCCGCAGCTCGTGGGTCTTGCCGACCGCGACGATGCGGTCGCCGCGCACCGCCAGGGCGCCGTCGCTCAGGATGCGCCGCCCGGCATCGAGGGTCACGATCAGGGCGTGGGTCAGCAGCAGGTCGACCTGCCGGTCGGCCGGCGCCATCTGCGCCGCGATCATGCCGCGCGCGCCGACCGCCAGGCCGCGGCCACCGCATCGGTCCCAACCAGCAGCGCGCAGTTCTTGGCCAGGCCGTGCAGGGCGGCGCGGTGGGTCTCGTCGTCGTAGGCGGCGCAGGCGTCGGCGGCGATGAACACGTTGTAGCCGCGGTGGAAGGCGTCGCGCGCGGTGCAGTCGACGCAGCAATCCGTGGTCAGGCCGCAGAGCAGCAGCGTGTCGATGCCGCGGGCGCGCAGCAGCGCGTCGAGCCCGGTGCCGACGAAGCAGCTGAACAGCGTCTTCTCGACCTGCAGCTCGCCCGGCTCGGGTGCCACCCGGTAGTACGCCGCACCCGGGGTGCCGTCGCGGCAGATCGCCAGCGCGGTCGCCGGGTCGCGCCCGCGCCGCAGCATGAACAGCCGCAGCGCCTCGGTGTCGGTCTCCGGCCGGCTGACCACGCGGGCGAACGCGACCGTGGCACCGGCGGCGCGCGCGCCCGCGAGCAGCGGCCCGATGCGCCCGACCGCCGCGGCGGCGGCGGACAGGTCGTGCCCGATCCGGCCCATCGCGCCCTCCGGGGCGGCGAAGTCGGACTGCACGTCGACCACCAGCAGCGCCGTCCTGGCGGCCGACAGCATGGCGGCGAGGTCCGCCGTCGCCGGCATCGGCCTCAGGCCGCCCGTGAGCCGGAGCGGCTCGCCGCCCAGGCGTCGCGGTAGCGCGGCACCAGCCAGGCGTTGAAGGCGCGCTGCGCGCCCTCCTGCCAGGAATAGCGGCCGCGCGGCGCGAAGCGGGAGCGCAGCCCGACCTGCACCAGCGCATCGACATGCAGGTCCTGGGCGACGATCTCCATCGCGGCCGCCATGTTCATCGCCATGCGATGGCCGAACGAGGGATCCAGCATCGCGCCCGGCGCCACCAGCACGCCCTGGTCCATGCGGTGCGTCTCCGGCCCGTCGGCGCGCAGGATCATGTAGATCACCATGTCGCTGGTCAGCACCAGCGATAGCGTCGGCGGCAGGTTGGCGAACACCATCCGGTTGCGCTCGACCTCGCCGAGGCCGGGGAACACCGGCAGCAGCGCCCGCTGCGTCGCATTGAAGCTGGCATCGGCGTGCAGCGTGCCGTTCAGCCGGTAGTAGCCGGCGCTGTCCGGCGGCAGCTCGGGGAAACTCGCGAGGTGGCTGGGGACGAAATCGTGCAGCACGCCGTGATGCAGCTTGTTGGCGTGGTAGCCGTCGTTGTTGTTCTCGAACATCACCTTCCAGTTCCAGGCATACTGCGGCGCCTCGCCCGGACGCGGTCCCTCCGCCTTGCCGAGCCGGTAGGGCTTGAGCACCTGCGACACCGCCTCGAGCCGGGGCGCCAGCGGGGCGGCGTCCCGGTCGAAGTTGATGAACACGAAGCCCTGCCAGACCTCGACCCGAAAGCTCGGCAGGCCGCCGGCCGACTTGTCGAAGCCGCAGGAGCGCCCCATCGCCGGGGCGCCGATCAGCGTGCCGTCGAGCCCGTAGGTCCAGTGGTGGTAGGGGCAGACGAAGGCGCCCCGGCTGCCGTGCCCCTCCGCCACCAGCATGCCGCGATGCTGGCACACGCTCGACATCGCCCGCAGCACGCCGCCGCGGTCGCGCGCGACCAGGATCGGCTCGCCGACGATGGCGGTGGTGAAATACTGCTCCGGTTCGGCGACCCAGGATTCTCGACCGACGCAGAGCCACTCGCGGTCGAACACCGCGCGCTTCTCGAACTCGTAGAAGTCGGCATCTGTGTAGCACAGCGGCGGCAGGCTCTCCGCCTGCTCGGTCGGCAGGATCGAGCTCTGCAGTCCCTCGAAGAAGGCATCGTCCAGTACGCGCGCGGTCATGCTCGGTCCTCTGTCGGCGTGGCGAGATCGATCTAGAACGGGCGGTCGCCGGCGATGGTGACGCGGTAGCCGGAGCGCAGCTCGGGGAAGTAGTCCCACACCGCCATGTGCTGGGTGCAGCGATTATCCCAGAACGCGACCGAGCCGGGCCGCCAGCGGAAGCGCACCTGGAAGTTCGGGTTCATGCAGTGCACGTAGAGGAACTGCAGGATGGCGTCGCTCTCCGGCTTGGGCAGCTGGTCGATCCTGGTGACGTAGGAGGAGTTGACGTAGAGGCACTTGCGGTCGGTCACCGGATGGGTGCGCACCACCGGATGGCTGTTGCAGGGGAAGCGCTTGCTCAGGTCCGGTGTCATCGAGCGATAGACGTGCTCGCCGTCATGGGTCGCGGTCAGCCCGTGCAGGTACGTCTTCATCGGCTCGGACAGCGCGTCGTAGGCCTCGTACATGCTGGCGAACAGGGTGTCGCCGCCCACCTCGGGCACGATCGGCAGATAGAGCATGCTGCCCATCGGCGGCTCGGCGTTGCAGCTCAGGTCGGAATGCCAGGTCTCGCCGGCGACGTACTTCGAATCGGCGTCGGCGTGGATCGCGACGATCTCGGGATGGCCCGGCAGGCCGGGCACGCCGCTATGGATCGCGAGCTCGCCGAAGGCGCGGCCGACGCGCTCGTGGTCGTCGTGGCTCAGCGACTGGTCGCGGAAGAAGATCACCTGGTGCCGCATCAGCGCCTGGTGCATCGCCTCGCGCCGCGAGGGCTCGAGCGGTTGCGACAGGTCGACGCCGTGGATCTCGGCGCCGATCCGCCGCGTCAGCGGCCGCACCTCGATCGGTTGATTGCTCATGGTCGCCGTTCCTCCGTGTCAGAGAGCCCGCACACCGCGATCGCGGCGAGCGCGTAGAGCCTGGTGCAGTCGATGAAGTCGCCGAGGCTGGGCCGGTGCCGCGGCGGCCCGATCGTCGCCGCCGGCACCCGGTTCATGTTGAACACGTTGTGGTCGCGCCACATCGAGGCATACACCGGATGCGCCGGACGCAGCGTCTCGCCGCGCACCGCCCGCAGCGCCCCGTCGAGGGCGTGGCGGAGCGGCGCGATCTCCGCCTCGTCGGCGGCGCCTCCGTGCCGCACCGCCACCGGCTGCAGCTCGAAATCGTCGAAGCCGGCCGCCGCCAGCGCCGCTGCGATCTCGCGACGCACCGCCTGCAGCCGGCTCGCCGGCGTCAGCCCGACCTCGACATAGAGCGCGCAGACCGCGCTGCCGCCGCCGATCGCGTGCGGCACGCCGCCGCGCACCGCGCCGATCTGCACCTTCGGCACGCAGACGCCCCAGGCGGTCTCGAAGCGGTGCGCGCGCTCGTACTCGCGGCCCCAGCGGTTCAGCGCCGCGATCGCCTCGCCGAGGTGGTAGATCGGGTTGGGGTGCGCGCGCGGCGCGGCCGGGCTGTCGAGCACCGGCGTGAACACCGCGCTACCGAACAGCCGGATCCGGAAGATGGCGTAGCCGCCGCCGACCGAGGTGAAGCCGAAATCGGTGCCCTCGGCGGCGATCATGTAGTCCGGCGACACCCCGCCATGGTGCAGCATGTAGAGCGCGCCCACGTCCTTGCCGGAGTTGGCGACCCCCTCCACCTCCTCGACCGGGTCCGGTCCGATCTCGCCGGGGCAGGCGGTGAGGTGCAGGGTACCGGCGAGCCCGATGCCGGCCCGGCGCAGCGCCTTGGCGGCCATCAGGAAGCAGCTCATCGGGCCGCGATCGTTGGCGATCGCGGCACCGTGGAACACGCCGTCCTCGATCCGCACCGCCTCCGGCGGCGGCGTGCCGGGCCGCTCGCGGTAGCTGTCGCCGTGGCCGCCGAGCGGCCCCTCGGTATCGAGATGCGCGCTGAACAGCAGGTCGCGTCCGCCCTGGTCGCGCCCGCCATAGCTGCCGACCACGCTGAAGCGGTGCGGCACCGCCGCCACCCGGCGCGGCGCGAAGCCTTCGCGATGCATCCAGCGGAACACGTACTCGCCGGCCTCCGCCTCCTGCCCCTGTCCCGACGGGATCGCGCTCAGCTCCAGCACCAGCGCCCGCAGCTCGTCGGGGTCGAGGGCCGCATCGATGCGCGCCAGCAGCTCGGCGGTCATGACACCGCGAAGCGCTGGCGCAGCGCCGGCAGGATCGCGGCGGCGAAGCGGCGCAGGCCGGCGTCGTAATCGGGAAAGATCAGCATCATCCCGTCCAGCGTGGCGCCCTCCAGCAGCTCGGTCATGCGACGGGTGATGGTCTGCGGGCTGCCCGCCGCGTGCGGTGCGGTGATCCCGGAGCGCGCCCGCGCGGTGAAAGCGTTCTCGCGGCCGATCTCGGCGTCGATCATGCCGTACGAGCGCAGCATGCCGCGGAACGCCTCCTCGTCGAAGCCGTCGCGGAACCGCGCCAGCGTCGACGCCGCCTCGTCGTCGCTGTCCTCGATCACCAGGATCAGCATCGCGTAGGTGCGCAGGCTGCGGCCGGCGGCGCGCGCCATCTGCTTGGCGCGCAGGCTGACGCTGCGCAGCTCGTCGTCGTCGCGGCCGCCGATGAAGATCGCGTCGGTCTCCTCGACGGTGAAGCGCATGCCGCGCTCCGACATCCCGGCCGCGACCAGGAACGGGCGCGGCCGCTGCACCGGCTTCGGTTCGGACTGGCAGTCATCGAGGGTGAAGTAGCGGCCGTGCTGGGTGACCGACGGCTCGGCCCAGAGCCGCTTGACCGCGTGCAGCCACTCGGTGGCGAGCTCGTAGCGCTGGTCGTGGTCGATCTCGCAGGGCCAGGCGCCCATCTGCTCGAACTCGCCGCGATAGGCGCCCGGCACCACGTTGAGGCCGGCGCGGCCGTGGCTGACCTGGTCCAGCGTCGCGATCATCTTGGCGGCGACCGCGGGGTTCTGCAGCAGCGTGTGGAAGGTGGTCCAGATCTTGACCCGCTCGGTCTGCGCGGCGAGTGCCGACATCAGCACCAGGCTGTCGAGCGAGCTGCGCCAGTGCTGGGTCGCGCCGCCATAGCCGCGGAACTTCGCCATCGACATGATGAAGTCGAGGCCGATCTGCTCGGCGAGCAGGGCGGCGCGGCGGTTGTACTCGTAGGAGCCGTCGATCGTCGGCGTGGTCGAGGACAGGATCCAGCCGCCGTTGGCGATCGGCATGAAGATCCCGAGATCCTTGCCTCCCCGGTCCGAGGGCAGCCCGAACGCGATCGGCTGTGGCATGTCGGGCTCCTCGTGGTTCAGCGGGCGGCGCGCAGGCCGTCGTCCGGGACGCCGGCGGCGCGGGCGGCCGACTCCCGGCGCACCAGCACCGTCGAGAGCAGGGCGATCAGGAACAGGCCGGCGACGATCAGGAAGATCGGCGCGAAGCTGCCGGTGCGGTCGGCGATGCGGCCCGCGGCGACCGGCCCGATCACCGCCGCGGTGGTGATGGTGGTGGCGAGCGCCACCAGGTCCGGCGCCACCACGCGGCCGTAGCGGCGCAGCAGGAACAGGTGCGCGCTGAGCCAGGCGACGCCCCAGCTGACGCCGAACAGCCCGGCCGCGAGGAACACCAGCGCCGCGTCGTGCGCCAGGCCGAACAGCAGGAACGAGGCGCCACCCAGCACCAGGCTGCCCAGCAGCATGTGCAGCGGATGCACCCGCTCCGCCACGGCGCCGGTGACGCCCTTGGCCAGCGTGCCGGTGAGCGCCACCAACCCTATGCCGAGGGCGCCCGCGGCAGCACCCGCGGCAGGACCGGCGGCGCCGATGCGGCTCATGTGCGCGACCAGGGAGCTGTTGACCACGGTCAGCGCCGTCTGCACCACCAGCATGGCGAACGCGATCGCCAGGAACGGGTGGGTCAGCATGGCGCTCCGCGTGGTCCAGCCGGTCGCGGCACCCACCACGAGGTGCCCGGCGGTCTCGGCCCGCAGCGCGCTCTCGCTGCGGTCGCGGACGAAGCCGGCGCAGCACAGCGCCAGCAGGCCCGCGGCACCCGCCATCAGCGCCCAGTGCAGCCGCCAGCTGCCGGTCCAGGCGACGCTGGCATGGACCAGCACCGGACCCAGCACGCCGCCGGCCGAGCCGCCCATGAAGTAGAAGCCGATGATGCGCGGCGAATTCTCCGGGAACCAGCGCGGCAGCAGGAACATGCCCGGCACCGGCGCCAGCAGGCTGAACCCCGCCCCCATCAGGCAGACCGCGGCGAAGAAGGCGCCGATGCCGTGCGACAGCGAGGCGAGCCCGAACCCGGCCGCCAGCACCAGTGCACCGCCCGAGACGGTCCAGCGCGCGCCGATCCAGCGGATCGCCACCGCCGGCAGCGGGCTGGTCAGGCCGCAGGCGAGGCCCAGCAGCGAGAAGCTCAGCCCGGCCTCGGTCTGCGACCAGTGCAGGTCGGCGCACATGGTGAACAGCACCACCGCGAGCGAGGTGAAGGTGGTTCCGGTGACGAAGAAGAACGCGAACGCCAGCGCCGCGAGCACCACCCATCTGCCGTTCATCGCGCGTCTCCCTCTTCCGGGCGTTGTCGAGGATGCCATCGCGACGCCGGCAGCGCTTGCACCAGTGCGCCCGTCGAATGGCCAGATCCGCAGCCTAGCGTCCTGCCTCTGAGATGGGCCCGCGAATTCCGGAGATGAGCAGGCCACTATCTTGTTGAGGAGGCTAGAGCATGATCCGATCCGTCAAGGGCTCCGCCCTTGACCCGCTGCGGCCGCAGGCCCCAGACCCCGATTCCTAGGTGAGGTTTTCAAAGGCTTGCCTTTGATGGGGTCAAGGGGCAACGCCCCTTGCTCTGCCTTCATTTCGGTGTGGTCGACGCTTCATGGGTTTTCCAGCGGCCCGCTAGCGGTGGCGCCAGCCGGCGATCACGCTGTCGCTGTCGACCAGCACCGCGAAGCTGCGCCCCAGCGCCTCGAGCGACGCGACGTGGGCGGCCGGGTCGTAGTCCGCGCAGGCATCGGCCACGACGAACAGGTTGAAGTCGCGGTGGAAGCCGTCACGCACCGTGCTGTCGACGCAGCACTCGGTGGTCATGCCGGCGACCACCAGCGTGTCGATGCCGCGCCCGCGCAGCGTCGCCTCCAGCCCGGTGCCGACGAAGCAGGAATACAACGTCTTGCTGACCTCGAGATCGCCCGGTCGCGGCCGCACCCGATGATAGTCGGCGCCCGCGGTGCCGGCGCGGCAGATCGCCGCCGCCGAGGCGTCCTGGCCGGTGCGCTGGTGCAACAGCCGCAGCGCCGGCGGATCGGTCTCCGGCCGCGTCACCACGCGGACGAAGCCGACCGCCACCCCGGCGTCGCGTGCCGCGCCGATCAGCCGCTCGATACGCCCGATCACGGCCTCGACGGCCGAGAGGTCGAGGCCGAGCTGCCCCATCGCCCCGTGCGGGGCCGCGAAATCGACCTGGACGTCGATCACCAGCAGCAGCGTGCGCCCGCGCGCGGTCATCTGCGCCATCGCGTCGGGCGCAAAACCGCGCAGCGTCGGCCCGCAAGGGGTGAGAACGGTTCTTATCTGCATGGATCTTGCTCCGTCGGAGGTGCGACCCGGCGCCGACCCAGACGACGGACGCGATCATTGCGCATCGAGATGACGGCATGAAAGCCTGGAAGTACGATGTCGGGGTCGAGCGCGCAGCGCCGCCGGGCCCGTCGCTGTGGCAGGACGTGCTGGGGCGGCTGTGCCTGCCGGCGTCGCGATTGCTCGGCGCGCCGGAGGATTTCTTCGGCCGGGTGAGCTGCCTGGTGTCGCCGCTCGGCATCGAGATGGCCCGCATCGACGCCAGCGCGCAGGAGATCTCCGGGCGCTTCGTCCGCCAGCCGGACGGGATCTGGCTGGCGCTGCTGCTGCAGGGACAGGGAGTGCTGAGCTGCGCCGAGGGGCCGATGCCGCTGCGTGCCGGCGACATCGCCTACGGGCCGGTCGCCACCCACAGCGCGCTCACCCTGCCGGGCGACTTCTCGCTGCTCTATGTCCGGCTGCCGCGGCTGACGCTGCATCCGCGGCTGCTCGGCCCGGCCCCGGTGCGGGTCGGCGTGCTGCCGCAGCGCAGCGCCGTCAAGCACGTCTTCTCCGGCATGCTGCGCGCGGTCGCGGAGTCGCTCGACGAGCTCACCGCGGCGCAGCTGCGCCCGATCGAGCTGGCGATCCCCGAGTTCCTGATCGGCAGCGTCCTCGCCGATGTCGGCTCGAACCCGGTGCGCGCCGCCTCCAGCGCCCGGCTCGCCCTGTTCCACCGCACCTGCCAGACCATAGAGGCAGAGCTCGGCGATCCCGAGCTGAGCCTGACCAAGGTCGCCCGGCACCAGGGGATCTCGCCGCGCAACATGCAGAAGCTGTTCGAGTTCGGCAGCCAGAGCTTCGGCCAGTACGTGCGCACGCGCCGGCTGGAGCGCTGCCACGCCGACCTCGGCAGCCCGCTGCAGGCGCACCTCTCGATCTCGGAGATCTGCTTTCGCTGGGGCTTCAACGACGCCGCGCATTTCAGCCGCGCCTTCCGCGCGCAGTACGGCATGACCCCGCGCGACCGGCGCCGGGTGCCGCGGTCCGAGGCGACGCCGCCGGAGCAGCCGGCTGCGGCCGGGAAGGTCGCCGGCACCGACGGGGACGCCGCCGAACCCACCGCGACGGAACGGCTTCAGAAGGAATAGGCCACCGTGCCGATGACCTGGAACGGTGCGATGAACTCCTCGCTGGTCTGTCCGGTGCCGTAGGGGTCGGTGTAGCGCGAGTTGACCCCGGCGATGTTGGTCAGGTTGCTCAGGCCCAGCTCGACCACCCAGCGGGTGCGGTTCGGCGTGTAGCGGAAATCCAGGTTGACGATGCCGTAGGTGGGCACGTGGTCGAGCGTGTCGCTGTTGAACACGCGAGAATATTCGCTGCCGCGATAGACATACTCGACGCGCGAGTTCAGCTGCCCCCACGGCACCGCCATGGTGTACTCGACATTCACCTCCGCCTGCACATTGGGCAGGTTCGGCGGCTTGTTGCCGTTGACGCTCTTCGCCGCCGCGATCACCGCCGCAAAGCAGCCGGGATTGTAGTACTGGCCGCCGAAGGCACAGGCGGGACTGGTGGCGTAGACCTGGTTGGTGGTGACGGAGTCGATCGCCTTGTAACCGCCGATCATCTTGCCGTCCTCGAGCGTCAGCTGTCCGTTGAAGCGCAGCCGGCCCTGCAGCGCGCGATACGAGGCCTCGGCCTCGCCGCCCCAGATGTGCGTGTTGGGCACGTTGGCGATGCCGTAGGCGAACGGGACCGGATCGGTCTCGATATATTGTAGGTCGCGATAGTCGTAGAAGAAGGCAGCGACGTTCAGACGGATGCGGTCCTGCAGCAGCCGGTTCTTAGAGCCGATCTCGAAGGCGGTGATGTCCTCGGGCAGGAAGGTGAGCCCGACCACCCTGGACGCCTCGTTGCCGTTGACGCCGCCCGGCTTGTAGCCCTCGGTGACGCTGCCGTACAGCAGGTTGCGCGGCGTCAGGTCGTACTGGAGGTTGATGTTCCCGGTGGTGCGGTTGGTCTGGTACAGCGTGTTCGCGCGGCTGCTGCCGAAGCCGGAGAAGTTGAAGTCGAAATCGTTGTAGTGGTCGTAGTTGTAGCGGATGCCGCCGGTCAGGCGCAGGCTCGGGGTGAAGTGCACGGTGGCCTGCACGAACGGTGCGACGGATTCGCGATTGACGGTGGTGACGTTGCCGTAGGCGAGGTTGAGCGGCGGGCTGGTCTCGATGTCGGGACCGATCGTGAGGTTCGGGTTCGGGTCGGTGCCTTCGAACTCGGCGACGAACTGCTCGCTGCGCTGCTTGGTCAGGAACAGCCCGCCGATCCAGTCGAGCCGGTGGCCGAGATGGGACTCGATGTCGAGCTCCTCGCTGTAGTTCTGCATGGACGTGTTCCAGGCGGCGACGTCGTCGTAGGAGTGCAGGATGGCATAGGAAAGCCGCGAGCTGTCCTCCGACTGCTTGTTGGTCAGGTTCTGGTAGGCGGTCACCGAGCGCAGCGTCGCCCAGGGCAGCGTCCATTCCAGGTTGAGGTGGTACAGCGACGTCTCGAGGTCGAACCTGGACGGGTAGTCCTGGTTGACCCGGCGCGGATCGGGATCGGGATCGAGGATGTTCTTCTGCTCGGCACCGTCCTGGTCCGACCCGTACCACTGCGCCGTGAAGGTCGCGGAGAAGTTCTCCGACGGCTTGTAGAGGATCGCGACCTTGCCGCTGGTGTCGTGCGCGTCGTCGAGCTGGTAGTTCGGGATGTCGACGGACTCGCCGAAGCCGCTATGGTCGTATTTCTGGAACGACAGCCGCACCGCCACCTGATCCGAGATCGGGACGTTCACCGCCGCACGCTCGCGGAACAGGTCGTAGTTGCCGACACCGAAATCGGCGTGGCCGCTGTACTGCCCGATCACCGGCTGGTTCGTCACCAGGTTGATCACGCCGCCGGTCGAGCTCTGTCCGTACAGCGTGCCCTGCGGTCCGCGCAGCACCTCGATGCGGTCGAGATCGAACAGGGTCTGGTCCAGCGAGATCGTGTTGGCGATGTAGACGCCGTCGATGAACTGCGACACGCCGGGCTGGGTCACCAGGGCGTTCTCCGGCGTCGCCGAGCCGACGCCGCGTATGTTGATGAGGTTCTCGAAGCCGGCCGCCTTGGTGATGGACAGGCCCGGAACGATGCCGTTCAGCCCAGCCAGGTTGGTGATGTTCGACCGGTCGAGTGCGGCCGAGGAGATCGACGTGACCGCGACCGGCGTCTTCTGCAGGTTGGTCTTCTGGCGCAGCGCGGTGACGGTCACCTGCTCGACGGTGCCGAGCGGCGGCGTCGCCACGGGCCGCGGCGCCGCGGCGGCGGCGCCGGAGGGCAAGGTGGCCGGGGTCTGACCGTGCGCGAGTAAGGGGAAGAGCAGGAAGCCGTAGACGCCATGGAGGACGATCTTGCTGCGACGTGTCCTGAAAGGCTCGGCCATGGAAGCTCCCTGGTGAAGTGCGCGCCGAGACGGACGGTCGGGTTCGCGATGATGCCTGGCTCGCGATGTCTCGATCTTGCACCACGAAGCATAAAATTGAACGAAATTAGCCGATTTGCGCGGAACTCCTACACCGCCGCGGATCCGGATCCCCGTGCGGGCTCCGTCGCCGGCTCTGGCACCCTGACCCAGAGCCGGTGCAGGTGCCGCTCGTAGCGCTGGTCGTCATACAGCGTCGCCGAGTGCAGCGTGCAGAGGTTGCTCCAGATGACGATGTCGCCGGCGCGCCAGCGATGCCGCCAGACGAAGCGTTCGGCGGTGACGAAGTCGGTGAGCCGGGCCAGCAGCGCCCGCCCCTCCTCGTCGGGCATCCCCTCGATGCCCCTGGCGCTGCCGTTGCTCATATAGAGGCCGCGTCGCCCGTCGGAGGGCCGGGCGAGCACCAGCGGATGCGAGACCTCCGGGTTCTCGTCGTGCTGCTGCTGGCTGACGACGTAGTCGGGAAAGCGGCTCTGCATCAGGTAGGCGAAGCTGTACACCACCCGCAGCCCCTCCAGCCGACGCTGCTCCGCCGGATCGAGTGCCGCGAAGCCGGCGCAGCTGTCGGCGAACAGCGTGTCGCCGCCCTCCGGGGGCACCTCGAGCGCGTGCAGCAGGGTCGCCGCCAGCGGGCGGCGCAGGTAGGTGCCGTCGGAGTGCCAGCCGAGACCGTCGAGATGGACGCCGATCGGCTGCCCGTCCAGCTTCTTGTTCGACAGCACGTAGATCTCCGGCTGGCCGGGCACCGTGTATTCCAGCCTGGTATGCGGCATCAGCTCGCCGAGGCGACGGCCGAGTGCGACGTAGTCCGCGGCAGCGATCGACTGGCCGCGGATCAGCACCAGGCTGTTCGCCGCCTGCAGCGCCGCGATGCCGCGCCAGAGCGGATCGGACGGGCGGGAGAGGTCGACGTCGAGCACCTCGACGCCGAGGCCGCGCCCGAGGGCGCGCATAGACAAACCGGCCGCCGCGCCGTCGATCGGTGTCTGGTCCCGCATCTCGATCTCCCCGAGCAGAATTGCCTGGCTTCAGCGTTCCGGTCGCACCGCGCTCTCGTGCCAGTGGCGCAGGCACAGGTGCTGCACCAGCGTCAGGCAGCCGGAGATGGCGATCCCGAGCAGGGCGAGCAGGAACAGGGCGGCGAACATGCGCGGCGTGTTGAGCCGGTCGGCCGCCTCCATGATCCGCCAGGCGAGCCCGGTCGCGGTTCCCGACCCGGCGACGAACTCGGCGACCACGGCACCCACCAGGGCCAGGCCGCCGGCGATCCGCACGCCGCCGAGGATGTGCGGCAGCGCGCTCGGCAGCTCCAGCTGCAGCAGGCGCTGCCAGCCGGTGGCGCGGCGCATCGTGAACAGGTCCTGCAGGTCGCGATCGACGCTCTTCAGCCCGAGCAGGGTGTTGGACAGCACCGGGAAGAAGGCGATCAGGGTCGCCAGCGCGAGCAGCGCGAGTGCGACGTGGTCGAGGCCGATCCAGACCAGGATGAGCGGGGCGATCGCCACCACCGGGGTGACCTGCAGGATCACCATCAGCGGCCCGACCGCGAGCTCGAACAGCCTGGAGCGGAACAGCGCCACCGCCAGCGCCACGCCGATCGCGGTCGAGGCCAGCAGCGCCTCGAGCGTCACCGCCAGCGTGTTCAGCAGCGACCGGGTCAGCGATGCCCGGTCGTCGTAGAGGTCGGCGAGCACGGCGGAAGGTGGCGGCAGCAGCAGCGGCGAGACGTGGCCGAGCCGCACCATCGCCTCCCACAGCAGCAGCAGCAGGGCCGCGAAGCCGACCGGCAGCAGCACCCGGAACCACGGCGGCGGATCGTCGAGCAGGCCTCCGTCGCTCATGGCACCGGCCCGGGCGCGGCGCCGGCCTCGCGCAGTGCCCTGGACACCCGGACGATGGCCAAGGCCGCCGCGCGCGAGCCGCGCACCCGCGCGCCGCCCAGGTCGGGCCCGTGGGCGAGCTCCCGGGCCGGCCCCTGGGCGGGAATGGTCACCTCGTGCAGCCCGGCCGCACCGCGCAGCACCAGGATGCGCGTCGACAGGTGCACCGCCTCCGGGACGCTGTGGGTGACCAGGATGACGGTCAGGCCGCGCTGGCGCCACAGCACCAGCAGGTCGTCGTTCAGCCGGTTGCGGGTGACCTCGTCGAGGGCGGCGAACGGCTCGTCCAGCAGCAGCACGCGCGGCGCGCAGACCAGCGCGCGGGCGATCGAGACCCGCATCTTCATCCCGCCCGAGAGCTGGCGCGGGAAGGCCGCCGCGACCTCCGCCAGCCCCACCGCGGCGAGTGCCGCCATCACCTGCGGACCGGCGGCGCGCCGGCCCTGCCCCGCCAGCCGCAGCGGCAGGTGCACGTTGTCGAACACCCGCCGCCACGGCAGCAGCGTCGGCTCCTGCGGCACCAGTGCCAGGTCCGGCGCCAACTCCGGCGCCGCATCCGGCCCACGGCCCACGTCGCGCCCCGGCCACTCGATGCGTCCCGATGTCGGCCGGCCCAGCCCGGCGAGCAGGCGCAGCAGCGTCGACTTGCCGCAGCCCGAGGCACCGACCAGGCTGACGAACTCGCCGCGGCGCACCTCGAGATCGACCCCGTCGAGCACCGCGGCACCGCCGCGATAGCGCTTGCACAGGCCGCGCACCGACAGCACCGGAGGCTCGGGGAGCGGATCGGGCAGCGTCGTGGGCAGCATCCCGCGGCCGCTCATGGCGCCGGCGCGCAGCGCAGGCCGTGCAGGAACCGGGTGGTGTAGACGGTGGCGAGATCGAGCCGCGGATACAGTCCGGTCGGCGCCATCTGCTCCAGGTAGCTCCGCCAGCGCGCCTGGCTCATGCTGCCGATGCCGGAGGCGGCGGCGTCGCCGCCCTCCACCAGCCCGGACGACCGGATCGCCGCCACCGCGTCGTCGGCGGCCTGCTGGGTGTAGTCGGGGTTGCCGCTCAGGATCAGCGCGTCGGCGCCGGCGCGGGCGCCGTGCAGGTAGTGGCACCAGCCGAGCACGGAGGCGTCGACGAAGCGCTGCACCAGCTCGGGGCGCTGCTCGACCAGGCTGCGCCGCGCCGCGATCAGGGTGCCGTAGGCGCTGTAGCCGGCATCGGCGAGCAGGAACTGCCGGATCGGCACGCCCTCGCGTCGCAGGCGCTGCACGTCGTTGGTCAGGTAGCCCTGCTGCGCGAGGTGCGGATCGGCGATGAAGATCGCGTCGTTGCCGGTGTAGCGGCGGATCTGGCCGTCGTCGTAGCCGTAGCGCTGCTGCAGGAACGCCCAGTAATTGTCGCGCGCCTCCGGGCTGATCATGATCGGCCTGCCGCGCAGTCCCGCCAGCGAGGTCGGGGCTGCCGCGCCGGCGTGCGCGATGATGACCGTCGGGTCCTTCTGGTAGATCGCGGCGACCACGACGTAGGGCAGGCCAGCCGCCGCCATGCCCAGGGCGACGCCGCTGTTGGAGATGCGCACGAAGTCGTAGGCGCCGGTCGCGAGCGTCATGATGCCGCCGTTCTGCGGACTGCCCGGCAGCAGCGCCACGTCGAGCCCCGCGCGCGCATACAGCCCGTCCGCCGCGGCCGCGTAGAAGCCGCCGAAATCCGCCTGCGGCAGCCATCCCATCTCGAAGCGCAGGGGCTCGCGTGCCGGCGCCGCGCCGCCGCAGAGCATCGCCAGCAAGACCCCCAACAACAGCCGTGCCATCAGAGGATTCTCAAGGCGCCGCCTTGAGCGGGTCCAGGGCCGGGCCCTGGCCTTGCATCCCCCCGAACATGTCGCGCCCGATCCGCCCGTGCACGCCCTGCCGCCCATCGACCACCTGGGTGACGCCGAAATCCGCCGCCACGCTCATCAGCGCGTAGGCGTCGTTGCGGCTGAGCCCGCGATGCTCGACCAGCAGTTCCAGCATGTCGGTGGCGGCGTGGCGCATCGCCTGGTTCAGGTCCTCGTGGAAGCCGTGCACGATCCAGTGCTTCGGCGTCTCCAGCAGCGGCGACGGGAAGCGGAAATCCCGGCGCAGCACGATCTGCATCAGCACGTCGAGCGAGGCCTCGATCGCGGTGCCGGAGATCTCGCCGTCGCCCTGGGAGATGTGCGGGTCGCCGATCGAGAACAGCGCGCCGTCGACCGCCACCGGATAGAACATCGTCGCCCCGGCGCCGATGCGCCAGTTGTCGATGTTGCCGCCGTGCAGCCCCGGCGGGATGGTGCTGGTGCGGCCGGGGATGTCGGGTGCCACCCCGGCGGTGCCGAGATGCGGCCGCACCGGCACGCGCACGCCCTGCAGCGCCGTTTGCCGGTCGCATTCCGGGCAGCGCGTGACGGTGCCGGGGACCAGGTAGGTGCCCGGGAAGTCGTAGGCGTAGAGCGCGTGGGCGGTCAGCGCGTCCTCGTCGAGCTCGAAGATGGTGACGCGCTCCTTCTGGTCGAACTCGCGGTAGAGGTAGCCCCAGTTGGCGGCGAGGTTGGAGCCGTAGCGCAGCCGCGGCGTCATGCGCAGGTAGCGCACCTCCAGCATGTCGCCGGGCCGCGCCTCCTCGACCAGGATCGGCCCGGTCATGATGTGTACCCCCGGTTGGCGGTCGGCGGCGGGGATCTCGCTGAAGATGCGCTCGATCGCGTCGTCCATCATCAGCTCGGGCGCATCGCCGGCGTGGTGGCTCACCGCCTGGGCCTGCACCAGGTCGCCGCTGCGCACCCGCAGCGCCGGCGCCAGCGCCGGGTCGAAGTAGCCCCAGTGCACCGTGCGCGGCGTCGCGTGCAGCGTGTGCAGCGCGCCCGGCAGGGTATCGGGGCGGCGCTCGGCGGAGCGGCAGATCAGCGGCATGGCTCTCTCCGGTGCGTGCGTCGGGGTGCGTGCGGTGCTGCGTCCGTCAGGCGGCGATGGCGGCCCGCTCCGGCGCCAGCACCACGCTCAGCATGCTGAGCGAGCCGTGCTCCAGGTGGTCGGGGCCGAAGCGCGGCACGTCGCCGGCGGCGCGGGCACCCAGCACGTAGAGCAGCGGCCAGTAATGCTCGGGCGTCGGCACCGCGGCGCGCGCGTCCTCGCCCAGTGCCGCGAACTCGATCGCCGCCTGCGGCCGGTCATGCAGGATGGCGTCGTGCACGTGGTCGTGGAAGCGCCGTGCCCAGTCGAAGGCCGGTGCGTCGCGCCGCTGCCAGTCCATGCGGGACAGGTTGTGCACCACGTTGCCGGTGCCGACGATCAGCACCCCCTCGTCGCGCAGCGGCCGCAGGCGCTGCCCGATCGCGTGGTGCCAGGAGGGCGGCCGCTCCGCATCCATGCCGAGCTGCACCACCGGCACGTCGGCGTCGGGATACGCCTTCATCAGCACCGACCAAGCGCCGTGATCCAGCCCCCACTGCGCCTCGTCCAGCGTCACCGGCAGCGGCGCCAGCAGCTCGCGCACCCGGCGCGCCAGCGCCGGATCGCCGGGTGCCGGATACTGCACGTCGAACAGCGCCTGCGGGAAGGCGCCGAAATCGTGGATGGTGCGCGGCGCCGGCATCGCGGTGACCGCGATCCCCCGGGTCAGCCAGTGCGCCGAAATGCACAGGATCGCCCGGGGCCGACCGAAGCCCTCGTCGATCGCGCGCGCGATCGCGGCCCAGCGGCGCGTGGTGTCGTTGCTCTCGAGCGCGATCATCGGGCTGCCGTGCCCGAAGAAGACGACCGGCATGCGGGCCATGGGCTGGGAACTCCTGTGGGCGCGGGACAGGCTAGACGCCGGGCATCGGCATCGTCTTGCCGCAACGCGCACGGCACTTGTTCGGGCTGATGCTAGTCCGCGGCCGCCTGGAGGCAAGCGCTCGGCGGCAGAAGCGACTAGGCTGCGCCCACGACAGCAGGACAGGCGTCCATCCATGCAGGCAGACACGATCAGGATCCCGCTGCGGATCTCGCCGATGAAGCCCGGCTTCGGCGCCGAGATCGCCGACATCGACGCCGCGCACGCCGATGCGGCCACGCTGGCCGACGTGGTGGATGCGTTCCACCGGCACGGCGCGATCCTGCTGCGCGACCAGTCGATGACGCCCGAGGAACTGCTCCGCTTCGTCCGCCTGTTCGGCGAGCCGGAAGGCCACACGCTGCAGCAGTACACCCTGCCCGGCTACCCGGAGATCTACGTGCTGTCGAACCGGCTCGAGGACGGGCGGCCGATCGGCGCGCATAATGACGGCGTCGGCTGGCACACCGACTATTCGTATCGCGAGCAGCCGGTGATGTGCACCATGCTCTACGCGGTGGAGGTGCCGCCGGAGGGCAGCGACACGCTGATCGCCGATGGCTGCGCCGCCTACCAGGCGCTGCCGCCGGCGCGTCGGGCGCAGCTCGACGGCCTGGCGCTGCATCACAGCTACCGCCACTTCATGGAGACGCGCGAGCATGGCCGGCTGACGCTGAGCGAGCAGCAGAAGCGCGACAACCCCGACGTGGTGCACCCGCTGATCCGCACCCACCCGGCGGACGGCCGGCGCGCGCTGTGGGTCTCGACCGGCACCGTCACCGAGATCATCGGCCAGCCGGACCCGTCCGACCTCGGCCTGCTCGACGAGCTGGTGGCGTTCGTGACGCAGGAGCGTTTCGTGCACCGTCACCGCTGGCGGGTCGGCGACATCCTGATGTGGGATAATCGCTGCACGCTGCACACCGGCACGCTGTTCGACGACACCCGCTACATCCGCACCATGCACCGGCTCTGGGTCAAGGGCGACCGCCCCTACTGAGGAGTGCGCGATGCCCTACCCGAACACGCTGATCTTCGTCGACTTGGCCTCGGACGATCCCGCCGCCGCGGGCCGCTTCTACGCCGAGGTGTTCGGCTGGCAGGACGACCCGCGGCCCCAGGGCGTCTATCACCGCATGGTTCCGGGGCAGGAGTTCCTCGCCGGGACGGCAGCCCGAGCGGCATCGGCAACCTGCATCTCGGGATCTTCGATGCCGCCAACGCGCGGCCGCATCCGCAGCCCTCCGGGGTGGAGCCGCGGGTGCTGGATCGCGCGGGGCGACGGCCGCGGATCTGGATCCTGATCAGCGACGACGACTCCGCCGAGCGCATCCTCTCGGCGGCCGAGGCGCGCGGCGCCGAGATCCTGTGGCGCGATCATTACTGGCGCGAGTTCAACGGCTTCAACCACGGCCTGCGCGACCCCTGGGGCAACGAGATCGTGCTCTGGGGCAAGGCGGGCGCCGACCCGGTGATCCCGGACGGCTTCACCCGCGAGTAGTCGCCGAGACCACGGCTCAGGCGAGCGCCAGACGCCGACGCAGCGTATCGAGCAGCCAGCGGCCGGCGGGACCCAGGGCGCGGTCGCGCCGGTGCGCGGCGTAGATGACGAGCCCTCCGCCGGGCGTCGGATCGTCCTCGATCCGGATCGCCACCAGTCTCCGGTCGGCGAGCGGCGCCGCGACGAGGTGGCCCGGCATGCGGCACCACCCGAAGCCGGCGAGCAGGAAGTCGAGCCGCCGGCCGAGATCCACGAAGCGCCACAGCCGCGCGCTCGAGAGACCGTAGGCCGCGCCGCCGGGTTCGACCGGGTCGGAGAGCACGAGCTGGACATGCGGCGCCAGGTCGCCACGCGTCGCCGCACCTCGCAGCAGCGCCAGCGGATGGCCGGGTGCCACCACCGGCTGCATCTCGATCCGCAGCAGCGGGTAGGCGGCGATGTCCTCGGGAACCCCCGGAAGCAGCAGGCAGATCGCCAGCGCCGCCGAGCCGCTGCGAAGCCGCCGCAGCGAGCCCCCCAGTCCCTCGGTCGAGAAGCTCACGGGCAGGTCGGGAAAGCTCTCGCTCAGCGCGCGCAGGCTGCTGATCAGCGGCGCGGTCGGCACCAGCGGATCGATCGCGAGCGCCAGCTCCGGTTCCAGCCCCTCCCGCGTCCCGGCCGCGACCGCCTCGAAGCGTGCCGCACTGGCCAGCACCTGCCGTGCCTGATCCACCAGCACGCGCCCGACCTCGGTAAGCCGCGGGCGGTGGGCGGTGCGGTCGAACAGGGCGACGCCCTGCAACGACTCCAGCGTCGCGATCGCCTGGCTGACCGCCGACTGCACGCGCCCGAGCTTCCGCCCGGCCGCGGAGAAGCTGCCGGTGTCGGCGATCGTCACCAGCACGCGCAGCTGGTCGAGGCTGAGGCTGCCGATCATTCTCCATCATCTCCGCCGATGGAAACGATCATGATTTGATCGCTCCCACAAGGCGGCGGCGGAGGCTAGGTCTGTGCCATGCAACCGACCTACTTCATCAATCACGGCGGCGGCCCGTGCTTCTTCCTCGAGCCGGGCGCGATGCGAGACACGTGGAGCGAGCTGGAAGCCTATCTTCGCGGCTTCGCCGATACGCTCGACGAGCGGCCGCGTGCCATCCTCATCGTCTCCGGACATTGGGAGGCGGCGCGTCCGACCGTCAACAACGGCGCCGCGCCGGGGCTGCTGTTCGACTATGACGGCTTTCCCGTGCACACCTATCGGCTGACCTGGCCTGCCCCCGGCGCGCCGGAGCTGGCGCTTCGGGTCCGCGACCTGCTCGGCGCGGCCGGGATCGAGAGCGGTTCCGACACATCGCGCGGCTGGGACCACGGCGTGCTCGTGCCGCTCAAGGTCATGTTCCCGCGCGCCGACATCCCCACCCTCCAGCTGTCGCTGCAGCACGGGCTCGATCCCGCAACGCATCTCGCCATCGGTCGCGCACTGACGCCGCTGCGCGAGCAAGGCGTGCTGATCGTCGGCAGCGGCCAGACCTACCACAACATGCGCGGCTTCACGGACCGAGGCGGAGCCGCCGACCCGGCCGCCGAGGCTTTCGACCTGTGGCTGCGCGAAGCGATGGCGGATCGCGAGACGCGGGACCGTTCGCTGATCGCGTGGGCGCAGGCGCCGGGAGCGCGTCAGGCGCAACCGCACGAGGACCATCTGCTGCCGCTGATGGTGGCTGCCGGCGCCGCGGCCGGCGAGCCGGGGCGGACCGCCTTCCACGGCCACGCGTTCGGCAAGCCGATCTCCGGCTTCCGCTTCGGATGAAATCTGCAGGGAGACCTTCCATGACCAGGCTTCTCGTCGTCGAGACCAGCCCGCGCGGTGACCACTCGGTCTCGCGCAACATGACCCGTCGCTTCGTGGCGGACTGGCGCGTCGCGCATCCGGACGGTGAGGTGGTCGAACGCGACCTGATGGAGACCCAGCTGCCGTTCGTGACCGCGCCGTGGCTCCAGGCCTATTTCACCGCGCCGGCGCAGCACTCGCCGGAGATGAAGCAGGCGCTGCGCCTGTCCGACGAGCTGGTCGGTGAGATCCTCGGTGCCGACCACATCGTCATCGCCACGCCGGTCTACAACTACAACGTGCCCGCCGCGCTGAAGGCGTGGGTGGATCACATCGTCCGCAAGGGGCTGACGCTCGGCTTCGACGGCAGCGGCCTCGCCGCCGGCAGGAAGGCGACGGTGCTGATCGCCTCGGGCGGCATCTACACCGAAGGCTCACCGATCCGCGATCGTGACATCGCGACCCGATATCTCCGCCTCATCCTCAACGTGATCGGCATCACCGAGATCACGGTCGTCGCCGGCGGCGGAGCGAAGGCGGTCGACATGGGAGAGCAGACGATGCAGGGCTTCGTCGCGGGCCTCGAGCCGGAGATCGGGCACGCCGCCGCATGAGGCAGCCGCGGCGGCCGAGGGCCGGCAGGGTGACCGCCGCCGGGGGCAACGACGGCCACCGCCGCCGGCGACCGCCCCCTGCGAGGGCCTGCGCGAGCTGCCCGGCCGGGACGCCTACTTGAGGTGTTGGGCGAGCAGCTTGTTCATCTCGAACATGGTGACCTTGTCCTTGCCGAACACCTTCTTCAGCTTGTCGTCGGCGAGGATCTCCCGGCCGTCCGCCGGGTTCTGCAGCTTGTGCGACTTGATGTATTCCCAGACCTTGCTGACCACCTCGCCGCGCGCCATGGTCCCGCTGCCCACCACCGTCGCCAGGTCGTCCGACACCTTGAGCGGCTGCTGCAGCGCGTTCGGCTTGTGGCCGGTCTTCGGCTTCTCGACCGCGGCGGCCTTCGGCGGCGGCGTCTTGGTCTCGGCCTTCGGCTTCTTCGTCGCGGCCGTCGTCTTGGTCGGGGCTTTGGTCATGGTTTCCTCCGGTGCTTCGTCGAGGCTTGACCGACTCGACGCGCTTCGAGATGGGGCGGCGTATCAGAATCGTAACTATGCAGGCTTCCATCGGCTCGCGTGACGGTCAAGGTGCTGCGCTCGCTTCGGACGCATTACCGGGCCGGTCAAGCCGGTTCCGGCCCGATGCGCCAGCAGGCGAGGTCCTGCGGCGCGATCGTCGGGCCGCCGATCAGGAACGACCTGGCGCCGGCGTCGCGGCCGGCCTCCTCCGGCAGGGTCCAGGAGTGCGGCCCGTAATTGAAGGCGAACGCGGTGTCGCCGCGTCGTCGCAGACGCACGCCGGTCGGCAGCTCGATCGCCTCGAGGCCGGCCGCCGCCAGCAGGCGACGCACCGACGCCGCCAGCAGCGTCGCATCCGGCCAGCAGGCGAGGTAGGTGAAGCGGCCGGCCTCGATCACCGCCGGCGCGCCGTCCTCGAAGCGGGCGAGCACGTCGGACGGTGTCTCGACCCGCTCGCGCCAGCGCAGCGCGGCCCCGGCCAGCGATCCGGTGACGGGGTGCGACAGGCCCGGCCGCAGCGACGCAACCTCGGTGACGCGCAACGGGATCAGCGCCTGCAGCGGCCCGGGCGGCAGCTCGGCGGGGATCTCGAAGCTGGCCGTCTTGGAGCCGGTGCGCGGCCCGATCAGCACCGCCGCCTCGCTGTCGCGCAGTGCCGCCAGTGCGGCGTCCGGGAGGTGCGGCAGGCTCGGCACCAGCACCGCGCGGTAGCCGGCGAGCGACGCCCCGGGTGCCACCAGGTCGACGTCCTGTCCCAGCCGGCGCACCGCCTCGTACCAGCGGAAGCACAGCTCCAGATAGCGGAAGTCGGCACCCTGCGGCTGTACGCCGATGATCCAGGTGGCCTCGTAGTCGAACACCAGCGCCACCGGGGCCACGCTGCTCGCCGGCAGCCCGCGCACCACGCGCAGCTCGGCCGCGACCTGCAGCGCCTCGCCGCCGCCGGGCGAGCGCGTGCGGTCCGGCCGCTGCAGCCCGGCATGCATCTGCTCCTGGCCGAACGGGCATTGCCGCCAGCGGAAGTAGCTGACCAGCTCGGCGCCGTGCGCGAACGCCTCCCAGCTCCACAGCCGCACCATGCCGGGCTTCGGCACCGGGTTCCACGGCGCCCAGTTCACCGGCCCGGGCTGCTGCTCCATGATCCAGAACCGGCCGCGGCCGATGCCGCGATACAGGTCGTGGTGGAACGCCGCCATGTCGGGATGCGCGGTCTCGGTGAACAGCGCGCGCTCGGTCTCGTCGAATGCGAACTGCTCGGTGAAGCCGAGCGGGTAGGAGTCCCAGCTCGCGAAGTCGAGCTCGGCTCCGACCGCATGATGGTCGAACTCGGTGAAGCGGCCCATGAAGTTGTGGGTGACGAAGCGGCCGGGCGAGAGCGCACGCAGGATCGATGCCTGCATCCGGCAGTACTCGCGCACCTGGTCGGAGCTGAAGCGCTGGAAATCCAGCCGCGCCGCCGGCGCCGTCTCGGTCACGGCACCCGCCGGCAGCGCGACCTCGTCGAAGCCGCGCAATTCGGCCGACCAGAACACGCCGCCCCAGGCACGGTTCAGCCGCTCGACGCTGCCGTAGCGCCGCTCGAGCCAGAGCCGGAACCCGCGCAGGTCCTCCGGCCCGTACGAGCGGACCGTGTCGTGGCAGCCGAACTCGTTGTCGATCTGCCAGCCGACCACCGCCGGCACCTCGCCGTAGCGCCCGGCCATCTCGGTCACGATGCGCCGGCTCTCGCGGATCCAGGGTTCGGAGGAAAAGCTGCTGTGACGTCGCGAGCCGAAGCCGCGCGTGCGGCCGTCCTCGCCCACCGGCAGGATGCCCGGCTCGCGGTCGACGAGCCATTTCGGCGGTGTCGCCGTCGGCGTGCACAGCACCACCCGCAGGCCGGCGTCGCCCAGCACCGCCACCGCGCGATCGAGCCACGCCCAGTCGAAGCGGCCCGGCTCGGGCTCGATGCGGCTCCAGGCGAACTCGGCGATGCGCACGTGGCTGATGCCGGACTCGCGCATCGCGCGCGCATCCTGCTCCCACCATGCTTCCGGCCAGTGCTCGGGATAGTAGCAGACACCCAGCATCGCGGCTCCTCCTGTGATGGGCTCAGGCAACTGCCGACAGCTCCAGCAGCAGTGCCGTCTCCGGCTGCAGCTCCGGCAGCGCAATGCCGACATCGCCGAGCAGCGCCCCCGGCAGCACCAGCCCGTCCGCGAACAGCCGTCCCTGCGACGCCGACAGCCGCAGCTCGAGCCGCTGCGGCGGCGGCGCCTGCAGACGGTACGAGAGCGATGGATCGAGCCCCGGCACGGCGAGCGGCGATGGGCGGGCAGCCTCGGTGCGCTCCTGCGCCACCAGGAAGACGGCGTGCCGGCGATCCGGTGCCACCACGCCGCGCAGCGAGCGCCCGGCGCAGGCCGGCCGTGCCTGATGCAGGCCACCATGCAGCAGCGGCCGCAGCCGCTTGTGCAGCGCGATCCAGGCGGCGAGCTCGCGGCGCTCCTCGTCGTCGAGCAGCGTCGGGTCGAGCTCCACGCCGAGATGGCCGAACAGCGCCACCGCGGCGCGGAAGCCGAGCGTGTGGCGACGCCCGGTCTGGTGGTTGGGCGATGCCGCGACGTGGGCGCCCATCAGCTCCGGCGGCAGCAGCCGCGAGAAGCCGCGCTGGATCGACAGCCGCTCCAGCGCGTCGGTGCAGTCCGAGGTCCAGACCCGGTGGGTGCGGCGCAGGATGCCGAGATCGGGCCGGCCGCCGCCGGAGGCGCAGCTCTCGATCTCCAGCGCCGGATGCGCCGCCAGCAGCCGGTCGAGCAGCGCGTAGGTCGCCAGCAGGTGGCGCCGGTAGGCCGGCCTGCCGTCCGCGTCGCCGGCGGCCACGAAGTCGCGGTTCATGTCCCATTTCAGGTACGAGATCGGGTGCGCCCGCAGCAGCGCGTCGAGCTGGGCGAAGATCCCCTCGGCGATCTCCGGGCGGGTCAGGTCGAGGATCAGCTGGTGGCGCGACAAATGCGGCGGCCGCCCCTCGACGCGCAGCACCGCCTCGGGATGGGCGCGAGCCAGGTCGCTGTCCGGGTTGACCATCTCCGGCTCGACCCAGAGGCCGAACTCCATGCCGAGCCCCCTCACCGCCTCGATCAGCGGCCCGAGCCCGCGCGGATATTTTTCCGGATCGGGGCGCCAATCGCCGAGCCCGGCCTGCGCGTCGCGCCGGCCCGCCATCCAGCCGTCGTCGAGCACGAAGCGCTCGATGCCGATCGCCGCCGCCGCCTCGGCCTGCGCCACCAGCCGGTCATGGTCGTGGTCGAAATAGTTGCCCTCCCAGGTGTTCAGCGTCACCGGCCGCGGCCGCATGGCACCGCCCGGCCAGCGCAGCACCTCGCGGCGCACGCCGTCGTGGAACCGGCGCGACAGGCCGGCGAGCCCGTCCGGCGAAAGCGCCGCGTAGGCGGTGGGCGTCTGGTATGCCTCGCCCGGCGCCAGCACCACCTCGCCGGGATGCAGCCACTCGCCGGTGCTGAGCAGCACGCGGCCATCCTCGAGCCGTTCGGCGGTGGTGCGGTGGTTGCCGCTCCAGCCGAGATGCACGCCGTGCACCAGGCCGCGATCCTCGTCGAAGCCGGCGACGCCCGCGATGATCGCGCCGAAGCGGTCATGCATGCGGCCGCGCCGGTTCTCCGACGCCCAGGCGCCGGCGGCGAGCGATACCCGGCGCTCGCTGAACTCGTGCCCCCAGCGTCCGTCGAACACCAGCAGCTCGTCCGCGCCGGCCGGCAGCAGGAACACGCCGGCCGCCAGCCGCTCCAGCTGCAGCGGCGCGTCGCCGGCATTGCTCAGCCGCGCCTGCGTGCTCAGCAGGTCGCCGTCCGGCGGCAGTGCCAGGGTGATCTCGAGCAGCAGCCGCGCCACCGGATCGCGCGCCGCGACGTGCAGCGTGCCGGGCTCGGCGCGCAGCGCGACGTCGGTGAAGTCGGCGGTCCAGTCGACACCGCCGCGGCTCGCGGCAAAGGCCGGCGCACGCAGCGCGCCGGTGCCGAGTGTGGGCATCAGCACCGCCTCGACATGGTCCTGGTCGAGCCCGTTGCGGCGCGTCGCGCGGTCGCGTAGCGAAGCCACGGCGTCGAGATCGAGCTGGTCGGGCAGGCGCGGGCCCCAGTACACGATCTCCGGCAGCTCGGTGTCGCGCTGCAGCAGCAGCAGCGTGGTGGCGGCGCCGTCGAGCCGGTGGCCGGTCATTCCTTCACCGCTCCCAGGGTCAGGCCGGAGATGAAGTGGCGCTGCATCAGGAAGAAGATTCCGACCGACGGGGCAGCGGCGATGATCGCGCCCGCCGACATCAGCTGCCACGAGGCCAGCCACATGCCCTGCAGCGCCTGCAGCCCGGCGGTGATCGGACGCGCGCTGTCGGACTGCACCAGCACCAGCGCCCAGAAATAATCGTTCCAGATGAAGGTGAACTCCAGCACCGCGAGTGCCGCCAGCGCCGGCCGCACCAGCGGCAGCACGATCAGGCGAAAGACGCCGAACTCGCCGGCGCCGTCCATGCGTGCCGCCTCGATCAGGCTGTCCGGGATCTCGCGCATGAAGTTGCGCATGAACAGGGTGCAGAACCCGGTCTGGAACGCGACGTGGAACACCACCAGCGCCCAGACCGTGTCGTACAGCGGAAACACGTGGATCATCAGGTCCCGCACCGGGATCATCAGGATCTGGAACGGCACGAAATTGCCGGCGATGAAGATCGCCAGGATCGCGGTGTTGCCAGGAAAGCGGAACTTCGCCAGCCCGAAGCCTGCCAGCGTCGACAGCACCAGCGTGCCGGCGACCGCGGGCAGGGTGATCTCCAGCGAGTTCAGCAGGTAGCGGCCGGTCGGCGAGGAGGTGAACACGGCGGCGTAGTTGCCGAGCAGGTTGGTGCCGTGCGGCCAGCCCCAGTAGTTGCCGCGCGCAAGATCGGTCGCGGTGCGCGCCGAGGTGAGGAAGATCGCCAGCAGCGGCAGCAGCCAGACCAGCAGGCTGACCGGCAGGGCGACGCGGTACAGCGCCTGCGCACCGGGCGAGGCGGTCTGGATCGGACGGGGAAACATCAGCGTCGCTCCCGGCGCAGCATGTAGAACAGGAAGAACGCGATGTAGACGTCCATGATCGCGAACAGCACCACCGCGATCGCGGCTCCGTAGCCGTAGCGGAACGACAGGAAGGTCTGCTCGTACATGTAGTAGGCGAGCACCGCCGAGCTGTCGTACGGGCCGCCCTTGGTCATGATCGAGACCAGGTCGAACGAGCGCAGCGCGCCGACCACCGACACCACCACGGCGATGAAGGTCGCGGGCCTGAGCTGCGGGATGATGATGTTCCACAGCATCTTCCAGCCGACCGCGCCGTCCATTCGTGCGGCTTCGACGACCTCGCCGTTCACCGCGGTCAGGCCGGTGAGGTAAAGGATCATGCAGTACGCGGTCTGCGGCCACAGCCCGGCGACGATCACCGCCGGGGTCGCCCAGCTGGCGTCCCCGAGCAGCGACACGCCGGGCAGCCCGACCGCGTGCAGGCCGAGGTTCAGCAGGCCGAAATCGCCGTTGAAGAACCAGGAGAACACCAGGCCGACCACCACCTGGGAGATCACGAACGGAAAGAAGAACAGCGACTTGTACAGACGCATGCCGAGCACGTTCTGGTTAAGGAACAGCGCGATCGCGAGCCCGAACACCGGTGCCAGCATGTAGGCGAGCAGCCACCAGATGTTGTTGACGAGTGCCGTGTAGAACACGTCGTCGCCAAACAGCTCGACGTAGTTGCCGAGCCCCACCCAGCGCATCGGATGCACGCCGTCCCAATCGTGCAGCGAGACCCAGATGCTGTCGGCGATCGGCCACAGCACGAACACCGAGAAGAACAGCGCCGCCGGCGCGATGAAGGCCAGCGGCGCCAGCGTGCCGGCGCGCCGGTGCAGGGTCGCCGACATGTCGAGGCTCAGTTGCCGGTGGCGTAGATACGCAGCCGTGCGCGATCGATGTCGGTCAGGATGCGGTTCAGCCGGGCCGGGCGCACCATGAACTCCTGGAAGCCCTTCATCGCCAGCGTCGCCAGCGCCTCGTTGGTGTCACGGTCGAAGAACTGCGCGTGATCCGGGGTCGCCTCCAGCAGCTTTCGCCCCTGCATCAGGAACCGGTCGTCGATCAGCTTCGCCTGGCTGTTGGCGGGGATCTGCTTCTCGTACTTGTTGATCTCGGTCTGCACGTCGGGCTGCATCATGAAGGCGAGGAACTTCATGGCACCCGCCTTGTTCTTCGCCCCCTGCGGGATGGAGACGGAGTCCATCGGCGCGTCCTCGGCGGCCGCCACCCCAGGGGTGATGGTCGGGAAGGGCTGGAACTGCATCAGGTCCTGGGTCTCGGGGGTGAAGTTCGCGGTGATGAAGTTGCCGACCAGCATCATCGCGGCACGTCCCTGGAACAGCACCGACTGGCTCTCCTGCATGCTCAGCTCGGTATGGTTCTTGACGAAGCATCTATGGTCGAGCAGCTGCTTCCAGTGCGCGAACACGTCGCGCACCTTGGGGTCGAGGTAGGACATCTTCCCCGACGCCAGCTGCATGTGCGAGGCGTAGCCGTTGATCCGCAGGTCGAGATAGTCGAACCAGCCGGCGGTCGGCCACAGGTCCTTCGAGCCGAGCGAGAACGGTGCGACGCCGATGGCGTTGAGCTTGTCGCAGGCGCCGAGCAGGTCGTCCCAGTTCGCGATCGTGGCGACACCGGCCTTCTTGAGCAGGTCGGCACGATAGTAGATGCCCCATTGGTACTGGGTGTACGGCACCGCGTACTGCTTGCCGCCGTCGGTGACCAGGTCGAGCGCGGTCTTGCCGAAGGACTGCTTGAGCGGGTCGGTCCAAAGCGTGCTCACGTCGGTGAGCAGGCCGGGCTGCACGAATTGCCGCATCCGCGTGCCGGTGTACCAGAGCACCACGTCCGGCGGCGCCGAGGTCAGCCAGTTGCGGATCGACTGCTTGTAGCTCTCGTGGTCGTAGACGTTGAGCGTCACCTGGGTGCCCGGGTTGGCCGCCTCGAAGCGCTTCACCACGTCCTGGAACGCCGCCTTGGGCTGCGGATCGGAGGTGTCCGCGTTGACGATGACGGTATCGGCGCGGGCGACCCCCGATGCCGCGCCGCCGAGCGCGAAAGCGACCACCGATGCCAGGCGGACGGCGAGCCTGAGCGGCTTGGACATTCCTGTTCTCCCACGCGGCCTTCATGGTCTTCGAGGCCGTTGCCGGCACTGTAGGCACGGCCCGGCTGGCGTGTCGTCCGGTTTGGCGTTAGGGAACTCCCGGATCCTCAGATTGATAAGGCTTCCGCATGTCGCTCCCTGAGGGACCGCCAGAGCCGCCGCCGCACGTGTTCTGGGCCGGACGGCAGACCGAGATGCTGCCGATGGGCAGCGTGCACGCGCACAGCCAGCTCGAGATCAACCTGATCCTGAACGGCGAGGCCACCTACGCCTTCGGCGGCCGCGACGTCACGGTGCGTGGCGGCGACTTCGTGCTGTTCTGGGGTGCGGTGCCGCACCGCACCGCGACGGTCGCCGCCGGCACGCGCTTCGTCTGCCTCTACCTGCCGATCGAGATGTTCCTCGCGCTGCCGCTCTCGGCTTCGCTGCGCTGCGCGGTGCTGGCGGGTGGCATGATCGCGGCGCGCGAGCCGATCGAGGAGCGCTGGCCGCAACGGCTGCACGGCGAATTGCTGTCCGGCGACCAGCGGCTGATCGAGCTCGACAGGCTGGAGATCGAGCTGCGCCTGCGCCGCGTCGACCTCACCGGCTGGACCGACCGCGCCGGCGGCGGCGGCGAGGCGGGCGGCCGAGGCGGCGGCCGCGATGCCAAGGTGTGCGAGATGGCGCGCTTCCTCACCTCGCACGCCACCAGCCGGATCACCGCGGCGTCGGTGGCGGAGGCGGTCGGTCTGCACCCGAACTACGCGATGACGCTGTTCAAGGGGGCGCTCGGCATGACGCTCGGCGAATACCTCACGCGCTACCGGCTCTATCTCGCGCAGTCGATGCTGCTCGCCGACGGGCGCGACGTGGCCTCGATCGCCTTCGATGCCGGGTTCGGCTCGGTGTCACGGTTCCACGACGCCTTCCGCCGCCGCTTCGGCGTCTCGCCGGACCGCTTCCGGCGAGCCGCCGCACGCAGCTCCGGGCCCGTCATCGGCGCGCAGGCCTCCTGAGCTCCCGTCGCGCCGGACGAGGCGGCTTTCCGGTTGACGCGGCGGCAGTGCACGATAAACTCGCCTCCGTATCAAAATTTGGATGGTCGCCATGCCGGAAGCCCCGCTTCGCTCGGCCGAGATCGTGCACATCCCGCTGGATCCGCAAGCGCGCCTGCGCGCTGCCCTCCGCATGCTGGAGACGAGGCTCGAGGCGCAACGCGCCTGCCTCGCCACCTGGCGGGACGAGCTGTCCAACCTCTCTGCCCTCAGCCGGGGGCTGCTGGAGGGTGCCGAGGCCTGCCAGCGATCGGTCGACGACCTCGCCGGCCGTATCGCCGACGCACGTCAGGCCGCCGCGACGTCGCACCGGACTGCCGCCCGTTTGATCGAGGCCACGACCACCGGCTGAAGCCGACGCCGCGACGATCAGCCCATATGTTAGGTGGTCGGGCCGTGAAGCAGCAGCGTGATCCGGGTCCGGGCTGACAGGGCGATCCGAACCGTCAGGCGATCGTCTCGCTGTACCACCTGAAGAGGTCCACCATCGGATTGCGCATGCCGGGCGCCCCCCGTCCGATGCGGTCCGTCTCACCCTCCGCCAGGTCGAGTTGGACGTCGCGCCAGGCGCCGTCGTGACGGCTGGCCCGAGTGGCGCCGTACAACGCGGTCAGGATGTCCTCGGCGGATATCGGATATCCTTCAGACGTCGCGTACGCCGCGAGCCGCTCCGGTCCCCGCGCGGCCTCGCACAGCAGACCACGGGCCAGCTCCGGCCTCTGTTCGGTGTTCTCGATCAGGCGTCGCAGGTGGTTCATCCCGTCCGATTCCCAGCCTCGGTGGTTCCGGTCGTTCGGTGCCGGGCTCCCTGCTCCGGCATCCTCGGGCCGCCAAACCGCTCCTGTTATGCAGCCCGCACCATGAAGAATACGTTATCGAACCGCAACGTATTTCGCGCCCGCCGGACACGATCTGCGTCCCGCTATCGTCGCGCTCCCGGCGGTATCGACGGTCGCACACCCCGGCACGCCGGATCCGCGCCTGCGTCCGGCGCCGGCAGGTGCCACGTGACCAAAAGTTTTCGACTGCCAAACGACCGGCCTGCCCGGGCGTTGACCCGGTGCAAGCTGGAGCACTGACATGCTGACCATTCTCGTAATCATCCTGGTCATTCTCGCCCTCGGAAGCGGCGGCTACGGCTTCCGGTCGGGCTGGTATGGCGGCTCACGCGGCACCGGCTTCAACGGGCTCGGGTTGCTGCCGCTGGTGCTCATCATCATCGTGCTGTTCCTGCTGTTCCACGGGATGGGCACGCCGATCGCGACGGCACCCTGAGGTTCGTCCGATACGAAGACGGCCGGCGCCGAGGCGCCGGCCGTTGCCGCGAACCGGACCCGCTCTCGCCGGCGATCAGATGGTTCGACGCCCGACGATCGCGTGGTAGACGAACAGCACGATCACCGCGCCGACGACGGCCACG
The DNA here is from genome assembly GCA_964242335.1 of uncultured Acetobacteraceae bacterium. Taxonomy (GTDB): domain Bacteria; phylum Pseudomonadota; class Alphaproteobacteria; order Acetobacterales; family Acetobacteraceae; genus Lichenicoccus. The sequence goes on along the minus strand of CAXTAY010000005.1, from coordinate 44,858 downwards.
ATCAGGCTGTAGATGTTCAGGCCGGTGACGCCCGCCGCCCCGAAGGCGCTGAACACGAAGCCGCCGACCACCGCGCCTACGATGCCCAGCACGATGTCGAGGATCAGGCCCTCCCCGGACTTGTTGACGAGCTTGCTGCCGATGAAGCCGGCGATGAGGCCGAGTATGACCCAAGCGATGATCGACATAAGACGATGCTCCCGTATCTGCTGCTGCAACTGATTTAGCCGACGCCATTCGAACGTGAGCCATCGCACCGGCGAGCCGGTCCGCTCGTTCGCCTGACCGTGAGGACGCGTCAGGACCGCGTTGGTTGCAACCGGCATGGCGACGGGATCAATCCTGAGACGCGATCTGCCCTGCGTCGGCGCCGTCGCGCGCGGCCTCGAGTGCGGCCAGTGCGGCATCGACGGCGGCGCCGGATCGCAGCGACATCCCCGCGCCACGCAGCACCGTCTCCAGCGCACCGAGGGTGATCAGGACGTTATGGCCGCGGCAGTTATAGCCCATGGTGCCGATGCGCCAGATCCGGCCGGCCAGCGGCCCGAAGGCGCTGCCGATCTCGATCTCGAACTGCGTGCGCATCCGGGTGCGCACCGCCTCACCGTCGATGCCCGCCGGGATCAGGATGCCGACCACGTTGTCCATCTTGTGCTCGGGATCGCCGAACAGCTGCAGGCCCATCGCCTGCAGGCCGAGCGCCATCGCCCGACCGATCCGGCGGTGCCGCCGGATGCGGGCCTCGAGCCCCTCCTCGAGCACCAAGCGGGCGCACTCCCGTGCTCCGTAGAGCATGGTGGTTGCCTCGGTATGATGGTTGAGCCGGCGCTCGGACCAGTATTCCATCAGCATCGCGAGGTCGAAATAGTTCGAGCCGATGCGGCGTCCGGGACCCTCCGACACCTCCCGGCCCGCGCTCGCCGCGGCCTGCGCGATGCCGCGCTCGACGTGGCGACGTCGGGCGATATGCGCCGCTGCCCGGTCGGAGATGGTGATCGGTGCAGCCCCGGCGGGACCGGCAAGGCATTTCTGCAGGCCCGCGGTGACGATGTCGGCACCCCACTGGTCCACCGGCACCGGCATGCCGCCCAGGGTCGCGGTGGCGTCGACGTAAAGCCGCGCGTCGTACTCGGCGCAGATCCGGCCGATCTCGTGCATCGGCTGCGCCATGGTGGTGGAGGTGTCGCCGTGCACGCAGGCGACGACGCGCGGACGCGTCCGACGCACCGCCTCGCGCACCGCATCGATCGCGAGCACTTGGCCCCACTCCGCCTGCACGCTGTCGACCGCGCCGCCGCAGCGCTCGGCGATCTCGCGCAGCAGCAGCCCGAAGCGGCCGAAATCGAGGATCAGCACCGGATCTCGGGGCTCGATCAGCGACACCAGCGCTGCCTCGATGGCGGCCCTGGCGCTGCCGTCGATCAGGAAGGTCCAGCGGTTGGAGGTCTGGAACACGTGGCGATACAGCGCCATCGTCTCGTTCATGTAGTGGGTGAACTCGGGATCGAACTGACCCAGCAGCTGCGCCGACATCGCCCTGAGCACGCGCGGATGAGCGTTGATCGGGCCCGGCCCCATCAGCAGGCGGGCGGGCGGATCGATCTCGGCGAAATCGTGCGGCGACAGCGACGTCATGCGATGAGCTTCTCCCTTGAGCCTTCGTGAGCGCCTCCCCGGGCGCTCTCCTGGCGGCCCGTCCCCGGTTGCAGCCGGGCGGCCGAGGCACCACAAGAGATCGACGCGCAGCGGAACACAAGCGCCGGCATCGCTCCGGAGGAAACCTACCATGGATGGCCGCACCCCTTCCCCCGCCTCCCGGCGCGACGCGATGCTCGACCGGCTGGGCGAGGTCGTCGTCCGCATCGGCCTCAACCTCGCGGCAGGGCAGGAGCTGGTGATCACGGCACCGCTCGACGCGGCCGAACTGGTGCGGCGCATCACCGAACACGCCTACAAGGCGGGCGCCTCGCTGGTGACCACCCTGTTCACCGACGAGATCGCCAAGCGCGCCCGCTTCCGCTACGCCCCCGACGCCGCCTTCGACACCGCCGCGACCTGGCTCGCCGACGGCATCGCCCAGGCATTCCGACACAATGCCGCCCGCCTCGCCATCACCGGCGAGGATCCGGCACTGCTGTCCGGCGAGGATCCCGAGCGCATCGCGCGCGCCAACCGGGCCAACTCGGTGGCCAACCAGGCCTCGCTCGGGCTGATCACCACCTTCGCGATCAACTGGAACATCATCGCCTGTGCGACCCCGGCCTGGGCACGCACCATGTTTCCGCACGAGCCCGAACAGGATGCGATCGACAAGCTGTGGGACGCGATCTTCGCCGCCTCGCGGCTCGACGGCCCCGACCCGGTCGCCGCCTGGCGCGCCCATGACGAGCGGCTGCACGCGCGCGCCGCGGCACTGGACGCCTGTCGCTACGCCGCACTGCACTTCCAGGGTCCGGGCACCGACCTCAGCGTCGGCCTAGCCGACGGACACAAGTGGCTCGGCGGCTCGGGGACCGCGGCGAACGGCATCACCTGCATCCCCAACATCCCGACCGAGGAGGTGTTCACCACCCCGCACCGGCAGCGCGTCGAGGGGTTCGTGCGCAGCACCAAGCCGCTCTCCTACCAGGGGACGCTGATCGACGGGATCGAGGTGCGCTTCGAGGCGGGCCGCATCGTCGAGGCGCACGCGAGCAGGGGAAATGCGGTGCTCGACCGCGTGCTCGGCACCGACGAGGGCGCACGGCAGCTCGGCGAGGTGGCGCTGGTGCCGCATTCCTCGCCGATCTCCAGCAGCGGCCTGCTGTTCCAGAACACCCTGTTCGACGAGAACGCGGCCAGCCACATCGCCCTCGGCCAGGCCTACGCGAGCTGCCTGCACGACACTGCCGGACAGGACGCACCGGCCCTGGCGTCGCGTGGTGCCAATGGCAGCCTGATCCATATCGACTGGATGATCGGCTCCGGCGAGATCGACCTGGACGGCATCACCGCCTCCGGCGCACGCGAGCCGCTGATGCGGGCGGGCGAGTGGGTCAGCCCGGCCTGAGGCCACCGGGTGCGAGCCGGGCACTGGGCGCGAGCCGGGAACCGGACGCGAGCCGGGAACGCTGGCGCACCGGGCTGCGCTGGGCGATGGCGGCGATCTACCTGATCGCCGGATCGCTCCACCTGCGCGAGACCGCTGCCTTCGTCTCGATCGTGCCGGACTGGGTGCCGCTCCCGCAGGCCACCGTGATCGCGACCGGCTGCTGCGAGATCCTGGGAGCCGCAGCACTCGTCACCGTGCGCCTGCGCCGGCTGGCCGGGATCATGCTGGCGCTGTACGCGGTCTGCGTGTACCCGGCGAACATCAAGCACGCGCTGGACGGCATCGCGATCGGCGGCAGCCGGCTCGGCTGGGGCTATCATGCGCCGAGGCTGGCGTTCCAGCCGGTCCTGGTCTGGTGGGCGCTTTTCTGCGGCCAGGTCATCGACTGGCCGTTCCGGCGGCAAAAACCGGTGAATGCGGAAAGTTGATGAGCCGCGGCCGCGTCGGACCGGAACCGACGCTGGACCGCGGAGGTTCCCGACCGCATACCCAACCGATCCGATTTCGCGAGGCTCAGTCTTATGCTCGACATCGAAGCTGCCGGCGCCGCCGGTTCCACTTCCTCAGAAGTCTCGCCGCGGACCGGGCGGCGTGAATGGGTGCAACGGATCGGTGCCGGTGCGGTCGGCTCCGCCGTCGCGGCGTCGATCGGTGCTGCAGGGATCGCGCTGAGCAGCGGCGCTGCCGAGGCGGCCACCATCACCGACGCCGACATCTTCAACTTCGCGCTGAACTTCGAGTATCTCGGTGCCGAGTACTATCTCCGGGCGATCTCGGGCAGCGGGCTAAATGCCTCGCTGCTCACCGGAACCGGCACCCAGGGCACGGTGACCGGCGGCAGCATGGTTCCGTTCAACGGCTCGGCGATCGAATCCTACGCGCAACGCCTGGCGATCGACGAGATCGCCCATGTCGAGTTCATCCGCACGACGCTGGGCGCGGCCGCGATCGCCGAGCCCTCCATCAACCTGTCGACCAGCTGGACCACGCTGGCGATCGCGGCAGGGCTGATCACCGCCGGCCAGACCTTCAACCCGTTCGCCGACCCGATCTCGTTCCTGCTCGGCGCCTACGTGATCGAGGATGTCTGCGTCACCGCGTTGACCGGGGCGGCGGCTCTGCTGACCAACCCAAACAACGTCACCGCGGCGGCGGGCCTGCTCGGCACCGAGGGCTATCAGGCCGGCATGATCCGCACCCTGCTGTCCGACCTCGGCGCGGGCGTCGCCACCGACGCGATCTCCAACCTGCGCTCGGCCCTGTCGGGTGTCGTCGATGATGCCGGGACCAGCATACCCGGCAATGCCTACAACTTCATCCCGAACGACATCAACGGTCTGGCCTATCGGCGCACGCCGGCTCAGGTGCTGAACATCGCCTATGGCGGCGGCGCGGCGTCGAACTACGGCTTCTTCCCGAACCGCGTGAACGGGGTCATCAACTAGCGGCCGGGCCGCCTCCGGCCGGGGATCTCGGCGCTTAGGCTTCGGTCTGGGCGTCCCGTCCGAGCAGGCCGTGCGTCTTCAGGTGGTGGCGGAACTGGTAGTAGGTCAGCCCGAGTGCGCGTGACGCTGCGCGCTGGTTGAAACGGCTGGATCGCAGCGCCTGCGTCAGCAGGGCAGCTTCGTAGGCTCTCGTCCGCGACAGGAAGTCTCCCTCCTCCCCGCGCGGTTCCGATGCCGAGACCTCCGGCATCGTGGATGGCGCCTGCGCCGGCTCGATCGCCGGCGCGACCGTCCGCGCCGGGAACGGGTCCAGCACCACCCGCTCCAACGGCTTCGAGACTTCCGTCATCCGGTAGACGCTGCGTTCGACCACGTTACGCAACTCGCGCACGTTGCCCGGCCAGTCATGGCCGCGCAGGATCTCCATCGCCGCCGGCGCGAAGCCCGCGAACATCTCCCGGCCGAGCTCGCGCGTCATGCGTATCGCGAAATGGCCACTCAGCAGGGCCACGTCCTCGCGTCGCTCGCGCAGCGCCGGAACCCCGATCACGTCGAACGCCAGCCGGTCGAGCAGGTCGGCGCGGAAGGCGCCGGTGCGCGACAGGCCCGGCAGGTCCGCATGGGTCGCGGCGATCACCCGCACGTCCACGCGCTGCGTCTCGCTGCCGCCCACGCGCTCGAAGCTGCCGTACTCGATCACGCGCAGCAGCTTCTCCTGCACCGCCAGCGACGCGGTGGCGATCTCGTCGAGGAACAGCGTGCCGCCGTCGGCGAGCTCGAAGCGCCCCGGACGTCGTCGCGTGGCGCCGGTGAAGGCGCCGGCCTCGTGACCGAACAGCTCGCTGTCCAGCAGCGCCTCACCCAGCACCGCACAATTGAGCTTGATGAACGGGCGGTCCCAGCGCGGCGACAGGAAGGCGAGGCGACTCGCCACCAGCTCCTTGCCGGTGCCGCGCTCTCCGATCACCAGCACCGGGCGGTTGAGCGGCGCCGCCTGCGAGACATGCGCCAGCATCTCGCGGAACGGCTGGGCCTCGCCCAGCGGCGTCGCAGACTCCTCCAGCAGATTGGCCGGACGCGCCAAATCCTGGTCTCCTAGGCCATCAGTGAGCGGCGCGAAGTCTCGCGTCACCGCGGGCGAGAGGCAAGAGGGCCTGCATGACGATCGTCAAATCAACGAGTTAGCGGAGGCTGACGGCGTTGGCACGGGGGATGCTCTGTAGCTGGCATCGCCATCGCGGTGCAGGACGAACCCCATGAGCATATTCTCCCGCCTGACGGACATCGTGAACTCGAACATCAATACGATCGTCGCCCGCGCCGAAGACCCGCGGAAGATCATCCGCCTCATCATCCAGGAGATGGAGGACACGCTGGTCGAGGTGCGCTCCGCCGCGGTGCAGACGATCGCCGAGCGACGCGAGATCGAGCGCCGCCTCGACATGCTCGCCCGCGAGGAAGCCGAGTGGGAGCGCAAGGCGGAACTCGCACTGTCCCGGGAGCGCGAGGATCTGGCGCGCGGTGCCCTGCTGGCGCGCGGGCACGTCAGCCGCGCCCGCGAGGACCTGCAGGCGCAGCGCGCCCAGATCGTCTCCGGCCTCGCGCAGCAGAACGAGGACATCGCCAAGCTGCAGGTCAAGCTGGCCGACGCGAAGTCGCGCGAGCAGGCCCTGGTTTCGCGGCACGGCCTGGCAACCTCCCGGGTGAAGCTGCGCGAGACGCTGTATGACGAGCGCATCAACGACGCCTTCACCCGCTTCGAACAGGTCGAGCGCAATCTCGACGTGCTGGAAGGACGCGCGGAATCCTACGATCTAGGTCGGAAGTCGCTGCAGGACGAGCTGGCCGGGCTGGAGGCGGACGAGGCAGTCGAGGGCGAGCTGGACGCGTTGCGAGCGAAGCTTCGGCGCAGTAAGGGAACCGATCCGTCAGCCTCCTGAGCGCCCGGGACTGCACGAGAGCCGAGAAAGATCATGATCGATAATCTTGTCCCGCTGGTCGCCATCCTCGCGCCGTTCGCCCTGGTCTTCTTCATCATGAGGATGAAGCACGAGCGGCGGTTGCGGGAGATGAACCTGCAGGGGATGAGCCAGGAAGAGCAGCGTGCGCTCGCCGACATGGGCGAGACGGCACGGCGGCTGGAACAGCGGATCGAGAATCTCGAGCGCATCCTCGACTCCGAGCTCGCCGGCTGGCGCAGCCGAATGTCCCTCTAAGGAGTGGTGGCGATGGATGACGCGAGGCTCTGGCGGCGCGACCGCGGCGCGATGCTGAGTGGCGTGTGCGCCGGCCTTGCCGAGGATCTCGACCTGCCGCTGCCGCTGGTGCGGATGGTGAGCGTGATCTTCGTGATCCTTCCGACCGGACTTGCCTACCTGGCACTGTCGCTGCTGCTGCGTCGCCTGCCGGTGCGCGCCGCCTCCCCTGTCGGCGCACGTTTCGGTGCCTCCCTCGGCGGCCGCGCCGGCGCGGCCGCCGCACGCCCGGCGCCGGTACAGAAGTTCGCACTGCTCGCGCATCGGCTGGAAGCGCTCGAGCCGAGGCTGAAGCGGATCGAGGCCTACGTGACCTCGGACGAGTTCGAGCTGCATGGCGGCTTCCGCCGCATGGGCGAGTGACCAGGGTCCGCACGGCATGTTCCCGATCACCGATCTTTCGCGCGCCGATGACATCCGCATGCGTCGCCGCCGCGCCGTCCTGCTGCTGGCGGGCGTGGTCGTCCTCCCACTGCTGTTCTGGCGACAGGGCGAGCATCGGCAGCATGGGCACGCGGGCGACACCGACCTCGACATCGACCTGACACACCGCTCGATCCGCAGCGACAGGATCCCCGCGGACGAGATCGACTCCGTGCTGCACCGCATCCCGCTGATCGGTCAGCTCGACTGGACGGTCGAGGGAGCCACGCTGCCGACCGGTCGCCGCGATGCCACCGCCCTCACCGCCGCCGGGGCCTCGCTGCAGATCACGCTCTCCTGCGCCCGGTCGATCACCCTGGTGCCGCAGCAGGACCTCTCGGGCCGCGTCTTCGTCTCGACGCCGAGCGGAGTGCCGGCCGCCGAGACCGGCTTGCGTCTGGTCGGCAGCGGCACTGCCATGTTGCTGAGCGAGACCTGTCGTCGCGAGCCGTCCGACGTCGTGGTGCAGGTGCCGACCGCCATGCCCCTGACCCTGAGCCGGCTCGGCGACACCGCCGTCCGCCTCGGCGCCTTCACCGGGCCGATCCACCTCGTCCTGCTCGGCGGCGGGGACGCGGCGGTCGACGCCGCCGGCGCCGCCGTTATCGAGAAGACCGGAGGCGGCGATGTCTCGATCGGGAGCCTGAACGGCGACCTCCAGCTCTCGCAGAGAGGAAGCGGCAACATCTCGATCAAGCGATTGCAGGCGTCCCGGGTCAGCATCGTCGCCAGCGGCTCCGGCGACATCGTGCTCGCCGCAGGGCATGTCGATCACCTGGACGCATCCCTGCACGGTTCCGTCGACCTGTCCGGCGACGTCGCGATCGGCGAGGCTTCGATGCAGGCGTCCGAGGATTGCGACGTCTCGCTGCCGCACGTCAGCGAGCGTCGCGATCGCGACTCGGTGGACCGGTAGATACGGGGCGAAGTGAGGCCAGGGCGCTACCCTGGACCCGCTGGGGCCTGAGGCCCCAGACCCCTTTTTCTCTCAGGCGCGGCGGCGGCGGACCAGGCTGAGGCCGAGCAGGCCGACGCCCATCAGGGTCAGCGACATCGGCTCGGGGACCGCCACCTGCAGCACCGAAGGGCTTCCGTTCTCGCGGGTGTAGTCGATCGAGTACTGGTTGTTGGCCGGCAGCGTGATTGTCTCAGTCACCGCCGTCGTCGGTCCGGTCGTGGTGCCCGGCTGCAACGCCTGATTGGCATAGACGCCCACGCCGTCGTCGTGCGTGATCGTCAGGTTCGTGCCGCCGGCCGCGGGCATCTCGCTCTGGATGACATAGAGCGAGTCGTAGCCGTAGCCGGCGACGCTGCCGCTGGAGGCGAGGAAGCTGCCCAGGGAGGCGAAATCCCCGTAATCCGCGTGAAGCGGGGCGGTGAGGTCGACATAGTTCGAGATCCCGCTCGCGTCGGCTCCGAAGAAGGTCGAGTTCAGGTCGCCCGTCGGCGTGCTGTTCTGCGCAGCGGTATCGGAGAAGTTCAACGTCCCGGTGTAGGTGAACGTCGCGTGCTGGCTGTGGTTGGCGGTTGTGAACAACGACGCACTGCCGGCCATGGCATCGAAGCCCTGGCCGATATCTCCCGAGTAGACATCCACATGATACACGTCGGCGCGTGCCGCACCGGCGGCGCCCGCGAGGATGATGCAGCTCGCGAGCAGCGTATTCTTGAGAGAGACCATGTGAACCTCCACGAGGGGCTTGCCATATCGACACTCGCTACGTAGCAAGGTCGATGCCACTGGAGAATGATCAACGATCTGAAGGAACTAGCGATCCCACGGCCTGCAGGCGCGGCGAGTTTGTAAACTTGTCTTACACGTCTAGCGGACGCTGGTTCCGGGCCACAGCACGACCCGCAGGGTCTGCAGGATGATCAGGATGTCGAACAGCACGCTGAAGTTCTTCACGTAGTACAGGTCGTAGCTCAGCTTGGATCGTGCATCGTCGACGGAGGCGCCGTAGGGATAGTTGACCTGCGCCCACCCGGTCAGGCCTGCCTTGACCAGGTGGCGCTCGTTGTAGAGCGGGATCTCGGTGGTCAGCATCGAGACGAACCCGGGCCGTTCCGGACGCGGACCTACCAGGGACATGTCACCGCGGATCACGTTGAGCAGCTGGGGCAACTCGTCCAGCCGCGTGCGGCGCAGGAAGCTGCCGATCCGGGTGATCCGGCTGTCCTTGGCCGCAGCCCATACCGCGCCGCCGGCCTCCGCGTTCACGCTCATCGTCCGCAGCTTGGTGATCGCGAAGTCCCGGCTGCCGCGGGTGACCCGCGTCTGGTGGTAGAAGACCGGGCCGCGATCGTCGAGCTTGATCGCCGCCATCGCCAGCAGCAGCAGCGGCGTCGCCGGGATCAGCAGCAGCAGGCTGATCCCGATGTCGAGCATGCGCTTCAGGCCGCGCTCCATGACGCCGAAATCGAAGCCGTCGGAATAGAGCAGCCAGCCGAGCTCCAGGCGCTTGAGGTCGATCCGCCGGGTCTCGGTCTCGACGAAGCTCAGGTACTGCCTGATCGGGAAGCCCGCCGTCTTGCAGCTCAGCAGGTCCATCTGCGCCATGCCGCGACGTTCGTCCGGCGCCACCACGATCTGGTCGGCGTTGAAGTCGCGCGCGATCTGCAACAGGCCGACATTGGAGGCCGAGACGATCCGGCCTTCGGACTCGTCCGCCAGCCGGGGGTCGATCTCGCCGAAACTCTGTTCGTGGGCGAAGACGACCTCGTACTGCAGGTTGCGCCCCTCGGTGCGAAGCAGCCAGACCAGGTCCCAGGCGCGACGGCCGGCGCCGACAACCAGCAGGCGACGGCGGATGACGCCGTGCAGGCGCAGCACCCGGAACACCATCCGCGCGCCGAGGCCGCAGACCAGGAAGCAGGCGAAGGCCACGACCAGCGTGCGCGCCAGGCCGGGAAGCGGCCCGAGCACGGGATAGATCGGCCAGGCCAGAAGCACGGTGAGTGCGGTACCGCACACCGTGCTCATGGCGGCCACGAACGGGATGCGGCGCAGCGACTTCCGACCCTCGCCGAGGATGTCGCGACGATACATGCCCAGCGCGTAGAGCAGCACGAGGTGGACGAGCGGGTAGCACAACGCCGGCAGCATGATCTGCAGGCCATGCAGCGATGCGGAGGTGGCGAGGCCGCTCGCCAGCAGGGCCGGCCACAGCAGTGCCAGTCCGAGGATGTCCAGCGCCAGCATGATCCGGCTGGTGGTCAGGCCGATGGGACAGGAGCGGATGGGCCGACGCGATGTTCTGAACACGACCATGGTCCTCAACGAGCGGGAACCGCGGGGACGCGGTCTGGATTGGCGGCGATGCGGCTGAGATGGGAGAACAGCGCCTGCGTGTTGCGCTCCCAGGTGAAGCGACGGGCGCACGCGCGCACCGCCTCCTGCGGCGGCGGGTCGGCCAGCAGGGCGGCGATCGCCGCGGCCATTGCGCAGGGGGTGCGCTCGTCGACGAGCCGGCCGGCCACTGGCGGATCGATCGCCTCCGCGGCACCGTCCACCCGCGGCGTCACCACCGGCGTGCCGCACGCCATCGCCTCGATCCACGCGTTGGCGAGCCCCTCGCTCGCGGAGGCCAGCGCCATCACGTCGGCGGCTCCGAGGATCGCGGGCAGGCCCGCGTGCGGCAGGCTGCCGAGCAGGCGCACCCGCCCGCCCAGCCCGCGCGCGGCGATGAGGCGGGCAAGCGTCTCACGTTCCGGCCCAGCGCCCACCACCAGCAGCGTCGCGTCGGGCAGCGACGTCATCGCCTCGATGACGATGTCATGTCCCTTGCGCGGGATCAGCGACCCGAGGCTGACGATCAGCGGGCCATCGACCCCGAGCGCCGCCTTGGCCGCCGCACGCTCGACCGGCTGGAAGCGGTCGAGGTCGACGCCGGTGTAGTGCACCGTGATCTTGGCCGGATCCATGCCCAGGGCGGCCATGTCCTGCTTCAGCGAACCGGCGACGGCGAGCAGGCCGGACGCGGCCTCCGCCGCTTCCAGCATCAGCCGCAGGCACGCCGGCCGCCTGGCCCAGTAGTGGATGTCGGCGCCGCGCGCCTTGATCGAGAACGGCACGCCGAGCGACGCCGCCAGCCGCGCCGCGGCGGGACCGTCGGGATAGAAGAACTCGGCGTCGATGACGTCGAAGGCGATGTCGGAAGCGCGCAGCCGTGCCAGCACGGGGCGCACGGCACGATCGATCGCAGCCGGATTGAGCGCGCCGCTCAGGCCGGGGAGGGTCGCGAAACGCGGTCGTGCGGTCGGGACGCCCTTCCAGTTCTCGAGGTCGGGAAGCGCCCGCTGGCGGCGGTAGCGCGGGTGCAGCCGAAGCGGAAAGCGAGGCCTTCCGATCGGGTTGACCACGTGCACATCCACGTCCGCACGCGCCGCCAGCCGCAGCGTCTGGCCTTCGACGAAGACGCCGAAGCTGGGCTCGATCGCGTTGGGAAATAATGTCGAGAGGGTCAGGACCCGCAGCATTCCGCACCTGGGGATTTGGCAAGCGGATCATCCCGGATTTTGGTTACGATTTCGTAAAACACGACTCGGTTGAGCTTTGTCTCGAAAAGGTCCAATGCATTTGTTATGATACCGAACTTATAGGTCTCGCCCATGCACCGGACATCGCCGCCGCTCGTGCTGCACGTGTTCCCGACCTTCGCGGTCGGCGGCGCGCAAGTACGCTTCACCGCCCTTGCCAACCGGTTCGGCGACGCGTTTCGCCACGCGGTGATCGCCCTGGACGGCGTGACCGAGTGCAGCCGCCGCTTCACCCCCGGGCTAGAGGTGACTTTCCCCGTCATCAAGACCGACAAGCGCGATCCGCTGGGCAACCTGCGCCGGATCCGCGGGCTGCTGCGCAGCCTGCGACCGGCGGTGCTGGTCACCAGCAACTGGGGATCGATTGAGTGGGCGCTCGCCAACCTGGCGCCGCTGGCCCGTCACATCCACACCGAGGACGGCTTCGGACCGGAGGAACGGCATGTCCAGCTGCGGCGAAGGGTGTGGGGGCGCCGGCTGGCGCTGCGCCGGAGCGTCGTGGTGCTGCCGTCCCGCACCCTGCTGCGCATCGCGACCGAGACGTGGCAGCTCGACCCGCAGCGCCTGCACTACATTCCGAACGGCGTCGACCTGCAGCTCTACGCCTTGCCGCCGGACCATGTCCGTGACCACGACCTCCCGGTGATCGGCATCGTCGCCGCGCTGCGCCCGGAGAAGAACGTGGGCCGCCTGCTGCGCGCGATGCGCCTGGTGGAGACGCCCGCCCGCCTGGTCGTCGTCGGCGACGGCGGCGACCGCGACGCGCTGCAGCGTCTGGCGGGCGAGCTCGGTCTGTCCGACCGGGTGGATTTCGCCGGTCATGTGACGGACCCTCAACGGTTCTATCGCGACTTCGACCTGCTCGCGCTCTCCTCGGATACCGAGCAGATGCCCCTCTCTGTACTGGAGGCGATGGCGGCGGGCCTGCCGGTGGCCGCAACCGACGTGGGCGACGTGCGCACGATGCTCTCCGAGGAGAACCGCCCGTTCATCGTGCCGCGCGACGACGCACCGCTCGCCGCGGCGCTGCGCGCACTCCTGGACGACCCGGCCCTGCGACGCCGCGTCGGTCAGGCCAACCGGCGCAAGGCGGCGCACGCCTACGATCAGGAAACGATGTTCCAGGCCTATGCGAGGCTGCTGGATGGTGCCGGATCCGACGCCGTGACAGCGGGCCGGTAAATCCTTGGCCGCGGCGAGGGCGCACGAGCTAGATTGGCAGACGTAACGAAGGCGTCCGCCGCATCGCGTCGGCTCGCGGGGGGATGGTGATGTGCGGATTGGCTGGCTTGTTCCATCATTCCGGTGCCGAGATCGATGCGGCGCTGCTGCACCGGATGACCGGCGCGCTGCGTCATCGCGGCCCGGACGGCGAGGGCTTCCATGTCGAACCGGGAGTAGGCCTCGGTCACCGCAGGCTCGCGATCATCGACGTCGCCGGCGGCCAGCAGCCGATGTTCAACGAGGACGGCTCGGTCGTCATCGCCTTCAACGGCGAGATCTACAACCATGCCGCACTCCGCGACGTCCTGCAGGCGCAGGGTCACGTGTTCCGAAATCGCTGTGACACCGAGACGATCATCCATGCCTGGGAGAGCTGGGGGGTGGGTTGCCTGCAGCGACTGTCCGGCATGTTCGCCTTCGCGCTGTGGGACCGCAATCGGCAGGTGCTGCTGCTGGCGCGCGACCGCCTCGGCGAGAAACCGCTGCACCTGATGCGGATGCCGGGTGGCAGCCTGGCCTTCGCATCCGAGCTGGGGCCGCTCGCGGGTCTCCCGGGCCACACGCGGCAGATCGACCCGCTCGCCGTCGACGACTTCTTCGCCTACGGCTACATCCCCGACCCCGGCACGATCTACAGTGGCATTAGCAAGCTTCCCGCCGGCCACTACCTGCTGCTGGAGCGGGGCAGCAGGGAGGCGAGACCGGTGCGCTACTGGAGCCCGGCGGTCAGCTCCCCGGGCCGGGACGCCGATGCCGCGCCGGCCCTGCTCGCGCACCTGCGACGCAGCACCGCCGAGCGCCTGATCGCCGACGTGCCGCTCGGCGCCTTCCTGTCCGGCGGTGTGGACTCCAGCGCCGTCGTGGCGATCGCCGCCGGGTTGCGCGACGCACCCCTCACCACCTTCACCCTCGGCCTCGAGGCGGGCGCCGACGAGCGGCCATACGCCGCCCTGGTGGCGCAGCGCTACGGCACGGACCATCACGCCGAGGCCACGACGTTCGACTACATCGAGGCGGCGCGCACCCAGGCCGCGATCTTCGGCGAGCCGTTCGGCGACAGCTCCTCGGTGCCGACCTTCGCCGTCTGCGCGCTGGCGCGACGGCACGCCACGGTGGCGCTGTCCGGAGACGGCGGCGACGAGGTGCTCGGCGGCTATCGCCGCTACCGCTGGCACCTGCTGGCCGAGGCGGTACGCACGAGTGTTCCGGGTCCGCTGCGCCGGCAGGTGATCGGCCGCATCGCCCGCTGCTACCCCAAGCTCGACCGGGCGCCACGCTGGCTGCGGGCGAAGCACACCCTGACCGAGATCAGCCTCGACAGCGCGCTCGGTTATTACGGCACGCTCTGCCGGGTGCAGCAGGACAGGCGCCGCTCGCTGTTCTCGCGCGAGCTGGCGGCGCGGCTGGAGGGCTACGATCCGGGTGCGCGCATCAGCGCGATGATGGACGAGTGCGACGGGCTCGACCCGTTGCAGCAGGCGCAGAGGGTCGACCTCGCCACCTACCTGCCCGGCGACATCCTGACCAAGGTGGACCGCACCAGCATGGCGGCCTCGCTCGAGGTGCGGCCGCCGCTGCTGGACCATGAGTTCGTCGACTGGGGATTGAGCCTGCCGCGCCGGCTGAAACTGCGCCGCGGCGCCGGCAAGCATCTGCTCAAGCGCGCGATGGAGCCTTACCTGCCGGGCGAGATCCTGTATCGCGGCAAGCAGGGCTTTGCCATGTCGCTGGCATCGCAGCTTCGAGCCGGGGCCGATCGGCTGCACCAGCGGCTGCTGGGAGAGACCATGCTGGGGTGCGGCCTGTTCGAGCGCGAGCCGCTCGCCCGGCTGATCGAGCACCATCGCGACGGCCGGTTCGACCATAGTGCCACGCTCTGGCTGCTGCTGGTGTTCGAGGGCTTCCTCGCAACACAGACCGGCGACCTCTCGCCCACGTCGCGGCCCCAGGGTGCGGAGCGTCAGCCCGCCCTGGCGTGACGGCACGGACGTCGCGGCGCGTCTCCGGCATCCGGCATCCGGCATCCGGCATCCGGCAGCGCTTAACGGTTCTGCAACGAAATTCAGCCATGATCGTGCTCGGCGCGGGCTGAAGAGGGCGGGGTCGATGGGTCAGTTCCTGGTCACCGGCGGGTGCGGCTTCATCGGCTCGCATCTCTGCGACGCCTTGCTCGACGCGGGCCACGACGTGCGCGTGCTCGACGACCTGTCGTCGGGCAGCCTGGCCAACCTCGCCGCCGGCGCCACCCTGATCGAGGGCACCATCACCGACTCCGCAACGGTCGCCGCCGCGCTTCAGGGCGTCGATGGATGCTTCCACTTGGCCGCCATCGCCTCGGTGGAGCGCGGGGTGCGCGAATGGGCCGAGACGCATCGCATCAACATCACCGGCACGATCACCATCTTCGAGGCGATCGCCCGTCAACGTAGCCGCGTGCCGGTGGTCTACGCCTCTTCGGCCGCGGTCTACGGCGACTGCGCGGTGCTGCCGATCGCCGAGACGGCCGAGCGCGCGCCCGCCTCTGCCTACGGCGCCGACAAATACGCCTGCGAGCTGCATGCCAGGGTCGCGACCCAGCTGCACGGCATCCCGACCACCGGGCTGCGGTTCTTCAACGTCTATGGTCCGCGCCAGGATCCGCGTTCGCCCTACTCCGGCGTCATCTCGATCTTCGCCGACAGGCTGCGCCGCGGTGCTGCGATCGACATCTACGGCGACGGCGAGCAGACCCGCGACTTCATCGCCGTCGCCGACGTGGTCGCGGCCCTCATGGCGGCGATGACGCGATCCCTGCCCGGCGCTCCGGTGTTCAACGTCTGCACCGGCGCGCCGACCTCCGTGCTCCAGGTGGCCCGGATCATCGCCGGGCTCTGTGGGGTCCGTGCCGAGATGCGGTTCCGACCGGCGCGCTCCGGCGAGATCCGGCACTCGATCGGCAGCGCCGCGCGTGCCCGTGCGGCACTCGGGCTCCGCACGCCGGGTGACCTCGGAGCCGGGCTGGAACGGATCCTGGCGTGGCTCGACGGCACCCAGGCCGGACGGACGTCGCCGGGCGTCGCGGCGGAGGCGAACGCGCAACCCGATCGAGCCCTCGTGCTGGATCTGACGGCAGGCGCGTGAGCGACGAGCGCTGGCGCCATCGGCCGACGCGCCGCTAGGCGGCGATCTCCTGCACGACCGCGCCCTGGGCCAGATCCTCCTGCGCCAGCGCCACGATCCGCTCGGCGTTGCGACGCCAGCTATAGTCGCGGTGCCGGATCTCCTCGCGCGCGGCCGCGCCGAGACGCTCCCGCAGTGACGGGTCCTCCGCCAGGCGGCGGATCGCCTGCCACAGCCCCTCCGGCTGCGCCGGATCGAACAGCAGCGCGGTGCGGCCGTCCTCCAGGATCTCGCGGATGTTGGGCTGATCGGGTGCCACGATCGCCCGGCCGGCCGCCATGTACTCGAAGATCTTCAGCGGCGAGGCATAGGCCACGACACGCGGCTGCAGCGCGATGTCGAAGCCGGCCACCAGCTCCGGTATCGCCTCGTGCGAGGCGAGGCCGGTGAAGCGCACCCGGGCACCAATGCCCATAGCCGCCGCCTGGCGCTCCAGCTCGGGCCGCGCCGGACCCTCGCCGACCACCACCAGATGCAGGCCCTCCGCGCCCGGCTCGCGGGCCAGCGCGTCGATGACGACGTGCAGTCCGTGCCAGCTCCGTACGAACCCGACGAAGCCGAGCACGGTCGGGCCGGCGCGGTGGCTCGACGTGGGGGCGAAGCGGGCCGACTCTATGCCGTTGGGGATGACCTCGATGCGCGACGGCGCGACGCCCGCGGCCACGACCATGTCCTTGAGCACGCCGGTCACCGCCAGCAGCCGATCGGCCGACCGCCAGACGAGGCGCTCCGACGCCTGTCCGAGCCGGCGCAGCCGGAGGTTGCCGAAACGGGAACGCTCGGCGGCGAGCGGTGCATTGACCTCGACGTAGAACGGCAGGCGACGGCGCCGGGCGACCAGGGCACCGGCAAGGTAGAACAGGTTGTAGCGCTCGTAGATCAGGTCCGGACGGAAGCTGTCGCAGGCGCGGCGCAGGCGCCGATAGGCCGGCAGGTTGTAGGCCAGCTCGGCGATCTCGCTCAGCACGCCGGGCAGGCAGCGTCGGATCAGCGCGACCCAGCGGCTCTCGCCGCCGAACGTGGCCTGGTCGTAGAAGCGCGGCCCGACCACCAGCACCTCGTGCCCGGCCTGACGCAGTGCCGCGACGATCGCCTCGACGTGGACGCCCTGGCCGTCGCGGGACTGGATGCGGTGGCTGTAGAGGATACGCATGGGCGTCGTCTCACCGGCTGGGGAAGGCCGCGGCTCGGCCCTCCATCGGGTTCAGGCAGGTCGTGCGGCGGCGCCGCGCAGTCTGCCGCTCGCCTGCGACAGCGCGCCGCGGGCGATCGCGAGCAGGCCCGCGGGTCGGCGCGGGTTCATCAGCAGCAATCCGATCCTCTGCCGACGCTGCGTCGTCCAGAGTGCCTTGTAGGGATCGTCGCCGCGGCCGAAATCGAGGCTGTCGACCCGCTCCTCGTCCAGCAGGTGGCGCACCATCATCGCGGTCAGCACGGTGCCCGGCGACAGCGGCTTGAACCGCTCGTCGTGCGCCAGCTTGACGACGGTGGCGCGGCCGTCCGCGACGATCCAGAACTGGGCCGCGGCGGGGCGATCTCCGGCCCAGAGCACGCCGAGCCTGAGCGCACCGCATCCGGCCGCGTCGCGCATCAGCGCCGCGTTGAAGCGCGGGAACGGTTCCGGCTGCTTCCAGCTCGCCCGGTAGACGCTCTCGAAGGCGTCGATCCCGCGCTCGAGCTGCGGCTGGCCGGCGAAGGTCTCGAGGCGGGTCTCGCGCGCACACCGCTTCAGCTTGCGTCGCACCGTCTCGCGCAGCGCTCCCGGCCGGTCGGCGAGGTAGTCGGCCCAGGACCGCCCCGCGACCGGCTCGTGCCGGTTGACGAAGTGATCGAAGCGCTGCACCCGCAAGCCGGCCGCACGAAGCCCGTCGATGAAGGCCGCGAGGTCCGGCCACTCCGCGGGGATGGCGTCCAGGCGAACCGTGGGCCAGGCCCGGCAGACCCGCCCGAGCTGCCGCCCCACGATCCGCGACGAGGCCGTCCCGGCGCCGCCCGAGGACGGCCAGTAGACGCAGCTGTACGGCGTCGTCAGGCTACCCAGCCGGTCGCCGTCATGCTGCCGCGCGAGCGGGACCACGGCCTGCGGCTGACCGTCCTGCGTCAGCACGGCGAAACAGGCGGCGACGCCGGTAGGCAGCGCGTGCTCGCTGACGGTGCGGTACCAGCCCAGGCTCGCGAACGGGTCGGACGGGAACAGCGCCTCGCAGCCGGGCGGCAGCGCGTCGATCGACTCTGCCAGGATCAACCGCGTCGCCATGCCGCTACCGCGACAGCGCGTAGTCGACGCACCCGATCCACTCGTGCAGCGCGTAGTAGCTGGCGAGCCAGGCACTGGTGCGCGGGACGAAGTCGGCGGCGCTGGCGCGCACCGGGTCGAGCCGGACCGGAGCCGCCGTGATCGCGATGCCGGTGCCGGCGAAGGCGATCAGCGCCCGGCGCATGTGCCAGGCATGGGTGACCAGGTAGACCGAGTGGATGCGCTGCGCCCTGAGGATCGCAGCACTCTGCCGCGCGTTCTCCCAGGTATCCGTCGCCTGCGGCTCGATCCAGCGCACCGGGACGCCGAAGTCCCGGCTCAGGCTGCGGGCCATCACCGCCCCGAGCGTATCCTCGCCGGCCGGACCGCCGGTCACCAGGATCGGCAGCCCAGTGTGGCGGAACAGCGACGCGCCTGCCTGCTCGCGCTCCAGCGTCAGCGACCCGGGCGCCAGATCAGGCGTGCCGGCGCTGCGCACCACGTCGGCCGACAGGATGACGATCGCCCGGGGCGGATCGTCCGACGGCGGGACCAGCGGCAGGTTGCGCTCCAGCGACGCGATCAACCAGCCGGACACCAGCGGCGTCGCCAGCAGCGTCAACCCGCACAGGCCGGTCGCGAGCAGAACCATCCCGGTGCGCGGCCGGCGGCGCAGGATCAGCAGCCCGGCGAGGCAGACCGGCAGCAGGCTCAGCGGCGGCACCGTCACGGCGATCGGCAACGCGCTCAGCGACATGCCGCTGCGCCCGCCTGATGGCGCTGCGCCGTAGCGCCGAGGCAGATCTCGAGGAACGCCTCGGTCTTTTCGGCCCAGCCGGCATGCCGGGCCACCGACAGCCCCTGCTCGCGCAGCGTGCCGCGCAACCCTGCCTCCTCGCGCAGCCGCAGCATCGCGGCCGCGACCTCGCGCAGCGAATGCCCGTCCACCACCAGGCCGTTGACACCGTCGCGCACCGCATCGGTGCTGCCGCCGTCCCGGCCGGCGATCACCGGCAGGCCGCACGCGTTCGCCTCCAGGAACACAAGGCCGAACCCCTCGGTGTCGCCGTTCGGCAGCGCGCGGTTCGGCATCACGAAGGCGTCGCCGAGCCGGTAGTGGTCGGCGAGCTCGTCATCGGCGACCTGGCCCGCGAACACCACCCGGTCGGTCATGCCCAGCCGGTGCGCCAGCGCCTGCAGTTCGTCCCCGTGCGGCCCGGCGCCGACGATCAGGTAGCGGCTGTCCGGATGCCGGGCCGCCAGCTCGGCGAAGCCGCGTATGGCGATATCGACGCCCTTCTTCTCGAGCAGCCGGCACACCGAGACGAACACGAAGCAGCCGGCGAGGCGATACAGCTCGACCAGGTCCTCCGCCTTCGCCGCGGGATGGAAGCGCTGGCCGTCGACCCCGTTCTCGATCAGGCGCACCTGGTCGGCCGCGCCGCCGAGCAGGCTCAGCACCGCCTGCTGGGTGAAGCGGCTGACCACGATGATGCGGTCGCTCCGCAGCAGGGTGCGGCGGGCGCGGCGATGTCCGGAGTCGTAGAGATCCTCGGTGGTGATCTCCTCGCCGTGCACGTAGGCCACGGTGCGCACGCCGGGGACGAAACGGAACAGCCGGATCACCCAGCTGCTCGCCAGCAGCTCGCCGACGCAGATCGCGCGCACGCCCTGCGTCGCCACCAGCCGGAACAGCGTGGCGGCCAGGCGCAGCCGGAGTGCCGCGTCGCGGGCCAGGAACAGCAGCTTCGCCGGACCCGGACGAGGCACGCGGTCGATCCGCGTTCGCAACAGCTTCAGCCGAAACACCGGATAGGGCTTGTCGCGGTCGTGCTCGCGCCAGCCGATCAGCGGCAGGCCGGCATCGTAGCCGGATCGAGGCGCCACCACGATCATCCGGGTCGCGGCGCACCGCGCGAGGTTCGCATACACCACCGCCGACCCGCCGCGCACCGGCGGGAAGTTGTTGGCAACCAGCACGACCCTGTCGAGTCCGCTCATCCAGCCTCGCTCAGCTGCTGCGGCAGCTCGGCGAGACTCGCGAAGCGGAACTGCATCCGCGACGCCATCGTCTCCAGCAGGGCCGAGAGGCGGTCGTAGAAGCCGTGCAGCTCCGCGCGGGTGCGCACGTACGGGTTGCGACCGACGGCGAGCGACGAGCTGTGGAAACTCAGCACGAAGACGGTCTGCCCCCTGGCCCGCAGACGACGCAGCAGGCGCAGCATCGCGCCCAGATCGTTGCCTTCCGGCGACAGCGTGATCCGCTCGGCGAAGCGAAGCCGGGTCACGAGACCGGGGATGCGGCGTCGTGCCAGCGTCGGCATCGCCATCGTCGGCCTGGCAAGGGCGCGATATAGCGGCGGCGCCAGCCTGCCACCCCAGCCGACGACGCTGCGGCAGAGCGGCAGCTCGAGCAGGCGCCGCCGCTCGCCGAACCAGAACGCCCCGAAGTCGTACCGGCTGTGATCGGGACCGCCCTCCTCGGTCGCATCGGTCCGCGGCGCCAAGCTGGTGTCGACGGTGAAGCCGTGCCTCTCCAGGATCGTCGCGGTATCCGGCCCGAGGCCGTAGCGCCCGGCGCGATACAGGCGCGGCTCCCGGCCGAACCGCTCGACGAATCGGCTCTTGAGTGCCACCAGCTTGCGCTCTTCCAGCCCCGCCGCCAGGTTGCCGGAGAACGACATGCCGGGACCGTCCTCGCCCTCGAAGGGCGGGTTCACCCAGGGGTGCAGCTGCACACCGACATCGCACTGCCCGCGGCCGAGCTGCCGCCGCAGGATGCGCACCACGTCGTCATCGTCGAGCACCGGATAGGTCAGCAGGTAGCTCGGCACGACGCCGTAGGCGCCGACGACCTCCTGCAGCTCGCGCGTGTGCCTCATGCAGTGCGTCGAATACGCCGTGGAGCGGAACGGTCGGGCCCAGTCAAAATCCTCTTCGGCATCCACGGCGACGGCGCAGACCGGGCGACCGGCGAGCGGGGCGCAGGGGACGACGTTGGCGAACATGGCAATCCTCCCCGCCGCGACCGCTCGCCGTCGAGCCGCCGCAGCGTTTATCTAGCATGCCCGGAACGATCATGCTCGGCTTGTCGATGCGAGATCGGCATGATCCATCTCCGCTGTGGAGAACGGCCAGGCCGATGCTGACGATCGAGGCGATGGAACCGGCGTCATTCGATCTCGTGGAGCAACGATGGCGGCAGCTCGAGGCTCGCGTCGGGTGCTCGTTCTTTCAGAGCTGGGCGTGGGTCGGGTGCCTCGCCGCGGAGCGCTTCGACGATCCGGTGCTGATCGAGGCGCGGCGCCAGGGCGAGCTCGTGGCACTGGCGCTGTTCAACCGACGCCGCGGCACCTGGCCGCGCCGCGACCGCCTGTGGCTCGCCGAGAGCGGTCGGCCGGCCTGGGATCGACTGTTCATCGAGCATAACGGCGTCCTGATCGCAGCGGGGGCGGACGATGCGCTGCACGGCTGCCTGCTGGCGGCGCTGCGCGGCGGCCGGCGCCGCCGCTCGCTGGTGCTGAGCGGGATCGGCGACGCGCAGCTCCGGCTGGCCGACACCCTGGATGCAGCCTGCACCGGCCGGCAGACCCGCCTCGCACCCTATGTCGACCTCGCGGCGATCCGGCGCACCGGCGGCCGGCCGATCGACCAGCTCAGCGCCAACACGCGCCATCAGCTGCGCCGCTCGGCGAGACGCTACGGCGAGATCGGGCCGCTGCGTGTCACCCGGGCGGGCTCGGCTGCGCAGGCCCACGCGTTCCTGGGCGAGATGGCGTCGCTGCATCAGGCTACCTGGACCACGCGCGGTCGGGCCGGCGCGTTCGCCGATCCCGCCTTCGGCCGGTTCCACCACGCCCTGATCGATCGCACGGACGCGGTCCAGCTGCTCCGCATCGATGCCGGCGACCGGGTGGTGGGCTACCTGCACGGCTTCTGCTTCCGGGGCCGCGTCTCGGCCTACCAGAGCGGCTTCGACTACGCATCCGCACCCGTGCACGCCAAGCCCGGCATGACCTGCCACCAGCTGGCGATCGAGCGCTACCTGGCCGAGGGGATGCAGGCCTACGACTTCCTCGCCGGCGCCGATCGCTACAAGACCAGCCTCGCGACCGGGTCCGTCCCGCTGCACTGGGTGACGCTGGTGCCGGCGCGGTCGCCCGAGGCGCTCCTCCACCGGCTCGGGACCGGCCTGCGCCGCCTGCTCCGGGCGCTGCCGCTGCTGGGACTGGGCTGGACCGCGTCGGCCGCCTGCGCCGCCCCGCCGCCCGAAGCCCGCTCGCTGGTCGGCCTGGTGCTGCAGAACCAGCGGGACGCGGCCGTCGCCGCACGCATGCTCACCTTCGGCCAGGCATTCCTGCCGGGTCAGCTGCCTGCGGGCAGCGGGCTCGCAGCCGTCTCGGCTGGCCGGCAGATCCCGGTCCAGCTCGACGTCAAGGCGAGCTTTGCCGACGGTTCCGCCCGCCTCGGCGCCCTCAGCCTGACCGCGCCACCGCTCGCGGCGCACCGGTCGGTGGCGCTGATGCTGATGCGGGCGCCGCCACCGGCCGATCCGGCGCTCGACCTGTCGACGGCGCTGCGCCGCTACGACCTCACCGTCGAGCTGACGATACGGTCGGGCAGCCAGGCGACGCCGTATCGTCTCGACGCGCACGCCCTGCTCGACCGGGCGCTGGCGGCCGGGTCCACCGCCAGCTGGCTCCGTGGACCGCAGGCCAGCGAGGTCCGGATCGATGCCCCGGTCGCCGGATCGATGCATCTCAGCCTCGACATACGCGGCTACCGGGACGGCACCAGCCGCACCGACGTGCAGTTCCGCAACGACCTCGCCATGCAGCGCAGCGGCGGCGCGATCACCTATGACGCGACGATCCGGCTCGGCGGCAGGACCGTCTACGCGCGCGCCGGCATCCGCCAGTTCCAGTACCAGAGCTGGCACCGGGTCGTCTGGAGCACCGATGCGCCGCCGATCAACGTCCGGCACGACGTGGCGGCACTGGAGCGGACCGGCCTGATCGCCGACTACGACCTGAATGGCGGCGTCGCCCGTGCGGTGCTGGCCGGCGAGGCGGCGACGATGGCGCAGCTGGACTGGGGCGCGCCGCTCGCGGCGAACGGCCTGACCCGTTACATGCCCACCACCGGCGGACGCGGCGAGATCGGCCCGACCACGCTGGGCAACGCCGTCTGGCTGGTGACGCAGAGCGCGCAGGCCGCCGACTTCGCGCTGGGACAGGCCGATGCCGCGGGCGCCGTGCCCTGGCAGTTCTGGGATCCGGCGCGCGGCACCTGGCTGAACACCGACGCCTACCCGGAGATCTGGATCGATGGTCGCGGCGGCACCGGCGCCACCACCGGGCTCACGCAGCAGGTCGACGCCGCGACCGGCTGGACCGCCGATACCTCGCATCAGCCCGACCTCGCCTACGTCGCCTACCTGATGACCGCGAGCCGGCGCTACCTCGACCTGCTCAACGCGCAGGCCGCGTTCAGCATCCTCGCCACCTGGCCCGACCCGCAGATGCGCCACGGCGGCGAGGGCAACGTCATACGCGGCAACCAGCTCCGCGCGGCCGCCTGGAGCCTGCGCCAGATCGACGAGGCGGCGTGGATCAACCCGGCCGGTTCCGCCGAGCAGGCCTACTTCGCCAGGATCGCGGACGCCAACTGGCGCTGGCTGGTGGCGCAGCTGCCTGGCTGGTCGGAGCGGGAGGGCGAGACCTTCGGCTACGTGCTGGACGGCGAGTACGGCACCCGCGGGCAGATGCCGCCGTGGCAGCAGGACTACTTCGTCGGCACCGCGGTGCAGGCGGCGAGCCTGGGCAACCGGGACGCCCTGGCCTACCTGCGCTGGGCGGAGAACTTCGTCGCCGGGCGTTTCCTCAATGCCGCTGCGGGATTCGATCCGCATGACGGCGTCAGCTACCTGCTCGGCAACGTCGTGGACGGCGCGACGTGCCGCAGCTGGGCGCAGCTGCAGCAGGCGACGGCGGCGGCCGGTCAGGATAACGGCGCCGGCTGGGCGCACAGCGACGGGGACTATGCCGAGCTGGCGCTCGCGTCGCTCGCCGGCATCATCAGCGTCACCGGGTCGCCGCGAGCGGTCGCCGCCTATCGATACCTGCTCGGCGCCGGCGCGCCGCACAGCGATGCGGCCACGCGACGATCCGACCTGCAGTACGACATCGTGCCGCGATCGTCCGCGAGCGGCCTCGACCCTCGCGGCAGCACCGGCCAGGCAGCAGCGCGTCGCCTCGCCGACTGACCGAAGCGGTCCGCGGTAAGCGTCACCTGAAGATGCGGCCGGACGCCTGCCTCGCCATTCCGGCCATGTCGCGTTCGGCGCCGTCCGGACGACCCGCCGCCAGCCAGCACGCGCCGACCGCGGTCCCGTACAGCGCCGCACCGATCGGCACCGCCCGCAGCAGATCGCCGACGATCGCCACGGTGTCGTACGGCACCGCGTTCCAGCCGAGGCCCAGCCAGAACAGGCCGGTCGCCATCGCGAGCGTCCCCGCCACGCTGCGCCAGGCGCAGCGCAGGATATCGGCGGCGCCGAGCCCGAGGAACCGCAGCGTGATCGAGAGGTAGAGCAGGTGCTCGAGCATGGCCGCGAGCCCGACCGCGACCGCGGCACCGACCAGCCCGAACCGCATCACCAGCACCACCAGCAGCACCAGCTTGACCGCGACGGCCGCGATCTGGATGCGGAACATCGTCCGCAGCAGCGCGTGCGCGTTCATCAGCGCGTTGCTGATCAGCCCGAGGATCGTCACCGTCAACGCCACGCCCAGGACCCGTATCACCCCGGTCGCGCCGGTCCAGTGGGCGCCGAACGCCAGCTTGACGATCGGGTCGGCGACCAGCGAGATCCCGACGCCGGCGGGCAGCGCGATCAGGGTCGTGCTGCCGACCACGCGCAGGAACGCGCGTCCGGCTTCCGCCGTGCTGCCGTCGCTGCCGCGTGCCGAGGCGAAGCCGGAGAAGCAGGCACGCGACAGCGGCGACACCAGCTCCGTGGTCGGCAGCGAGGCGATCTCCGTGCCAAGGGAGAACACCCCGACCTGGGTGATGTTGAACACCCTGCCGATGACGAAGCTGTCGCAGCGGTCGCGCAACAAGGTGCTGAGGCTGAGCAGCCACGACCAGAACGAGAAGCCGGCGATCTGTCGCCAGGCACGCAGGCGGAACCACGGCCGGTACGGGTGCATCGCGTAGCCCATCGCCACCCGGATCACGATCGAGCTGAAGATGGCGCAGACCAGTGCCCAGTAGCTGCGGAACAGGAACGCGAGGCCGATCGCGGTGACGATGCTGATCAGCCGCGGCACCGACATCAGCACGAATTCCTTCTCGAAGGCGATCTCGCGCCGGAAATCCACGATGCCGATATTCTCGAACGACGACACCAGCGAGCCGGCGGCGATCACCAGCATCACCGGGAACAGGCGCATGTCGCCGAAGAAGCGCGCCACCGGCCACGAGGCCGCCGCCACGATCGCCGTCGTGCAGATGCCGCGGATGACGTTGATGGTGAAGGCGCTATCGTACAGCTCGCGCGTCGGCTGCCTCTCGCGGATCACCGCCTCCTCGACACCGAGCGACGAGAGCTGGTCGATCGCCTGTGCGAAGCTCATTGCCAGCGTCACCAGGCCGAAATCCGCGGGCAGCAGCAGGCGGACCAGGAACAGCGTGCTGACCAGTCCGAGGATGCGGGTGACCATGCGCCAGCCGATGACCCAGCCGGCGCCCTTCGCCGTCCTGGCGAGGATCGAGTCTCCTGTCGACGGCATCGCTTCCGCCGAGACGGTGCCGGCGTTCATGACGGGCCGGTCGTGAACGCCGCCAACCCTGCCGACAGGGCAGCCATGCCGGCATCGCGCGGCGCCAGGAGCCCCGAGCCGCCGCCGACCGGCTCCAGCACCGCCAACAGCGCCGGATGGCCGCCGCCGATGACGCTGCGGCGCGCCTGCATCGCCCGGCTGCGCAGGCCGCGCGCCGGGCTGCCGTCGATCCAGAGCGCCGTGGCCGAGTGGCGCTGCGGCCTCGTGGTCGTGACGCTCTGCCAGCCGGGTGCCGCGGCCAGCGGTGCGGTCGCCACGTCCTCCGCGACGTCCTGGCCGGTCAGGCCGCGCTGCGCCGCCAGGATCAGCGCCGGATCGGTGCGCGAAGGAAACGCCACCGTGAGCAGCCGGATCGTGCCGCCCCGGCACAGGAAGGCGCGCGGCGACGCCCCGATACGCGACAGGGCCGCCTGTTGCAGCGGATCGACTGCCGCACCGTCGGCCACCACGCAGCCCGCCAGCACGACCGGTGCCGACACCTGCTGCGATGCCGCGGCGGCGTCGAGGTCTGCCGCCAGCAACGGCCCCGCCGCCGCCAGGGGCGCCAGCAGCAGTACCGGCCGGACCAGACGCAGCACCGAGCCCGGCGGGCGCGGCGTCACGCCGGACCGGTCGGACGGATCCGCTGCCGCATCCTCGCGGAACGGCAGGCCGGCCAGGATCAGCACCAGGATGACCGCCGAGAAGAACAGCCAGCCATAGATCAGGTGATCGGCCGCCGCCGCCCGCGCGCTGCCGATCCAGTGGCCGGCGGCGACGATGCCCAGCGCCCGCACCCCGTTGGCCAGCACCGGCACCACGGCCGAGACCGCGACGAACAGCACCCGGCGCCACGGGCTGCGATACAGCGTCATGGCGTAGAGCACGCCGAACGCCACCGAGGCGATCAGGAAACGCAATCCGGCGCAGGCCTGGGCGACGAAGAACACGCCCTCGGGGATCTCGATCGTGTGGCCGTCCGAGTAGTTCGCGATGCCCAGCAGGTCGAGGCCGA
This sequence comes from uncultured Acetobacteraceae bacterium, assembly GCA_964242335.1. GTDB lineage: Bacteria > Pseudomonadota > Alphaproteobacteria > Acetobacterales > Acetobacteraceae > Lichenicoccus. Next base: position 17,648 of record CAXTAY010000005.1, on the reverse strand, counting down.
GGACGACGAAGCGGGTGGTGAAATCCTGCAGCGGCGCCGTCAGGAAGGCGCCGAACGGCACCAGGAAGATCAGGTAGAGCAGCGGCGCACGCAGCGCCCGCACCATCCGCCCGCCCAGCACGACCAGCACCAGCAGCTCGACGAAGCCGAGCGCCATGAACTGTCGGCCCTCCATGATGCCGAGCCGCTCGAACAGCAGCCAGCCGCAGCCCAGCGGCAGCGCCAGCAGCACCGCCGCGGGCCGCGGCCGGATCGGCACCGCCCCCAGCAGGCGCCGCCGGTCATAGGCCAGCCAGATCGCGATCGGCAGCACCAGGAAGCAGTGGTTGTAGGCGGTCGAGCCGCTCCATACCGCCAGCGCCGCGAGGATCTCCGGTCGGAACACCAGTGCCAGCAGCAGCAGGCCGAGCAGCAGCGCCGGGGTCGTCACCAGCAGGGCGCGCGGCAGGGCCGGGGCGGGGTGCATCACCTCGCTCATGCCGGCAGCAGCAGCCGGTCGAGCCCGCGCAGCGTGACCTCCCAGGGATAGGAACGCTCCACCGCCGCGCGCGCCGCGATACCGAGGCCGGCATGGCCGCCGTCGAGGATCTCGCCGGCGCGCTCCGCCATCGCTGCCGGCTCGTCGGCCACCAGCAGGTCCCGCCCGGGCTGCGCGCGCAGGCCCTCCAGCGCCTGCGGCGAGACCAGCACCGGCCGCGCCATCGCCATCGCTTCGAGCACCTTGTTCTGGACGCCGCGCGCGATGCGCAGCGGCGCCACGGCCATGGCGGCATGCGCCATGTACGGCCGCATGTCCGGCACCCGCCCGGCCACATATATGCCGGGGAGTGCGGCCAGGGCCTGCACCGCGGCGGTCGGATTGGCGCCGACGATGTGGAACTCCGCGTCCGGATGTCGGGCACGCAGCAGCGGCATCACCGAGTGGGCGAAGAACTGCGCGGCATCGACGTTGGGGCGGTAGTCCATGGTCCCGGTGAACACGATGGCGCGGCGGGCGCCGCGGTAGGGGTCGGCACCGGCGCACCCGGTCGAGAAATAGGCGAGATCGACGCCGTTCTCGACCCAGCCGGCACGATCGCGGCTCTCCGGCGCCAGCTCGACGAAGCGGCGGCACTCGTCCTCGGAGACGAACAGCGTGTGGTCGAACCGGGCGGCGACGCGTCTCTCGTACGCCAGCAGGGTGCGGCCCTCGCGCGCCCAGACCAGCCGCATTGGCAGCCCACTACGATCGGCGTAGTTCGTCCACTTCTCGGAGTCGACGTCGACCATGTCGAGGATCGCGGGGCTCCGTGCCCGATCCTGCCCGATCGCGTCGTGCCGCAGGACGTACTGGGCCATCGCGGAGGAGAACACGAACAGGCAGGCGAGCGGCGAGCGCCCGAGGGTCTGCCGCACCCATTGCTGCAGGCCCGAGTGGTGGAAATAGTCCAGCGTCAGCGGACGGCCCGGACGCAGCCGGGTCAGCGCGCGCAGGCGCTGCCGGCGAGGCTCGATGCGGGGGCAGGCGACGCTGGCACAGAGCTCGCGCAGCATCGGCAGATGCTCGAGGTCGGCCGGATCGTCGGCGAGGCAGCCGAGATGCACGCGGTGGTCCAGCGCCAGGTGTCGCAGCATGTGCCAGGCGCGGATCTTGTCGCCCTTGTTCGGCGGGTAGGGAATGCGGTGGCAGAGGAACAGCAGGTCACGCATCGCTTTAGCCGATGCCGCGCACGATGACGGGACCGATCAGCTTGGTCACCGGCAGCGGCAGGCGCTTCCAGCCGTCGATGAACAGCCGGTATTTGGGGTTCAGCGGATTATGCTCCGGCAGCGCCGTGCCGGGACGCAGCAGGTAACGGTACTGCAGCGGCGCCGGCTCGAAGCCGAGGTTCTTCTTGAACGCGAAGGCGCCGGTGCCGATCTTGCTGCGGCCGAAATCGAACAGCCGGAACCCGCGCTCGCCGGCGCGCCGCATCACCTCCCAATACATCAGGTCGTTGGCACCCCGGCCGCGTGCCGCGACCGTGCCGCCGCCGTAATAGGGCAGCACCTGGTCGCGGAAGTAGAAGCTCAGCACCGACGCGATCGGCTGCCCCTCGTCGAGCACCGTCAGCACGTCGGCCTGCGCGCCGAACACCGCGCGCAGGATCCGGAAATAGGCGCGCGAGAACACCGGCGTGCCGAGGTTGCGCACGCTCTCGGCATAGATCCGGTGCAGCCGGTCGACATCGTCGTCCACCGAAACGGTCAGGCCGTTCTGCATCCCCTTTCGCACCACCGCGCGCTGCTTGCGCGGGATCGCCTTCAGGTTGGCATCGGCATCGGCGACGATCGGCTTGCGGAACGTGACGTACAGCCCGTCGGCACGGGTGGCCCATCCCTCGCGCAGCGGCTCCAGGACGCCCTGGAAGCGGAACTCGAGCGTCGGCACGCCGGTCTCGCGCATCATCTCGACCGCATGGTTCGTCAGCGCGTCGGCGCTTTCCGCATCGCCGGCCAGCGGGCCGCCATAGACGCAGAACGGGTTGGAGACCAGCGCATTGCCGAACAGCCGGCTGCGCATGTGCACCATCGGCAGCACGCCGGTGATGGCGCCGTCGCGTTCGGCCAGCACGTAGCGGGTGCGCTGGCCGAAGGCGCGGTCGATCACCTGGCGCCATCCCGACAGGTGGAAGAAGGTGCCCGCTTCCTGTGCGGTCACGAACGCGTCCCAGGCGGCTTCGGCAGCAGGCTCGAGCGGGCGGCAGCGCACGGTCATGACGCGGCGGCCTGACGCGGCGGGCTCCAGAGCGGCGCGAAGACGCGGTCCATGCGGTCCCAGGCGAGGTCGCCCAGCAGCCTGTCGAGCCGGCCGGCCATGCGCGACAGGTTGACCGTGTGCCGGAAGCGCGACATGCGGCTGCTCCCCTCGACACGCGGCTGGTCCGGATCGATCTCCCAGGGATGGAAATAGAAGATCCCGGGTCGACGCTCGACGCGGTTGAGCCGACGCAGGCCGCTGCGGAACAGCTCGTAGGGCAGCAGCCGGAAGTAGCCGCCGCCCGAGCAGGGCAGGTTGCGCCGCAGCACCCGCACCGTGGTCATCGGCAGCTCCCACAGCGCGCCCGAGCTTGGTCGGAACGGCGCACGCGGCGCGTCGGGCACGCCGTAGAGGTCATGGCGGATCGGGAACACGCTGGAGCTGTAGCGGTAGCCCTCGCGCTCCAGCCGCTCGAACGCCCACGGGTTGCGCGGCCCGATCGAGAAGGTCGGGGCGCGATAGCCCACCACCTGCACGCCGCCGATATCCTCCAGCATCCGCCTGGTACGGCCCACATCCTCGCCGAACTCGACCGGCGTCAGACGATGCGCCAGCACATGGTCGTAGCCGTGGCTGGCGAGCTCGTGCCCCGCCGCCACGATGCGTCGGACCAGGGCGGGATGGCGCTCGGCGATCCAGCCCAGGGTGAAGAAGGTCGCGTGCACCCCGGCGGCGTCGAACTTCTCCAGGATGCGGTCGGTGTTGGCTTCCACCCGTCGCGGGATCGCGTCCCAGCTGGCCCTCGGCACCACGCCTGCGAAGGCCTGCACCTGGAAGTAGTCCTCGACATCGACGCTCATCGCGTTGCGTATCGGCGCGGTGGCGGTCATGCGGCACCTCGCGCCGGCACGTCGAGCAGCTCGAACAGGCGATCGAGCTTGCCTTCCAGTGCGGCGATGCGCCCGCTCAGCTCCGAGCTCTGCGAAGCGGGCGCCTGCTCGCCCCTCGCGTCGGCGCCGATATCGGCTTCCAGCTCGGACGCGGTGTCCTCCACCATGACCGCCGTGATCAGCGCGGTCTCCTCCAGGGCGCCGTACAGCAGCACGCGCGAGCAGAGCCGGTTGATCCGTCGCGGGATGCCGCCGCTGCGCTGGTGGACGCGCTCGAAGGCGGCCGGCTCCCAGTCCGGGACACCGTTCCAGCCCACCGCGGTCAGGCGGTGCCTTACATAGGCCTGGGTCTCCTCGGCGGAGAGCGGGCCGAGATGATAGGAGGCGAGGACGCGCTGTCGCAGCTGGTTCAGCTGCGGCCTGGCGAAGGTCTGGCGAAACTCCGGCTGCCCCAGCAGGATGATCTGCAGCAGCGACCGCCCGCCCTGGGCGATGTTGGACACCATGCGCAGTTCCTCGAGACCGCTCACCGACAGGCCCTGCACCTCGTCGACGATCAGCAGCGGCCGCCTGCCCTGCGCCCTCAGGAAGACCAGCTTCTCCTCGGTGCGGCGAAGCAGCGTCGCCTTGTCGGACGCCTCCTCGACGCCGAAGCCGGCAGCGACCAGGCGCAGCAGGTCGTCGGACGACACCAGCGTCGTCATGATCCGGACCATGACGTACTGGGAATGGTCGAGCTGCGACCAGAGCCAGTCCACCAGCGTGGTCTTGCCGGCACCGACCTCGCCGGTGATGACGATGAATCCCTCCTGCTGCTGCAGGCCGTAGACCAGGTGGGACAGCGCGCGGCTGTGGCCGCTGCTGCCGAAGAAGAACTGGCTGTCCGGGGTCAGCTGGAACGGCAGCCCGGTCAGCCCGTAATATTTGGTGTACATGATCATCGCTAGAAGCTCTGACGCAGGCCGATGAGGACGGCATTCTGCAGGCTGCTCTGGCCCGCGGAATTGGCCGAGACGTTGCGGATGAAGTAGCTGAAGGTCGCGGTCAGCGAATGGCCGATCGCGTAGCCCGCATCCAGATCCAGACCCGCGGTTTGATATTTTGATATTGGAACGGTCTCGGTTCGGGTGTCGCTATACCGCAGCGTCGTCGTCAGGGTCAGCTTCGGCGTGACGTCGTGGCTCCAGCTGAGGTCTATCGAGGTTCCACGGTCGGAATAGCCCGGTGCCCCGGATGCGCTGGCGATCTCGTTGCGGTTCTCCTGCTCCACCGTCAGCGAGAAGACGTCCCGCGCGTAGGTGCTGATCGCGGTGGCAGAGAAGCGCTGCACCCGATAGAGGTCGTTCTGCAGCGACAGCAGCTGGTCGGAGACCAGGGTCGGCGCGCCGGTCGCGGTGCTGACGGTATTGCCGAACTGATCAACGGAGGACTGGTCCAGGTTGTCCTGGATCTCTTCCTGACCGCTGGTCAGGCCCTCCGAATACACCGCGAACACCCGCAGCCGCGCCGTGACGGCGTACGAGGAGGCGAGCGTAAGGCTGTCGAAGCCGTCCTTGTGGCCATATTTGGCGGTCAGGCTGCTGGCCTGGTTCGGCGTCAGCCGGATGCCGGCGTTCCATACCGCGTCCCGGATCCTGATCGGTGGCAGCCCGGAATAGGCGATGTCCTCGTAGCCGGCGCTGCCGAGCAGGGCGACCGCACGATTCAACCCGTAGCCGAAATCATCGATCACGATCGAACGGTGGGCGCGGTTCAGCACGCTGTCGCCGCTGCCGTCGTAGCGCGTGATGTCGAGCCGCGCGGTATCGGTGAAGCGGCCGAGGTTCTCGCCTGTGGTGAAGGACGCGTATCCCTCGTTGGAACGGGTCACGCTGTTGCCGAGATCCTGCGAAAACGGGAACTCGACGGGTTCGCCCGGCGTCCCGGATTGGGAGTCTGTTTGGCTGCTGTAGTTGAAGACGTAGCCGGCCCGCAGCGTACCGTCGCCGCCGAAACGATGCTGCAGATAGGGCGAGGCCTGCAGCGCCACCACGTCGGTGCGGTTCTGCTCGCCGTAATAGGGCAGGCCGCCCTGTCCGTAGCTGCCGATGGTCGATTGCTGATCGCCGGTTCCGCGCAGCGAGAGGAACAGGGTCTGCGGAACGGCCGTCAGTTCGGCCTGACCGTTGAACTGCTGGACCACCTGGTCCTGTTGCGACGTCTTGGCATAGAGCTGGATGTCGGGCGTGTAGCTTATGTTGGCCTGCGCGAGCGGCGTTCGCCCGCTCAGCAGCAGCTCCGGCAGGATCGACGTCACCAGGTCGGCGACGCGCGGGCTGCGTGCCTCGTAGACGTTGTCGGTCAGCAGCTCGCGCACGCCGATCGCGGGCTGCAGGGTGAACGCGCGATCCTCGGGCGTCGAGCCACCGAGCAGACCGCCGACGAGCGCGCGCAGGTCCGGCTGGCTGTCCGTCACCGTCGGCGCGAAGGCGGCGTTGTCGGCCTCGGTGGCATGGGCCGCGCGGGCGGCGATGCCGGAGATGCCGATCACGCCGGCGAGGCCGATGCACCGGATCGCCGGCACGTCGAGCACGGGCTTGCGAGCCGCCGGTCGATCCCGCTGCAGCTCAATAGCCATAAGCCCCGAACGTGTCGCTCGCGGTGAGCTGCACCTTGTTGAGCAGGAGCAGCACCGTGGGGCAGGCCTCGACGAGGTCGAGTGCGGCCTCCAGCTCCGCGCGCTGCGTCTTCTGCGCCTCGACGAGCATGACGATCCCGCGCACCAGGGGTGCCAGCATGCTCGGCGCGCTGCTCGACAGGCAGGCCGGGGTGTCCAGCACGATGAGGCAGTCCGGATAGGAGCGACCGAGGCGTTCGATCGCGTCGATCACCAGCCTGCCGCCCGGCACCATTCCCTGCTGCTCCAGCTGGCCCACCGGGATCACGCGCAGGTTCGGCAGGCTGGTCTCGACCAGGAAGCCGTCGATATCCGCATCGGGATGCGACGACAGGTCGAGCAGCCCGGGCTTGCCCGCGAGACCGAGGCGCGTGCTGAGGGTGCGCTGCTTGGCGTCCACATCGACCAGGATGACCGGCTGCTGACCATAGCTCGCCAGGCTGCCGGCGAGATTTAGGCAGGAGAACGTCTTGCCCTCGCCCGGACGCGCGCTGGTCAGCATGATGGTCCTGGCCGAGACGACCTCGCGCTCGACCGCCTGCGCGATCGCCTGCAGCACCTGCCCCTGGACGATGCGGAACTCGTCCGACAGGCGGGAATGCTTCTGCGCGGGATCGATCATGCCGGCGCGCCGCAGCATCGTGGCTTCGATGCGCTCCGCAGGATCGGGCGTCGCCACCGGCGCCGGAAGATCGGCTGCGTCGGCGTGCGCGGCCGGCTCGGCGGCTGATCGTGCGGCTGCCGGCGGTGCCGGCAGCGTTGGCGTCGCCGAAGGCTGCCGGCGGAGCAGCTCCGAGGCGATGCGATCATTATCATCCCGCAGCCGGCTCGCCGCGCGCTCGATCAGGTTCGGATGGGTGGTCATACGAAACTCGCGAGCCAGAGCGGATAGGTGGCGAAGCCGCCGAACACCACGAAGAGAGAGCCGATGCTGGCGGCGAAACCGACCAGCCCGGAATAGCGCCGCCGCCCCTTGCGGCGTTCGCGCAGCGAGACGCCGCCCAGGACCGGCAGCCCGATGCCGCGCAGATCCTGCACCGAGAAGAACGAGCTATCGATCTGCACCGACAGGAACACGAGCCCGATGCCGGCTCCCACTCCGGCGAGCAGGACGCCGATCGTGAGCAGCAGCCGCTTCGGGCCGACGGGGATGGTCGGGACCTGCGGCGCGTCGACGATGCGTAGCTTGACCTCGTCGGCCTCGTCGTTCGCCGCCGCCCCGATCCGCATAGACTCGCGCCGCGCGAGGAGCTCGTCGTAGTTCTTGCGCAGCACGTCGTAGTCGCGGTTCAGGTTGATGTACTGCGCCTGCACGCCCGGTGCACCGCGCGCGATCTCGGCGAGATCGGCCGCCTCCCGCGCCGCGTCCGCGGCCTGGCGCTGCAGCGAGGCGAGCGCGCTCTCGGTATCGACCAAGCGAACCTTGAGCTGTTCGTACACAGGGTTGGGCACCGATCGAGCACGCGACGACGGCAATCCACGCGCTCCGGCACTGCTTCCCGGGCTCGCTAGGCCGGCGCCGCGCATCGCTGCGACCAGGTTCCGGGCGGCGACGACATCGGGGTACTTGTCGGTGAAGCGGAGCTGCAGCTGCTGCAGGTTCTGCTCGGCGTCGGCCAGACTCATCGGACCGCCCGCACCGCCCGGGCCGGCGACGAGGCCGCCATAGGTCTCGGTGACCAGCAACGGCGGCGTGGTGTTCATCTCCTGCCGCAGCAGGTCGCGCCGGCTGGTCGCGTCGATCACCTGCCCGCGCAGCAGCTGTGCCTGGTCGCGCGCGGCGTCGAGGCGGGAGACGCCGCCGGCAGTCGCGGGCAGCAGGTCGGCGTAGCGCACCTGGAAGGCGGCGCGGGCCTGCTCGGCGGTTCGCAGCTTCGCCTCGTAGGAGGCGATCTGCCGCTCCAGGAACAGCCTGGCACTCTCCATGTCGTCGCGCGAGTTACCGGTGGCGTTCTCGACGAACAGCGTGACGATGGTCTGCACGACGTCACGCGCGAGCTTCGGACTCTTGTCGGCGTACTCGATCGTGAACAGGTTGCTCATCTGCGGCTGGATCCGGATGCTCGTCGTCAGGGACTGGATCAGCCGCTCGCGCTGCGTCGGCGTCGACGCCCTGAGGTCGAGGTCGGTCTTGGAAATGAGCTTCTCGAGGTTGGGCCGGCTCAGCAACGTGCGCTGCAGGATGTCGACGTCGCTGCTGGTGGAGCTGTCGAGCGCCAGCCCCTTCAGCAGCGGCGTCAGCACGGCGCCGGTGTCGACGTAGAGCCGCGCCGTCGATCGGTATTGGTCGGGAATGAACGCGACCCCGAGCCAGCCCGCGAGGCAGATCGCCCAGGCGAGGATCACGGCCGCCCAGCGGCGCCGCCAGGCGACGATGCCGTATCGCTTGAGCAGGTTCTTCAGCGTGATCATGGCGGCGCCGTCAGAACCAGGTCTGCGGGATGACCAAGGTGTCCCCCGGACGCATCGCGACGTTCTGTGTCACGTCACCGTCGCGGATCAGGTCGCCCAGCCGCACCGGAATGGTCTGGAAGCCGTGGCTGTCGCGACGCACGATCTTGGCGCTGTTGCCGGCGGCGAAGCGGGTCAGGCCCTTGGCTTCGATCATCACGTCGAGCAGGGTCATGTGGTCGCTGTAGGGGAACGCCAGCGGCTGCGTCGCCTCGCCGATCACCCTGACCTGCTGGTCGAACGGACCGACGAAGCCGGTGACGATGACGGTGACGTCGGCGTCCTTCACGTAGTCCTTGAGCCGTGCCTGGATGTCGTGCGCGAGCTGCGTGGAGGTCTTGCCGGCCGCAACCATGTCGGTGACCAGCGGCATCGAGATCCGGCCGTCCGGCCGCACCGGCAGCGACAGGCTGAGGTCGTGGACGTGGTAGACCGCGATCATCAGCGTATCGCCAGGGCCGATCACGTAGTTCGGCGAGTCGGCGTCCATGGCCGCGTCGGCGGCGGCACGGTGCGAGGGTGCGCATCCGGAAAGGCTCGTCACGGCGGCAATGACGAGGAGGGCGATCATCGCGGAAATGCGCATCATGGTCTGGTTCCCGCTGCCGGCGGCGTATGCTGCCCCAGAATGCTTTATAAGACGTCAACGCGGGGACCAGCCGGCGTCGGGCCGGACCCTTTCGGTCCGGCACCATAACAGTTCTGATATCGTTATGTATAGGCCGCTCGCGACCGGTCAGTCGGGGTCGAACGCGAACCTTCTCAGGTCGTCGAGGGCGCAATGCTGCAGTGCGCTCGCCTCTGTCGATCGGATGACCACCCGAGGTGCGGCGCCGGCGCGCAGCGCCTCCTGCCACCGCGGCGCGCAGAGGCACCAGCGATCACCCGGCTTGAGCCCGGCGAAGCCATGATCCGGGGCCGGCGTGATCAGGTCGTTGCCGCGCGATCTGCTGAAGGCGAGGAACTCGGCGGTCATGACCGCACAGACCGTATGGCTGCCGACGTCCCTTGGGCCGGTGGTGCAGCAGCCGTCGCGGTGGAACCCCGTCAACGGGTCGACGGAGCATGGCTCCAACGGACTGCCCAGGACGTTAAGAGATTGCTGATGCCGGCCTGCGCTACTATCCAGTGGCATGTCCGTGCTTCCTCTGCCGGCCAGGTTCGCGCCGTGCGTCGGTCGGACACTACCACCGAGCCTCCGCGGCGGCGAGACGGTGCCCTGACCACCCCCATCGCCAGCCAGGACGTGACATGACGCATTCATCGACTGAGGCGCTCGCGGACCGGCTCGTCAGCCGGTTCTTCCGCTATCTCGCGATCAGCAGCCAGAGCGAGGCCGGAGCGCAGGCACTGCCCAGCACGCCGGGACAGTGGGAGATGGCGCGCCTGCTGGCCCACGAGCTGACGCTGCTCGGCCTCGCCGACATCCATCTCGACGCATCCGCCATCCTCACCGCGCGGCTGGCCGGAACCGCCTCGGGCGCGCCGCGGATCGGCTTCTGCGCGCATGTCGATACCGTCGATGTCGGGTTGTCGCCCGACATCCATCCGAGCCGGGTTCGGTTCACCGGCGAGGATCTCTGCCTCAACCGCGACCGCGACATCTGGCTGCGCGTCGCCGAGCATCCGGAGATCCTGCCCTACCGGGACCAGGAGGTGATCGTCGGCGACGGCACCAGCGTGCTCGGCGCCGACAACAAGGCCGCGGTCGCGGTCGTGATGACGCTGCTGGAGACGCTGTCGCGCGAGCGGCCGCCGCACGGCGACATCCTGGTCGCCTTCGTGCCGGACGAGGAGATCGGCCTGCGCGGCGCCAAGGCGATGGACCTGGACCGCTTCCCGGTCGACTTCGCCTACACGATCGACAGCTGCGAGATCGGCGAGTTCGTGTTCGAGACCTTCAACGCCGCCTCGGTCGAGATCGTGATCGAGGGCGTCACCGCGCATCCGATGTCCGCCAAGGGAGTGCTGGTCAATCCGGTCCTGGTCGCGGCCGACCTGATCGCCCGCTTCGACCCGCTGGACACGCCGGAGCACACCGAGGGCCGGGAGGGTTATTGCTGGTTCAACGCGGTGGAGGCGAATGCCGGCACGGCGACGCTGAAGATGTCGATCCGCGATTTCGACGACGCCTCGTTCGCGCGGCGCAAGCAGGTGGTTCAGGCGGCGGTCGCGGCGACGCGGGCGGCGCATCCGCGCGCCACGCTGCGCTGCCGCATTGAGGACGTCTACGGCAACATCGCCTCCAGCCTCGGCGAGGACCGTCGCAGCGTCGAGCTGATGCGCGCGGCGTTCGACGATCTCGGCATCGTGCCGAAGGTGATCGCGATGCGCGGGGGCACCGACGGCTCGGCGCTGTCGGCACGCGGCATCCCGACGCCGAACTACTTCACCGGGGCGCTGAACTTCCACTCGCGCTTCGAATTCCTGCCGGTCGCGTCGTTCGTGCGCTCCTACGAACTGACGCAGCGGCTCTGCGCCCTCGCCGCCGCCTGACCCCGACCGCTGCGATGGCGGACGAGGGCGCGCGGCGCTTCACCCCTGACGCCGGTGCAACCATGTCCGAGACAGTTTTTCGGTCGCCGAGGCTCTCGCCCGGGCGGCATCGTCGGGCACCCTGCCCCGTTCCGCCGGTCACCGGGTTCGGGTTCCGCCGGTGAGCGGGCCGTCCGCCGAACGATCGCTCGGCGAGCTCGAGCAGCGCCTGCACCAGCAGGCCCTGCTCGCCGAGATCGGGCGACGCGCACTCACCGACACGCTGTGGGACACCCTGATCGAGGAGGCGGCCCGGCTCTGCGCGCTCGGCCTCGGCACACGCTACTGCAAGATCCTGGAGTATCTGCCGAACCAGAACAGCCTGCTGGTGCGCGCCGGCGTCGGCTGGCACGAGGGGGTCGTCGGCAACACCACGATCGGCGCCGAGCTGCGTTCGCCGGCCGGCTACGCGCTGCACACCGGCAAGCCGGTGATCTCCAACCACCTCTCCTCCGACGACCGCTTCAGCACCCCCGACCTGCTGGTCGAGCACGGCGTCGAGCGTGCGATCAACGTCATCCTCAACGGCGAGAACAGGCCCTATGGGGTGCTGGAGGTCGACAGCGAGGAGCCCGGCGCGTTCTCGGAGCACGATATCGACTTCCTCCAGGGCGTCGCCAACCTGCTCGGCATCGCGCTCGACCGGCGACGCGCGGACGAGGCGGTGCGACGGCTGAACGAGGACCTGGAGAGCCGGGTGGCGACGGAGGTGGCGGAGCGGCGTCAGGCGGAGGACGCACTGCGGCAGGCGCAGAAGATGGAGGCGGTCGGCCAGCTCACCGGCGGGGTCGCCCACGATTTCAACAACCTGCTGCTGGTGATCACCGGCAATCTCGACCTGCTCGCGCGTGCGGTGGCCGGTGACGAGCGGCTGGAGCGCCTGGTCGCGACGGCGCAGAAGGGCGCGACGCGAGGCGCGCAGCTGACCTCGCAGCTGCTCGCCTTCGCCCGGCGGCAGACCCTGCGGCCGGAGAACCGGTCGATCAACGCCATGGTGCGCGAGTTCGACGTGCTGGCGACGCGCATGCTGGGCGGTGCGATCGACGTCGAGTTCATCCTCGCCTCCGACACCGGGGCCTGCAGCGTCGACCCGGCGCAGTTCGGATCGGCCCTGCTCAACCTGGTGGTCAATGCACGCGATGCCATGGCCGGCGGCGGCAAGCTGGTGATCCGCACCCACAACCTGACGCTCGACGCGCGGGCGGCTGCGCACCACTCCGGCACCAGCCCTGGCGAGTACGTCGTCGTGGCGGTGAGCGATACCGGGAGCGGCATGACCGCCGAAGTGCTCGAGCGCGCCACCGAGCCGTTCTACACCACCAAGCCGCTCGGCCAGGGCACCGGGCTCGGCCTCAGCCAGGTCTACGGTTTCGTCCGCCAGTCGGAGGGTTTTCTCGAGATCGAGAGCACCCCCGGGACGGGCAGCACGGTGCGGATGCATCTGCCGCGGGTCACGGCGACCGCTTCGGCCGCGACCCGGGGCGCCTCGATGTGCCAGGGCTCGGGGACGATACTGGTGGTCGAGGACGATCCCCTGGTACGTGAACTGGTCATCGCGCAGCTCGAGGACCTCGGCTACGCGACGCTGAGCGCCGCCAGCGGGCCGGAGGCGCTGCAGGTGCTGGACGAGGCCGCCTCGCCCGCGATCGACCTGATGCTGACCGACATGGTCATGCCCGGCGGCATGAGCGGAACCGAGCTGGTGCACGAGGCGCGGGCGCGACGCCCCGCGCTGCGCATCGTGCTGACCTCGGGCTACGTGGCGGGAGCCGGGCCGATCGCGGCGGAGAGCCTGCCCGAGGTGCCGATGCTGCCGAAGCCGTACCGGCAGACCGACCTCGCGCGCATCATCGAGCAGGCGCTCGAGAGCGGCTAGGAGGAGGATGGGAGAGGGAAGGCAAGGGCTCTGCCCTTGACCCACTGGGGCCGGCGGCCCAAGGCCCCGATCCATAAAGCCTGCTAGATCTCGGATCCGTCAGGACGGCGCAGCGGCTCGGCCGCCGCGGCGAGCGCCGCCGGATCGCGGTAGCGTGCGCCGAAATGCTCGGGGTACAGATGGGCGTGGCCGGTGCCGAACAGACGCTCACGCAGCGTCTCTCCGGCCGTGTAGCCGGAGCGGAAGCGACCACGACGGCGCAGTTCCGGCACCACCAGCTCGACGAAGTCGCGCGCGGTCTCGAAGGTGAGATACTGGCGCAGGTTGATGCCGTCGATGCCGTCCTGGTCGAGCCAGACCTCGATCTGATCGGCCACGATGTCCGGCGTCCCCGCGACGAAGAACCGGTCCTCGCTCAGCCCGGCCATCTGCTGCAGCGCCTGGCCCACGCTCTGCTCCGGCCGGAAGCGGCGCAGCAGCGTCGGCGCTCCGGGCTCGCCGCGGGCGATGAGGTCGCCGATCAGCAGGTGGTGCGGGTAGCAGGTCAGGTCGACCGCCGACAGCGAATGCGCCAGCGCGCCCTCGACGCTGACCAGGCGGCGGTAGCTGTCCAGCTTGGTCGCGACCTCGACGTCGTTGCGGCCGACGACGATGCCGGCCATCACGACGAACTTGATCGCGTCGCGTGCGCGGCCGTGCGCCGCCAGCCGGTCGCGGGTGCGGGCGATGTTGGCCCGCACCGCATCCTGGGTGTGGCCGCCGATGAACAGCACCTCGGCGTGGCGTGCCGCGAACTCCAGCCCGATCGGGGAGCCGGAGGCCTGGAACAGCAGCGGCGTGCGCTGCGGCGAGGGCTGGCAGAGATGCGGCCCGGCGACCCGGTAGTTGGGGCCGACATGGTCGATGTAGCGCACCTTCGCCGGGTCGGTGTAGACGCGCCGCTCGCGGTCCTGCAGCACCGCGTCGTCGTCCCAGGAGCCCTCCCAGAGCTTGTAGAGGACGTCCATGTACTCGTCCGCGACCAGGTAGCGCCGGTCGTGCGGCACCTCGTCGTCGTGGCCGAAATTGCGCGCGGCGTTGGGCAGGTAGGAGGTCACGATGTTCCAGCCGACCCGGCCGCGGGTGAGGTGGTCGAGGGTGGACATGCGTCGCGCGAAGGCGAAGGGCGGCTCGTAGGTGGTCGAGAAGGTGGCGCCAAAGCCGAGATGGCGCGTCACCACCGCCATCGCCGGGATCAGCAGCAGCGGGTCGTTCGAGGGGATCTGCATCGCCTCGCGCAGCGCGGTCTCGGGACCGTCGCGGAACCGGTCGTAGGTGCCGATCACGTCGGCCAGGAAGATCCCGTCGAAGGTGCCGTGCTCCGCCATCTGCGCGAGCTCGAGCCAGAAATCGAGGTCGTTGAAGCGGTGGCGGTTGTTGTCCGGATGCACCCACAGCCCGTGCATGATGTGGCTGACGCAGTTCATCTCGAACAGGTTGACGTGCAGCTGCTTAGGCATCGCGCTCCCGGGGCCCCGCCTTGGGCACCGCCCGCAGTACGGTGTGGATCGCGCCGGTCAGACGCGACAGCTCGTCCGGCGCGATGGTGAAGGCGGGCGTCAGGTAGACGATGTCGCGGAACGGGCGGATCCACACCCCCTGCTCGATCAGCCGGGACTTGAGCGCGTTCAGCTCGGGCATTGGATATAGCTGCACGACACCGATCGCGCCGCGCACCCGGACGTCGCGCACTCCGGGCAATTCGCGACAGCGCGACAGCTCGGCCTCGAGCTGACGCGCGACCGCGGCGACCTGCCCCAGCCGATCCTCCTGCTCGAAAAGGTCGAGCGAGGCGTTGGCGGCGGCGCAGGCCAGCGGATTGGCCATGAAGGTCGGGCCGTGCATCAGCGCGCAGGCCGGGTCGTCGGACCAGAACGCCTCGAACACGTGACGCCGCGCGACGGTGGCGGCGAGCCCCATCGTGCCCCCGGTGAGCGCCTTGGACAGGGTGATGATGTCCGGCACGATGCCGGCCTGCTCGCAGGCGAATAGGCTGCCGGTGCGGCCGAAGCCGGTGAACACCTCGTCCAGGATCAGCAGGATGCCGTGGCGATCGGCACTCGCGCGCAGCCGGCGCAGCACCGCCGGATCGTGGAACAGCATGCCGCCGGCACCCTGCACCAGCGGCTCGATCAGGATCGCCGCGACCTCGCCGGCATGCCGGGCGAGGAAGCCGTCGAACACCGCGTGCGCCGCCTCGTCGTGCGGCAGCGGCACCACGTGATGTTGCGGCAGCATGGCTGCGAACAGGCTGTGCATGCCCTCCTCGGGGTCGCACACCGACATGGTGGCGAAGGTGTCGCCGTGATAGCCGCCGCGGAAGGCGACCAGCTTGCCGCGGTCGCGCACGCCACGGTTGAGCCAGTACTGCACGGCCATCTTGATCGCCACCTCGACCGAGACCGAGCCGGAGTCGCTGAAGAACACGCGTTCCAGATCGCCCGGCAGCAGCGCCGCCAGCCGGGCGGCGAGGCGCTGCGCCGGCTCGTGCGTGAGGCCGCCGAACATCACGTGCGGCATCCGTGCCAGCTGCCGCGCCACCGCATCGGCGATGTGCGGGTGGTTGTAGCCATGGCAGGCGGTCCACCACGACGCGATGCCGTCGATCAGCGCCCGGCCGTCGCTCAGGGTGACGCGACTGCCCCGCGTCGATGCGGCGCCGAGCGGCGGCAGGGCGGTCTTCATCTGGCTGTACGGCAGCCAGAGATGCTGGGTCATCCGATCGCGGTCCGGCGACGCCGCATGGGGCGGGCGGCGGCGCCGCGGCCGGTCAAGCCGGCCTCCGCGTCCCGGTCAGGCCTTGCCGAGACGCACCAGCCACAGGTGCGCGAGATCGGCGGCGCCGTCCGCGCCGGTCACCGTCTGCAGGGTGCTGATCGCGGTCGGCTTGTCGCCGGCGGCGAGGTAGGCGAGCCCGAGATGCAGCGTCGCGTCTTCCGGCGCGGTCAGCCCGCCGCGCGCCATCGCCTCCTTCATCACCGCAATGCCCTTCTGCGACTGGCCGAGATCGACGTAGCTGTAGCCGACGCCGAGCAGCGCATCACTGGTCTTCATGGTGCGCGCGGAAGCCTCGTCGGCGGCGATGCTGGCCTTCTTGTCGGCGATGGTCTTCTGCACCAGCGTCCTCAGGCGCGCCTCGCGCGAGGCCTGCGCGTCGTGGCCGAGGACGCCACTGGCGTAGCCGCGGTCGATCACCGAGAGCGCCTGCATCGGCAGCCCGGCCTGCACCGCGAGCTCGGCCATGTCCATGTAGTCGGGCATCGCGGTCAGCAGCCCGACCTCGAGGCGCAGCCGGTCGATGTCGTACTGCAGACGGTCCGGCACGTTGGGGTTGGCGCGCAGGCCGTGCATCAGCTGCGCCCAGTAGTCCGGCTTCGGGTAGTAGGTCACCAGCCGCACCATCGTGCGGGTCAGCCCGACCTGGTCGCTGGACTGCAGCTGGCAGTTTGCCAGGAGCTGAAGCTGGGCCTCCGGCGGCACCTGCCCGGCACGGATCTCGGCTTCGATCTGCTGGGACTGCGCGACGGCGGCCTGATTGTAGTCGCGCTGCAGGTAGTAGCACTGGATCAGCAGCTGCTGCATCGACGGCGCGTTGCCGCCCGCCTTGGTGTAGCGCTCGATCGCGGTGATGGTCTGCGGGTAGTCGCGCAGCTGGTAGGCGGACGCGGCTTCCGCCATCAGCAGCTTCTGCTGCTCGGCGATGCCGACCTTGCCGGACCGGATCAGCGCGTCGTCGGCGGCGATCGCCCCCTTGTAGTCGCCGGATTGCTGGGCGATCGAGGCGCGCAGCTCGGTGATCACGAAGACCTCGTTCGGGGTCTTGTCGCGGGCCGCCTCGGCGATGTCGACCTGCGCCAGCGCCGCCGGAAACTGCCCCTGACGCGCGAGCGCCTCCGCCTTCTCCAGCGGCTTGCCGACGATCGGACGCAGCGCGTTGGGATCCGCCGGCTGCGCGTCGGCCTGCGACTGGGCCGCGGCCGCGGCGTGCTTCGGCCTGGCCTGGGCTTGTGTGGGCAGCGAAACCAGCGTCACGCCCGACAGCAATACGCCGGTCAGGAGACCGGCGGAGGGAAGCAGGCGCGCCCGGGTAGGGAGATGCCAGTCCGGTGGAATCATCATTGGCCCCCCATGAATTGTTCTTGTCCGACCAGGCCCAGCTTGCTCATGCCGAGGCGCTGCGCATCCGCCATCACGTGCGCCACGTCCTTGTACGGTGCGAGCCGGTTCGGCCGCAGGTGGATCTCCGGCTGATCGGGCTGCAGCGAGGCATTGGTGAAGCGGGCCTGCAACTGCTGCTCGTTCGGCACCGGATCGCCGTTCCAGGAGATGGTGCCGTCGAAGTCGACGTCGATCGTGACCACCTGCGGCGGCGTCGGCGGCGGCGGCGGGTTGCCCTGCGGCAGGTCGAGCTTCACCGCGTGGGTCTGCATCGGGATGGTGATGATCAGCATGATCAGCAGCACCAGCATCACGTCGATCAGC
>CAXTAY010000004.1:180834-185696 GCA_964242335.1 uncultured Acetobacteraceae bacterium | reverse complement strand
GATCGCGGGGTTGTAGGCGGGGTGGGGATGGGCGTCGCGACGCCGGAGGACCGAGAAGTTGTCGAACCAGGTGATGGTGCCCTGCAGCTTGACGCCGTTGACCAGGAAGATGGTCACCGGGGTCTTGGACCGACGGACATGGTTCAGGAACACGTCCTGAACGTTCTGGGAGGGGTCTTTTGCCACGAACAGGCCTTTGTCTTCTTGTTGTTGAGTTCGATGTCGCGAGGCGGCGGATCCGGCAGCCACCTTGGAAAAAAAGAGACTAGCAGTGGCGCCGGGCAGGGGCAAAAAGCCGGAGACGCATGGCGAACCAGGCCGCGGGGCGCCGTCGCCGGGAAGCCGTTCGCGGGCGGCGCTGTTCGGAGCGGCTGGAGGTATTCGCGACAGTCCGTTGATCTTGCTGTTCCGGCACGACCCGCGATCGAGCTGGTCGTCCGCTAGCCGGCACGATCCTCCGAATTGACTCCCAGCTGCTTGAGCTTGCGATGCAGCGCGCTGCGCTCCATGCCGACGAACCCGGCGGTCCGGCTGATATTGCCGCCGAAGCGGAGCAGCTGCGCCTGCAGATACTGTGTCTCGAACAGGTCGCGAGCCTCGCGCAGCGGCAGGCCCATCACGTCGGCGGCGGGATCGAACTTCAGCAGGATGGGCGCCCCCTGCCCGATCGACGGCGGCAGCATCTCGGCGCGGATCGGCTCGGCGCTGTTGCCGGGCACCATGATCAGCAGCCAGTCCATGGTGTTGCGCAGCTCCCGCGCGTTGCCCGGCCAGTCATAGCTCTGCAGCGCCGCCATCGCGTCGGCCGACAGCTCGCGCTTCGGCAGTCCGGCGTTCTCCGCCGAACGCGCGAGGAACATGCGCGCCAGCTCTGGGATGTCGTCGCGCCGTTCGCGCAGGCTCGGCACGCGCAACGGCACCACCGCCAGGCGGTAATACAGGTCCTCGCGGAACCGTCCGGCCGCGATCTCCGCCTGCAGGTCGCGGTTGGTGGTCGCCAGCACGCGCACGTCCACCTTGACCCGGGTGGCGCCGCCGACCCGCTCGAAGGTCTGGTCCTGCAGCGCGCGCACGATCTTGCCCTGGGTCTCCACCGGCATGTCGGCGACCTCGTCGAGCAGCAGGGTGCCGCCATGCGCGCGCTCCAGCACCCCAGTGCGCCGCTGCGGTCCCTGCCCGTCCGCCGCACCCTCCAGGCCGAACAGCTCCTCCTCGAAACGCGCCGGCGCCAGGGTCGCGCAGTTCAGCGCGATGAACGGCCCTTCCGACCGGCGCGAGCGCGCGTGGATCATCCGCGCCGCCACCTCCTTGCCGGCACCGGCGGCGCCGGAGATCAGTACCCGCGAGCCGGTCGGTGCCACGCGCTCGATCTGCGTGCGCACCGCCTGCATCACCTGGCTCTCGCCGCGAAGCTGCGTCTCCGGGCCGGCACGCAGCCGCAGCTCGGCATTCTCCCGCGCCAGCTTCGAAGCCTCCAGCGCCCGTCGCACCACCAGCAGCAGGCGGTCCGCCTGGAACGGCTTCTCGATGAAGTCGTAGGCGCCGTGCTGCAGCGCTGCCACCGCGGTCTCGATGGTGCCGTGGCCCGAGATCATCACGGTCGGCACCACAGGCTCCTCGCCCTGGATCGCCTTGAGGATGCCGAGCCCGTCGAGGCGGGATCCCTGCAGCCAGACATCGAGGATCACCAGCGAAGGCCGCCGGGCGCGGAAGGCGGCGATGGCGGAGTCGGAGTCGGCGGCGAGCCGAGTGTCGTAGCCCTCGTCGCGCAGCAACCCTTCCACCAGGAGCCGGATGTCGGGCTCGTCATCGACGATCAGGATCTCATGCGCCATGCGGGCCGCCTTCAGGGATCGGTACAGGCAGGCTCAACGTCGCGATCGCTCCTCTGCCGTCGGCTCGATCATCGAGCGTGATCGATCCACCGTGGTCCTCCATGATCTTCTTGACGATGGCAAGCCCCAGCCCCGTGCCTTTCGGCTTGTGCGTCACGTAGGGCTCCGTCAGCCGCAGCCGGTCGACGTGGGGCAGACCGACGCCGTCATCCGCGACCGAGATAGAAATCTCGCGTGAATCCGAGCGCAAGCGGATCCAGATGGTTCCGCGCAGCGCGCTGATCAGGCCGGATCCGCCGGCCGCATGCTCCACCGGAACCTCCCCTGGCTCGGCCGGCCGCATGCCGATCCCGTCGGCGGCGTTCTGCAGCAGGTTGGTCAGCGCCTGGCCGATCAGCCGGCGATCGCACGGCGCCATCGGTCCGCGATCGGGCAGGTCGGTCTGGAAGCGCAGCTCGGGATGCGCGCTCTTCTGCAGGATCAGCGCCTCGCGCACGATGCGCGAGATGTCCTCCTGCTTGATCAGCGGCTGCGGCATGCGCGCGAAGGCCGAGAACTCGTCGACCATGCGTCCGATATCGCCGACGTGGCGTACGATGGTGTCGGCGCACTGGCTGAACGTCTCGGGATCGGATTGGATCTCGCGCAGGAAGCGTCGCTTCAGGCGCTCGGCCGAGAGCTGGATCGGCGTCAGCGGGTTCTTGATCTCGTGCGCGATGCGTCGCGCGACGTCGGCCCAGGCGGCCTTGCGCTGTGCCGACTGCAGCTCGGTGATGTCGTCGAAGGTCACCACGTAGCCCTCGGTCACCGCGCCCTTCATCTCCGGGCCGATCCGCACCAGCAGGGTGCGCCGTCCGCTCTGCACCTCCGCGGTCTGCGGCCGCTCCGGGTTCTGCCGCGCCAGCGCCAGCAGGCCGGAGAATTCCGGCACCAGTGCGGCGAGGCTCTGCCCTGCCGCGGCCATCAGGTCGAAGCCGAGCAGGGTGCCGGCGGCCAGGTTGGGCAGCTCCACGCGCTGCTCCGCATCCAGCCCGATCACGCCAGAGGAGACGCCGGACAGCACCGCCTCGGTGAAGCGGCGGCGCTCGTTGATCTGGCTGTAGGCGACCATCAGCTCGCCGCGCTGGGCGGAGAGCTGGTCGATCATGCGGTTGAAGGCGCGAGACAGGCCGGCGACCTCGTCCTCGCGTTCCGCCTCCGGGACGCGCACCCCGAGATCGCCCTCACGCACCCGTTCCGCCGCCAGGATCAGCAGGCCGACCGGATGGGCGATCTGGTTGGCCAGCACCAGTCCCACCAGCACTGCCGCGGCCAGCACCAGCAGCGCCACCAGGGCGAAGATCATCACGAAGGTGATCTGCAGGCCGGAGCGGTTCTGGTCCAGGCGGTGATAGTCGGCGACGACGCTCTGGGTCTTGCGCATGTGGTCGAGGATCACCGGATCCGCCGGCCGGGTGATCATCAGCATCAGGGTTGGCGAGGGCGAGTCGCCCAGCCCGACCACGGCGCTGACGGTGCGCCCGTCGGTGGAATCCTGGATCGCCACGTCGCCGCTGCGCGCCAGGATCGTCGCCGAGGGCGGCGGCAGGGTCACCTCGGGGCCGTTGAGCAGACCGTGCGAGGCCAGCACCTGGTTGTTGACCGGGTTGAAGATCGCGGCCTCCGACAGGTCGCGCGCATACATCTGCTCCATCAGCAGCTGCTGCAGGTCGCGCTGGTCGAGGTAGAACACGGCGCCGTTCTGCGACAGGTCGTTGGCCATCGCCAGCGCGTCGACCCGGATGTTGTTGTTGTGCTCCTGCAGGTAGCCGGTGGAGGCCTGCAGCGCCTCGTCGAGCGCGGTGCGCACCCGGTCGTTGAACCACATCTGGATGCCGAGGTGGAAGAAGGCGGCCGCGAAAACCCCCACCACCGTCGTCGGCAGCACCGCCACGACGCCGAACAGCAGCACCAGACGGACGTGCAGGCGTGATCCCGCGAGCCCACGACGGCGCTCGCCGAGCACCTTGGCCAGGCGCATCACCAGGGCGGTGGCCAGCAGCGCCAGCACCAGCAGGTTCAGGCTGAACAGGACGATCTCGACCCGCGGCCGGTGCGCCAGCGTCATGCCCCCCGACAGCACCGAGAAGGTGGCGACACCCAGCGCCAGCGCGGTGGCGGCGAGCACCAGGGTGCCGATCTTGCCGAGCATCACCGTGCGCAGCCGCCTCGGCTGCTCGTGAAGGTGCCATGAGGGGGGCCACCGCAAGGATCGCATCGCCTTCAGGATACCGAACTCCGCCTCAGCCGATGCCGCGTACCACCGGGATCTCCAGGTCGCGGATCTTCTTGCGCAGCGTGTTGCGGTTCAGCCCGAGCATCGCCGCCGCCTTGATCTGGTTGCCCCTGGTCGAGGCCAACGTCATCTGGATCAGCGGCCGCTCGACCTCGGCGATCACCCGGTCGTAGATGTCGCGCATCGGCATGCCGTCCCGACTCGCCGCCAGGAACTGGCGTATGTGGCGCTCCACCGCCTGCACCAGCGGTTCCTGCTCGATGACGGGGCTGGCCGTCGGTCCCTCCGCGGCGACCGCGTTCTCGGCCAGTTCGGCCGTGATCACCTCGGCGGTGATGGTCTCCTGCGGATACAGGGCTGCGAGGCGCCGCATCAGGTTCTCGAGCTCGCGCACGTTGCCGGGCCATCGATGTGCGGCCAGGCGCTCCATCGCCTCGTCGGACAGGGTCTTCGAGGGCAGCCCGCTCTGCTGCACCTTCTCCAGGAAGTGCCGTGCCAGGATCGGGATGTCCTCGGAGCGCTCGCGCAGCGGCGGCAGCCGGATCGGCACCACGTTGAGCCGGTAGAACAGGTCCTCGCGGAACGATCCGGCGCGGATCGCCTGGCGCAGGTCGCGATGGGTGGCGGCGACGATGCGCACGTTCGCCTTGACCGGCACGCGGCCGCCGACGGTGGTGAACTCGCCCTCCTGCAGCACGCGCAGCAGCCGCGTCTGCGCCTCGGGCGGCATGTCGCCGATCTCGTCCAGGAAC
>CAXTAY010000004.1:40610-180824 GCA_964242335.1 uncultured Acetobacteraceae bacterium | reverse complement strand
GGCGGCCTGCTCGAAGCGGCCTTGGCTGCGGTTGGTGGCGCCGGTGAAGGCGCCACGCTCGTGCCCGAACAGCTCGCTCTCGATCAGCTCGCGCGGGATCGCCGCCATGTTGATGGCGACGAACGGGCCTGCCCGCCTGCGCCCGTAATCGTGCAGCGCGCGCGCCACCAACTCCTTGCCGGTGCCGCTCTCGCCGTTGACCATCACCGTGAGGTCGGCCGTCGTCAGCCTGGCGATGATGCGGTAGATGTCCTGCATCGCCATCGAGCGGCCGATCAGCGGCAGCCGCTCCTCGGCATCGTGCGGCCGCGGCGGCGACGGCGGCAGCGGCGTCTCCAGCGCCCGGGCCACCACCGACAGCAGCTCCTTGAGATCGAACGGCTTGGGCAGGTATTCGAAGGCGCCGCGCTGGGTGGCCTTGACCGCGGTCATCAGCGTCGATTGCGCGCTCATCACCACGATGCGCAGCTCCGGTCGCAGGCGCTTGATGCGCGGGATCAGGTCGAGCCCGTTCTCGTCCGGCATCACCACGTCGGTGATGACCAGGTCGCCCTCGCCCTCCTCCACCCAGCGCCACAGCGTGGCGGCGTTGCCGGTGGTTCGCACCTGGTAGCCGGAGCGGCCGAGTGCCTGCGTCAGCACGGTCCGGATGGAACGGTCGTCATCGGCGACCAGCACGGTGGGCAGGGTCATGCACTCTCTCGATCAAGCCGGACCGCATCACGGCGCGATCAGGCGCTCTGTCCGATCGGCACCTGCTCCGGAGCAGATGTCGCCGTCAACTCGGTTCCGTCTCGTCGGTCAGCACGGGCAGGTGCAGCAGCACTTCGGTCCGCCCGGGCATGCTCTCCACCTCGATGATCCCGCCATGGTCGCCGACGATCTTCGCCGCCAGTGCAAGACCAAGGCCACTGCCGGTCGGCTTGGTGGTCAGGAACGGCTCGAACAGGTGCGGCCGGATGTGGTCCGGGATCCCGGGCCCGTTGTCCCGAACCGTGACCATCAGCGGCAGGTGGACGCGCTGATCCGATCCCGGCACCGCCAGGCGGACGCTGTGGCGGTAGGCGGTGCACAGGGTGATCTCGCCGCTGCCGCCCTCGCTGCTGATCGCCTCCGCCGCGTTCTTCACCAGGTTGAGCAGCACCTGCACCAGCTGGTCCCGGTTGCCCAGCACCGGGGGCAGCGAGGGGTCGTAGTTCTCGACGATGCGCAGGTGGGCGGCGAAGCCGGTCTGCGCCAGCGTGCGCACGTGTTCCAGCACGCGGTGGATGTTGACCGCGCCGCGGGTGATCCCCTTCTCGTTGAACATCTCCATGCGCTCGACCAGCGCGCGGATCCGGTCGGCCTCGTCGCGGATCAGGATCGCGAGCTCACGGTCGTCCTCGGCGACAGACCCCTCGAGCAGCTGTGCGGCACCGCGTATGCCCGATAGCGGGTTCTTCACCTCGTGGGCCAGGATCGCCGCCATCCCGGAGACGCTGCGCGCGGCGCTGCGGAAGGTGAGCTGACGGTCGAGCGCGCGCGCCGCCGAGGCGTCGTGCAGGGTCAGCATCACCGACCCCGGCTCCTCGGCGAGGCCGGTTCCCTGCACCGTGATCCCCCGTCGGTGCAGCCGCGGTCCCTCCAGCACCAGCTCGTGCTCGACCACGCTGGTGCCGCGCCGGCGTACCTGATCGACCAGCAGGAACAGCGGGTGATCGCCGGACAGGAAATCGACCATCGCGTGATGGCGCAGCTGGGACACCGACGTGCCGAAGAAATTCTCGGCCGCCACGTTGGCGTAGCGGATCCGGTTGGATGGATCGAGCAGCACGACCGGCACCAGCAGGCTGTCGATCATCGAGGCGTGATCGATCAACCCGACCCCGGCCACCGCCGCCGACGGCAGCGCTCCGGTGCGCACACGGGTCTTGTCGTGGCCGGAGTCCCCGACCGCTTCCGCCGTCGGCTTGCTCTTGGCCCGCGACAGGGCTGTCCTCACGCGGCCGCGCTCATCGGCGCGGGCGCGCTCGCGGGCTCGCGCGCGGCGCGGCCGAGACCGAGGCCGATCTGCCGCGCGTAGAACTCCGAGATCATCGCCAGCGCCGCATCGGCATCATCGATCCGGTTGATCGCCGCCCGGAAGCCCGCGGAGTCGACCAGCCCGGCCGAGTACCAGGAGACGTGCTTGCGTGCCAGCCGCAGGCCGGGCTGGCGGCCGAAATGCTCCAGCATCGCGCGGTAATGCTCCAGCACGATCGTCCGCTCGGCCTCCAGGTCCGGGTCGGGAATATCGGCGCCGTGCACCAGGGCGGACGCGACCTGTGCAGGCAGCCAGGGGCGCCCGTAGCAGCCGCGGCCGATCATCACCCCGTCGGCGCCGGACTCCGCCAGGGCCCGTCGCGCGCCCGCGACACTGGTGATGTCGCCGTTCACCACCACCGGCAGCGAGGTCGCCTGCTTCACCCGGCGCACGAACGACCAGTCCGCCTGCCCGGTATAGAACTGCTGCCGGGTGCGGCCGTGCACGGTGACCAGGCGTATCCCGCTCTCCTGCGCGATCCGCGCCAGGGCGGGCGCGTTCAGGCTCTGGTGATCCCAGCCCATGCGCATCTTCAGCGTTACCGGAACCGGGACCGCGCGCACCACCGCCCGCAGCAGCGCCGCGGCCAGCACCTCGTCGCGCATCAGCGCCGAGCCGGCCATCTGGCCGACCGCCACCTTCTTCACCGGGCAGCCGAAATTGATGTCGATCAGGTCGGCGCCGCGATCGACGGCGATGCGCGCCGCCTGGGCCATCGCGTCGGGATCGCAGCCGGCGAGCTGCACCGCGTTCGGACCGCCATCCTGCGCGACCTCGGCCATGCGCAGCGTCGCCGCGTTCTCGCGTACCATCGCCCAGGAGGCGATCATCTCCGAGATCACCAAGCCCGCGCCCAGCCGGCGCGCCAGCCTGCGGAACGGCAGGTCGGTGACCCCGGACATCGGCGCCATGATCACCGGAACTTCCAGGCGCACGCTGCCGAGATCGATCGGCGGCAGCGCCGCGGCGCGGCTGCTGCGCGATGTCGAGGCAATCTCGTCGTCCAGGACGGAAACCGACCGGGGATCACGCATGTCGTATCGATTGCTCATGATTTGGGCAGGGTAACGGAGTGCCTCGCCACGCGCAATCAAGACCGGACGGTGAGACAGGCGGCGCCCGGTCAAGCTTGACGCCTGCCGCGCCGCACAGCATTGCTCCGCGATGCGCGTCGCAGCCCTCCTTCTCGCCGGCGGACCACGTCCCGGCACCGTGCCCACCGGGCAGTCGCCTCCGCCGGCAGCGCTCGCCGCCATACGTCAGGCGGCCGACGCCCTGCTCGCGCATGTCGACGTGCTGCAGCCGATCGGCGATGCGCTCTTGCTCGACCCGCTGCTCGGCGGCGCCGGCAAGCTGCGCCCGACGGTCGCCGGCGGCGAGACACGCGCGCAGAGCGTGCGTCGGGGGCTCGAGGCGCTTGACGCGCTGCCGCCGGCCTCCTGCCCCGACCTGGTGCTGGTGCATGACGGCGGGCGCCCCTGCGCGGCGTCGGGCCTGGTGCGATCGGTGATCGCCGCACTCGAGACCCACGAGGGTGCCGTCACCTGCCTCGCCGTCGGCGACAGCCTCAAGCGCGCCGTTGCGGGCGAGATCACCGGCAGCGTCGCAGGTCGCGGCCTGTATCGGGCGCAGAGCCCGCAGGGCTTCGTGTTCCTCACCCTGCGCGACCTGTACCGGGCGCATGACGGCAGCGAGATCGACGACGATGCGGTCCTGCTCGAGCGTGCCGGCATCCCGGTCGCCCTGGTCGAGGGCGGGGGCGAGAGCGGGGCCGCCGGCGCGACGCTGCTGCCGCGCACCGGCACCGGCTTCGACGTGCACGCCTTCGGCGCCGCGCGGCCGCTGATGCTCTGCGGCATCGAGGTCGCGCACGAACACGGTCTCGCCGGTCATTCCGATGCCGATGTCGGTCTGCACGCGCTGTGCGACGCGATCTACGGCGCGCTGGCCGAAGGCGATATCGGCCACCATTTCCCGCCGAGCGAGGCGGACTGGAAGGACGCCGACAGCGCGAGGTTCCTGATCCATGCCGGGGAGCGCATCGCGGCGCGCGGCGGCATGCTGGTGAACGCCGACGTCACCCTGATCTGCGAGCGGCCCAAGATCGGTCCGCACGCAGGCCGGATGCGCGAGCGTCTGGCCGCACTGCTGCGCACCGAGATCGGTCGGATCTCGGTCAAGGCGACGACGACGGAGCGGCTCGGTTTCACCGGGCGCGGCGAGGGCATCGCCTGCCAGGCCAGCGCCACCATCCTGCTGCCCTGAGCCGGCGGGGTCGACGCCGCCGGCTCGAGGACCTCAGCGTCGACCGGAAGGCACGAACGAGCGGGCGGTGGCCGGAGCGCCCACCTCGAACGGGGTCACGTCGGACCAGAAGCGGGAGGTGAACTTCCGGCCATCGACGCGGTACGGCCGATCCCAGGTGAAGCCCACGTCGGCGACCTCGCGCATGAAGGTCGACAGCAGGCCGAGCGGTGGCAGCAGCCGGAGCGGAACCGCCCTGAGCCTGAGCCGGGCTCCGAGTGCCTCGGCTCCGAGGCGGAGGATCTCGCGCGGGGTCCGGGTGGGCGCGCAGGGCATGTTCCAGACCTGGCCGTAGGCGTCGTCGGGAGCGTCGAGCAGCGTGACCACGGCGCGGGCGATGTCGGGCACGTAGGCGAAGTCGTGCGGCGTGTCGGGCGGCGCCAGCAGCAGGGCGCCCCTGCCCCGCGCGATCGCGCCGAAACCGGTGGTGCCGAGATGCGACACGGTGACGGCCGGGCCGTAGAAGTCCGGCGCCCGCAAGGCGGCGACCCGCACCCGCCCCGCCGCGGCGGCGGCCTGCCAGATCCGCGTCACCGCGCTTCGGACCACCGGCTTGGCGCCGCGCGCCGTCAGCGGCATGTCCTCGCGCAGCGCATCGCGCTGCGGCCCGAGCATGTACAGACCGTCGACGAAGACCAGGCGCGCACCGGTGCGTGCGCAGGCCTCGACGACGTTGGTCATCGCCTTCGGCCACGCGGTGCGCCACACGCGGGCGTCGTAGGCGAAGCCCACGGCGAGGACGACCTGGCTCGCGCCCTCGACCGCACGGTGGACGGCCTGCTGGTCGAGCACGTCGCAGGCACGGAAGCCAGCCTGCGGCGGCAGGTCGGCGGGCCGGCTGCGTTGCGCCACCGATACGCTGCGGCCTTCTGCCAGCAGCGCCTGCGTGGTGGCGCTTCCTACGGCGCCGAAACCCAGGATGACGATCGATCCATGCATGAGCATTCTCCTCGACACCAAGCTAGCGAACCGGCTTGGTATGTTGGAAATGCATGTTTATGATCATCAACATGCGTGAGCCGAATATAACCGGCCTCGACCTCAACCTGGTTCCGGCACTCGATGCGCTGCTGCGCCGACGCAGCGTGACGCGGGCGGCAGTCGAGGTCGGGTTGAGCCAGCCGGCGATGAGCCGGGCCCTGGCGCGGCTGCGCGAGCTTCAGGGCGATCCGCTGCTGGTGCGGGCGCGCAACGGCTACGTGCTGACGCCGCGGGCGCAGGCGATCCGGCCGCAGCTGACGGCGGCGATGGGCAACCTGCGTGACGTGTTCCGGCAGCAGGGCTTCGATCCCCTGATCGAGCGCCGCACCCTGCGTCTGGCGGCGGCCGACATGCATGCCGTCGTCATCCTGCCGGGTGTCGTGGCGCGACTCGCGGCCGAGGCCCCCAGCGTGGCGCTGCGGGTGGAGCCATATGCACCGGACGTGCTGGAGCGGCTCGAAGGCGGCACGCTGGATCTCGCCTTCGCGCTGTCGAGCACGTCGCTGCCTCCCGGGGTCTATAGCGAGATCGTCGCCGAGGACCGCCTGTCACTGGTGATGCGACGCGGCCATCCGGCGGCGGGACACGACTGGTCGATCGCCGAGTACGCGGAGTGGCAGCATGTCGGCGTCGCGCTGCTCGGCGACGGCCGCTCGGAGATCGACGCGGTGCTCGCCAGGAGCGCGGTGACGCGGCGGATCGGCCTGGTGACGCCCTACTTCACGGCCGCACTCGCCGCCGTCGCCTGCACCGACATGGTGACCACGATATCGGCGGCACTCGCGCGTCGCTTCGCGACGACGCTGGATCTGCTGCTCCAGGCGCCCCCGTTCGGCGAGACCCGCCTGCAGTCGACGCTGGTCTGCTCGCACGTGCAGGCCGGCGACCCGTTCCTAGCCTGGTTCCGCGGCGTGGTGCGGGCGGTCGCGACGACGAGCATGGCGGCGTAGCTGGTCCCGAACCGAGTCGGGGGCGGTGCCGCGGGATCTTGCTAGCCGGGAAAGCCTCCCTCGAAGGCGATCTCGGCCAGCTTCATCCGTCCGTTCGGCTGCTCGCGCGCCCGCATCGGCTCCGGCAGGATCGACGCGTCGCCCTGCCGGCCGATCGCGACCGCGGCTTCCACACGATAGCCCTGCGGGACCCGCAGCACCGCGAAGGCCTGGTCGAAGTCCGCACCGACCATGCCGTGCGCGGCCCATCCGGATCTCGCAGCCTGCAGCGACAGGCAGGCGAATGCCGAGCCGGCATCGAAGGAGTGGCTGTGCGAGGGGATCTCCCTGTCCTTGCCGGGAGGCAGCAGGGTCGATTTCGACACCACGAACAGCAGGGCGGCGGCGTGCTTCGCCCAGCTCCGGTTGAACTCGATCAGCAGCCCGAGGAAACGCTCCCAGTGCGGCGTGTCGCGGCGTGCGTAGAGGAAGCGCCACGGCTGGGAGTTGTACGACGACGGCGCCCAGCGCGCCGCCTCGATCAGGCTGAACAGCTCCGCCTCGGGGATGGCCTCGCCGGTGAAGGCGCGCGGCGACCAGCGGTCGAGGAAGAGCTGGTCGATCGGGTAATCCGCCACGCGGTCGTTCATCGGACATTCCCTGCTGCTCGAAGCCGCAGTGTCGGACCGGAGCCGAGCTCAGCGCAAGGCGCAGATCGCGACCACCAGAGGCACCACGCCGATCACCAGCCACGACCCCAGCGCGCAGGTCGCGGCCCACCTGGCGAGCTTGCCCGGCAAGCGGCCGCGGCGGGGCATCTGTTCCAGCGTATCATCCACCATCGGAGGCTCCGTCCTGGTTGCCAGGGAGAGCTAGCAAATCCTGCCGGCACCGGAAGTAACCAATGCTCTCGCCGCGTCGCCTAGCCGTCGGGGCGCTGACGGAAGCCTCCGCCGGGCTGGAACGGCTCGGCCGCCAGGCGTTCGATGCCGTCGACGCGCGCACCCGGCGGCCCATGCAGGCACCGTCGATGCAGGCCCGCCAGCAGCGCGGCGTCGCCGAGCAGCGACGCCTCCACCCGGCCATCCCGGCGGTTGCTCACCCAGCCATCGAGCTCGAGCGACGTCGCCTGCTGCACCATCCAGGCGCGGTAGCCGACGCCCTGCACGCGTCCGGCGATCAGCCAGCGCTCGCACGCCTGCTGCGTCATCGCCCGCCTCGCCGGCGCAGGCGACGTGGTGACGGGCATGGCGCCGCGGTCACCGCAGGATCCCGAGGCCGCGCAGGATGTCGATCGGCTTCGGCGCCTTGCGCCTAGGAGCCGCCGCATCCTGCGGCGCGGCATTGCCCGGCGCGGGCCCGGCGAGCCCTTCCCGCGCCGCACGCAGCGGTACGTCGCAGTCTGCCGCGCCGGCAGGGACAGGCCCGATCTGCAGCGCGTAGCGTCCTCCCGACGCCGCCGGGTCGAGTGCGGGATGCGGGTCGTGCAGGCTGCCGGTGAGCCGCACCGGCATCGAGACCCGGGCGCCGCCGAGCTGCGCGTCCGGCAGCAGATGCAGGTCGAGGATTCCGTCCGCGAGCGCGACCCGTCCGTGTCCGTCGACGGACAGCCGCCCGGTGCGCAGGCTCAGCGTGTCGAGAGCGGCCTGTCCGCCACCGAGTGCGGCGTGCAGGGCGATGCACCGCACGGCGGTCTCTCCGGCCCTAGACATCGCGGCGGCGATCTCGGTCGGACGGCCGATCAGCCGCGACAGGGTGGCGCTGGACGCGGCAGCGTCCACCATGGAGACGCCGAGGTGACCCTGCGCGGTGCGCGACAGCGAGGCCGCGTCGGCGCCCTCGGCGCGCATCTCGCCGACCAGTTCCACGGTGCCGCGCACCGTATCGGTGCCGAGCCAGGTCGTCAGCGCCGACGCCGGAAGCAGCAGCGGCCGCATCCACAGATCGAGCGTCGGCGGCGTCGAGGCGGCATCCGCGTACAGGCGTGCGTCGATAGTGCCGGCGGGGCCGAGTGCGCGCAGCGGCGCCACCGCCAGGCGGCCGTCCTGCAGCACCGCATGCAGCTCCAGGCTGCGATACTGCGTGCCGGCTAGGGTCACCTCCGAGGCGAGCAGCGTCAGGTCGGTGTCGGCGAGCCGGAGCAGCGGCCAGGGAAGCGCGGCGGCCGGCGGGTTCGGCGCCGGCTTCGCCTCGGCCCCGGCATCCGCCCCGGCATCGGCCCCGGCCCCGGCATCGGCCCCGGCCCCGGCGGGCCTGGGCGGCGAGGCCGCACCCGGCCGCAGCAACCGGTCGAGGTCGATGTGCGAGCCGCGCAGGGTTCCGATCAGGTCCGGACGGCCATGCAGCGAGAGCGTCAGCGCGCCGGCGAGATCGCCGGCCGCGCTGGCGAGCTGCAGCTCGGTCAGTCGGAACGACGTCCCATGGTCCGCCTGCAGCCGTGCGCCGAGCGTAAGGGGACCGACCTCCGGCGCACGGGGTGCGAGGTCGCGCAGGTCAGGTATCACGCCGCGCAGCCTCAGGTCGCTCAGGCCGACGCCGGCGGTGCCTTCGACGTGCCAGGCGGTACGGCCGGCACCGAAGGCGAGGCTGACCGGTGCCGGAACCGGCGGCCGCGGTGGCGCGCCCGGCAGCATCGCCTCCAGCGCTGCCAGCGACGCGGCCGTCCCCTTCAGCACCAGCGCCTGCCCGCGCCAGGCGCCGAAGCCGGCGACGCGGAGCGGCGCTGCCGCGCTGTCGGCGGACACGCTCCAGCCCTGCACGGTCAGGCCCCTCACCGCGACCGGTGTCCGACCGGCGCCCGCCTGGAGCGAGGCGATCGACGGCCGTCCCTGGTCGAGCAGGTGCGCCGACCCCTGCAGCCCTTCGATCTCCGGCAGCCCGGCATGCGGGAACAGACGGTTCAGCGCCGACAGGCGGGCGACCGAGGCGGCGACCATGAGGTCGTAGCCGCGCCCGCGCAGCGGATCGGCGACCGTGCCCTGCACCTGCATCCGCCCCACGACCGCGCCGTCGATGCTCTCGGCGCCGCGCAGCGAGATCGGCCAGGGCGTGCGGCGGTCGGCGGTGGCGAGAAGGCGGTGGATCGGCCCGACCTCGCCCTCCACCGTGAAGGCGGCGCGGCCGCTCCCACCTGCCGCCTCGCCCGACAGGCGCAGATGCGGCCGCTCCCCCTGCAGCCCCGACGCATCCAGCGCCGTCAGTCGCAGGTCGGCGCCCTGATGCCGCAGCCGGTCGCGCCAGGACAGGCGCGCGGCGTCGATCCGCACCGCGTCGAAGGCGACCCCCCAGCGGGTGCCGCCGGCGGCGCCGCGGCTGCCGGAAGACCCGGGCCCACCCACCCTGGGCACCATCTCCCAGTTGCCGTGGCCGTCCGCCTGTCGCACCGCATGCAGCACCACGTCGTCGAGCCGCAGCCCGTCGAGCCGCACCACGTGACGCAGCAGCGGCCAGATCCCGATCCCGGCATCGAGATGGCCGATCCGCAGCAGGTCCGGGGCGGCCGCATCGGGGTCGGCCGCATCGGGGCCGCCGGCACCGGGTTGGTCGGCGCCGCCGGCACCGGGCCGGTCGGCGATGGCGAAATCCTGCGCCCGCACGTGCGGTGTGGGCAGCAGCCGCAGCTCGATGCGGCCGAGCCTGACGGTCCGGCCGCTCTGGCGCTCCACCGAGGCGATCACCGCTCGCCGCAGCGTCTCGGGATCGAGCCGCCGCTGCGCCAGCACCACACCGAGGCTCAGGCCGGCCAGCAGCAGCACCACGAGAGGCAGCAGGACGAGGCCGGCGCGACGCACCGGGTCAGCTCCGTCCCGACGACGGCAGCGCGCCGGCCTCGAAGCCGAGCGCCTTGAAGGTCTCGCGCATGTGGGCGGGCAGCTCCGCACTCAGGCTCAGCCTGCCGCCGGCCGGATGCGGCAGCTCGAGGCTGCGGGCATGCAGGTGCAGCCGGTCGGGGAAGCCGTCCAGATGCGCGGCCTGCGCGCCGTATTTCGGATCGCCCAGGATCGGCGTGCCGAGCGCCTCGCAATGCACGCGCAGCTGATGCGTGCGGCCGGTGAGCGGCGACATCTCGAGCCAGGAAAGCTTCCGGCCGGCGGAGTCGCGCACGACGTACTCGGTGAGCGCGTGCGCCGCATCCTCCTCGCCGCGTTCGGCGGCGATGGTCAGCGCGCCCGGTCCCGCACCCAGCCGGGCCAGCGGCTGGTCGATCACGCCCTGCAGCGGGTGCGGGCGTCCCACCACCACCGCCCAGTAGGTCTTGCGCACGTCGCGCGTCCTGAACAAGGCGGCGAGCTTGCCGGCGACGCCGGGCGTGCAGGCGAGCAGCAGCAGGCCCGAGGTGTCGCGGTCGATCCGGTGCACCAGTCTCGGGCGATGCTCGGCGCCGAAGCGCAGCGCGTCGAGCATCCCGTCGACGTGCCGCACGATCCCGGGGCCGCCCTGCACCGGCAGGCCGGCCGGCTTGTTCAGCACGATCACCTGCTCGTCGCGATACAGCACCATGCGCTCCATCTCGCGCCGGTCCTGCTCGTCCAGCGCCGGCGGCAGCGGTGCGGGTCGTGCGACGTTCGGCAGCGGCGGCACCCGCACCGACTGGCCGGCGTTGAGCCGCGTCGCCGGCTCGGCACGCTTGGAGTCGACGCGGATCTGGCCGGTGCGGCACAGCTTCTGCAGCGCCCCCTGGGTGACGAACGGATAGTGCCGGCGGAACCAGCGATCGAGCCGGATCTCCGCCTCGTCGTCGCTGACGGTCTGGATCGAGACGGTCACGTGTCACCCTTCGTGCCGGGCGGGTCGGCGCCGGGCGGCTGGCTGTCGCGCAGGCGGGCCCAGTTGTCCAGCCTGCGCCGTATCTCGCGCTCGCCGCCGCGGTCGGTCGGCGCGTAGAACCGGGCCGGCTGCATCGCGTCGGGGAAGTAGTTCTGGCCGGAGAAGGCCTGCTCGGTATCGTGGTCGTACTCATAGCCGCGTCCGTAGCCGAGCTGCTTCATCAGCCTGGTCGGCGCGTTCAGGATGTGTGCCGGCGGTGCCAGGCTGCCGGTCTCGCGCGCGGCCCGCATCGCCGCCCCGTAGGCACGATAGACGGCGTTCGATTTCATCGCGGTACCGAGATAGATCACCAGCTGCGCCAGGGCCAGTTCGCCCTCCGGACTGCCCAGCCGCTCGTAGGTTTCCCAGGCGGCGATCGCCTGCGGCAGCGCCTGCGGGTCCGCCATGCCGACATCCTCGGCGGCGAAGCGGGTCAGCCGGCGCGCGATGTAGCGCGGGTCCTCGCCGCCGGTCAGCATGCGCGCGAACCAGTACAGCGCCGCGTCCGGATCCGAGCCGCGCAGCGACTTGTGCAGCGCCGAGATCAGGTTGTAGTGCTCCTCGCGGTCCTTGTCGTAGAGCGCCGCACGCCGGGCGAGCAGGCCCGCCAGCGCCGCCGCATCGAGCGGCGCGGCCTCCGGCAGGCTGAGGATCTGCTCGACCATGTTGAGCAGGTAGCGCCCGTCGCCGTCCGCCATTGCCCGCAGCGCCTCGCGTCCCTGCGGCGTCAGCTCCAGCGACCGCCCGGCATCGTGCTCGGCCCGCAGCAGCAGCGCCTCCAGCGCCTCGTCATCCAGGCGACGCAGCACCA
This sequence comes from uncultured Acetobacteraceae bacterium, assembly GCA_964242335.1. Taxonomy (GTDB): domain Bacteria; phylum Pseudomonadota; class Alphaproteobacteria; order Acetobacterales; family Acetobacteraceae; genus Lichenicoccus. The sequence continues at coordinate 168,931 of CAXTAY010000004.1, read as the reverse complement.
GCACCTGGCAGCGCGACAGCAGCGCGCCGTTCAGGGCGAAGGAGGGGTTCTCGGTGGTGGCACCCACCAGCACCACCGTCCCGTTCTCCACCACCGGCAGGAAGCCGTCCTGCTGGGCGCGGTTGAAGCGGTGGATCTCGTCGACGAACAGCAGCGTGCCGGCGCGACCGGCATGCCGGCGACGTGCCGCCTCCTCGAAGGCGCGCTTGAGGTCGGCGACGCCGGAGAACACCGCCGAGAGCTGGGTGAAGTGCAGGCCGCCGGCTTCCGCCAGCAGCCGGGCGATCGTGGTCTTGCCGACGCCGGGGCCGCCCCAGAGGATCAGGCTGGCCAGCGCGCCGCGCTCGATCATGCGGGTGAGCGCCCCATCGGGCCCGAGCAGGTGCGGCTGCCCGACTACGGCGTCGAGCCGCGACGGACGCAGCCGATCGGCGAGCGGGCGGAGCGGCGGCTCGCCCGTATCGGCGCCCTCGCCCGGCTGCGGTTCGCCCCGGTCCGGCGGAACCGGCGATCCGAACAGGTCGCCGCCCCGCATGTCGCTGCTCTTCGCCTTCATCCTCCCGCTATACGACACTCCCGGCACCGCAACCCAATGCTGGATCGGCCGTCGTGGCATGGCGCGTCGCCTGGCCCGGGCACCGAGGCGCAGCTGCGGCTTGATCGGTCGGCTCCAAGGCCCAACGTCAACATCGTCTCCAGGAGGAACGAGCGATGGTTACATTCGGATCAGCGGTCTGGCAGGGCGCGATCAGGGACGGCAAGGGCGCGATCTCGACCAAGAGCGGCGCGCTGGAGGCCTATCCGTACGGCTTCGCGGCGCGCTTCGAGGGCAAGCCGGGTACCAATCCGGAAGAGCTGATCGGTGCCGCGCATGCCGGCTGCTTCACCATGGCGCTGTCGCTGATGCTGAGCGAGGCGCATCTCACCGCCGAGCACATGGAAACCAAGGCGGAGGTCACGCTGGAGAAGGATGGCGACGGGTTCTCCATCACCGCGATCCAGCTGACGTTGCACGCCAAGATCCCCGGCGCCACCCAGGCGCAGTTCGAGGAGCTCACCGCCAAGGCGAAGGCCGGATGCCCGGTCTCCAAGCTGCTGCACGCCGAGATCACCCTCCACGCCACTCTGGCTGCCTGACGTATCGGCCCCGATCCGCAGATCGGGGCCGTGCCATCCCAGGGCGGGAATGCCTAGAGCAGCGGCGCCATCAGGGCCAGATCGGCCGGACTGAAGCGGTCCTTGGCGGTCCAGAGCTGGTGCCAGTACGGGTAGAGCACCGGCGGGGCGCTGACCTCGCCGAGCCGCTTGCGCTCGTCCTCGCTCAGCACCAGCGTCGCCGCACCGAGGTTGTCCTCGATGTGCGCCGAGGTGCGACCACCGATCACCACCGAGGTGATGCCGGGCTGCCCGAGCGTCCATGCCAGCGCCACCTGGGCGCCGGAGACGCCATGCGCCTCGCCGATCGACACCACCGCATCGACGATGTTCCACAGCCGTTCCTCGTCGCGGATCGGCGGCTCGCTCCAGCCGGCGAGCTGGCGCGTGCCCTCCGGCGTCTTCTGGTTGCGGCGATGCTTGCCCGACAGCAGGCCGCCGGCCAGCGGGCTCCACACCAGCACGCCGACACCCTGATCGATCGTGATCGGCAGCAGCTCGTACTCGGCTTCGCGGGCCTCCAGCGTGTAGTGGATCTGCTGGCTGACGAAGCGCTGGCGGTGCTCGCGCTCGCTGACGCCGAGCGCCTTCATCAGGTGCCAGCCGGAGTAGTTCGAGCAGCCGATATAACGGACCTTGCCGTCGGCGACGAGCCGGTCGAGCGCCTCCAGCGTCTCCTCCAGCGGCGTCAGCCCGTCCCACTGATGCACCTGGTAGAGGTCGATCACGTCGGTGCGCAGCCGCTTGAGGCTGGCCTCGCAGGCCTGGATCAGGTGGTAGCGCGAGAGCCCGCGGTCATTGGGCCCCTCGCCGAACGGGAACCGCGCCTTGGTCGCGATCAGCACGCCCTTCGGACGCTTGCCGGCGAGTGCCTCGCCGACGATCTCCTCGGAGGCGCCGGCGGAGTAGATGTTGGCGGTGTCGATCAGGTTGACCCCGTGATCGAGGCAGAGATCGATCTGCCGCTTCGCCTCCTCGAGGCCGACATTGCCGACCTTGGCGAACTGGCCGCCGCCGCCCATCGTCATGGTGCCCAGCGTGACGGTCGAGACCTTCAGGCCGGAGCGGCCGAGCAGTCGATATTCCATGTTTGTCTCCCGGATGCGGTTCTTGATCGGTGTTCGGTGTCAGCCGTGCCAGGCCGATACCAGGGCCCCGCGCGGACCGCCGAGCGGATCCGACGCGGGGAACGGCAGGTGCGCCATGTGCGCGACCATCGCAGGCGTCGGCGCGCGGCGGCAGATATCCCAGTCCTGACCCGCCGGGTAGGCGCCGACGACCAGGAAGTCGTCGCTGGCACCCACCCGGCAGTGCCCGGTGCCGCAGGGCAGCACGAGCACGTCGCCGGCCTCGACCGTTAACGCGCGACCCGCGGGACCGCCGAGGACCAGCTGCGCCGAACCGCGGATGATGCCGAGCACCTCGTGCGCGGTGGAGTGGTAGTGGTGATAGGAATAGATGCCGTTGCGCCACTGCGCCGGCCAGCCGTTGCGGCCGCTCAGCGCCTCGAACGCCGCCGGATCGCCGGCACCGGCAGCGAGTGCGCGATGGTAGAACAGCACCGGCAGATGCGGGTTGTTCGGCACCCAGCCGTTCCGCTCCAGCCTGATCTGCTCGACCGACCCGGCGGCCGCCATCCCGTCGGGGGTTGCCGCGTGGGCCGCGGCTTCGGTGGACGCGGCTCCGATCCCGAGCCCGGTCAGCAGGACGGCGAATGTGCGCCGATCGATTTCCGTCATCATCGCCTTCCCTGGCTGGCTCAACAGCTAGAAGTCATCTTCCGGCGCGACAAATGGTAAGATATGCTGGCATTGATCAGCGCCGGTGCTGAATTCAGCAGGCAGCCGCCGGATCATCGTTCTCGCGGCCTTCACCATCGTCTCGGGAGCCTGCGTGCCGGCATGGACCTGAAGCAGATCCAGCACTTCATCGCGGTCGCCGAGGAGCGTCACTTCACCCGTGCGGCGCGTCGGCTCAACGTCGTGCAGTCGGGGCTCTCGGCGACCATCCGCTCGCTCGAGGACGATCTCGGCGGACCGCTGTTCATACGCACCACCCGGCATGTCGAGCTGACGCCGGCCGGTCAGGTGCTGCTGGAGGAAGGCCGGCGGGTGATCCTCGCCGCCCGCAACGCCAAGCTCGCCGTCACCGAGGTGCACAACCTCAGCCGCGGCCGGCTGACCATCGGCTCGATCCAGAGCCTGGCGCCATTCGCCGACCTGCCCGGCTCGCTCGGACAGTTTCGCCGGGCGTTCGCCGGCATCGATGTCGAGCTGCTGTTCGACGGCAGCGGCTCGCTGCTGGAGCAGGTCGGCGACGGCCGGCTCGACCTCGCCTTCACCCAGGCGACGGACACGCTGCCGGAGGGTGTCACCGCCCGCCTGTTCGCCTGCGAGGGGATGGTGACGGTCTGCATGCCGTCGCATCCGCTCGCCGGCAGCCGCGACATGCCGCTGGCGCGCCTGTGCGACGAGGCGATGATCGAGCTGAAGTCGGATTGGGCGATGCGCCGGCTGGTGGACCGCAGCTTCGCGCGCGCCGGCCTGCAGCGCCGGATCGGGTTCGAGGTGAACGACATCGCGATGCTGCTCGAGCTCGCCGCACAGGGGCTGGGGGTGGCGCTGGTGCCGGAGACGCTGGCCGCCGAGCGGCTGCGCAGCCCGCGCGGGGCGCCGATCGCGATCGCGACGCTGCGCGACGAGGACGAGCCCTGCTGGGAGCTGGTCGCCGCCTTCCGCGGCCATGACGAGCAGCCGGCGGAGCCGGTGGTGCGTGCCTACCTCGAATTTCTGGCACTGCCGGAGCCCGATCCCGGTCCCGCGCGTTGAGCACTGGCACAACCTTCAGCCAGCAATCAGCAGTGACCGAAGAGACCTCATGAAGCTCGTCACGTTCGCCCTGAAATACCGCGTGACCTTCTACGTCATGTCGCTGCTGATCATGCTCGCCGGGGGGGCCGCGTCCTTCCTGATGCCCAAGGACGTGCTGCCCGACGTCGACATCCCGGTGGTCACCATCATCTGGACCTATACCGGCCTCGATACGCCGGACATGCAGAACTACGTCACCAGCTACGAGGAGCTCGCACTCTCCAACAACGTCGTCGGCATCCGCGACATGGAGAGCACGACGCTGCAGGGCACCACCATCACCAAGGTGTATTTCCAGCCCAACGTCGAGATCGGTCTGGCGCTGACCCAGGTGACCTCGGCGACCAACGCGATCCGCGGCCAGTTGCCGGCGGGGATCCAGCCGCCGGTGGTGCTGCGCTTCTCGGCGTCCTCGGTGCCGGTGATCCAGGTCGCGGCCACGTCACAGGTCGAGAGCCAGGCGTCGGTCTACAACTTCATGCGTTTCAGGCTGCGTTCGACGCTGCAGACGGTGCCCGGCTCGACCATGCCGCCGCCCTACGGCGGGGTGCCGGAACAGGTGATGGTGGACCTCGATCCGAACGCCCTGTCCGCCTACGGCATCACGCCGCTGGATGTCAGCAACGCGGTCAATGCGCAGAGCCTGGCGCTGCCGTCTGGCCAGGCCAAGTTCGGCCAGACCCAGTTCATCATGCACATCAACACGCTTCCCTCGGTGCTGGACCGGCTCAACGACATACCGGTCAAGGTGGTGAACGGCTCGCCGATCCTGCTCCGCGACGTCGCCTACGTCCGCGCCGGAGGGCCGGCGCAGCAGAACATGGTGCACGTCAACGGCCAGAACGGCCTGCTGCTGCCGGTGCTCAAGAACGGCTCGACCTCGACGCTGGACATCGTCAACACGGTCAAGTCGATGCTGCCGGGGATCATCGCCGGAGCTCCCAAGGACATCAAGATCGTCTCCCTGTTCGACCAGTCGGTGTTCGTCTCGGACGCGATCGGCGACGTGGCGCAGGAGGGGCTGATCGCGGCCGGGCTGACCGGGGTGATGATCCTGCTGTTCCTGGGCTCGTGGCGGGCGACGCTGGTGGTGCTGGTGTCGATCCCGCTGGCCATCCTGACCTCGCTCGCGGTCTGTGCCGCGATCGGCGAGACCATGAACATCATGACGCTGGGCGGACTGGCGCTCGCGGTCGGCATCCTGGTGGACGACGCCACGGTGGCGATCGAGAACACCTACCGGGTGCTCGAGGGCGGCAAGGGCTTTCGCGAGTCGGTGGTCGAGGGCGGCGCCAGCATCGCCAAGCCGACGCTGATCTCGACGCTGTCGATCTGCTCCGCCTTCGTCTCGGTGCTGTTCCTTACCGGGGCGCCGAAATACATCTTCACTCCGCAGGCGCTTGCCGTGGTGTTCGCCATGCTCGCCTCCTACCTGCTGTCGCGCACGCTGGTGCCGATCCTGATCGACGTGCTGCTGGCGCCCGAGCATGCGCGGAGCCAGGCGCGCAAGGAAGGCTGCGCAGGCTCCGAGGGTCGTCCTGGGTGGTTCGCGCGACTGCATGCCGGCTTCGAGCGGCGTTTCCGGCGCTTCCAGGGCTATTACGGCGGAGTGCTGCGTGCGGCGATCGCGCGGCGCTGGGTGACGACGACCGTCGCGGGTGTGGTGCTGGCGATCGGCGGCTGCCTGTTGCCGTTCCTCGGCCAGGACTATTTCCCGGCGATCCAGTCCGGGGAGATCGCCCTGCATGTGCGCGCCCATCCGGGGTTGCGCATCGAGGAGACGGCCAAGCTGTTCCGCGGCGTCGAGGACACGATCCGCGAGGTCGCCGGGAAGGACCAGGTCAGGACCATGGTCGACAATATCGGCCTGCCCTCGCTGAACTATAACCTCGCCTTCAACGACGGCACCTTCGTGGCGTACTACGACGGGCAGATCCTCGCGACGTTCGCGCCGGGCGTGTCGGCGGCTCGGGTGACCAAGCGGCTGCGTACGGAGCTGCGCCGGCGCTACCCGGACGCTCTGTTCTATTTCCAGCCCGCCGACATGATCACCCAGATCCTGGATTTCGGCGTGCCGTCGCAGATCGACGTCCAGGTGCACGGACGTCATCCCGACATCGACCTGGCCGCTGCCAAGCGCCTGCAGCGCCGTCTCGAGGCGCTGCCCGGACTGGTAGACGTGCACGTGCAGCAGATCACCGACGCGCCGGATTTCCGCGCCGACGTCGATCGCCAGCGTGCGCTCGAACTCGGCCTTACCGAGCGTGACGTCGCCAACCAGGTGAATGTGTCGCTGTCCGGCTCGTTCCAGGTATCGCCGAATTTCTGGACCGACCCCAAGACCGGGATACCCTGGCAGCTGACGGTGCAGACGCCGGAATATCGTGCCGACACGCTCAACACGATCGAGAACACGCCGATCTACGTCCCGAGCGCCACCCCGCCGGCCGGCGGGGTCAACCGGATCGCGCCGCAGCCGATCTCGCTGATGACCAACGTCGCCACCTTCCATCGCAGCGTCGAGCAGGCGGTGCTGAGCCACGTCAACACCGAGCCGACCTACGACGTCTACGCCGCGGTGCAGGATAGCGACCTCGGCTCGGCGGCCAGGAGGATCCGCGCCGTGGTCGCCGACGAGCAGAAGCACCTGCAGGCGCCCGACCGGATCATCGTGCGCGGCCAGATCCAGAGCATGGACAGCGCCTTCACCCATATCGAGGTCGGGCTGCTGGTCGCGGTGATCGCGGTCTACCTGCTCATGGTGCTGAACTACCAGGACTGGGGAGACCCGTTCGTCGTGCTCGCGGCGCTGCCGCTGGTGTTCTGCGGCATCGTCATGAGCCTGTTCATCACCGAGACGACGTTCTCCATCGCCTCGATGATGGGCGCGATCATGAGCGTCGGCGTCGCCTCGGCGAACTCGATCCTGCTGGTCACGTTCGCCCGCGAGCATCGCGAGGAGACCAACTGCTCGGCGGAAGAGGCCGCGATCGTCGCCGGCGAGACCAGGCTGCGTCCGGTACTGATGACTGCCGGCGCGATGGTGGTGGGATTGCTGCCGATGGCGCTCGATCTCGGTCAGGGCGGTGAACAGAATGCGGCGCTGGCGCGCGCCGTGATCGGCGGCATCTCCGTCGGCACGGTCTCGACCCTGCTGTTCGTGCCTTTCCTTTACAGTGTCTTGCGACGTCGACCCGTACGCCGGGTGGAGGACTACGTATGAGCGAGGACCATCCGGAGCCGGTCACGCCGCGACGCCGCGTCGCCTTCTACGTCGCGGTGCCGCTGATCCTGCTGCTGTGCTGGGGCGTCTTCATCCACTGGAGGCAGAGCACGGCGGCGATGGAGACGCTGCAGCAGTCCAGGAGCTTCGTGCCCGACGTCCACGTGGCCGAAGCCAAGCTGACCCGCGACGAGCACGGCACGGTGCTTCCCGGGCAGACGGTCGCCTATGACGAGGCCGACCTGTTCGCGCGCGCCACCGGCTTCATCACCGAGCGCCGGGTCGATATCGGCAGCCACGTCCACAAGGGCGATCTGCTGGCCCGCATCGCCGCTCCGGACCTCGACGAGCAGCTCAACCAGGCGCGGGCGCAGCTCGGCCAGCAGGAGGCGGCGGTGCTGCAGGCGCAGGCCTCGCTCAGGCAGGCGCAGGAGAACACCAAGCTCGCGGCCTCGAACAAGCGACGCTCGGTGACCCTCGCCGGTGAGGGCTGGGACACCCAGCAGAACGCGGAAACGCAGAGCACCAATGCGGCGGTCTCGAGCACGAGCATCGCCAGCGCCCAGGCCGGCATCGGCGTGGCGGTGGCGAACGTGCGTGCCCAGCAGGCCACCGTCGATCGCCTCGTGGCGCTGACCGGCTTCGAGCAGGTCACGGCGCCGTTCGACGGCGTGATCACGCAGCGCGATATCGACGTGGGCGATCTGGTGCAGAGCGATACCAGCAGCGGCACCGCGCTGTTCCACATCGACCAGGAGGATGTGCTGCGCTGCGAGGTCTACGTGCCGCAAAGCGAGTTCGCCGGCATCCGCGACGGCATCGGCGCCAAGGTGACGGTTCCGGAGCTGCCGGGACGGGTGTTCCGCGCCAAGGTCTCGCGCACCTCGGTCTCGCTCGCCCAGAACTCGCGCTCGATGCTGGTCGAGATCGACGTGCCGAACCCGGATGGCGCGTTGACGCCGGGCCTGTACGTCGACGTCGCGTTCGTGCTGCAGGACGCGGCACCGACGGTGGTGGTCCCGGATGCGGCGCTGATCTTCGACGCCGCCGGACTGCGCGTCGCCACCGTGACCTCGGAGCAGCGGGTCCGCATGGTGCCGATCACCATCTACCGCGATTTCGGCGAGAAGGCCGAGATCCGGCAGGGCTTGGCTGGCAAGGAGGCCCTGGTGGTCAACCCGCCGGCCGACCTGCATGACGGGCAGAAGGTGCACGTGGTGCGGGATGGTGGCCAGTCTGCCTCGCCGAGCAAGAGCTAGCGCCGGATCACCTCCGGTTGACTAAGCCTGAGACTGGGATCGCTCTCCAGAGCGCTGATGATGCGGCGAACTCCATCGCCTCGGTCAGAGCCGATCTCGCTCCGAGTTCGGCCAGCGGCGCGTCGCGAGGCTATCGCACGGTGCCGTAGGAGGGTGCGCCGAGGCCGGGACAGGAGCATTGCGAGCCCAGCGCGACCTGCTCCGGCAGCTGGCACACGTAGACGCCAGCCGAGCAGCGGTAGCCGTATCCAGGGGCTGCGACCGTTCCTGGCTCCGCGACGCCGACGCAGCCGGCCAGAGCGAGCAGGCCGCCGGCGAGGGCGGTTGCCAGGCCGACGCGCTGCGACCAGGGGCGGAGGCGGCGCAGATACACTAGTTTTCGAGACTCCCTCATGACACTGCCGCCGAGTTCATGCATGGTCCCGCTCTGTGCTCACCAGCCATCAAACGCTCAAACACCACCTCTCCCCGGTCGTTCCGCGCCTCATGCCCTGGGGTGTCTCGGATCGTCTGATCGACCTCGCGCTGGCCGGCTGCCTGTTCACGATCGGTCTGTTTGCCCGGCTGTATGAGCTCGGCAACAAGCCGTTCTGGCTCGACGAGGTGACCACGCTGCGTCGCGCCAGCCTGGGCACGCTCGACCTCATCATCGATTCGCTCTCCTTCCATCACCTGCCGCTCTACTTCCTGATCTCGCGCTGGTTCGTCCCGCTCGGCACCGACGAGGCGAGCCTTCGCCTGCCGGCAGCCCTGTTCGGCGCGCTGTCCTGCGCGCTGCTGTTCGGCCTGGCGCGCATGATCGGCGGCCGCCGGGCGGCCACCGCGGCGTCGATGCTGCTGGCGCTGTCGCCGTTCCAGGTCCAGTACGGTCAGGAGGCACGCTCCTACACGCTGGTGATCAGCTTCATCCTGCTCGCGCTCTGGGCGCTCGCCGCACTGGTCCGCGATCCCGATGTCGCGGCACGCCGGCTGGACCGTCCGGGGGCGGCGAGGCTGGGCTGGCTGGTGTTCGTCGTCGCCACCATCGGCGCGCTCGACACCCTCAGCGTGGCCCTGTTCTGGCTGCTCGCGGCCCTGATCGCCATCGGCCTCACTGCGCGGGCGCAACCGGCGCAGCGGTGCGGCCTGCTGATCAACGCCGCGATCGCGCATGTCGCGATCCTCTGCTGCTACCTGCCCTGGATCGTGGCGATGCACGCGCTCACGCACGGCCGCATGGGCAGCGGCCTGGACTGGGTGCCGCCGCTGAGCTGGACCCGGATCTGGACGACGATCCAGGCGGTGTATCTCCTGCGCACCACCAGCCTGATCAGCTTCCACACCTTCCCCGATGGTCTCCCCTGGCTGGGACTGCTCGCGGCGATCGCGGCGCTGGCTGGGCTGTGGCACTATGCACGGCGCGACCGCGCCGCACTGGTCTCTGCGGTGGCGCTGCTCACCCTGCCGGTGGGCCTGCTCGCCACCTCGCTGGTGTCCTCGGTGTGGATGCCGCGCTACCTGGCCTGGAGCGGGCCGATCTTCTTCCTGTTCGCGGGTCTGGGGGTGGCGCGGCTGCCGCGCGTCGCCTCTTGGGCGGCGATCGGCATGCTGGCCAGCCTCGGCGTGGTCAACCTGCTGCCGTACTACCGGCTGGAGACCAAGCCGCTGTGGAACGACGCAGCACTGCTGCTTCGTGCCAGCCTGTCGCCGGAGTCGCTGCTGCTCACCGACGATCCCGGTGCGATCGAGATGATGAACGTGCGGCTGCAGCGCCTCGGCACCCCGTTTCCGCCGACCTTGTGGACCGCCGATGCGGATCTGGCGACGCAGCATCTGCATGACGGGTATCCGGTCTGGGCGGTGCATGGCCGGGTCGGCCAGGCGGATCACACCGAGCTCTCGGCGTTCAACGACCTCCTCTCGCCGCTCGGCACGCCATGCTGGAGCGGCACCGTGGGTCTTGATATCGTGATCGAGGCGTTCGCGCCGGAAGGCAGCTCCTGCCCGGCTGGTGACGTACCGTAGTTCGGACGGTGCCGCCGCATTCGGTGGCAACAGCGCCGTCGACGAGGAGGGTGTCATGCAGGCAAGCTGGAACGGGCAGATCATCGCAGAGAGCGAGGATATTGTCATGGTGGAGGGGAATGCCTATTTCCCGGCGACGTCCCTGCGCCAGGACGTCATCAGGCCGAGCGGGCAGACCAGTGTCTGTCCCTGGAAGGGCACCGCGAACTACTACTCGCTGGAAATCGACGGCAAGATCAACGCCGACGCGGTCTGGTACTATCAGGATCCGAAGCAGGCCGCGGAAAACATCAAGGGTCGTGTTGCGTTTTGGAAAGGCGTCAAGATAAGTTCCTGAAACGAGCCAACATCGGACGGCTTGAACTTCCGTCAAACGTCTTATTTTACCGACAATCGAAGAATGCGTATCAATAGAGAGCTGAACTTGTCAGAACATCGCCCCGCACGGGGCTCAGAAGACGAAACTTCTTCGACCGATAGCGAGTCGCAGAGTGCAGAGGCCCAGCTTCGCCAGGCGCTGGAACATATGGGCGGTCGTCGCACGTCCGGTGCGCCTGCCGCGGGCAGCGGCCGCACCGGCGGCTCCGGGGCGACGACCCGGCATCGCTACGTACGCGATGGCGAGGTCCCGGTGGTGCATGCCGCACTTGGTCGTCCAGCCGTGCGATCGGAAGCGGCGACCCATCAGGACAAGGCGTTGCTCGACTCGCTGCGTCACGACCTGGAGCAGGAGCGCACCCGCCGCGAGGCCGCAGAACGCTGTCTGAGCGAGAGCAGGTCCTCGATCGTCGCGTTGCAGACGCGTCTCGCCCATATCGAGATGGATCTGCAGGCAGCCCAGGAGCAGGCGACGGCGCAGGCCCCGGCTCCGGTGCAGGCGCCTGCCGAGGCGATCCGCCGGAAGCCGAGAACCGAGAAGCCTGACTCCGAACCGCAGCCGATCAAGTGGTGGATCAGGGACGAAGCCTAGGATCGCGGCATCGTTTGACAAGTTGATCACGACAGTAGTTCCCGCACGGCGTCGCGTGGGTTGCCGCCAGGGCGATCGGGGGGACCTTGACGCTGAGAGCTGTTGATAACTAGCTGCGGCTGCCCTTGTCCGCCCCGAAATAGAACCCGAGGACGGTGCCGACGACGACGATCGTCGGCGAGAACAGCACGAGGCCAAGTTCCTTGATGTCCTGCATCAGCAGGACATGGCCGAAGGCCAGGCCGAAGAACAGGAGAACCTCCAGCCCGAACACGGCGAGGACGATCACGGCGAGCCAGCCGCGCATGGTCTCGCGAGCCTTGACCACGTCGAACTGCCCGGGGCCAGGGACGCGCTCGAACGCCTCGTCGTTGGAACTCGTGGCGGTGGCGGCGCTACCGGACGAACTGCCGAGGACGACGACTGGCCGGCTGTAGAACTCGTTCGGCGTCAAATCGATGCGGTCAGACGAAGTTCACGGGAGCGACCTTGTTGTGCTCGCGCAACTCGAACCTGCGGCCGTTCCTGATCTCGGAGACGATGAAGGCCTCGTTGGCGATGGCCTTGGCGATCACGTCTGTCTCCGGAACACCCAGCAGCCTAGCGAGGCTGCGCACCATCTCCGTCGTGCCCTCGTCGAGCTCGAAATTCAGGCGGTCTGGCAGGACGTCATGGCGAGGCGGTGGCGCGGAGTATGTTGCGGACATCACTCAACCTTCAACTATCATATTCATGCATTCCCACCTCGTCGCAGGCCGGAACTTGCGGGGCCGAATGAAAGATAGGCACCGCCCGGATTTGCGACAACTGTTTGCGAACTAGTTCTTGTTTTGTTCTATAGGTTCGGCACGACGTTATTATGGCGTTAGTGAGGGGCCGTCACCCCGGGGTATCTTCGACAGGAGCAGTCAGCGTCACGAGCAGGTCGCTCGCGAGACGCGATCGGCACAGCCGGAAGAAGCTTTCGGGAGGCTCAGCTCCAGCGCGTCGGATGGCCGACGTCCCCGCGCCTTCGGCGCGGGCGGGTCGTCCTAGCCCGTCAGGGCTTGCGCGGCGGCGACACGCTGTGCGTGGCGAGCACGGTGTCGGTCTGCGGATCGAGCTCGATCAGCTTGACCTCGTAGCCCCACAATTCGGCCAGATGCTTCAGCGAGGCACGAGCATCCTGCTCGGCGAGGAGCTGGCCCGGACGCGTGCGATGCTCGATGCGCAGGCAGCGGTCGCCGGCCAGGTCGACATCGACGATCTCGAGCTCGGCATAGAAATGGCTCGGATCGTAGCTGCGCGCGAGCGCGCGGCGGATCTCCCGGTAGCCGGCATCGTCGTGGATGTCGTCGACCAGCAGGTACGGCTTGGCGACGTCGTCGAGCAGCCTGAACATGCGGAACTGGCGCATGACCGCCGGCGACAGGAACTGCTGGATGAAGCTCTCGTCGCGATACTCCGCCCAGGCGTGCTTCAGCGTTCCGGTCACGTCCCGATTGCCGGCGATGTCGGGAAACCAGGCGCGATCTTCGGCGGTGGGTGTCTCGCAGATGCGTGCGATATCGGTCATCATCGCGTAGCCGAGCGCGTAGGGGTTGAAGCTGCCGCCTCCCGGATGGTCGAAGCCCGGCTGGGTAATGACGTTGGTGGTCGAGTGGATCACCTCGAGGAAGGCGGCATCGTTGATACGGCCCTGCTCGTGCAGGCGGGTCATGATCGCCTGGTGGACCCAGGTGGCGCAGCCCTCGTTCATCATCTTGGCCTGGGGCTGCGGGTAGAAATACTGCGCGATCAGCCGGACGATGCGGATCACCTCACGCTCCCATGGCGCCAGCCGTGGTGCGTTCTTCTCCAGGAAGTAGAGCAGGTTCTCTTCCGGCAGTCCGAGTCGACGGCGACGGTCGCCGATCATGTTCGCGACCTGAGCGGTGTTGCCCGATGGCAGGGTGCGCCAGAGGTCGTTGTAGACGCGGTCCTCATGCTCGCGACGTTCGCGATCGCGCGCCTGCTCCGCCTTGAGATCCATCATCTTGGCGCCGGAGTGCCGGTTCACGCCCTGGTTCTGTAGCGCGTGCGCGGCGTCGAGGATGCGTTCCACGGCGGCCACGCCATGACGTTCCTCGCAGCGCGCGATGTAGGAACGGGCGAACTCGAGATAATCGAGGATGCCCGTCGGCTCGGTCCACTCCCGGAACAGACGGTTATTGCGGAAGAAGTGGTTATGGCCGAAGGCGGCATGGGCGATGACCAGCGCCTGCATCGTGGCGCTGTTCTCCTCCATCAGGTAGCTGATGCAAGGGTTGGAGTTGATCACCACCTCGTAGGCCAGTCCCATGAGGCCGCGCTTGTACGCGTTCTGGTGCCCGACGAACCGTTTGCCGAACGACCAATGCTTGTAGATCAACGGCATGCCGTGTGACGTGTAGACGTCGAGCATCTGCTCCGAGGTGATCACCTCGATCCGGTTGGGATAGATCTCCAGCTTCAGTTCGCATTCGGCGATGCGCTCGATGGCATCGTAGGCGTGACGCAGGGTGTCGAAATTCCAGTCCGCCCCGCTATAGAGCAGGTCGGCTGCGCCCTGCGACGGCGTCGGCCGATCGAGCATGGCCGGCGCTCTCTCCAGGCTCCCGCCCAGCGGTGATCCAGATCGGTGGCGACTCGGGACCAAGCTCATGGGGAGGCCTCCGCGCGACGCGCGAACAACTCGCGGAACACCGGGAAGATGTCGCGCTTCTCTGCCACCTGGCGCATGACCAGACGTTCGCTCTCGCCGGCCACCTGCTTGTAGCCGCGCCACAGATCGGTCTCGCCTCGAATGATGGCGCCCGAGCCGACGATCTCGATGTAGGCGTAGTACTGCACGTTGGGCAGGATACGGGTCTGCAGCAGCGCGCAGGAGCGCGGCGTGTCGGAGGCGGAATTGTCCCCGTCCGACGCCTGCGCCACGTAGATGTTCCAGGCAGAGGCTGGATAGCGGCTCTGCTGGATACCGATCATCTCGTTGAGCGCCGACGACACGATGGTGCCGCCGGTGCGCGGATCGGTGAAGAAGGTCTCCTCGTCGACCTCTTCCGCGACCTCTGCATGGCGGATGAAGATCAGGTCGACCTGCTTGTAGCGCCGCTCGAGGAAGACGTGCAGCAGCAGGAAGAACTGCTTGGCAAGATCCTTCATGCGCTCGGTCATGGAACCAGACACGTCCATGATGCAGAACATCACGGCGCGCGTGGAGGGCTTCGGCGTCTGGGTGAAACGCCGGTAGCGCAGGTCGACCGGATCGATCCATGGAACCCGGTTCAGCCGCCGTTGCGTCGCTGCGAGGTCCGCCCTCAGCCCGACGAGCTCCTCATGCACGGCAGGAGAGGCTTCTGCCTGATCCTCGAGTGCTGCGATTCGCGCCTCGATCTCCTTGACGATTTCCGGCTTCGGACGTTTCAAGCCGATCCGACGCGCCATCGAGTAGCGCATGGTGCGGCTCAGATCGAGCTGCGATGGCGCACCGTCATTGCTGAGCCCGGCACGGCTCGTGCTCATCGACTCCGTCGTGGTGATCTCGCGCTTGACGAGGTCAGGAAGCGCCAAGTCGTCAAAGAACAGATCGAGAAACTCGTCACGCGTGAGCACGAAGCGGAAGCTATCCTCACCGCCACCCTCTTCCCCCGCCTCCCCTGCTCCGCCGCCGGCGCTGCCGCCTCCCGACGGCGGCCGCTGGATGCGGTCACCGCGCGAGAACACCTTGTTACCTGATAGCACCAGATCGCGGGTGCCGCCGGTGAAGACACGGTGGAAGCTCGGTTCGTGCAGTGCATCGGACGGGATCGAGATGGCGCTTCCCTTCGCCACCTCGCGCAGCTTGCCGGAAGCTACCGCATCACGCGCCGCACGCTGTATGGCGTCGCGCGCTCTAGTCAATACCCGCTGGCGATTCTCGATGTTCTTGCCGTGCGGGTTCGGACGACGGTCTATAATATCCACTTAGTCGTTTCGCTTTCCGTTACGAAGCGGCGTCAGCACGATCGAGAGCGACCCGCCATCTCGACCCGGCGATGAAGCCGGGTTGCCCGATGACCAGCGAGGCAGGCTCGGCCGCGTCATGCCCTAGGCCGACTGCTTGACGCGCATGTACCACTCGACCAGTCGACGCACCTGCCGCTCGGTGTAGCCACGTGCCACCATGCGCTCGACGAACTGGCCGTGCTTCGTCTCGGTATCGCCGTCCTTCTTGG
Source organism: uncultured Acetobacteraceae bacterium (assembly GCA_964242335.1). GTDB lineage: Bacteria > Pseudomonadota > Alphaproteobacteria > Acetobacterales > Acetobacteraceae > Lichenicoccus. The sequence goes on along the minus strand of CAXTAY010000004.1, from coordinate 153,236 downwards.
AGCCGAAGCTGATCACCGGCAGCAGGTCCTCCACCTGGCTGAACATGCGTTTCTCGATCACGTCCCGGATCTTCTCGTACGAAGTCCAGGAGGGATTGTTGCCGCCCGAGGCGGCACGCGAGCGCAGCGAGAACTTCACCACCTCGTTGCGGAAATCCTTCGGGTTGGCGATGCCGGCGGGCTTCTCGATCTTGGTCAGCTCGGTATTGAGCAGGTCGCGGCTCAGCAGCTGGCCGGTGTCAGGGTCCTTGAAGTCCTGGTCCTCGATCCACGCGTCGGCATAGTCGAGATACCGGTCGAACAGGTTCTGGCCGTAATCGTGATAGCTTTCCAGGTAGGCCTTCTGGATCTCGTTGCCGACGAATTCGGCGTAGCGGCCGGCCAGCTCCGACTTCAGCGCAGCCAGGTAGGATGCCTCGAGTTCGGGCGGGAACTGCTCCCGTCGCACCGCCTGCTCGAGCACGTACATCAGATGCACCGGATCGGCGGCGATCTCGCTTGGATCATGGTTGAAGGCCGCCGAGAGCACCTTGAAGCCGAACCGTGTGGAGATCCCCTCCATGCCTTCATCGACACCGGCGGCGTCGCGATATTCCTGCATGGTCTTGGCCTTGGGATCGGTCTCGCGGATGTTCTCACCGTCATAGACCCGCATCTTGGCGTACTGCGTCGAGTTCGCGTGCCCCTTCAGCCGTGACAGCACGGCAAATTTGGCCAGCATCTCCAAGGTGTTGGGCGCGCACGGCGCTTCACCCAGGGCCGAGCTGCTGATCAGCTTCTCGTAGATGCGGGTTTCCTCGGTGACGCGCAGGCAGTACGGCACCTTGATCACGCACACCCGGTCGAGAAACGCCTCGTTGGTCCGGTTGTTGCGGAAGCTCTGCCATTCCGCCTCGTTGGAATGGGCGAGGATGACGCCGGTGAAGGGGATCGAGCCGATGTTCTCGGTCCCCACATAGTTGCCCTCCTGCGTCGCCGTCAGCAGCGGATGCAGCATCTTGATCGGCGCCTTGAACATCTCGACGAACTCGAGGATGCCCTGGTTGGCGCGGTTCAGGCCGCCGGAGAAGCTGTAGGCATCGGGATCGTTCTGGCTGAAGCTCTCGAGCTGGCGGATATCGACTTTGCCGACCAGGGCGGAGACGTCCTGGTTGTTGTCGTCCCCGGGCTCGGTCTTGGCCACCGCGATCTGGCGCAGCTTCGACGGGTGCAGCTTGACCACGGTGAAACGGGACAGGTCACCGTCGAACTCCTCGAGACGCTTCAGCGCCCAGGGACTGGCGATCCCGCTCAGCACGCGGCGGGGAATGCCGTATCGCTTCTGCAGACCTTCGGCCATGCGGTCGACGTCGAACAGGCCGAGCGGGCTCTCGAACACCGGGCTCATGCGGCTGCCGGCCTTGAGCACGTAGATCGGCTGCCGCTCCATCAGCGACTTGAGCCGCTCGCCGAGCGAGGACTTGCCGCCGCCGACCGGACCCAGCAGGTAGAGGATCTGCTTGCGCTCCTCCAGGCCCTGCGCTGCGTGCCGGAAGAAGCCGACGATCCGCTCGACCGTCTCTTCCATGCCGTGGAAGTCGGAGAATGCCGGGTAGACCCTGATGGTACGGTTCATGAACACCCGGCCCAGCCTGGCATCCTTGGACGTATCGACCATGGTCGGCTCGCCGATCGCCTTGAGCATGCGCTCGGCAGCGCCGGCGTAGCAGGTCGGATCGTCGGAGCAGAGCTGCAGGTACTGGGCGAGACTCATCTCGGTCTCTCGGCGCTCTTCGCGCATCGAGGTCGCGAGTGAGAAGACGTCGTCTAGAGGTGCCATGAGAGGGTCTCCCCCAAGAAAGATGATCCTGACCCCGTGATGGCTTTCAGAAGCTCTTGACTCGCAAGCCAACCGGGCCGAAACGCTTCCAGCCAATCCGAGCAACGCTCCTGTTCGCGCTGCCCGGCCTCGGCTTCCTGTTGAACGACGTGGCTCGCTTCAAGCCACTCGTCATGGCGCTCCGCCCCGAGCATCCGCGCGGGGAGGTGGTCGACCTCTTGGGTCCAAGGCTTAGCGATGAGCAAAGTCCTTCGTTGCTACCGGACATAAATGACGAAATGTCATGAGGTCCTCTGCGAGGCTATCTCTGCGCAGCTGAGGGTTTCAACTAAATTGCGTGTGGGTCTCGCCTAATCGACGACCGGCCGCTTTCCTGCGGCTGTCCGGTCACATCTCCAGTCTCATGCCGTCATAGCCAGGCTCGAGACCGGCTGGCAGATTTCGCACCATCCAGCCCCAGTCCATGTCCGTACCCATGTGGGTCAGGATCGTGCGGCGAATGCCGAGCCGCCTAGACCAGTTCCACACCTGGTTGAGATGGGCATGTGCCGGATGGGCGGCGCGCTGGAAGCAGTCGACGATCCAGGTATCGACGCCGTGAAGCGCGTTCAGGGCATGCTGATCCAGCTCCACCACGTCCGTCGAGTAGGCGAAGGCACCGGTTCGCAGACCCACGGTGATGCTGCGGCCATGCGCCTGCTCGAACAGCTGCAGCGCCAGCCCCTCGACGACTACCGTACCGCCCAGCTCGATCTCTCGCGGGATCATGACAGGACTGTAGAAGCCGGGTGGCGACCACGGCCGGAAGGCGTAGGCGAAGCGTCGTCTGATCTCGTCGAGGACAGCATGCGTGCCGTAGGCCTCGATCGGGCGCTCGATCACGCGGTTGAGGCCCCTGACCTCGTCGAGCCCGGCGACGTGGTCGGCATGGGCGTGGCTGTAGAGGATCGCGTCCACTCGTCCGATCCGATTGCTCAGCAACTGCTCGCGCAAATCCGGACCGGTATCCACCAGCAGCCGCCCTCCTCCGTCGGCTTCGATCACGATCGAAGAACGGCTGCGCCGGTTTCGCGGCTCGTTCGGATCGCAGATCCCCCAGTCCCCGGAGCCGTCAGCGCCGCCCAGCATCGGGACACCTGCGGATCCGCCACAACCCAGGATCACCACCCGCATCAGTTCAGCCGGCCTTGCGGAACAGGGCGTGGAAATTGCGGCTGGTGAGCTGATGCACGGCTTCCTCCGGCATTTCCAGGAGGTGCGCCAGCACGGCGGCGGTATGGATGACGAAGGCCGGTTCGTTACGCTTGCCGCGTCTGGGGACTGGGGCGAGATACGGAGCGTCCGTCTCGATCAGCAGCCGATGCGCCGGCACCTCGCGCGCCATGTCGCGCAGCGCCTGGCATTTCGGAAAGGTGAGGATGCCGGAGAAGCTGATCGATCCGCCGAGGCTCAGGGCGCGAGCGGCGAGGTCAATGCCCGAGCTGAAGCAATGCAGCAAGAAGCGGAACGGACCACCTTGATCATGCTCGTCCTGCAGGATCGCGGCGACGTCCGAGTCGGCGTCGCGCGCGTGGATCACCACGGGCAGATCGGCGAGCCGGGCGGCACGGATGTGCATGCGGAAGCCTGCCTGCTGCGCCGCACGGTCTTCGGGCCTGCTGTGGAGATAGTCCAGGCCGGTCTCGCCGATGCCGATGACGCACCCGGGCTCGGTCTGCAACGCGAGGTCGTCCGGATCAGGCAGCGCCTCTTCGGTCACGTGATCGGGATGCGTCCCGATCGTGCACCAGATCGACAACCCCGGTTCCGACAAGCCCGCGAGCGCGAGCTGGCTCGGTGCCTCGGAGAGCCGCGTGCCGATCGTGACGATGCCGCCGAGACCAGCGGCACGCGCACGCTGCAGCACCCCCGACACCTCTTCGGGATCGAACCGGTCGAGATGGCAGTGCGAATCGATCGGTGCCGTGAGCCCGCCCATCACTTCGGCGCGCGCAGCGGAGCATCCGCAGCGCTCTCGACATGGCGCGGGAACACGCCGCGCGGTGGCGGAAGCACGGTGCCGGCTGGAACCGGCGTCCCCAGCGCATCGAGTTGTCGCTGCTCCGGGCTTACGCCAAGCTGGTCGAGCATCGTCGTCATGCTCGCCGGCATGAAGGGCTGCAGCACGGTCGCGATGATGCGCAGGCTGTCTGCCAGCACGCGCAAGACCGTCGCCATCCGCGGCCGGTCCGTCTTGTTCAGTGCCCATGGGGCTTGCCGATCGACATAGCCGTTGCACGCGCGGATCACCCGCCAGACCGTCTCTAGCGCCTCGTGCAACGCCTGCCGATCCAGCAGCTCACGTAGCAGTCCCGGGAGTGCCGCGGCCTGTTCGAGAAGAGCCTCGTCAGCCTCGGTCAGCGCCTCTCGAGCGGGCAAACTGCCGTCACAGTTGCGCGCGATCAGCGAGAGCGAGCGTTGCGCGAGGTTGCCGAGGTCATTGGCCAGATCGACGTTCAGCCTGCCGATCAACGCCTTGCGGCTGTAGTCGCCGTCGCCGCCGAAGGGAACCTCGCGCAGCAGGAAGAACCGCAAGGCGTCGACGCCGAACTCGTCCGCCAGGGCGCGCGGATCGATCACGTTGCCGACCGACTTGCTCATCTTCTCGCCTTCGATCGTCCACCATCCGTGCGAGAAGACGCGCCTGGGCGGGGCGAGCCCGGCCGCCATGAGGAAGGCGGGCCAGAAGACGGCATGAAAACGCGCGATCTCCTTCCCGATCAGGTGCAGGTCCGCGGGCCAGTACCTCCAGCGCGGCTGGGTCTCGTCGGGATAGCCCAGTGCGGTGATGTAGTTCACCAGCGCGTCCCACCACACGTACATGACGTGGGCGGCGTTACCCGGAACCGGGACCCCCCAGTCGAAGCTGGTGCGGCTGATCGAAAGGTCGTTCAGACCTTGCCGCACGAAGCTGATGATCTCGTTGCGACGCGCCGGCGGCCCGATGAAGTCGGGGTTCTCATCGTAGAAGGCGAGTAGCCGGTCCTGCCACGCCGCCAGCCGGAAGAAGTAGGACGGCTCGCGCAGCCACTGCACCGGGGCTCCGGTCGGAGCGGTACGGGTGCCGTCGGCATGCAGGACGAGTTCGTCCTCGCCGTAGAAACTCTCGTCGCGCAACGCGTACCACCCCTCGTAGGCGCCCTCGTAGATGTGGCCCGCCTGTTCCAGACGGCGCCAGAGGGCTGCACACGCTTCGAGGTGACGCGGCTCGGTAGTGCGAACGAAATCGTCGTAGGAAATGTCCAGTGCATCGGCCATAGCCCGAAAGTCAGCCGCCACGCGATCGACGAACTGCTGTGGTGCCAGCCCCGCCGCGATGGCGGCCTGCTCGACCTTCTGGCCATGCTCATCGGTTCCGGTGAGAAAGAACACGTCGAACCCGTCGAGCCGCTTCCAACGCGCGAGGACGTCGGCGGCGATCGAGGTGTAGGCGTGCCCGATATGAGGCAGACCGTTGACGTAGTATATAGGTGTCGTAATCGTGAAGCGTTCGGTCATCATCCGCTCAGCAAGCTCAGGCCCGTCAGCAGGGCTTGGCGTTTATCCAGATTGAAGGCTTCTGTGTCGTCACGCAGTCGGGCCAGCTCCTCGCAGGTATCGGCCCAGCTATCGACAGGACGAGACGAGAGCAGGCTGGCGACCTGATCGGTCGTCTCCTCGCACGCAGCCTTTCGTATGGTCGTGGATATGGCAGCAGACAACAAGCCGATGAAGGTGGAAAAGCCGTTCTCGTGGCGCAGGACCTGATCCGCCACCTCATAGCACCATGAACCCGGTGGGCGGTCGGGTTGACACAGCGTGCCGCGCACGAGATCGGAGAGGACGATGCCATCCTCGGCAGCCAGGATCACCGCACGCCCGGGCGACCCATCGCTGAGATCGATCAAGGTCTGTCGCGCATCCCGCTGCACGGCAGGTAGGAGCCGTTCAAGGGCTTCGTGCATCGTCGGCCCATCGAGCGACTTCAACCGGAGCAGGCGGCAGCGGCTGCGGATCGTCGGCGGCAGCCGGCCCGGTGCACTGCACGTCAGCAGGATGAGCGCCCTGTTCGGCGGCTCCTCCAGCAGCTTGAGCAGAGCGTTCGCCGCGTGTCGATTAAGGTGATCCGCACCCTCGATGATCACCACGCGCCATCCGCCTGCCGATGTGCGGTGCAGGAAGTCTGCGAGGGGACGTACATCCTCCAGCACGATCTCCGCGCGCGACCGTGATCTCTTCTCGTCCAGACCCCTGGTGATGATCAGCAGGTCGGAATGCGTGCCCGCCTCCATTCGCCTGATCGCCTGTGGATCGGCTTCGCCGAGCACGACCCGGGCGAACCAGCGGGCGAGCGTCGCCTTGCCGATGCCGGGTAGCCCGGTGAACAACCATCCATGATGCAGCCTACCGGATCGCCACGCCTGCAGCAGCGTCCGCTCCGCTTCCGTCTGTCCAAGCAGCGTGATCGTCTCGCGCGCGACGGCGCCCGTCACGACAGCCAAGGTTCCACCGCGGCCATCACACGCTGATGCACCGCCTCGACGGAGCCGACGGCGGAGACCAGCATGCAGCGTGTAGTGGCGCGGCGGGCGATCGTCCGGAACCCTTCGGCGACCCTCGCGTGAAAGGACTCATCCAACGACTCGTAGCGATCCTCCCCCTCGCCGCGCCGCCGCATCCGTTCCCGCGCCTCGGCACGCGGCAGATCCAGGATTACCGTGAGCTGCGGCTGAAGTTGCAACAGGGTGGTCAGGTGCTCGATGAACGCCAAGATCGTCGGGTCACCGTGCCCGAGACCATAACCCTGGTAGGCGAGGGTGGAGTCGGAGAAGCGATCGCAAAGGACGAGCCGGCCAGCGGCCAGTGCAGGACCGATCGTCGCGTCAACATGATCGATCCGCGCCGCGAAATGCGCCATCGCTTCGGCACGCGGGCTCAGTCCGTGATCGGTTCCTAACAGAAACTGTCGGAGCGCCTCCGCACCCTGGGCTCCGCCTGGCTCGCGCGTGCACAGCACGTCGTAGCCGCGACCCGCCAAGCCCTCCGCCAGCTTTCGTGTCTGCGTCGTCTTGCCGGCACCCTCGCCGCCTTCGAGCGTCACCAGCATTGCGGTCATGTGATCAGCCCCCGCCGACCGAGTGCTCCAGGACGGCGATAGCCCGGTTCGGCAAGGCGAGCCGCGGCACGTTTGCGGTTGCCAATAGAGGCACCTGCACATCGGCCAACCGGCTCCCGGAGACGGTGAGCTGGGCGACGATCTGTCCTGCAGCCACGGGTGCTTGCACCGGCGACCTGAAATCGACTGCGATCCTCACGTGGCTGCGCCAGTCATGCGGCATCGTCAACACGATGTCGCAGGGTGCCGCCACGGCAACCATAGGCTGAGCGCCGAGCCAGATCGGGATCGACTGCACGATTTCGTTCTTCGAGAAGAGCTTGACGTCCTCGAAGTTGGCGAACGCCCAGTTCAGCAACCGCTCGCCCTCTTCTGCCCGCGCTCGCGAAGACGGTAGGCCGTTCAGGACCTCGATGAGGCGTCGACCGTCGCGCTTGGCACTCGCGCACAGGCCAAAGCCGCCAGCATCTGTGTGTCCGGTCTTCAGACCATCCGCGAGACCTTTATCGACCAGGACGTTTCTGTTTCCCTGCGCGATGTTATTGTATTTATAGTCTTTTTCGGAGAAGTAGTGGTAGTACTGGGGGTAGTCCTTAATTAAATGGAGCGCCAGCATCGCGACGTCGCGCGCCGACATATGATGATCTGGATCCGGCCAGCCGGTCGTATTTTGATAGTGCGTGTGTGTGAGACCGAGGCGCTGCGCCTGCTTGTTCATTAGCATGACGAACTGCTCTTCTGATCCCGCGATGCCTTCTGCGAGCACGATGCAGGCATCATTGCCCGACTGGATCAGCATGCCGCGGATGAGATCCTCCACCGCAACCTGCTGACCTAGGGGCACGAACATCTTCGACCCCTGCATCCGCCAGGCCTTCTCGCTCACCATGAGTGTCTGACCGGGCTGCAGACGGTTCTCACTGAGCGCCGAGAAGACGAGATAGGCCGTCATCATCTTCGTCAGCGAGGACGGCGGCATCGGTTCATCGGCTTCCTTCTGCAGCAGCACCGTATTGGTGGCCACATCGATGATGAACGCCCATCTTGCTTGCGTATCGAGCGGGCCGATAGGTGTTTCGGCAGCAGCGCCCGAAGGCACGCCGACCTCCTGCGTCGATGCTTGAGCTGCTGCTTTGCCTCGACGGCGGCCGGCAACCGATCGGGAACCACAACCTATTGAGGCTGCGAGTGCAGAGCCGCCTGCTAGCAATGATCTTCTTGTGGACAAGGGCGGTCCCTACTCAACGATGATCCGAGCGTCGGTTACCCCGCCTGAACGGGCACGGTCCAGTGCCGCGTCGGCCTGTGTCACGAGCCCGAAGGGACCGAGCCGCACGCTGAACAGGACCGACTGACCCCGACCCTCCTGACGAACGGTTCCGGCCAACGCGCTGGCCAGCCGGCGAGCATAGATGCGCCGACTGAAGTGACCCGCGTCGATCCAAAGCTGCCCGGGGTCAGCCGGGCCTTGCATCAAAGCGCCCAAGGTTGTTTCGCCTGGATGTTCGTCTGACTCACGCGGGGGTGAGGGAGACGCCTTCCCTGACGCGTCGGAGGTGATCGGGGATGTAAGAGATTGTTCCTGAACGGCTGTGACCGGCGCCGCGGTGACGTCCGCCACCGGTGCATTGTTCACCTGCCGCAAGATCGCGTGGCTGAGCGTCTCATCTTCCGCGACCTGTATCCGCGTCGCATGGCCCGGGATCATTCCCATCACGCGAGCAGCCCCTGGCGTCATGGAGAGCAGCCTCTTCGGCGAGGCCGGCCCGCGGTCGTTGACACGCAGCGTGAGCACTCGCCCGTTCTCGAGGTTGCGGACACGGAGTATGACAGGCAGCTGCAACGTCTGATGCGAAGCCGTCAGCGCGGCGGGATCATAAAGCTCACCGTCCGCCGTCCTGCGCTTCTGCTGCGGTCGCGATGCGTCCACGACCGCCAACCCGGTGGCCACGTAGGAGCTTTCCTCTTTCGGATAAAACCAACAGTCATCACCCAGCCATGCCGGCCCAAGTGTGTAGTGTAAGTCTGCCGAGGTCGACCTCTGCACCCTCCGGCGGTCGCATCCCGTCATCGAGGCCAGAACCGTCACAGGAAGCAGGACAGCGAGCGACAGTGACCTCACGCCGTGGCACTGCCGAGAAGCCCCACCGCCAGACCGTAGAAGTCAGACGGGTTGTATCGGCGCAATACCTGAAAGTTTTCGTAGGCGACGAAGGCCTCTCCCGCTGCCCCATCAGGCAGCAGTAGCCTGGCGGACACGTCGCTGCGTGAGAACGAGTTTCCGTCCAGCCGCCGGACGCCCGTGCGCATCCAGTATCCCAGGGTTTGAACGGGATAACGTTCGGCTCTCACGGCATCGAAGCCGGAAGGCACCGTCACGGGTTGACCCCAGGGAGCGCCGGCAACCCAGCCGTTCTTCGCGAGATAGTTTGAGATCGAAGCGAAGATATCCGCCTCACTGGACCAGATATCGCGTCTGCCGTCGCCATCCTCATCCACAGCGTATCGTAGGTAGGAAGTCGGCATGAACTGAGGCTGACCCATCGCTCCGGCATAACTTCCGATCATGTTCGCCGCACCGATGTCGCCATCCTGAAGAATTCGCAGCGCATCCATCAATTGAAGATAGAAGAAATTCCTGCGGCGCCCGTCGTAAGTAAGGGTGGCGAGAGCATCGATGACGCCGAATGAACCAGACCGGCTGCCATAGTTCGACTCGAGGCCCCAAATGCCGACGACGATACGTGGGTCAACTCCGTAGCGCTGCCAAATCTTGCTAAGGAGACCGAGCCTGGTCTGATAGGCGGCTCTTGCGGCCTGAACTCGCTGTGGCGTGAGAACATGCCGACGATAGGCGCTCCACTTGAGCTGGAACTCCGGCTGATGCCTATCTAGCGCCAGCACCTTCATGTTCGGCTGATCAAGGGCTAAGGCATTGTCAAGTGTCGATCGACTGATGCCCAAGCCTCGAGCTTGATTGGCAATCGTCTGTAGAAAAGAAGAGTAAGGTGCCTCACGAGCAACCGCGTGCGACGAATGACGGGCGCGACCCGGCAGGCTCGTTCCAGAAGCTAGTGCTGCAACTGCCGCAATCAATCCGGCTCGCCGCGTGATCATAATGGTTTTTTGCACGATTTTGACGGTCTGGGCAAGAGGCACTGGTGTTGCTCTCGCATCAGTACGAGACGCTCTCAGTCGCCTCAAGCTACCGGCCACAAACTGGGCAGTGAGTCCTACAAGGTGGGATTATCTGGCCGCGCGGTGACACCAGTGTCGAATCGGATGACCAGTTAGGAGATGCCTTTCAGCGATCCTTCCATCCTTTTCTGCAGGTTATCTATGTCACTACTTCTTAATCTTGACCTCAGGTCGTAGTTGAACGGTTGGGTGAGTGCGATGACTTGTGTCAGGAGGAAAACTTCAACCGCGATGCTGCGTCACCGAGCGCTGAAGTTCGCTTTCTTATCCAGAAAAGCTTGATCTTCCTTGGAGATTTCTTTACAGATATTTATTGTCTACTTATCGCGTTGATTATATTGAATAATCTCGTATAGACGCCACGATTACCAACTTACTGGCACGAAGAGGCACAACCTTCTCTTCGCGGTTCCGCGATAAATTTACCAGCTCTTGATGCTGACGAGGTCGCCTAGAAATCAGGTGACGTCGATGGCGCACGCGGATATGGAAAGCCGCTATAGCTGGAGAGACTTTTTTGGACACCCCCCTGCTTGACCGTTGTCTTCCCTCATCTTCGGCGACCGGACGTAAATAAATTTGGAGTTACAGACTTATACACTGTGCCGATCGATCGTGCGCAATGCTGACTAGCCGCTGACTTCGGATGATCTCTCTGTCGGTCGCCGGTCTACTGAAAGCAGCTGGCGCTCATCCATTGCTTCAGGGGTCCGCGATTATCATCGGCACCTTCATCCTCGAGGATGCCGCAACGGTGATTGCCGCCACGCAGGTGGAGGTCGGCGCGATACGACCTATCGTCGCGCTGGTGGCCCTCTACCTCGGCATCGTCATCGGCGATTTAGGCCTCTACGGAGGTGGCCGGATCGCGGCCTCATCGCCGAGGATCAATCGGCTTGTATCAGCTGAACGTCATGCTCAAGGTAGGCAGTGGCTCGCTGATCGGGTCTTCCGGGTCGTCTTGGTGAGCCGGTTTATCCCGGGTGCAAGGCTTCCGACTTATACGGCTTGCGGATTTCTCCGAGCTAGTTTTCCGCGCTTCGCACTCGCAGCTGTTGTCGCCACATCGATGTGGACGAGCTTGCTTTTCCTTATCTCCCTGAGGATAGGCCGTTTACTCATGGACCATTTCGGTGCATGGCGTTGGGCTGGAGCGATCGGGTTCGCGCTGGCGGTGGTGGCGTTCGGGCGCATCGTAGCTCATTTCCAGGATGAGAAAATATGAGTGACATCACCGCGATGGAAGCCGAAGCGGCGAGCATCTCGCAGGTCTCATCTTTCGAGTTTTGGCCAGCCTGGGTCTTCTATACGCCTGTCGTGGCATACTGGATTGTGCTTGGGCTGCGGTATCGCGACTTCAGCCTCCCATCCTTGGCCAACCCGCAGATTTCGACAGGGGGTCTCTGCGGCGAGAGCAAATGCTCGATCCTCGACCAGGCAGGCTCGACGGCCGCCTCCTGGATTGCCCGATATAAGAAATTCCGGACGGCTGAACAGGATCTACCGCGGGCGCTGAATTTGATGCGTCAAGGAGGGCTAGCTCTACCCATCGTCGTCAAGCCGGACATCGGATGCAACGGCACCGGTGTTCGGCTGGCGCATGACGAGGAGACTTTACACTCGGTCCTAGCCTCGTTTCCTCGTAACATAGATCTAGTCCTCCAGGAACTGGTTCCTTATGAGGGCGAGGCCGGAATATTTTACATCAAGCACCCTCGGTCGCCCGCGGGCAGTATAACATCGCTCACGCACAAGCGAGCACCGATCCTTTTCGGTGACGGCCGATCGACCATACATGAACTGATTCTTGCTGACCCACGCACTCGGCTTGTCCCTCACCTTTATCTGCAGCGCCTGCAAGCTCGTCTGGACGAAGTTCCTAACTCTGGTGCGCCGATACGGCTGGTGTTCGCCGGCAATCACTGTAAGGGATCGATTTTCTCAAATGGTGCGTCCGACATCACATCGATGCTCACGGAGAAAATCGACCGCATCATGTCCGACGTTCCCGATTTCTATTTCGGTCGGATTGACGTTCGGTATCTCAGCGTTGCAAGCCTAAGACGCGGCGACGAATTTCGAATCATTGAGATCAACGGGGTAGGCTCGGAAGCGACGCATATCTGGGATCCATCAACATCTCTATTGGACGCCTATCGCGCGCAATTCAACCACTACCGACAAGCATTCGAGATCGGTGCCTCGTTACGCGAGGCCGGGTTCAAGAGTAGTGGCCTGCTGAAGATCTTCAGGGATTGGCTCACACAGCGCCGCCTGATGGCTTCATACCCGATGAACGATTAGGACCTCAGCCTAAGGTGCTGCGTTGCTTCCGAGGCCACCGGCTCCAAAGATATATTGGCTGACCGTCTGCTCGAGGCTCAACATCTCCCGTGTCGACCGTATGCTGTCACCTGGAGCAAGCATCTTTGTGGATCGTCCAGGATCTACCATCAGGGCGTTCGCGGCGGTAAAGCCGCTGCTACCTATACCAATGGTTGTATCCTGCGGCAGCTCGTATCCAGCATCGACATGAAAATCAACATGCGTCACGAAGGCTGCTGGATCCAACTCGATCGAGGAAACACTGCCGATCTTCACCCCGGCCAGATTTACGTCAGCACCTTCATGGAGACCATTTGAGGACAGGAACACGGCGTGCAGGAGGTAGCGTTCCGAAGCACTGCTTCTTAGCCGCGTGATCGCATAGGAATAAAATCCGATCGTCACAGCGATCACGGCACCGCTCGTGACTGTGGCTATCCACCTATGATGTTGCACGGAGAATATTTGACATGTGAGCCATTACCCTTCCTCGGGAGCAGGCCGGATATGCATTATGGAGAGGAAAGACGTCAAGGGAGGGAGCTTGCAGGTTTGCCACGGCTGCGGCAACACCACGTTGATAGTGAGGATGAGACTGTGGACATGACGACCATTCAGGCACTGATCATTGCGGTTCTGCAGGGAGTGACCGAATTGTTTCCGGTCAGTAGCCTGGGGCATGCTGTGATCCTGCCAGCTCTCCTTCACTGGGCAATCGATCAACGAGGAGCTGCCTTCCTCCCGTTCCTCGTCACCCTGCATTTCGGTACGGCTTGCGCCCTCCTCGCCTACTTCTGGCGCGATTGGTTCGCGCTCGCACGTGGCACTGTTGGGCTCGGAACGGCCTCCATGACGAAGGAAAGTCGGCACATCGTCTCTCTCATCATCCTGGCGACGATCCCCGCGGTTATTCTCGGCTTTCTCTTCGAGAGCTTCCTCCGTCGGCTTTTCGGTACGCCGCAAGTCGCCGCGATCTTCTTGGTCTTGAACGGCGTCCTGCTGCTGGTCGGCGAGAAGCTTGCTGCTGGTAAGCGTGTGGCTCATCGCCCGATCGCAAACCTGACTAGGGTCGACGCCATCATCATAGGATTTTGGCAATGCCTCGCGTTCATTCCCGGTATATCTCGCTCTGGTGCGACCATAGTGGGAGGGGTGCTGCAGGGCGTAAATCATCAAGCATCGGCTCGATTTTCTTTTCTCATCGGAACGCCGATCATCCTCGCAGCGACCGTTCAACAGGCACTGCATCTTCACCGATCCGCAGTGGCAGTGTCCAACTGGACGCCCGCGATACTCGCGGCGATCGTGGCGGGAGCGACCGCCTTCGGCAGTACGGCATTCCTCATGCACTATTTCCGGTCACACGAGCAATGGGCGATGCGTCCATTTTCGATATACTGCGTATTTTTTGGACTGCTCAGCTTCTTTCTGCTTTATGTTTGAGGCTCAGCTATTGCAGCTATCGGTCACGTTGGTTCGTTTAGCTGCTGCGGCCACCTTATCCACGGTATTGATGGCTGCAGCGCCGAGCTCGGTCGCGACGAAACCAATATCACGCCTTGATACATCTTGGTGGAAACTGCGTTTTCAGCAAAAGCAGATTGAATTGAAGCAAGGAACTGTACAACTTCTATGGCTTGGAGACTCGATTACCCAGAATTGGGAGACCGACGGTCCGCAGCCCTGGCGTAGATTCACGCCAATCTGGAGGCGGTTCTATGGCGACCGTCACGCGGTCAATCTCGGATTTCGAGGCGATAGCACGTGCCACCTGCTTTGGCGCCTTCAGCACGGTGAGCTGGATGCTATTAACCCGAGAGCCGCGATCCTACTCATCGGAGCCAACAACTTTGGCCGGATACATACCGATGCCGAGCAGACTTATCAGGGAATCATTGCGATTCTGCGAACTCTGCATCGCCGACTCCCAAGAACCCAGGTTCTTTTACTCGGGGTCTTACCGTCGATCCGTTCGTCATGGGTTAACATCAACACGCAGCAACTTAACCGTCGCCTGGCCCTACTACCGGCGAACGAGGGTATATGGCTGAGATTCGTCGATGTTCGTGACGTGTTTGAGAACGGCGGCGTCATCGATTCTTCTCGCTTCCTCGACCCGCTTCTGACACCTCCTGATCCGCCGCTTCACCCTAGTGCCTCAGCGCAGGCAGCCCTAGCTACCAAGATTGAGCCGGTCGTAGCTTCCATGATGGGCGACTCGATACATAATTAACCGGCGCCGTTAACCAGTTACTCATCATCATGATGTAAAAGGCTCTCAGGTAGGAGCTCATCGGCCATGCGTGCTCACGTGTTTCTAGCTACCCCTTGTTATGGTGGTCTAGTGACTCAGGGGTATATGCAGTCGGTGTTCGGCATGATGCAGAGCGCGCAGGCCAACGGCTACGACGTTACATTGGCACTGCTCGGTCAGGACGCGCTCATTACACGCAGTCGCAATACGCTTCTAGCTCACTTCATGCAGAACCGGTCCGCTACGCATATCCTGTTTGTCGACGGCGATATCACCTTCGACGCCAACCTCGTACAACGACTTCTTAGCTCGAAGAAGGAATTGGTTGCCGCTTGCTATCCGTTGAAGACGTTTTACTGGGACGCAGATACAGAGCAGCGTCTGAAACAGGGAGAGCCTCCATCCACAGCCGGTCTTCGTTACGTGGGAGAACTTTGCAGAGGTGCTTCGGCTAGACGAGAGGGCGACCTCGCGACAGCGACCTATGTCGGCACCGGCTTCATGATGATTAGCCGAACTGCAGTTGAACAAATGATCATCGGATATCCTGAGACGCGGTATACCCGGATTGACGCCTACCATGACAACCAGACGATCGAGCACGTCCCACACGCTCTGTTCGACTGCATGATTGATCCCGTGACTAAAACGTATCTAAGCGAAGACTTCACTTTTTGCCACCGCTGGCGCGCCTTGGGTGGTGAGATTTGGCTCGATATAAGCTCCCGCCTTACCCACACCGGTTCAACAGATTTTCACGGAGCGCCCGCGGAATTTTTTAAACCTGGCAGATAATGATGTAGCAATCAGTAAAGCCGCGTCTCGCGTAGCTGCACAGTCTGCCATCATAATTAATTATCGATCGTGTAGAGATCTATCATCTGTCCTTATTATTGAGTGACGGAAATTTTGTCATTCTCACGCTAAGTCAGGCCGCCGCAACCGTCGACTCACCTTCATGCGTGGTTGGAGACTGAGCCAAAGACAAGGCGACTGCCTGACGGCGAGCCGTTCGAGCCAACCAGCCGACTCCGTATATGGGAAAGTTTGTTAGTCGGCGATATGAGCTGATCTGTGCGCTGGCCAAAGCGAGGATAAGAGCAATCACATTCAGATCTAGACGTAGCGCAAGTTGCCTTGCCGTCTCCGGTCCGGCGACACCGTCTTGCCGAATGCCAAGCTTCTCCTGGAGGATCACGACGCCGCTGTGAGATATTTGAGGCAGTATTGATGGCGGTAGAACGCTGCCGAGCGAACGGACCGCCACCAAGCTCTGCGTGAGGTCGTTCTGCTTTTGGCCGACTGTCAAACATCGGATCAGGAGATTCAGAGATGTAGTTACCCCCCTGTTCCACCCGAAATCGAATATCATCAGGTCGACGCCCGAAGGAAGCGCACCGCACTCGAGCGGCGACCAATATTTGCATCGGGCTATGGCTTCATACGTCGGCAGAGCTAGCTTACGCATCTGCTCTGCCGTCACCCGCGCACCTGAGCCCATCCAGGCGGCTAGAGCAGGAGCGCCCACTCCCATGTTGGACCCTACGAGATCCCCGTCGCCGACCTGTCCCCCCGTCCAGTTTCCGGAATCACGAGGATCGGCGACATAACCACCTTCCTCCGCTCGCGTGAATGCTGAACATGACGTGAAACAAGTTTCCATGAATGACTCCGACTTTTGCAATCTCAGGATTTCGTGTGCTGTCCCCTCACGTCATTGCGCCTCCGCACCACTGCAGTATGACGAGTCCACAGGCACCGCTTCCGCCAGCTCCCGTTGAACCTCCGGAACCGCCGCCGCCAGGCCAGAAGCCCGCCGCCCCGCCACCGCTGAATGTCGGATAGTTCGACCCGGTACCGAAACTGGATCCTCCGGCGCCACCGATCCCCGTCCCGCTGAGAACAGATCCGGGTTGTCCTGTCCCCGCTCCGGGATTTGACAGCGCTTCTAGCTGCAATACCGCGTCGCTGCCGGCGGTTCCACCGATCCCGTTCTGACCGACACCTCCATTTCCGCCATTCCCACCACCGAACACTGACAATATCCCACCGAAGCTCGTCGGCGTAACCGATAGGGAATTGGTGCCGCCGGATCCGACTACGACGACATACGTCTGGCCGCCGACAACATCGAGCAGCACTTCCAGATAGCCCCCGCCGCCACCGCCACCGCCAGCAAATCCACCCGAGCCGATACCGCCTGCACCTCCTGGTCCCCAGCCACGAAAAAGGATCTGTGAGACTCCGTTGGGACAGACCCAGGAATAGGTTCCGGCCGTGATCCATACGGCGCGAAACTGTCTGAACGCTGCCGACACGAATGCCGTCGTGGCTAATAGGGAGCTGACGTCTCCTGCCGAGGGAGTCGGAGCGGTCGGCGTTCCGCTGAATGTAGGTGATGCGAGTGGCGCAGCATCAGGAAGCTTGACGGTAAGAAAAGGCGCTCCCGACGCTTCTGCAATCATGGCTGAGCTGATCGTGCTGGCCTCAGTCGGAACATTGACTGTCCAAAGCGGCAGGTTTCCCGCAGGCACGCTGCTGCCGCTCGTGACCGACAGCGAGACCCGCTGCTGGATGACGGTTGCCTGGGCAGTTCCATCGTCGTTTGGCCCGAACAATGTCTGGGATGGATTGGCAGCGTTGTAATACGCCGTGACCGCGTTTCCCGCTTGTGCCTCAACGGCACAACCCGACACCGTGAATAGGCCAGGTCCTGCAATAGCCAATATGACAGATGATGTGTTTACCCCCAGCTTGATCAACGGATCTCCATCCGGTGGAAGTGAACCTACGAAGCCGGCATCCACGACCGTTGGATAACTCAGGCTCCCTGGCCCAACTACGACTGAGAGCCCCTGCCCCGGCGTGCACGCAAGTCCGTCGACATAGCAGCCTCCATCGCCGATGATCATCTTGGTAAGGTAGCCTAGTCCGACCATCGTATTACGTGACTGAAGCATCAGATCCGTATCAAGTGGAACTGCGCCGGGATAGACGATCTGACGATCCAATCTTCTTCCTCCGAGTTCGACCATGTGAGCTTCGAGCACCACGACGTCGACGTGAGCGGATTACCCTGCGGCATATGGTAACGCGACAGCCGTCCAAGCGATCGTTGCTGCCGGTATAGAAGAAGCCACCGCATCCAGTACGCCCGAGACATCGAAGTCCACGAGGGATCCGAGTGTGTCTACGCTGGCCACGTCATCCTGCGCACGAAGGCCCAGCGTGCCGGCGGTCGGGATATAACTGGTTGCAGTATCGCCGGGCTCCAGCTGCCAGCACTGCGTATAAACTACCATATCCCCGACACCGGCACCTGAGACAAGCAAGCCCATCCGAAGGTTCTTCCCAGATGCTGCTTGCGGTTGTACTGACAAGGTCAATCGCTGCCATTGTCCTGCCCGCGTCATGTCTGTTGCGGCGTAGACCGAGTTGCCAACGATGAGGTCCGTCAGCACGAGCTCGACGGCGGTCAAGCTTGATTGGTTGGGGATTAAGATCCAGGCAGAGCCGGTCATCGTTGAACCTGCCGCTGCAAGGTCGATGGATGGTCCGACGAGGCGTGTTGCGACTGCACCTGTGACCGTGAGAACCGGATCGGTGCCGAACAGGCTCGGCTTGCTCACGTCGACCTGCCAACTAGCCGCCGTGTCACCGGAGCCACTTGAGCGAGAAAAGCCTGTCCAAAAGCGACTATCGAGGATCAGGTTGAAGCCCCTCGGCTCCAGAAGTGGACCGACAATAACACCCTGCTGATATTCAGGCCGCAGGACCCGTGCGCCGGCAAGTTCAATAACGCCGTTTTCATTGACGAAGGTCGCCGGACCTTGTCGTGCACTGAGCATTCCCGGAGCAAAACTCGAGCGGGCTTGCACTTCTACAAGATACTGGAACGGGAGAGTGTCAGATCCGAAACGCAATCCAGGGCTTCCGTAGCCACGGCCGCCGCCTTTTCCTGCCGCGCCTGTGCCTGCGTAGCCGCCGCAATCCATGGCTCGCATCGGCTCGCATATCCAAGGAACAGCTGAGGTGATAGCGACGATTGCGTCACTGACAGCCTGACGGGTTCCGCGACGACTGATCAGGGCCGCACTGATTCGCATACGGAAGCTGTCATCAGTCTCGTCGTTCTTCCTGAGCAGGCTTGGGCCGAAGAAGTCGGCGGAGATCATGTCAAGGAAGGCGCCGAAAGCAGTCTTCAGCCTTGTCTGTGCTGCACTGAGGCTGAGCAGGTCAAAGCAAAACGACCAGGCTGATCCAAGTCCTGCCAGTAGCCCATCCAGGACCGGCGTCGCGCTCAAGGCCGGTGTGGGAGGGGATACCGGAAACCAGCCTGTGGGCAGCGTCGAACGAAGGCGTGCTGCCATGTCGACGGGAGTTCCGACGCCGCTGCCGTCATCCGATAAGGGTATCATCAAGAACCAGCCGTAACTGCGATCGACTGCGTGCGCACCACCGCTTCCGCATCACCACCCAGATCAGCAGTAGCGCCATTAAGGGTGACTGAAAGGACGTTAGAGACGTCGGATGTTGCGTCGTAGGCGATCCCGGCAAGTCGGGAGAAGCGGAGCGTCTGGCTGATCGACAGCCCATTGATGTAGAGGGAGAGGGCAGCGCTGACGGCGCTCTTGGTCTGCATGAGCAATGCGGGGTTGATCGTGGCGATCGATATCGCGACCGAAGCTTCTAGCAGCAGCGGTGGACCTACCGAGAACGTCGACCCGATCGGGCGGATTAGGTCGATCGCGGCATAGATCGATGTCAGCAGACCCGCTGGTGGGCTACCACTCCCGTCATCGACAACAACGACAAAATGACCGGGGAGCGCGATGCCTGCTGCCGTCATGTTCTCCCTGATCGTAAAATTCAGCCCCTGCTGCACCGAGCTGATCGCGTTCGCGACCGCCTGCTCCGTCGCCTGAGAACGAGTATTCAGATATGTGACGAAACGAGCCTTGAGCGCCGGATCGCTTTCAGCTGCGGCTCCTCCGCTTAGAGGTAGCAGGTTCGTGACCGTGTCGATGCCCGGTATCGCCGTACCTAGGATGCTGATCGAGCCTTCCTGGACATTCCCGGCAGTTCCTGCTGTCACCGCCATGACTGTAACCGTGACGGAAGCGGTTCCCTGCGGCCTGACATAGGGTCCAGCCGTGACGGTAAAGCTTTGCGATCCATCTGACGTCTTGACGAGCGCCCCATTCGGCACTGTGGCAGCCTGTGACGTAGGGCTGAGGGATGTCATGACAACAGCGCCCACCGCCGAGATCGGTGGGAGGCGAGCCAGGCCGAAGTCAGCCACCCAGCTATCGACGTCTGCGCCGGAGCTTGTGGCCAATCGTGTCATCGATAGGACTTGCAGGATGAGGTACTGCAGCCACAAAGCCACGGATGCGGAGCTCTCCAGCAAGGCTCGCAGTACCGAACCTACGGTGACATCCAGTAGGCTGGCGCAAGCTCCTTGAGCACTGGCGGCCATGTTGGCGATCAGTGACGAGAAATTCTGCAAGGAAAGTTGCATTAGGAAAATCCCGGAACATTCAAGGTTTGTGAGGTCCCAGTCTGTGCGTCCTGGTAGGACACGGTGGCAAAGACGGTAGTGCCTTGGTCGCTTTGTATGACAACTCGCGGCTCCGGCAGCGATGATATTGCCGCCTCCAAGCTCATCTGTTTACGGATGATCGCTGCCGCCTGTTGAGCAGATATCGTTGCACCGACCATCGCCGCCAGGCCACCGCCATATGAGAGCTGCCATATGTAGTCGCCTGCATTCGTTATCAGCCTTCGCAGGACCCTCTGCTGAATCCACAACGAGGTATCAACGAGGCTGAGATCTCCGGTGGAGCTGATTGTCAGGTCGCACCCGATGACATGCGCTATATCTGCCATGATCAGCTTCTCGGCGGTCCGGACAAGCTGTCGCCTGTCTGAACCTCGGAGTGGAGATGCTGTTGAAGACTGATGCCGGACGCCACGATATCGCCGGTGGCTGCCACGGAACCGTCGATGGTCAGCTTGCCACCCAAGTACAGGCCCTCTGGGGTCAAATGAAAGTACACTCCGCTCGCGAGGAAGATCCCAATTTCACCAGGCTGCACTGGTTTCGAAGTTACCGGACTATTCGGAGCGGTGACACTCGTGTCGAACAGCCTTGCCACGACGACCGGATGCTCTGCATCTCCCTCTACAGCAATGAGAAGAACTTGTGTGCCGACCTCACTCGGGCACGCGATCTTCAAACCGCAGGCGGCTAGGACCCCATCCGGGATCCAGCCGCTTTCCACT
Organism: uncultured Acetobacteraceae bacterium; assembly: GCA_964242335.1. Taxonomy (GTDB): domain Bacteria; phylum Pseudomonadota; class Alphaproteobacteria; order Acetobacterales; family Acetobacteraceae; genus Lichenicoccus. The sequence continues at coordinate 132,221 of CAXTAY010000004.1, read as the reverse complement.
CCCTCCGGCTCGATCGTGACCTTGACCGCATGATTAACCGGGTCCACGCTCGTGACGATTCCGTGTCGAGGCTGTCCCGCGGCAGTTGCGTGGACAGCCGAGTGCAGCTTCAAGGCCTCTAGCCAGTTGTGCATGTGTGATCCTCAGGCTGACACTGTCTTCGCGGTAAAACGTTGAACAAATCCGCCTGCCAGCGTCAGTTCTCGATCAACACTGTCCACCCGGTAGGTGCCGTCCCAGCTTGACCCGACGCCCGTGAGCCGGACCCCGTCACGCGGCGACAGAGTGAGGTCAGCAGGCATGGTTGCGATCAGCCTACGCTCGTGCCCGGACGTCTGCCCATAGATCCCGTTCGCCAGCATCTGCGCGGTGTCCTGAAGGAGGTTCGGGCGGACGATGTTGATCGGCAAGTTTGACGCCGCAGAGGCGCCAGTCGATCGCGCAGATACTCGTCTTCGCTGCCTGCTGTTCCAGCTCGAGACTGAAACCGGCACTCCGCCGGCTAGAGCAAGCGAACGCTCTAGCGTGAGGCTGCTCACGTTCAGGGAGGGCGACGCACTGGTCTGGCTCGATGGCTGGAACCCGATCGTGTGGACGGTAGATGCAGTATATGATGAAGATCGAAAGTACAGGCTCGATCCCTGCACCCAAAGATCAAATCCTTCGATCTGTGCAAGGCTCGATAACAAATCCCATGCGGTGCTGAATCTCGAGAAACGAGAGAGAGCAACCCGCGCATGCTCTATCTGATAATACTGACCAATGATGGACGAAGTTTGCTCTACAGAAGCCGATAAGCTGCAGCGTTGTGCCAATTGTTCGGCAACTTCGCTGCTGGTGCAGTTCAGAAAGTTTTCGGTGACCGGAAGATCGAGTAACCTCGCTGCATAATCTCGCCCTTCGAGAGTTATTGTGCCTGTTACAGGGTCAAGCCTTATGCGATCCACCCGGCCAGATATAAGTTCCTGCCAGTCGACAGCATTTTCCGGCAGACCTAACGGGACGAACCCTACCTGGACGCTTGTATCTATGACATCACTATCACGCCACTGCGTACCTATTTCCCGGGCGCGTGTGTCGTCGGCAACTTGAACAAAGAAGGTAGCTGCTTGCCCGAGATTATTATTGGAGATTTCAAATGACTGACATCCACTAATGACGGAACCGGATACGACGAGACGACAGCGAGGCCGCCTAAACGTATCGGTAATCATTGCTCTGGCAATCCTCCGGTCATGCTGGCGTCATAGGGTGGTATCAGGAGCACGCAAACGCCCTTCAACATTGGATCGGTCAGGCCGTTGAGCGACGCAACACGGTTCCATTGCGTCGCGTCGCCAAGTTGTTCTGCTGCAACATGAAACAGCGTCGTATCTGCAACATGGATCGTAAGCATTGCTACCTCACGTTGAAATCGCCGGAGCACCATATGCTTGGCCCGCGAGCTGGTTCAGCGACTCTTGGCTGCGGTTGACGTAGCCGTTCGCCTGCGTCGCGGCGGCCAGCGACCCTGCCGCAGCGGTCGCTGCGCTTAATCCCCCAGACGTCGTGATACCTAAGGTGGGGCTGTTCCCCGCCGTTGGCAAAGCCGCTCCCGAGTTGAGGACACTGCTCGAGACCGCGCCGCCTGCTGCTTGAAGAGCCACACCGACCGCAGCCAGATTTGCTGGCGACGTCGTAGCACCCGGCATTGCGATCGCACCCATGACGCTCGACAACGCTGACTGCGAGGCTATCAGCCCAGAGCCGGATAAGGCTGTCGCCGCACTCGCGATGTCGGCAGAAAGCGACAAAGCCATACTGGCCTGGGAGTCATCTGTTTGAACAATCGCGTCCGGGATCGTCTCCGTCCGGATGCGATAGGCGATCAACGCGCCCCTATCCTGCAGATCATACTCAAAGTGTACGACAACAACATTGAAAGCATAGTCTCCGAAGCTGAGCCCTACCAACTCCCCGCTTTGACGCATCGAGTCAACCAGCCGTGCTCGATTGGCGGCGAACGGTCCGGTGAAGAAGCCGCCCCAGGAGATCGCGCTGTCATCCACGCCCATCGCATCGACGATACGTCCACCGCCGGGAAGACGATGAATCGTGACTGCATGAGCTCCTCCAACCCCGATCCGAGATGGAACTTCATGTCCCTCAAAGACGACTGATCCGAGAACCACGGGTGCTTGATCGACTGCGACCAGGAGAGCGCTAGCGAGACCAAGCCCGAACGCGCCGCTCATAATGGTGCACTCGTTCCGGCGAAGATCGGCATAGCGCGTAAGTTGATTGCCGAGCCGGAAAGCGTTGGTAGGGTCGCGGCGCTTGTTTGACCGGTCGCCACCAGTCTCCCCATCTTTCGGCCATCCATCAGCACGTCCCCGCGCAGAGTGACCATCATCCCGGCCTGTCCTCCCTGCGTGGCTGATGCGTCGGTGTAGCTTGGGACCCGATTAGACGGCGTCTGATATTGGCTTCCATAACTACGTGGCGCAGTCGTCGGTGCGGGTGCCAGTTCCCCTAACTCCTGAGCCCCCCCGGCATTGCGGAGAGGTTCGTTCATCTTCCGAGGAACGACTTCATGTCCTTCTCCCAGCACTCCAGAGGAGAGTACACGTGCGACGGAAGCAACTATGGCGACAGGTGGATGGTTTCCGACGATCCGCGGCGGGATTCGTGATCCAACGTTCGGCCTCGAAGTGGCGGACCTCCTTAGACTCAAGCCCAGCCCCAAGGAAGACAGCTCTCTTCCTAAGCTGACATCAGCGGGAGGCATGTCGGTTGTTTTGACCGCACTCCCGGGGGGCTCCGTTGATGAGCGCTGCGATCGGACATCCGAAGATGGGGCCAATACTGGACCGCCATTCCTCTTGTCTTCGATCAGCCTCTGAAGAATAGTCGGTCCACGCGATTTAGTTGGCGGAGAAGCAGTCGAGGCGTCTCTGCCTGTCACCCGTTGCTCACTGTTCAAAACAGCTCGTGGTAGAGGCTCAGCACCAGCAGCACGCTCGATTACAGCCAATAACCTTGGTGCCGCAGAACTGGAAACAGTAGCCTGAACCTGCGCCGATGCTGCAGAAGAACCGCTAACATGCTTGATCGATATGTCCTGGGAGGTGATCCTGCTGCGGCGACTGTTATCGAGGATGGTGTGTAGGGCTGATGTCGATCCTGCTTGGTCGACGCTGCGGCTAGACTGCAGTTCAGCTTCGATCAAGCGCCTCCGCAGACCTACGTCGGCCAAATCTTGAACGGCGCGCTCCGATAAGCTTTTCGATGGCGTCGCCTTAACAGGAACTACGTGCCAGGAAGATAATGCCGGGTGTCTACTCTGGAGCGCCGCCGAAAGCCCGGCCGGCAGTTTCGACGTGTCGATGGCTCCTGGACCACTCCGGAGCACGCAGCGCCGAAGCGCGATGTCGTGAGCGCTGCGCCCGAGTGCTCCGGAGCGTGCGGCCTCGAACCAGCGGACAGCTGATCTCATATCTGCCATCCCTCGCCTGCTTGAGAAGCTGGCTCAGCTGGGCTGAACCACCCACCTCAACGTTGACCAATCGAACTGTCCTCCGTCCATCTCCCCGAGAGAGACGCAGCAGGCAAATCGCCGCTCGGTTGACATCGCCATTACTTCAGACCACGGCACCCCGTTGCGTGCAAGATATAGAATCTGCATCAACAAGGAGTGCCTACTCAGTTTTTTGCGACTTCGGCCTCTACCGGTGCTGCGGCGTCAACTTCGTCTTCCTCGGGATAATGGGCACGAGCAAGTGCCTCCATTCCGACATTTCCGATCCGTCGTCCGAGCTCTCGAACCGCATTCTTGGTGAGAGGCACGAGGACCGGCTTGCCGTCGATCGCACACACGGAGCAGATCATGAGTGCGTATCGCATCCATGCACCTGACGAAGCGGCACTTCCCGCCGCTTCAATGAGATCCAACATATCAGCTGGACTTGCTTCACGAAGGGAGAACCGCCGGCCATCCCCACTATCGATCTCGGAAGGCAGCATCTTCAGATCCTATTTCTCTGACTAGCGAAGAAGCTGACGGTCTGTGTCACGATGTTCTCTGCCTTGTAGATCCCGGCCTGTGTCAAAGTCAGGGCCACACCGATGAATTCGTAGGTGCTGACCGAGCCATCGGACTCCGTCAGGTACTGGTAGATCGTCCCTGACCCGATCACGCCGGCGTTCCAGAAAGCTGCCTCTATGGCTGCCACGAGGTCATCCAGCGCCGAGGAGCCGCGATCGATCTGGAACTGCCCTCTCCAACCAGCTGGTGTGTTGAATTCAACCGGAACGCTGTTCAGCGGATCGGATCGCTGCAGCTTGACTTGCTGTTCAGCCTGAAAACCAACAACATCGCGTAAATCGATGCGGATGCCGTTCCACAGTAGCACGACTTGGCAGTCGCGCCCGATGCTGTATGGATTGCCCACTGATTGATCCTGTCTATCTCGTCATGATGCGGAACTCGACCGACGGCAGCGCCTCGTCAGCTGTTGGTATTAGGCGTCGTTATCGACACGCCTTGACCACCTTGTAGATTGACGATGAACTTCTCGTTGATGCCCTGGTAACGCACCTGAACATCAGCCTGTACATAGCCCAGCGATGTTCTCGTTGAAGGGTTGTTCGTGGCATCGCAGACGACTGCATAGGGTGTCGAACCGTCTACGCTTCCGAGGATTCCCTGCCCGACTAGGTTTGACAGGAAGCCGAGCAGTGTAGCCCGGACGTTGCTTAACAGTGTCGAGTTTATCACCTGTCCGACATAGAGGCCCATCCCCGATGCAAGCGTCTTCGCGATGAAGTTAGTCATCCGGGTGTAGGAGTCACTGGCGATGATTGAATTGGTAGAACTATTATGCCCGCATCGCACCGCCCAGTAGGCGCCTCCGGGTGCCGGGTTGCACACGACGTCCAACCCAGCCGAGAACAGCGTCTGTAGCTCGGCCGAGGAGTAGGCGGAAGCTTGGCCGCTCGTGACCAAGCCGCTCTTCTGGCTACCGATGATCCCGCTCAAACGCTTGTTCAGGCTCGACTGCTCGGGTGACAAATTCGATAGGCATCCCGCGACGAAGCCGATCGGGCTCACGAGACGGGTCTGACTGTTGGCGTCGTCATACCAGTAGAGCCAGTCCCCGAACAGGATCTTGATGGCGTAGGAGTCCACCCCGCTCGCCTGTTTCGCCTGCACGGCGGACGCGATCATGTCGCCGCTCGGACCGCAGGCGATCATGTAAACGCCCTCAGACAAGGCGAAGCTGCTCAGTTGGCTCCACTGCGCCGGATCATCGCAGTCCGCCAATGCGGCAACAGCACATCCCTGACCCCTCAAGCCATACATCCCGGTCCGGCTCAGCCCATCCGTACCCACTAAGGTCGCCGCTGTTACGCCTTGAACACCATCGTTGCCGCCCATCAGGGACTGGTTAGCCACCGCGAGCGGCATCGCCGTGGTTCCGTTCCCGAGCGTGGCGACGCATAGCCCGGATGGACCTCTGGAGGGTCCAGTACCGGTGTTGACCGCCTGAGCCAAGCTCGACCAGAACGTCGAAGCGCCTGCACTGGCGTCGATGTTGTCGAACACTTCCGGAAGGCTGCCCGGAATTTGCAGCACCAGCTTCCAGCTTCCCGACTTCGAGCCGCTCGCCAGCGCGAGGCCGATGTTGTTGCCCTGACTTCCCGTATAGATCGCCGTCAGCAGTAGCGGATAGCTGCTGGTAGTCGAGTCGTAGAGCATGGCGTAGTTCGCAGCGCTGTCGGTGCCGTCGGTCACCCGAACCGCCACCATAGCGCCCGAACCCTGTTGCACGGCGCAACTGACTTGAGTGCCGAGATCATATTTGCGGGGCTGGACCGACCCGAAGGCAAGCGTGTAGTCAGCCATCGTGCCGAAGACGACCGGCTGATTGACCGGGCCCCAACTCGCGGTTCCCACCAGACCAAGCAGGTTCGTGGGTGCACCGTTAAGGCTCAGCGTCTGCGGCGAGACGATCTGCACATAGAGATCAGGGACGACGAGAGCGGCGCTGTTGAGCGCTCCGGCCTGGGTGATTTGCGCCATGGCTCAGTGTTCCTCCCCGGACGTCGTGTTGGCCGGGTAGTGCTGCAGGACCTGTGTCTGGATCACCATAGAAGCATGACCGCTGCTCAGGATCGCGGAGATGATCGTCGGATCCGTCAGCATCTCACCCCTCGAGTAGGGTCCGAACGCATGCAGGACGACGATGGCCGTGGTGGAAGCAATTGTCATGACATTCCCATTAGGTAATCAGTGCGATTTGAGGCTTCATGGACGCGGCTTTCGCGGCGGCGATCGCGTTCGCAGATGCCATCACCCGCCCGAGATCTGCGCCAGATGGAGAAAAAGTCGGCATGAGCCAGCCGCCTTCCGCAAGCTCGTTCCAGGCGTAGATCAAGCCGATCTGAGCGGGACAAGCCGCTGGATTCCTGTTCACAACGTTGATCAGGTCGACGATATGCGATCCGATTGCATCGTCCGATGGCGTTTCGTAGTAGTTCTGCATCGAGAGGTTGCTCGACACTGGATAAAATGGCTGCGGGTTGGCGATCAACGGTCGCTGATCCCAGCCTGTCATTGCCGTGGGTATCATTCCGAAGCCGGCATTGATCCTCGCCGACCAATCTTCTTCCGCCGCCTCGGCAAGCGCGGCGAATGGCTGAGTGGCCCCTGTCAAGCGTGGTGTGGCGTAAGAGCCGGCGGCGTCCGCACCAGCTGCCCGTGCTGCTGGTATGTTCGAATAATCGGCCAAAGCGGCTCCGGAGAGCCAGACAATGTATGGATTATTAGCTCCTGCCGCCCTCACCTGATTGCGGACAAAACTTATTGCCGTGGCGATACCACCGGCGGGTAGCCCTGCCTCCTGCGTGTCTGAAGCATCCAGCACGAGATAGAGCGGACGGCCGTCAAGGACGGTCATGTAGCCAGGCTGAGTCATCATCGCGATGTCGCGCAGGAGCGACGGCTGATCTTCGCCGTCTTCACCCCAATTCGAGGCCTGACCTAACATGCAGAACCGCAACTTGGAGCGTATTGAACTTGACAGATACAACTGCAATGCAAGGCTGAGCGTGTCGTCGGGTTGATAACTGTCGAATGCCCAGAACGACAATCCCGCCTGTACTGCTGCCGAGATCTCGAAGTCCATGACAGCTTGGGTAGCCCGCGGCCACGAAGCGACACCGTCTGCTATGGCGGCGTTCGATGGTAGCCGCATATTATAGGGACCTGGAGAGAGGGCTGCAGCGCATTGCTGGTCCACGGGATTGCCGGGATCGTACCATGCGTCGAAACGGATTGCTCCGAGAGGCGGCACGACCAGCGCCGAAGGAGGAGCCAGACAGCTGAAACCGACTTCCGGTCCTGTCCCCGATAAAGTTCCCACGCCAAACAACATCTGCGCACCAGACATGCGCAGGGTGGTGGGATACTCGACCGTATAGTTGAGATTACGTCGATACAGGTTCGCGATTTCCGACTCGTCGGTCTCGACGGTGCCGTGGTAGAGCAATCGCCCTACCGTTCCGTCAGCCAGAGGCAGCCAATCGATGTTCGCCAAGGCATTGTCGATAACTGCGGCAAGACTGTCCCGGCCCCCGGGGGTGGGACACCAAACCGATACCATGAAGCCCTGGACTTGGCGTCTGGTCTCCATCTCCGCAGTGCTGCTGCCCACGACGCGTCCCTGAAGAACGGTTGCACCTGCAACAGCGATGACACAATCCTGGACAGAAGCGGACGGGATCAGGCTTGCAAGTGCCAGCGCAGCACTCTGTGGCGTATCCGCGTCGGTGAGACTGTAGGCGTGGGCGACTCCATCGACGATCAAACCGACCGATTGGCCGCTTCCGCCGTCGCCACTCAGGGTCGCGGTGTTACCTGTAATGCTGATTATCAAGCTGGGGGTCGTCTGGCCGATCGTCCGCCATATCCGTCCGTAGCGAGAAGTGTCTCGTGTTGAATTTGTTTGGCTGAAGACAGTTACCGTCTGAGTGCCGGCAAGTAGATCTGCATTGAGTGTCTTGTTTGCAGGCCATCCGCGATAGATCTTGACTGCCATCCCGGTCGCGCTCCCGCTCTCGATCCCAAGCGGATACGCAGCCGAGAGGATCTGGGCGCAGATCGCCTCTTCTACATCCGAAAGATCTGCCAAACGGGTGTCTCCAGGGTGAAAGGCTTCGGCAATCGCCAAGTCCTTAGGCGACGCGTTTCGACCCGGCTCGCAGCCACTCAGGTCGTGGCAATACCCACGAGCAGCTTGCAGCCGTAGATCGTCGTCTCCGAACTCATGATCACGTAGATCTGCGAGCTCGGGTCCTGCAGGCATAACCCCAGGCCCAGTGTCAGGCCCGGGATCGCTGGCATCAACACCTCGAAGAAGGCAGACCGGGTGTCGCTGGGCAGCTTAGTCACATCCTGTTCGCTGCGCGTCTTGGCGAGAATGCTCATCGGCCAGCCCTGGGCAAGCAACGTGTTGCTGGCACTCGTCATGCCGCCGTAGGAGTTGGTGCCTGCCGCAGTCGTTTGCGCAGTGTCGAGAATGTTGAACGTCATGTTGCAGAGTATGCACCAAGCAGGTCGCAGTACTTCCACACGAGAGACGAAGTAGGTGTCGTTGCCGACCAGATAATCACCCGGCTGCAGCAGTCCTGGATCCGCGACCAGATGAGTGAACGGATGATCTGGAGGCGTGGCGGACGCCATTGTGAGATTCGACTCGAAGTCGGTCGCACAGGGAAGGGTGGCGATCGCATTGCTGCTCGCCAACGGGTTCATCGCGGACGTCGGCCTGTACTGGGTAAAGTTGGTCCCCACGATGGAGGCTGCCTTCGCCAATCCTCTCGCGATGTGCGACTGCACTGTTGCTTGGTCCATGCTCGCCTCCGACCGGGTCCAGAGCTTCTGTCAGGCCACGGATATGATGCCACCGTTGTTCCAGAGCTGTCCGCTACCGGCACTTGGTGATTGTGACGGTAGCGTTGCCATCGTCACGGTGGCCCCGAAAGTCAAGCTCTGCGCGGAGAGCACTCCACTACTCAGCTGAAGAGGTATGTTGGCGACCAGCATACGTCCGTCCGGGGTAACGCCCACCATCGTCCCTGCGGGGAACAGATGCGTCGCCAGGCCTCCTGACGTACCGCACCCGCTGACTAGGTTGGTCCCTGGGCCGGTAGTATAGGTTGCGCTGATCCCGACCGTGACCGGGAGCAGGAGCGGAAACACGACGAGCAAGTTGCCGCCGCTCACGGCGTCGAAGAGCCCGGCGATGCTCAAGGTTCCCCATGCCGTAGATGACGGTCCAACTGTGCCGCTGTTGACGTCGAACGTCATCCCATTCTGAAGCGGAGCGAACAGGATGGGGCGTCGGGCGTAAGCAGCGTCCGCTGGCTCCTGCAGAACGCCGCCCTGAACCGCAGCACCGTAGCCGATCCATCCAGAGAAAAAGTTCGCCATGATTCGATCCTGCTTGTGCTGAACAGCTGGCCCGGCAAATCCTCTCTAGGACGCTCGGTGGAGGTGGCTGTTCATTGAGAACTAGATGACGATACTTGAGCTTGTGGTTTGATCAGTGTTAATCGGTACACCGATAAAATAGGCAAGCCTCTTCCGCCATTCATCGAATAGTCTAACTCGATCTACGACTTCGGATCGGCTGTGCGTCCATGCCGCCGCCTTGTCGGTATCGAGGTTCGCGGCGGCCGCGACGATGGCTTGTTCCAGCGCATAAAGGGACACGAGGTATTGCCGCACGACCTGCAGTTCTTCTGGCGCAAAATTCGTGAGCCTGTATTCCAATGTGCCATAGGCTTGAAAGAATCGCCAGGACTGAGACCCTGTGGCACCTGTGCCATAGGCCGGATAGCCGCAGAAACGCCGTACATCCACACGCTCGGCATCGGTCAGAGGAGAATTCGAGAGAGCCGCGGAACCGGACAAGATCTAGCCCTCCCGTAAACTCGCGCCACGCGACTGCAACAAGTCGAGTTCGTCGGCGTCGAGCACCGGCTGACCTGCTTGCCAGAATCGATGGACACCATCTTCGTCGATGAAGCCATAGGGGAAGATCACCTTGAAACAGCCGCTAACGGCCACTTCGTCGGCGGGAGGCGCCTCTGGCGCCTCCCTCGTACGTCTTGCCATTACAGACTCTCGATGACCACGCCGCGCTTGAGATAGCTGTTGGTCGAGGTCGGAATGATCGAGGTGCTCGCGGTCGCATCGGTGGGAAGCGCGTACCCACCGATCCAATACCAGGACTGGGCGATGATCTGCTTCAGCCGGTCGAGCGGCTCCCTCGTCACCATGACGACGTTGTCGACCCGCTCCATCAGAGACTTATCCGCGTCCGGGATGTCCCGAGCGCCCATGTCCGCATAATCCCCCTCGATGAGGGCGCCCTTTCCGCAGACTACGGCTCGGTGGATCGTCCCTGCTCCCAATGAGAGTTGCTGGGGAGCCTCGGTTGTCGGGACGAAACGCACACCGAGCAGCTCCACGACAGAACCTGCCTGATACGTCTCGCTGCCGTAGGCGCCGCGATAGAGGTATTTGAAGTCGCCGTCCCGGAACAGGCCCAGCATCTGCTGGTCATCGAGGTAGCAGTTATAGGACCCGTTGATCGTCGGCACGTTGTTCATGCGAAGTGCCGCGACGGCGCCGAGAACCGTTTGGATACCCAGCGTGTCACCCGGAACGTAGGTCGCCGCACCATAGGTCCCGGACGGCGCCACCAATGCCGCAGTGCTCAGCCTGCCGTTCGGCCGCAAGACCAGCGGAGCGGTCGCGGCAACGATCGCCTGGCTGGCGGTGCCGTCCGCAACGGCTACGTTCGTCGAGAAGGTCAGCGTGCCGGAGATCCCGTTCGGAGCGGTCGAGATGCTGATCGCGTCAGGCGTGCTATTGATCAGCGTATACGCATTGCTGCCGACAGTCACCGTCATGCCGGTCGTGGACCCTACCGCCACGACCTGGCCGTAGCTATTCAGAACGTTCTGGAAGCCTCTGATATCGTCGACACGTACCGTGGTGGACGCCGATCCCAACGTCACGATCACACGGGTGTTGCCGCCGAGGTAGCCTCCCACGCCACCCGGGGCACCACCGAACAGCGCGTTGCGGGCGATACGATCCAGCGACTGCATGGCCTGCACGCCGTTGGTACGGGCATTGGCAAGGAACTGACTGGCGATGCCGACACCCTCGCTGACCATGTTGAGGTCGATGGTGTCGCCATACTGGTTGATCGTCAGAGTGTATTGCTCGACCGACCAGGTGGATGGCGTCAGGCCGTTGTCGAAGTTCGTGTTGACCGAAGGCGCCAGAGGAGTGGTAACCGGCGTCTTGAGACCCTTGCGGGTCTTGGTGATGGTCTCGCCGATGCGGTTGGGAAAGACCTCTCGGTCTGCGATCGCGCGGAAGCTCAGCCGAGACTGCAGCCCGTCTTGAAATTCGCGAGCGAGGAAGCCTTGCTGGATGATCGGCTGCAGCTGCTGCGGAAAGTTCTGGATGGCCATGATTCAGTTCTCTCTGGAGGGCAGGCCGTCGGAGATCACGCGGGATCCCCTGGCATGAAGGTCGGTCTGCTCGATGCGGGAGCGAAGCGCGGAAGGCCGTCGAAGATGACGTCGGTCACTCGATGGCTAGATCGTCATCAACATTACTGGTTCGTATCAAGCAGACGCATGCGCTCCGCCTGCCAGGCTTCCCTGGAGAGGGTGCGTGCATCCACCGTCGATGGCGTTGCGGGTGACGGAGGACGCTGTGTCTGCCCCGTCGTACCGGTGCTGATTCCCGCACGAGAGTCCGAGAACAGGTATGGCTTTTCCTGTCGCAACGTGTCGATGAGTGACTCCGCTCCCACGACGTCACCTTCGTCGCTCAGCGTGAGTTTGGAGGTGTCGGCGAGCCGCAGACCATCAAGATCTATGATGCCCGCCTTCAGCGCATGCGCTTTCAGCTCCGCACGGATGACACGTCCTGTTGCCTCGTTACGAACCATCGCGATCGTGTCGTCCCGATCGCGGCTAGCAGCCGCGACGTTGGCATCCCGCTCACTCTGTACGATGCGGAGCTGTTCGCGGTAACGTGCCAAGTCCCGACGTAGTCGCTTCTCATATTCCGTAGGCTCTCTCGGCATCTCGGCCGCCTCGAGCGAGGGCGCCTCCTCGGTTGCTTCGAGCTGATCAACGCTCTGCTCTGCCATATGCTCTTTCAAGCCTTCCCTGTACAAGTTCTCTGCGTTGGCCAAAGGACCAGCCGGCTGGTGAGAACCGTGATGAAGCGTTGCATCGACGCGACCGGCCGCACTTAATCGAGTGGTGGCGGAAGCGTCTGCACGATCTCGCCTTGATCCCCCGCGTAGCTGCCCAGCAGATCATAGAGGGGAGCCACGATATCGAAGGCGGTCGCACGGTCGATGACGCCGCTGCCGACGAGTGTCGCGACCGTGGAGGCTTGGGCTTGCTTGTCGGCGAAGCTGACGGGGAACCAGCTCGGCCACGCGAGGGACAGTCCGGCGGAGTCGAGATTGGCGTAGTCCTGGCTGCCTATCCTCAAGCCGCCGCGTAACTTGGCCGAGGCCGTGCACACCATCCGCATCAGAGAGAGCAGACCACACTCCCCATACGAGATGCGTAGCCTGTCAGCCAGCCAGATCAAGCCTTGATACATGAGCTCGATCGCGCGGCCGCTCTGGCTGGTTCCGAGCCTGTCGCCGTGTGCGCGATTACCGTGCATCGCCTCGAGAGCGATCGCCCGCAGCTCCTGGACGTGAGCCAACACCGCAGCAGCCGCGTTGCCGTTGATCTCGAGTAGTTTGGCATCTCCCTCCGGAGGGATGGTCAGCGCACTGGAGGCTCCGCCTGATCGAAGCGGATTGGCGGCCGACCCCAACGCAGCGCTCGGATCCTTCAGCACCAGTGTCGGATCGGACCCGTACTTCAGTCCGCGACCGGCTTGCGACAGAAGATAATCGGCCTCGATCACGGTATCGATTCCGGCGGCGAAGGTGCAGGCGCCGTCGAGCCCCTCCGGATCGAAACCGCCGCCACCGGAGATGTTGCGCATCCAGACGATTGGCACGAAGCCCAATCCATGCACCACGCTCCTTTCCAGATCCACCCGAGGCGGCACAACACCGCTCGATGGAGTTGGAAGAAACCAAGTCTCGGCGTTATCGTCCCAGCGTCGCTGAAACCACATCGGGCCATCGGTCGGGTCGACGTCATAACCCAGCGCCCGAAGCTCCGGCGCTGCGACCTTATACCGTTCCGTCACGCTCAGCAGCGTTCCCGGGTTCTTGCGGCTCCACTGCGGGGTGAGAAAGCGCGTCGGCAGCACCTCGAAATATGGTCGCCGTTCCACCGTTCGAAGAAGCACCGCGACCGAGCCGATGGAACCTCGCGTCGCCGCCTCGAGCATCGTCTCGTTCAGATGTGTCTCACGAACCAGATCGGCGAGGGCTGCGACGGTTTGTGGATCACTCGCACGCAGTGCAGGCCAGTGCCCCTCACTGAAGAGCAGCGACACTGAATCCTCGACCACTACACGGCACAGGCCGGTGCGTACAGATGGTCGCCTCTCGTCGAGTGGTACGTAGTCTCCAGAGTCGCTCCGCTCGCGGGAGAACGCATGCGGCAGCGTGTCATACTGGCGCCCGTCGAGCACGGCCTCGAGAGCGCCGAGCCGGAAGCTCCGATCCGGCATGTCCGCATCACGCGGCATCCTGGCCTGAAGGGCGAGCCAGTCCATGAGGTTCAGCGCTCCATGATGTGGGATGTTGAAGCCTTGCTGACGGCCCGGCGCAGCGTCCGTCCAAACAGGTAGTAGCCGCTGGCATCCACTAGGTGATCATGACCGGTACTCTTGTCGGGATCGCTCGTGCCTTCGCGATACACCAGCCGCTCGTAGGCTTCGATGGATCTGACACACGATGCGTCGATGAACGCCCTTCGGACACCATCCGCTGACAGGAACTGCCGGTTCATCAGGTTGATCCTGTCCCGGACCGGCGGATGCGCGGCCGTTGTGACCACATGGAAGCCCGCTTCCTTCAGGATACCGATATCCGTCCGACCGCCGGCGGAGCTTCTCCGCTGCGCACCGGCCGGATCCGGATAGATCGTGATATGATCCACTGTCTGGACGGACGGATCAAAACCCGTACGGCCATATCGCCGGATGATCTCCGCCGTAAGCTCGTCGGTGTTCGATGTCGGCAGGATAATTTCGTCGATCTGCCGGGTTGAGTCACCCTCCTCCTGCCAGACCGTCGCCGACATCGGATTGATGTTGAAGTCCATCCCGATATGCAGTGGCCGTGATGCGTCGTAGCCGAACCGCCTGACGTGATCGGCCCGACTGAAGGCATAGATGACGCGTCCGGCGTAGCTCTCGAAGCTTGCGCCGTATTCTTGCCTGAACGTCCTCGGATCAAGTTGCTGCTGCGCGGCCACCACTTCTTCGGGAGGCACGTTGCCCCCGTCCAGTGTCGTGAACAGGAAGGACCTGTACGCCGGGTCTCCACCTGGTTGGCCGAGAAGGTAGGCGTCACGGAAATGATCGAAGCCCTTGGGTGTCCCGATGAAGAGCGCATGACCGCGGGATGTCGAAAGCATCGGCCTGATGACTTCGCTCCATGCTTCTGGTCGGCAATCGGCCCACTCGTCCCCTCCGAAGAACCAGAGCCCTGACCCGCGGAGGTTTTCGAAGGCGTCGAGCCCGACGACCCGGATCATGTGGCCGGACCGGAGCCGCATCGCGCAGCTGGTTTCATTGGGACTTCCACTCAGCCACCGCGTAGGTATGGACTTCTTCAACCTTGCCCACATGACCCGCTTCGCCTGAACGAAGGTCGGCGCTCCGTACCAGATCTCGTTCTCGGTGCCGACACCGGAGCGGATCGCTAATCGTGCAGCCCGGCGGATTTCCTCGGCCATCAGGAACGTGTTGTGCGTCGGCACCATCCCTTCGCCGCACAGGTAGAGGCGAGAAGGAGAGTCGACCTGGATGCAACGAACCGCCACACTTTGCACCGGCTCTACCGAGAGGATGCGCCTCTCGGCGAGAGCGGCCTCGCTCTTCCACCTGATCCAGCAACCCTCATCCTGAAGCTCCTCTGCCGCCTCCGTGTGGGGCACGAAGCCGAGCGTGCGAAGCAGTTCAAGGACATCACGCTTCAACATCTGCGTGTGACAGAATAGTCGGGACCAACCGTTCGCGTGACTGATTGCGCATGTTTCCGACAGCTCTCGTAGCAGATGATGTCTCTGCACGATCGTCGCCCTGAGATCCGACCGATCGACCTGAACAATCTGTCCGCACGCCCGGCCTGGAACAGCGACCTGGCCGTCTTGACGACGATCGGCTATCCGTAGCGCCTGACAGGGCGCAACACAGCATCGATAACCTCCTTGCTTGAGCCGCCGCGCGACATCGTGCGTGGCGCGGAGCACTTGGGCGCTGCGGTCTCGCCAGGTCTCGTGGATCTCCCACAGGTGATCGTCGTCGGCGATGACGCTGGTGCCGTCATCGAACTGCACGCGGTTGCACGGCCGGCCGAACATGACCTCGGTGGCGAGTATCACGCTGCAGACCGCTCCTCGCTCGTCGAACAGCTGATCGCCTTCGCGCACCGATCCCATGTCGGTCCATCCGGACGGGGATGGCAAAGGTGTGGAGAGCGCCAAGGCTTTACCGAACCTCCGCCCGCAGACGGCAACGCGAAACCTTGCCGTTCTGTCCCATCCCGCATCATAGATAGCCCACTGAGGCTCGCTCAGGCCGGTCCGCGCGGAGTCATGGCCGCCGCTGGCGCTCTGGCTTCGTCTCTCGCCGAGGTGGATCGTAGTCAGCGGCAATCTCCTTGATGATCTGCGCCGCGTCGTCCCTCCCGGATGGAGTAGAACGGGACATGAATTTGCCGGGCTTGCTACCCTTGAGCAGCAACATGAGGAGAGCGTCACTGTAGCGGCGTACGGTTATGGCCTCTCCCGTGTGCGGATCGAAGACAGGTTTACCCGCCTTGACCACCGGCTCGGCTACTCCCTCAAGAGCACGTCGCCATGCTTCTGCCTCGAGCATGTCGGCTGCCTCGTCCATAGCGTCCTGAAACGCCAGCGCGAACTCGGTGTCTGCTTCTCGAAGCTGGTTGATCTCACGTCTGGTCACCGTGCTCGCACGGCAAGCGACGCTGGGATTGCCGGTCTCTGCCAGGACGATGAGGAAACGGTCGATTGGCTCCAGGCTCCTGGTTGGCGAGTTCGCAACCTTTGCCGGGACCTTCCGTCTCGTCCTTTTCGGCGACGATGCTGCAATGCCCGGAAGAGGCGGGCTCAGGCGTAACGCACCGCGCCGACGCGACGGCCTCGGGAGGATGTAGACGCCAGCAAGTTGCTTCGCATCGGCGGAGACTCCTCGAAGCGACGGATCAGCAGCTCGCGCTTCAGCGCGCTCTCGACACGGCCTCTGAATATGTCCGAGAGACAACCTAGTTTTGCCAAGTTGCAGGTGCCGTATCTCCGGACCGGGACGCAGCGAACTACGATGTCTTGAAGCGGCAATCCACTGAAGGCGACGTCAGACCAATGATCGGGAGTTATGTCTGCGCGATGGCGCGCGCCACTCTGACTTTCTATACGGAGCAGCGTAAGCTCATCACCTTCAACGGCCTGAACAACATAGACGGAAGTCCCGCTCGCTACGACATCGCCGCATACGATCTGCACAACGCCTGCGAACATGATGGTGACCCGCTATCTGCAGCTGAAACAAAAAACCCGCCAGGCATTGCTGCCGGCGGGCCCAACTAATTCAGTATGAAACGTTTATAATCCCGACCGGACCCAGCGTCAACACGTTTTCTTGATGGTTTCGAAACTAATCATTCTTTGCTCGGTTTGCCAAAACAAGAAAACCCCGCCTGAGCGGGGTATGTTCGTTGCGAAGATCCTGAAGCGAGAAGCGATCAGCTACCCCTTGTCAGAGACCGTGGTGGCGCTCGTTTCCGATCAACGTTTTCATAATGCTCAGCTAGTTGCTCCAGTAGAAAACTTAGCTGTGCGGCGATTTTCTTCCGTCCGTTTACGTCCTTAGGCATGAGCTTTTCTGCGATCGACGAGAACGAAAGCTCATCCGCTAGGAACAGGCGTAGCCGTATCTCGGCACATAACCCCAGCGCATCACGTACACCACGATGCCGCGCGCAGGCGGCGACGCGTGCCAACATTCCTGCATGGAAGTCTCGAGCTTTGCCGCTTCGAACAGCGTCTGGATCTCTCGCTCCTTCGACTCCCAAGACGTAGTCGCGATACCAACGATTCGCCGCAGCCACGTGGACATCCCCGATCTCACCCGAACGGCGGAGTGCAGCCAGGGGGCCCTGCAGGCGCAACACTCCTTCCACGAGCCGGAAATCGTTGCCCTTACGCAGACGCTCCGGAGAAGCGCGGTTCACGAGATCGCATCCCACATCAAATCCCATGGACATGTTTACTGGCGCGAGCTCGAGGTCGTATTTACTCTCGATCTTCATCTTCTATCCTGTTCGACAGCAGGGGCTTGGTGCACCGAGGTAACAGGGGGCTCGGTGAGACGGTCAATCCGCGCCTGGTTAATGCAGTTCTAGGTCGGCAAGATCTGGAAAGGCACCTTGTCGGCACAGATGGCGCTCCAGGTGATCGGATGCCCCGCCGGAAGCGGTTCCGTGCCGGCGGCTTCACGAGCCTCGGTGCAGGCTCGCTGCCGCGTGCGGTTGGAAAGCAGCTTTGCGCGGCGCTGCGCGAAGCTTCGGCTTACTCCGAGACGTTGAGCAGCGGCCCGAATTGTCACCCCCTGATAATCCAGCAGGCGGGTAAGTGTGGCGTCAAGATCGCCAGTCCAATTAATGGAACGAGGCATGATAATGAAGCATCCCTTCTGTTCGCCCTGACGGGCTGAAACGGATGCTGACAAATTGTTAGGCCGGGTACAACATAATTTTCAGAGTAGCTTACCGAGATATTACTTGACAGATTATCTTTGCGCGGAGGCACTTTTCCGAGGCCTTGGCTACTTGAAAACGGTGCGTAACAGTAATCACATTTATAGATTTTGTCTTCTAACGGCTATTTGACGCCACCTTAGGCATATTTTGCGAATCAGTCGTCCTCAACTCCTGTGTCACCAGCTTGCTTACTGGAGATAATATAGCAGTATTTCGTGTACAATCTTTGAAAGTTGCTAAGATATTTGGATAGAACTTACTAGCGCCGTTTATTACTTCTTGATTAACCATCTGGTCCGTGCGTAGAACCTCCTCAACCCTCCACACCTTCAAGACTTACCCAGGCCTTGCGCGTAATCACGATAGTTTTACTGAGGTGGAAGGTCCTGACCCTCTCTTGTACGGCTTCTAGGACCGTGGTACCATCTTAGCGGCAGCGTCTATTTCCTATCCTGAAGATGCTCACAGGCCGGGCGTAGTCCTGATGGCTCGTACGGCGCGGCACAGGTCCTTCTTGCGTCGGCACCGCAAAGTTCCTGCGCATTCTCATAATTTGTCTCCAGCACATCCTGCGCGAGTGCCAGATCAGGATCCTTTGCTTTGCCCTCAAGCGTCTTCAGTTGGTCCTCGGTGTGATGAGCCTCGTGCAACGCATCGAGGCAGGTTTGACCTGCGGCCTCCGGTTTCAGTCGTAGCACCGCGATTACCCGTGCCAATTGATCGCGTGCGAGGTCGCCTGAACCTGCCTGGTCGTCCGCGTGAGCTGGCAAGGACGGCAGCAACAGCAACGCGCACTGCATCAGCCTCCTACTGGACCGAAGCATGCTTCTTCTCCCTTATGACGGTGCCGTCCCTCATGGGAGCCGACGAGCCGGCCGAAGCACGTCACTCGCGAGCCCGACAAGCTGAACATTGTAAGGAGGCGAGACTGGCGGAGGGGATGGGATTCGAACCCACGGTACGGCTTTACACCGTACAACGGTTTAGCAAACCGCCGCCTTCAGCCACTCGGCCACCCCTCCGCCGAAGGACGTTCTTGCCGCCCAGCGCGTTGCCCACTCCTAGTCCTCACCAGAAGTGACGTCAAACCCCTATTCGGTCGTCTCACGCCTGAGCCGACGCTGTAGCGCCTCGTTCACCAATGCCGGATTACCTTTTCCGGAGGTCGCCTTCATGACTTGACCCACGAAGAAGCCAAAAAGCTTGTCTTTACCCGCGTAATACTCGGCCAGCTTCTCTGCATTGGCAGCCAGTATTCCATCTATAGCAGCATCGATCGCGCCGAGGTCGGTAACCTGACGCAGACCCTTCCGGGTCACGATAGAACCTGGCTCGTCTCCGGTGTCGATCATCTCCTCGAACACATCCTTGGCGATGCGGCCGTTTATCGTCTGGTTCGCCATCAGGTCCAGCAGCGCGCCTAGCGTTTTTGCCGAGACTGGACTGCTCGAGATGGTGCGTCCGGTACGGTTCAACGCCGCGAAGAGTTCACCGATGACCCAGTGGGCTGCCAGACGGGCATCTCTTCCTCGCGCCACCTCCTCGAAGAACGCGGCCGTGGGTCGTTCGGCGACGAGCACGGCTGCATCCTGCCAGGAGATCCCGTACTCGCTGACGAAGCGGCTGCGTTTCTGGTCCGGTAATTCCGGAAGCCCGTCGGCCAGCCTCGCGATCCAGTTCTCGTCGAGAACGAGTGGCAGTAGATCCGGATCTGGAAAATACCTGTAGTCGTGAGCATCCTCCTTGCTGCGAAGTGATCTGGTCTCCGCTCTTCCAGGGTCGAACAGCCTCGTCTCCTGATCGACCGTGCCGCCGCCTTCCCATACCTCGACCTGACGCCTGGCCTCGATCTCGATCGCCTGCATCACGTATCGGACCGAGTTCACGTTCTTGATCTCGCATCGGGTTCTGAACGCTTCGCCTCGCTGACGCACCGAGACGTTCACGTCGGCGCGCATCGAGCCCTCTTCCATGTTGCCGTCACAGGTTCCCAGATAGCGCAGGATCATCCGCAGCTTGCGCAGATAGGCTCCGGCCTCCTCCGGACTGCGCATGTCCGGCTCGCTGACGATCTCCATCAGTCCGACACCAGCGCGGTTCAGATCGATGTAGGACCTCGTAGGATCCTGATCATGCATCGACTTACCCGCGTCCTGCTCGAGATGCACCCGAGTGATGCCGATCTTTCGTGTGCTCCCGTCAGCCAGCTCCAGTTCCACCATGCCAGCTCCGATGATCGGGTGCGTGAACTGGCTGATCTGGTAGCCGGCGGGTAGATCCGCATAGAAGTAGTTTTTCCGGTCAAACCTGCTTTCGAAGTTGATCCGCGCGCTCAGGCCAAGACCAGTTCGCACCGCCTGAGCCACACATTCCCGGTTGATCACCGGTAACATGCCCGGAAACGCCGCATCGATCAGGCTGACCTGCGTATTCGGCTCCGCACCGTAGGTCGCCGAGGCTCCAGAGAACAGCTTCGACTGGCTGATCACTTGCGCATGCACCTCCAGTCCAACCACCAGTTCCCAGGTGCCGGTGCGGCCCTCGATGGCGTAGCTCACGCTGCTAACCTCCGACCCCGCTTGGAGATGTCCGGGAACCCGGCGGCCTGCTCCAGTACGTGGCCCACCGCGAGGAGCGACTCCTCATCGAACGGTCGTCCGATCAACTGCAAGCCCAACGGCAGACCCTCTTCATTCAGACCAGCAGGCACCGACAATGCCGGCACACCGGCCATGCTCGCAGGAACCGTGAAGATGTCGTTCAGATACATCTTGATCGGATCATCCATGTTCTCACCCTGTGCGAACGCGGCCGATGGAGTAGTCGGCGTCAGCAGGACGTCGACTTTCTGGAAGGCCTCCGTGAAGTCGCGCAGGATCAAATTCCTGACTTTCTGCGCCCGCAGGTAATAGGCGTCGTAATATCCCGCCGACAGGACGTAGGTGCCGATCAGGATCCGTCGCTGCACCTCCGCTCCGAAACCGCGAGCCCGCGAGCGTTCGTAGAGCTCGTCCAGGCTGTCGGCGTCCACACGCATGCCGAACCGGACCCCGTCGTACCGCGCCAGGTTGGAGGAGCACTCCGCGGGGGCGATGATGTAGTACGCGGCTAAACCATACTTGGTGTGCGGCAGGGATACGTTCTCGATCTCGCACCCGGCGTCGCGCAGCCAGGAAATGCCTCGCTGCCACAAGGCCTCGATCTCCGGCGGCGTAGCCGCTGCATGATACTCCTGTGGAATACCGACGCGCAGCCCTCGCAGGCTGCGGCCGCACGCGGCGGCGTAATCCGGCACCGGCCGATCCACGCTCGTGCTGTCCTTCGCGTCGTATCCTGCCATGGAGCGGAGCAGGATCGCGCAATCCTCGACGTTCCGCGCCATCGGTCCCGGCTGATCGAGCGAGCTCGCGAAGGCGATCACGCCCCAGCGGCTGCAGCGTCCGTAGGTCGGCTTGAGCCCCACGACACCGCAGAACGAAGCCGGCTGCCGGATGGAGCCACCGGTATCTGTCCCGGTGGCACCGAGCGCCAGATGGGCGGCAACCGCTGCCGCCGACCCTCCCGACGATCCACCGGGAACCAGCTTGGCAGTGTCGCCAGCCCGCTGCCACGGGTTCTCCACCGGTCCGAACATCGAGTTCATGTTGGATGAGCCCATGGCGAATTCGTCGAGGTTCGTCTTGCCCAGGAACACCGCCCCGTCACGCAGCAGACGCTCCGTAACGGTGCTCTCGTAGGGCGGCACGAAGGTTTCGAGCATCCGGCTCGCGGCGGTCGTCCGCACGTCCGTGGTGCAGAACAGGTCCTTGATCGCCAGCGGAATGCCCGTGAGCGGTGTCTGCTCTGCACGCGCGAGTGCAGCGTCCGCCGCCGCCGCGGCCTGCAGTGCCCGCTCCGCGGTCACGGTGACGTAGGCGTTCAGACGTGGATTCAGTGCCTCGATCGCGGTGAGGTAGGCACGTGCAAGCTCGACGGCGGTGAAGCTTCTGTCGCACAAGCCGCGTGAGGCAGCCGCGAGCGAAAGATCGGTCAGCATCACTCGACCACCTTGGGAACGGTGTAGAACAAGCCCACCCGATCCGCCGTGTTCGACAGCACCGCGTCCGGTATGCCGCCGTCGCTGACGACGTCATCACGCAGTCGCAGCACTGCCTGCTCGACGCTGACCATCGGAGCTACCCCCTCGACATCGACTTCCGAGAGCTGCTCGATCCAGCCTAGGATGCTGTTGAGCTCCTCCTGCAGGCGGGGCATCTCATGATCCTCGATCCCGATCCGGGCTAGTCGGGCCACGCGACGGACCGTCGCGGCATCAAGCGACATGACGGAGCACCTTCTTTATCTCGGGAGATCACCCTGGCAACTTGGGCGCGTCGGGACCATAAACCGCGACTATGCCGCTCTTCAACATGCGACAGCTTCGTGGAGCCCTGCCCCAGCAGGGCCGGCTGCTGGGTCTCGATCCCGGCTCCCGCACCATCGGGCTGGCATTGTCCGATGTCTCGCTCATGCTGGCCTCTCCGTATGCGAGCCTCAAGCGAGACAAGCTCTCGGTGAATGCACCGGAGATCCTCCGCCTCGCGCGCAAGGAGGGAGCGGCCGGCCTCGTCTGCGGCCTTCCGCTATCGATGGATGGCAGTTTCGGTCCGGCGGCACAGCGTGCCCGCGACTGGCTGCTTGCTCTGAGCGATGTCACGGGCCTGCCCGGGGCGCTCTGGGACGAGCGCCTGTCGACCAGCGCCGTCAACCGCATGCTGGTCTCCGATCTCGACATGACCCGCGCCCGTCGCGCGGTGCTGGTGGACAGGCTCGCCGCGGCCTATATCCTGCAGGCAGCACTCGATGCGACCCGCGACAGCTTGGCGCCAACCACCACCCGGGAAACTGAGCCGGATGGTGGGCGCGACAGGGATTGAACCTGTGACCCCTGCCATGTCAAGGCAGTGCTCTACCGCTGAGCTACGCGCCCATCCGATCCGCAGGCTTCTACAATCGCGGATCGCGATCTGCAAGCGTCGCCGCGGCACTGCGTTCCTGTCGGCGTCGCGGCACCCGGCTCCTGCTGCCCCTCGAGGCATCAGGGACGAGTGACACGATGCGGCGGCTCGCGCAAACTCTCGCCATGGCACTGATCGACCCCTCGCGGCCGCACGACATGATCCCCGAACCGCTCCACGTCGTAGCCCCGGCAATGCAGATGGTTCCGATACTGGTCGCCTCGCCGCATTCGGGCCGCAACTACTCGGCCGATTTCGTCGCGTCCTCCCGTCTTGCCTTCGATGACTTGCGGCGCAGCGAGGACAGCTTCGTCGAGGAGCTGTTCGCGGGCGCATCGGAGGTGGGCATCCCCCTGCTTCGGGCGGATTTTCCGCGAGTGTATTGCGACGCCAATCGCGAGCCCTGGGAGTTGGACCCGGTCATGTTCGCCGACAAGTTGCCCTCGTGGTGCAACACAGGAAGCGCTCGCGTCCTGGCAGGCTTCGGCACGATTGCCCGTCTCGTCTCATCGGGTGAGCCGATCTACCGGGAGAAGCTGACATTCGCCGAAGCGGAACGCCGCATACGCGCCTGCTGGCAGCCCTATCACGATACGCTCGCACGCCTCATCGACGACATCGTCGCCAATCACGGGTTCTGCCTGCTGCTCGACGCGCACTCCATGCCGAGCCTCGGCAACGATTTCAAACGGGCTGAACCCGACTTCGTGCTCGGTGACGCGTTCGGCACCTCCTGCGCCCTGCCGATCACCCAGTTCACCGAGCGTTTCCTGCGCGATCGCGGCTTTCGGGTTCGCCGCAACGATCCCTATGCCGGCGGATACGTCACGCGTCACTATGGCCGCCCGTCCCATCACGTCCACGTCCTGCAGATCGAGATCTGTCGCAGCCTCTACATGAACGAGGCGAACTTCGAGAAGCTGCCGCGCTTCACGGAGCTCCGCGACGTCCTCGCAGAGTTGCTGGACAAGCTCGCCGAGAACGTCCCCGTCCTCATGCGCTAGCGACCCTCCGGAACCGAACGGCTCGACGGTCGCGCCATTGATGCCACCATCCAGGCCCGCCACCTCCGACCGTGGCGGCCGCCGACGGTACACCGTCCTGCTCTTCAGGATTTGGTAACCGGTCGGCCGCATCATGCAGCGATGCGATGCCATCCCGTCACCAGCTTCGCCTTGCTTCTGCTGCTGCTGTGGGCGTTCGCCAGCGGCCTCGCCGTCGCGTCGGAAGCCGGGGATCACGGCCTCTGCCAGCAGGCGACGGCCGCAGCGGAACACGAGTCCGGTGTTCCCGATCAGTTGCTTGGCGCCATCAGCCGGGTCGAGAGCGGCCGCTACGATCAGGATCAGGGAGCCATCAGGGCGTGGCCCTGGACCATCAACGCCGAGGGTCAGGGGCATTTCTACGCGTCCAAGGCGGAGGCAGTCGAGGCGGCCAGGCAGTTCCGGGCCAGAGGCATCCAGTCCATGGATGTCGGCTGCACACAGATCAACCTGATGTTCCACCCCACCGCGTTCAGCTCGCTCGAGGACGCCTTCGATCCCAGCCACAACGCCACCTACGCCGCCCGCTTCCTGACGGACCTGTTCCATCAGACCGGAAGCTGGCCCCATGCGGCGGCCGCCTATCACTCCCAGACCCCCGAGCTCGGCACCGACTATCAGCGCAAGGTCCTGGAGGCCTGGGCCGATCCGATCGATCGGCCGACCGCCTCCGGACAGTCCCCGCATGGTGCGTCACCACATGCTGCAGAGTTTCACCGGCAGCTCGCGACCCTGTCCTCCCTGAGCTCGGCCGGTGCCGGGTCGGTATCTACGCGCCCCTTCGGCCACAGCAGCCTCAACGTGGCGCTGACCGGCTATGGCCGCCTTCCGCGCAGCGGCGGCCGCCTGTTCGGGAGTGGCGGCGGCCGTGACCTGTCGGCGTATCGAGCCATGCCGGTCGCCATGCTGACGATCCCCCGCCGGGTGAGCCGATACTGAGAGACAGATCGTCGGTCGCGGTGGCGCGCGATCCCGGATCGGCGCCGCGGAATGTCCGCCGCCGGTTGAAATGACCGTGACATCCACGCATATCCGCGGCCTGTTCGATCGCTGCGGAGACATCAGGATGAGTGACCAGAACGTTGCCGACGAAAGCCCTCAAGCCGGATCGAGCGAGCATTCGGCCGAGCGCCACGAGTTCAGCGCCGAGGTCGGCCGTCTCCTCGACCTCGTCGTCCATGCGCTCTACTCTGACCGCGAGATCTTCCTGCGCGAACTGGTTGCCAACGCCGCCGACGCCACGGACCGGCGACGCTTCGAGGCACTGACCGACCCGGCCGCGGCCCTGCCTGAGGATGCCAAGATCCGGATCAACCCGGACAAGCCGGCGCGCCAGCTCACGATCAGCGACGACGGCACCGGCATGAGCCGGACCGAGCTCGTCGAGAATCTCGGCACGATCGCCCGTTCCGGCACCCGCGCCTTCGGGCAGAACCTGGCGGCGGCCAAGCCCGAAGACCGTCCCAGCCTGATCGGCCAGTTCGGCGTCGGCTTCTACGCCGCCTTCATGGTCGCCGACCGCGTCGAGGTCACCTCGCGCCGCATCGGCGAGGACGGCGCCTGGCGCTGGTCTTCCGAGGGCGGCGGCAGCTTTACCCTCGTACCGGCCACCCGCGACGCGCCCGGCACCGACATCGTGCTGCACATCAAGGCGGATGCCGACGAGTTTCTCGAGGGGTACCGACTCGAGAACATCGTCCGCAAGTGGGCGGACCACATCACCTGGCCGATCACCATCCAGCGTGACGGCAAGGAGGTCTCCGCCAACGAGGGCACCGCGCTGTGGCGCAAGCCGAAGGGCGAGATCACCGAGGAGCAGCTCACCGAGTTCTACCAGCATCTCGGACACGCCTTCGACAAGCCGTGGGCGACGCTGCACTGGCGCGCCGAAGGCACGCTCGAGTTCACCGCCATGCTGTTCATCCCCTCGATGCGCCCCTTCGAGCCGGTGGAGTCCGTGCGCGAGAGCCGCGTCCGGCTGCACGTCCGCCGCATGTTCATCACCGACGAGGCGGAGTTGCTGCCGCCCTGGTTGCGCTTCGTCCAGGGCATCGTCGACACCGAGGACCTGCCGCTGAACATCTCGCGCGAGATGCTGCAGGCCACCCCGGTGCTGGCGCGTATCCGCAAGGCGGTCACCAACCGGGTCGTCACCGAGTTGCGCAACCGGGCCAAGGACGCCGAGGCCTATGCCGGCTTCTGGGATAATTTCGGTCCGACCCTGAAGGAGGGTCTGTGGGAGGATGCCGAGCACCGCGTCGAACTCGCCGGACTGTCCCGTTTCCGCTCCACCCATGAGGCCGGCGGCCTAACCTCGCTGACCGACTACCTGACCCGGATGAAGCCGGAGCAGGATGCCATCTACTACCTGATCGGCGACAGCCAGGACGCGCTCGCCGGCTCACCGCAGCTCGAGGGCTTTAAGGCGCGCGGCATCGAGGTGCTACTGCTCTCCGATCCGGTCGACGCGTTCTGGCCCGATCGTCTCGACAAGTTCCAGGACAAGCCGCTCCGCAGCGTCACCCAGAGCCTGTCCGACCTCTCCAAGCACGCCCGCGCTGACGCCCCGGAAGCCGAGGCGACCGATCTCACCGCCCTGTTGCCGGCGCTGAAGGCCGCTCTCGGCGACGACATCGCCGAGGCTCGCGCCACCGATCGGCTGGTGCACAGTGCCGTCGTGCTGGCAGCCTCGCAGTCCGGTCCCGACCTGCAGATGCAGCGCCTGATGCGCAGGTCGGGCCAGAAGATGCCGAGCTCCGCACCTGTGCTGGAACTCAATCCGCATCATCCGCTGATCCGCTCCCTCGCCGCCCGGCTCGAACGTCACGAGCCGATCGACGAGGCCGCGCGCACCCTGTTCGACCTTGCCCGGGTGCAGGACGGCGAGCTGCCACGTGATCCGTCGGCCTTCGCCAGGCGGGTCTCCGAGGCCCTGGTCGCGACGATGTCGCTGCCCGCCCAGGATATCTGAGCCGTCTCATGCTGCGCGTCGATCCGCACGCCGACATCCTCGCGGTGATCGACGTGCAGCCCACCTTCATGCCCGGCGGCGAGTTGCCCGTGCCGGAGGGCGACGAGGTGGTCCCGGTCGTCAACCACCTGTTGCATGACCGTTTCCGCGCAGCCTTCGCCACCCAGGACTGGCACCCGCCGGGCCACATCTCGTTTGCCAGCACCCACAGCGGCTTGGCACCCTTCGACACCCTACGGACGCGTCACGGCAGCCAGATGCTATGGCCCGACCACGCCCTGCAGGGCACGGCGAACGCGGCTCTGCACCCGATGCTGGCCCGGGAGCGCCTGCAGATGATCCTGCGCAAGGGCACGGATCCGGCGATCGACAGCTACTCGGCGTTCCAGGAGAACGACGGCATCACCTCGACCGGGCTCGCCGGCTGGCTGCGCGACCGCGGCGTCCGACGCATCTTCTTCTGCGGGCTGGCCACCGACGTCTGCGTCGCCCACTCGGTACGCCACGCCGTCGAGCGGGGCTACGACGCCGTCGTGATCGCCGACGCCTGCCGCGGCATCGGCAGCATCGACCAGCAGGGACGCAACAGCCTCGACCTCGCGACGCGCGAGATGGCCGCGATCGGCGTCACCCTCCTCGCCTCGTCGGAGCTCGCATCCGGCGCCTGAGCATCCGCCTCGGTCACCGCCGCGGATGCCTTGACGATGGCGGCGAAATCCCCGAAAACCCGCGACATCGGGCGGATGGGCGCGTAGCTCAGCGGTAGAGCATCGCCTTCACACGGCGGGGGTCACAGGTTCAATCCCTGTCGCGCCCACCATCCGCCTCAGAACCCGAACATGTGGTCGAGCGAGAACGCACCGGCCTCGTCCATCAGCCCGTGATAGCCGAACAGCCGGCAGGTCGGATCCCGGATCAGCACGTAGCCCACCGGGCCGGCCTGCTCCAGCAGATCCGCCCCGAAGATCTCGTGCGGCCAGACCATCATCGATCCGCAGCAGCGTATCTCGATCGCCCGCTCCGCCAGCACCGCGCCGCTCGCGTCATGCAGCACCAGCCGGGTGCTCGAGCAAGGATGCCATGGCGCCGAGGCGGCATAGATCAGCGCGCTGAAGCTGTGCCGCGACGCATCGCCGAGCTTGAGGAACAGCCGGGTCGAGAGCCCCGGAGGCGGCCCCGAGTACGATTGCGGCTCATCGCGGTAGACCATCGCGGTGTTGAAGATATGCGCACCGAAGCTGGTCTCCGCGACGTGGCCGCTCCGGACGTGCTCGTAGCGCACCAGGGCGTGCATCCAGCCGTCCGCCTCCCCACCTTCGCGGAAGTCATAGGCGAGTTCGGCGTGACCCTCGGCCGCCCCGAGATCGGCCAGGTCCAGGGCGAGATCATGGTCGCGCGGTAGGCAGCCGAGGAAGCGCTCGGCCGTCTTGCGTCCGTCCGCATCGAACAGGTCGACCCGCAGCGGCAGCGTCATCTGGCGCTCGGCCATCGGCGCCGGCTGCACGATGCTGCGGAACCGCGTCGGATCCAGCACCGGGAACGGCAGGACGTAGCCGCGCCCGAGGCTCGCCGGCAGCGTCGGGATGCCCGGGTCGCTGACCAGGTCGGGGCGCTCCACGTTCATGTGCGCGATCCGGCGGCGGCCGCCTCGCGTCACCTCGTAGCGAGGCCGCACCATGTGCCGCCCGCAGCGCAGCTCGACCTGCGCCGGCCAGCGCACGCCGGGAAGCCGAGCCGCCACGTCGACGGCGACGCTGGCGTAGGGCGGCACGGCGAACGGCAGGGTCACCGGCGACTCCGCGCCCATGCGATCGAGGGCGATCGCGCCCGACGGGATCGGCACGGCGTGCGAGTTCTGCACCCAGAGCAGCACCGTCTCGCCTTCGTCCGGGGCCGGCAGGTTGGCGTAGCGGTTCGCCGGCCACGCGTTGGCGTCATGCGTGACCGAGAGGCTGCGATCATCGCCCCGGCCGTAGGTGTCGAGCGCGTACTTGACGACGTCGTGCCCGGCGATGCCGATCGCGTGGACGAACAGCTGCCCACAGAACGCGCCGAGCCCGAACCGGTCGCGCACCTGCCGGCTATCCACCACGACGCCCCCCGGCCCGGCCGGGACATCCTCCTGCCAGGTCGCCAGCACCCTGCCCGCTCCATCGTAGAGCCGTAGCCAGAGCCGGACCCGTTCGGCGCCGTAGGCGTGCCAGTAGTTCGCCGTCACTAGTCGCGTCGAGAGCACGTCGTCGTCGCGAAAGAAGGCGAAGTTGGTCGCGAAGTTGAGCCGGTTCAGGTAGGCGCGCGGCTGCGTGAGCATGTCGCCAGGCAGCCGAACCGCATCGAGCGTGATCACCTGAAGCGAGGGCGGGATCAGGTGCGCGATCCGCTCCCGGATCCGCTCGGCGTCGAACGCGGCCACCAGCAGCACCGACGCCGCGGACCGGCCGATCTCGGTCAGCGCCCGCGCTCGCACGCCGAGCGCCTCCCGACCCACCGCCAGCACGTCGTGCACGTAGAGCTCGGCGACCGGCGGCAGCTCGGCATGCAGCGCGAACAGCATCGCCGCCGCGCCGTCCGGATCGTACACGGCGAGCTGCCCCGCCTGACGCAGCCGCCCACCGAGTGCCGCGACCGCCTCCGCCGCCAGCGGATGCGCCAGCGCCTTGTAGAGCACGTTGCCACCCTGACGCGCGTCGTAGGTTTGGATATCCAGCATGTCGCCCTACTCGGTTACCGCACGGATCGACGCGTCCGCCTTCGTGTGCCCGCGCAGGCCGAGACGCCGACGCATCGCCTCGGCCACCGCCGGCGTGTCATCCAGCGCCTGGGTGCGCCAGTCCTCCAGCCGGCCGCCATACCAGCGCACGCGGCCAGCCTGGCGCATCGTATGCACGAACAGCCCGATCCGCCGCGAGCGGCCGGGAAGGGCCGCCACCATCACCGGCACGGCGGTCGCCACCGCCTCGGAGATCATCGACACGCTGTCGTTGGTGACGATGATCGCATCCGCGCAGGCCAGCATGCCGAGGTAGGGGTTCTCCCCCTGCATGTTCCAGATCCAAGCGCCGAGCGGCAGCAGTGCCGTCTCCAGCGCCGCCCTCACCTCGGTCCCGGTCCGGCGCGAGGGCGTCGCCATCAGCCCGACCCGCTCGGCGCGCATCATCGCGGCGAGCTGTCCGGCCAGCGCCGTGCCGACCGCCGCGTCCAGCCGGAAGCGTCCGTTCGATCCGCCGATCAGCACCGCGACCAGCGGCCGCGGCAGGTGGGCGAACCGCGGCAGCCAGCGCGCCCGCGCCGCCCGCAGCTGAAGCGGGCCGACGTGGTGCAGCGCATTGCGCGACACCAGCACGTTGGCGCCTTCCAGCTCGTCGTGGGTGTTGGCAACGACCAGGTCGAAACGGTCCAGCCGCATGCGCGGGTTCTGGATCTGCACCACCTGCCGTCCGCGGCGGCGCAACGTCGCACCCAGCGCCGCGCCGACACCGCCCACACTCATCACCAATCCGTCAGGGAGCGTCCCGACCGGCTCGATCGCCGCGATCGGCATCGGCCAGCGCGCCGCCGGTATCCAGCGCCAGGGCCGGAGCGGCATCAGCGAGTGCACCGAGTGCGCGAGCCCGGCCCGTTCCGCCAGCCCTACAGCCTGCGCCTGCAGCCCGGCATAGGGCTGCGCCAGGATCACCGCGCGATCACTCTCCATCGCCGTCTTGTGCGAGCCACCTTGACCTGCGTCAACAGCTGGCGCTTGACTTCGACTGACGGACTCGGCATCACATGCCGCGCCTTTCGACGTGATCCGCGATCAATGCCTCCGGGCGACGCGGTCCGCGGGTGACGGCCGAAGCATCGGCCAGCCGGGTTCTCCACGCTTCGCCTGACGCGCCGGTTCGCGATCCCGTCGATCGCCGCGACCGCCGGAAAGGCCAGTTCTCCCCGCATGACCATCCAGTTCGACACGCTCGGACTCTCGTCCGCCATCCTCGACGCCGTTCGTCAGGAAGGCTACGTCGAGTGCACGCCGATCCAGGCCCAGGCGATCCCGGCGATCCTGCAGGGCCGTGACCTCCAGGGCATCGCGCAGACCGGAACCGGCAAGACCGCGGCATTCGCCCTGCCGATCCTGCACCGCCTGCTCAGCACGCCGGTCCGCGCGCCGCGCCAGGCCTGCCGCGCCCTGATCCTGTCGCCGACCCGCGAGCTCGCCGGCCAGATCGCGCAGAGCTTTCGCGCCTATGGCCGCAACACTCCGCTGCGCACCAGCCTGGTCTATGGCGGCGTGCCCAAGCATCCGCAGGCACGCGCACTCGCCAACGGCACCGACATCCTGGTCGCGACCCCGGGGCGCCTGCTCGACCACCTGTCGGACCGCACCATCCGGCTCGACACCACCGAGATCCTGGTCCTCGACGAGGCCGACCACATGCTCGATCTCGGCTTCATCGTGCCGATCCGCAAGATCGCGGCGCTGCTGCCGGCCGCTCGGCAGAGCCTGTTCTTCTCTGCCACGATGCCACGCGAGATCGCCCTCCTCGCCGCCCAGCTGCTTCGCGACCCGGTGCAGGTCGCAGTCGCCCCCGTCGCCACGACGGCCGACCGCGTCGAGCAGCGCGTCATCTTCGTCGACACGGCGCGCAAGCGGCAGGTCCTCACCGAGTTCCTGCGCAAGACCCGCGACGGGCGCGTCCCCGGGCGCACCCTGGTCTTCACCCGGACCAAGCACGGCGCCGACCGCGTGGTGGAGTTCCTCGACAAGGCCGGCTTGTCCTGCAGCGCCATCCACGGCGACAAGAGCCAGGCGCAGCGCGAGCGCGCACTGACCAGCTTTCGCAAGGGCCAGATCAGCGTCCTGGTGGCCACCGACGTCGCCGCCCGCGGCATCGACATCGACGGCGTGACCCACGTGATCAATTTCGACCTGCCGAACGTGCCCGAGAGCTACGTCCACCGCATCGGCCGCACCGCCCGCGCCGGACAGGGCGGCGTCGCGATCTCGTTCTGCGATGCTTCCGAGCGCGCGCACCTGCGCAGCATCGAGAAGCTGATCCGCACGCGACTGACGGTATCCGAACCCGGCCAGCTCGCGGCCTGATCATCAGGCGACATCGGCGGCACGCCGATCAGACGACGTCGGCCGCGCGCCGATCAGACGACATCGGCCGCGCGCCGATCAGACGACACAGGCCGCCGCCGCGGCGCGGCCGGACTCGAAGGCCGCTTCCACCCGTCCGCCGAGACACCAGTCGCCGCACACCACCAGCCCTGCCGGCGGATCGGACAGGCAGTCCTGCCCGAGCGGACGCTCAGTCCGCGCATAGCGCCAGCGGTGCCCGGCGCGATGCATCGGTGCGGCCTCGATGCCGGTGGCGGCGATGAAGGCCGCGTGCAGTTCCGTCAGTACCGCCTCCGGCTCGCACTCCAGATGGGCGTCCGACCAGGCCGGGCTGCCATGAGCGACCCAGCAGTCCGGCAGGCGGGCCCGGCCGGGCCGCGAACTGTCCCGCGCGATCCAGGATAGCGGCCCGTCCGGCGTCCACCTATCCACGCCGTGCTGCCGCTCGGCGTAGGCCAGCATCATCGCCCAGCACGGCTCCATGACCACGGCCCCGACGATGGCGGCGAAGTCATGCCCCAGGGCCGCCAGCAGCGGCGCCGCCTGCGGCGGCGGCAACGCCAGCACGATCCGGTCGAACGGCCCGGCGCATTCCCCACCAGGACCGACCATGCCGGGCCTGACCGCTGCCGCATCCTGATGATGCACGAGCCAGCCGGGTGGGGCGCGTTCGATCAGCGTGACCTGACGCAGCGGCAGCAGGGTGCCGATACCGCCCTGCGCCGCCGCCTCGGCGAACGCGGACATGCCCGGCAGGCCGACCCAGCGCGGTCGCGGGGAGGCCGGATCCCACGCGGCGACCCGCTCTCCCGCACCGGCGAGGAAAGCCTGGAACGCAGCACCTCCCGCGGTCGCGTACTGTGCCCCATGATCGAATCGCAGCCCATCGACCCGCCGGGTCGCCAGCCGCCCGCCGGGACGTCGTCCCTTGTCGAACAGCACGACCTCGGCGCCGTCCGCATGCAGCAGGCGGGCGCAGGACAGGCCGGCCATCCCGGCCCCGATGACGGCGATGCGCTTGCTGCGGTTCGGCATCCGGCGACGCTGAGCCAGTCCGAAGACGCACGCAAGGGATGGTCCGTCAGGTCACGCGAGGCGCCCGCGCGGCCTGCCGGAGAAGCTCCGCCGCCCGCCATCGGCACCGCCGCCCCTCGCGCCCCTGCTAGGCGCTGACGATCTCGGTGCGCGCCGTCTCCTCGGGAGCGCGACCGGCTGTCGCGTCGCCCTCGAACGCCTCCTGGATCTGCCGCACCAGATGCTCTGCCATCTGCCGCCAGCGTTCCCGCGGATCCAGCGAGGCGTCCCCGGGAGCCGCCGGCGGAGCGACGAGCAGCCGCGTCAGCTCGGACCGGATGCTGCCGGGACGCGGCTCGCACAGCAGCGCCAACCGCTCGTCGCGAAACTGTTCGGCCAAGCCGCCGACCCGTGTCGCCACCACCCAGCGTCCGGCGGCGATGGCGATCGCCGCGACACCGCTCTGGCTGGCCTCCCGGTACGGCAGCAGCACCGCATCGGCCCAGCCGATCAGCGCGCCCACCTCGTTCTCCGGGACCCAGCGATTCTCCACCCGCACGTGCGGCAATGCCGCGAGCGCCCGCAAGGTCCCGCTGTCCGGCCCGTGGCCCACGATCCGGACCTCGTAGGACGGCACCTCGCCCAGGCCGCGCAACGCCGTCTCGAGCAGGTCCAGCCCCTTGTAGGGCAGCAGACGGCCGAAGCAGAGCAGTCGCATGGGGCCGCCGTGCGACAGCGGCGGCGGCGGCCGCGGGCCGAGCGTGAAGGGCGGCAGGCTGGCATGCAGCAGCGGCTTGCCCCGCGCCGCCTTCTGACGCAGCAGGCGCGCCGAGACGTGGTGGGTCAGCGCGATCAGCGCGTCGGCACGGCGGATCAGGCGACGCTGCAAGGCCATCTGCATCGGGAAGCCGTCGCCCGGATGCAGGTCCGCATCGTGCACGGTCACCACCAGCTTGACCTGCAGCTGCCGCAGCGCCCACGCCATCACCAGGTCGAGCGGCCCCGGCATGGCGCAGATCGCGACCTGCGGCGCCAGCGCCCGGATCCGCCGCATCAACGACCAGACGGTCAGCGGCGACAGCAGCACGCGGCAGACATAGCCCAGCATACCGTCATAGGTCCGCACCGGCAGCGCGCAGCGGGGCCGGTCCGCCGCGCCCAGGATCTCAGCACGGGTGGAAAGCGACAGGAACACGTGCTGCCCGGGCACCCTGGCCAGGCTCGCCGCCAGCTCCGCCGCCACCCGCGGACCGGCACCTCGCCTTCCCCACTGCCAGACCAGGATCCTCACGCCTCAGACCGTCCTTCGCCGGGCCAGACCGATCTGCGTCAGCGCCTCGCGCAGCTCCCGCCCGTCGAAGCGCGACCGGCTCGCCCTGATCGCCGCCTCGCCCAGGACCGCACGCCGCTCCGGCGCGTCCGCCAGCGCCTGCAGCGCCCGCGCCGCCGCGTCGGTATCCGCGTCCGCCCACACCGCGCCCGGCGCCTCGAATACGCCGCGCGGATCCCGTGCCGGCACCAGCCGGTAGCCGACCGGCACGCCGCAGCTCTCGTCGAGGAACTCGGCCGTGGCCGACCAGTCCGTCGCCACCACCGCGCGTCCCAGCATCATCGCCTCCGCGGGCACCAGCCCGAACCCCTCACTGCGATGCAGCGAAAGCACGATATCGGCAAGGCTGGTGAGCGCGTGCGCGTCCGCCTCCGGCAGCATACGTGTCTCCACCCTGATGTTGGGGCATCCCGCGACCGCGCCGTGCAGGCTGCGCATGTCGGCCGCGAAGTGACCGCCATGACCCACCTTCAGCACCAGGATGCGGTCGGAACGGTTGCCAAATGCTTTACGGAAGGCGGCCACGGCGGCCAGCGGGTTCTTGCGCTCGAAGGCGGAGGCCAGGCTGAACGACACCAGCACCACCACGGCCGCGTCGGGCAGGCCGAATGCCGCCCGGTCGAGCCGTGCCGGCCGCGGCGGAGACAGCGCCAGCGCGTGCGGCACCACGCGCACCCGTCCCGGCATCAGGCTCTGCAGCGCGCGCGCGGTGAAGTGCGACGGCGCCCAGAGCTCGTGCACGCAGGCGCAGGCAGGCCGCCAGTTCGCCGGCATCACCTCCAGCTCCCACGCCCAGAACCCGATCACGCGGCGGCCGCGCAGCATCCGGCGCGGCAAGCGGAGCAAGGTCGCGGGCAGCACCGGGGCGTTCACGTGCAGCACCAGCGCAGCGCCGCCGCTGCTCCCAGCCAGGGATCGCGGCAGCGCGGCGGCCGGCCGGTCGCGGTCGCCGGGCACCGCGATTCCCGCCTGCATCGACCAGGCCGGGACATCGAGCGCGTCGAGCGCACGACGCATGATGCGCGCCGACTCGCCCAGGCCGGAGGCACGGCCGATCTCGCCGGCGACGATCACCCCGTCGCACGTGGCCGGCGGCGTCCGGTCCGGCTTCGGTGCCAGCATCGCCGGCAGCTTCGCGAGCCAGAGCCGTCGACGGGCAGCCGGGAGCGCCTGCCAGAGACGATGCATCGGGTGGAGTGAAGACGAGGAACCCCGCATCGCGGTCCTGGATCGTGAGGACGCGGAGTCTGACCGCGGCACCCGCGGACCGCAAGCACGCCGAAAGCATGCGTGCGCGGAGCCTTCGACGCACCGTAACAGCCCCATTGCCGACGCACCCGCCCTGTATAGACTGACACGATGCGCCAACCCGATCACCTTCCGACGACGGAGATCCTCGAGACGCTGGTCGCCTTCGACACCACCAGCCGCAACTCCAACCTGCCGCTGATCGGCTGGGTCAGGCAGTACTTGGACGGCCACGACGTCCCCTACAGGCTCACGCACGATGCGAGCGGGCGAAAGGCGAACCTGCACGCGATCATCGGTCCGGACGTCGAAGGCGGCCTCGCCCTGTCGGGCCATGTCGATACCGTGCCGGTCGACGGCCAGACCTGGAGCACCGATCCGTTCAGGCTGCAGCAGCGGGATGGCCGTCTGCTGGGCCGCGGCGCGGTCGACATGAAGGGCTTCGTCGCCTCGTGCCTCGCCGCGGTGCCCGATCTCAAGGCGGCGCCGTTGCTGCGCCCGGTGCACCTGCTGATCTCCTACGACGAGGAGGTGGACTGCGCAGGAGCCCACGGCCTGGTGGCGGACATGCAGGCGGGCCGGCTGCGGCCGGCGCTCTGCGTCGTCGGCGAACCCTCCGGCATGAAGCCGATCACCGCCCACAAGGGCAGGCTGTCGGTCCGCGTCTCGGTGCGCGGTCGGGCCGGACATTCCAGCCAACCGGCACGCGGCGTCAACGCGATCCACGCCGCTTCGGAGGCGATCGGCTGGATCGCCGCGGAGGCGCGGCGCCTAGCCGCCCAGGGCGGCCGCGAGGCCGGTTTCGAGCCGCCGCACAGCACCATCCATGTCGGCCTGATCGAAGGCGGATCGATCCTGAACATCATCCCCGAGCACGCGGTGTTCGAGATGGAATGGCGCACCATCCCGGGCGACGATGCGGCAGCCGAGCTGCGCCGTCTCCAGGACTTCGCCGCCCGGATGATCGAGAGCTGGATGCACCAGGTCGATCCCGACACGGGCTTCACCTTCGAGCCGCTCAACCTGCTGCCGCCGCTCTCGCTCGACCCGCAGCACCCGCTGGTCGGGCTGGTCGAGCAGGCCTCCGGTGCCAACCAGCACGGCAAGGTGTCGTACGGCACCGAGGCCGGCATCTTCCAGGATGCCGGCATCCCCAGCATCGTCTGCGGGCCCGGCGACATCGCCCAGGCGCATCAGGCCGACGAGTGGATCGCCCGCGATCAGCTCGACGCCTGCGACGCCTTCATACGCCGCCTCGCCGTCAGTATGACCAGGGCGGCATGATCGGCCTCTCCGGCCCGATGCTGCCAAGCTTTCCGGCCCTGCCGCGCTTCGAGGTCCGGCTGGTCCCGCCCGACCTCGGCGAGTGGCAGTCCGGCAATTGCGGCGTGGCGGGCTTCCATCATTTCGAGACCGGCCGAGCCGGACCGCACGTGCTGGTGACGGCGCTGATGCACGGCAACGAGATCGCCGGCGCCATCGTGCTCGACGCCCTGCTGCGCGCCCGCCTGCGTCCGCTGCGCGGCAGGCTGACCTTCGGCTTCCTCAACCTGGCGGCGTTCGCGCGCTTCGACTCCGTCCAGCCGACCGCCTCGCGCTTCGTCGACGAGGACATGAACCGGCTCTGGGACGTGGCGATCCTGGACGGCAGCCGCCATTCGGTGGAGCGCGCACGGGCGCGCGAGATCCGGCCGGTCATCGACAGCGCCGACATCCTGCTCGACCTACACTCCATGT
Source organism: uncultured Acetobacteraceae bacterium (assembly GCA_964242335.1). Taxonomy (GTDB): domain Bacteria; phylum Pseudomonadota; class Alphaproteobacteria; order Acetobacterales; family Acetobacteraceae; genus Lichenicoccus. The sequence continues at coordinate 94,778 of CAXTAY010000004.1, read as the reverse complement.
TGTGGCCGTCCGAACCGCTGATCCTCAGCGGCTCCACCGCCAAGGGACGCCGTCTCGCGCGCGCGATCGGCACCCCGCCGATGGCGGTCGCCGATCGTGGCCACAGCAGCGGCCCGAGGCTGATCGACTATGCCGGCTTCGCCGACGAGGCCGACGCCCGGATCGCCTGCCTGGTCGAGGCCGGCCCGCACTGGGAGCCGGACACGGTGGTGACCGCACGCGCCGCGGTGATGGCGCTGCTGCGGCAGACCGGGCTGGCCGCCGAGCCTGAACCGATCTCGCCGCACGTCCGGCCGTGGCGCGGCGCCGAGGTCACCGAGGTGGTCACCGCCGTCACCAGCAACTTCACCTTCGTGCGGCCGTTCCGCGGCGGCGACGTGATCGCCGACTGTCACACCCTGATCGCCAACGATGGCGGCAGGGAGGTGCGCACCCCACACGACCAGTGCCTGCTGGTGATGCCCAGCCTGCGCCCCAGCCGAGGCCACACCGCGGTGCGCCTCGCCCGCTTCCTGAACGACTGACGCCTGATCGTCTCAGGCTGGCTCGGCCCTGAGACGTGGATCAGTCGCCAGACCGTTGATCTTGCTCTAGCGCCGGTAGATCGGGAACCGCGCGCACAGCGCCCGCACCCGCTCATGCACCGCCGCCTCGACCGCCGCGTTGCCGCCATCCGACGAGGCGAGCCCGTCCAGCACCTCGTTGATCATCAGCCCGACCTCGCGGAACTGCTCCGGCCCGAAGCCGCGCGTGGTGGCGGCGGGGCTGCCGAGCCGGATCCCGGAGGTGATCGCCGGCTTCTCGGGGTCGAACGGAATCGCGTTCTTGTTGGCGGTGATCCCGGCCCGCTCCAGGCTCGCCTCCGCCAGCTTGCCGGTCACCCGCTTCGGCCTGAGGTCGACGAGCAGCAGGTGTGTATCGGTGCCGCCGGTGACGATCGCCAGCCCGTGCTGCATCAGGGTCGCGGCGAGCACGCGCGCATTCTCCGCCACCGCCTGCTGGTAGAGCCTGAACTCGGGCGTCAGGGCCTCGCCGAACGCCACCGCCTTCGCCGCGATCACGTGCATCAGCGGACCGCCCTGGAGACCCGGGAACACCGCCGAGTTGAACTTCTTGCCGAGCTCGGGGTCGTTGGAGAGGATCAGCCCACCGCGCGGCCCGCGCAGCGTCTTGTGGGTGGTGCTGGTCACCACGTGGGCATGCGGCAGCGGGCTCGGATACAGCCCGGCCGCCACCAGTCCAGCGAAATGCGCCATGTCGACCATGAAGAAGGCGCCGACCTCGTCCGCCACCCGGCGGATCCGCGCGAAATCGATGAAGCGCGGATAGGAGGAGCCGCCGGCGATGATCAGCCGCGGCTTCTCCTGCCGGGCCAGCTGCTCGAGCTCGTCGTAATCCAGCAGCCCGTCGTCGCGCCGCACCCCGTACTGCACCGCCCGGAACCACTTGCCCGACAGGTTCGGCGTGGCACCGTGCGTCAGGTGGCCGCCGGACGCCAGGCTCATGCCGAGGATGGTGTCGCCGGCATCGAGCAGCGCCAGGAACACCGCCTGGTTCGCCTGCGCGCCGGAGTGCGGCTGCACGTTGGCGTAGCGGGCGTCGAACAACCGCTTCACCCGCTCCAGCGCCAGCAGCTCTGCCCGGTCGACCTCGGCGCAGCCGCCATAGTAGCGACGTCCCGGATAGCCCTCCGCGTACTTGTTGGTCAGGACGCTGCCCTGCGCCTCCAGCACCGCCGCCGAGACGATGTTCTCGCTGGCGATCAGCTCGATGCCGTCCTGCTGGCGGCGCATCTCGCCGCTCAGCGCCGCCGCCAGTTCGGGATCGCTCTCGCCGACGGAGGCGGCGAAGAAGCGCTGCAGCGGCGAGTACATGATCTGGTCGGGCATTTCGAGCTCCGGGTCCTGGCCCGTCCGCTGCCTCCGGAGTGATGGAGGGGCTGGCATGCGGGCTGCAAGTGCGTTCAACTGCCTCACTATAGTCCGCCGCCGCCGCGAGCGGAACCACCGGGAGAGCCGACCGGCCGACCCTTGTTCGGACCATCCGGTCCCAGGAGACGCGCTGCATGTCCCAATCGGTGGCAAATTCAGGTTCGGCGAGCCTCTGGCGACGCAAGACGATCGAGAGCCTGAGGCTGGACAGCGACGCGGCGGCGTTGCGGCGGGTACTCGGGCCGCTGAGCCTGGTGGCGCTCGGCATCGGCTGCACCATCGGCGCCGGCCTGTTCTCGCTGACCGGGATCGCCGCCTCGGAGAATGCCGGCCCGGCGGTGGTGATCTCCTACCTGGTCGCCGCCATCGGCTGCGGCTTCGCCGGTCTCTGCTACAGCGAGCTGGCGAGCATGATCCCGATCGCCGGCAGCGCCTACACCTACGCCTACACCACCATGGGCGAGCTGGTGGCCTGGATCATCGGCTGGGACCTCGTGCTCGAATACGCGGTCGGTGCGGCGACCGTCGCGGTCAGCTGGTCGCGCTACGTCAACTCGCTGCTGCACGACTTCGGCGTCGCCATCCCGCCGAGGCTGCTCGCCTCGCCGTTCGAGACGGTGGCACTCCCCGGCGGCGGCACCGCCACCGGGCTGATCAACCTGCCGGCGGTGTTCATCATCGTCTGCATCTCGCTGCTGCTGATGCGCGGCATCTCGGAGTCGGCCAAGGTCAACGCCGTGATCGTGGTGATCAAGATCTGCGTCATCCTGGCGGTGATCGGCTTCGGCATCCCCTACATCAACGCCGCCAACTACACCCCCTTCATCCCGCCCAACCAGGGCAGCTTCGGCCATTTCGGCATCTCCGGCATCATGCGCGCCGCCGGCACCATCTTCTTCGCCTATGTCGGCTTCGACGCCGTCTCCACCGCCGCCCAGGAGACCAGGCGGCCGGAACGCGACATGCCGATCGGCATCCTCGGCAGCCTGCTGGTCTGCTCGCTGGCCTACGTCGCCTTCTCCTTCGTGCTCACCGGCTTGCTCAACTACAAGCTGATGCTCAACGACGCCGCACCGGTGGCCAGCGCGATCGACATGACGCCGTACCACTGGCTCAAGGAGGCGGTGAAGTTCGGCATCATCTGCGGCTTCACCTCGGTGATGCTGGTGCTGCTGCTCGGCCAGTCCCGGGTGTTCTACGCGATGTCGCGCGACGGGCTGCTGCCGCCGCTGTTCTCGCAGATCCACCCCAGCTGGCGCACGCCGTGGCGCTCCAACCTGCTGTTCATGGTGCTGACCGGCGTGCTCTGCGCCTTCCTGCCGATCAGCGAGCTCGGCCACATGACCTCGATCGGCACCCTGCTCGCCTTCGTCATCGTCTGCGCCGGCGTCCTGATCCTGCGCGCACGCGACCCCGGCCGCGAGCGCAAGTTCCGCGTCGCCGGTGGCCCGGTCGTCCCGATCCTGGGCATCCTGTCGTGCCTGGCGCTGATGCTCTCGCTCGACGGTCTGACCTGGATCCGGCTGTTCGTCTGGCTGCTGATCGGCTTTGCGATCTATTTCGGCTACAGCCGCAGCCACAGCCGCCTGCAGCAGCCGCGGCGCGCGGTCTGATGACGCCCGGACGCTTCCCGGCGACCCGCCTGCGCCGCAACCGCGTCGACGCGGCCACCCGGAGGCTGGTCGCGGAGAACCACCTCTCGGTCGACGACCTGATCTGGCCGGTCTTCGTGACCGAAGGCGAGGGCGCGGAGTCCGACATCTCGTCGATGCCCGGCGTCAAGCGCGTCTCGCTCGACCGCCTGGCCGCCCACGTCGCACCCGCGGCGCGTCTCGGCATCCCCGCCATCGCCCTGTTCCCGGTCACCCCGCTCGACAGGCGCGACGAGGAGGGCACGGAGTCCGCCAACCCGGACAACCTGATCTGCCGCAGCGCCCGCCTGCTCAAGGCCGAGTTCCCCGAGCTCGGACTGATCGGCGACGTGGCGCTGGATCCCTACACCAGCCACGGTCATGACGGCGTGCTGCGCGACGGCCTGATCGCCAACGAGGCCTCGGTGGCCGTGCTGGTCACCCAGTCGCTGAACCAGGCGCACAGCGGCATCGACATCCTGGCTCCGTCGGACATGATGGACGGCCGGATCGGCGCGATCCGCACCGCCCTCGATGCGCACGACCTGATCGACACCCGCCTGATGTCCTACGCCGCCAAGTACGCGAGCGCGTTCTATGGTCCGTTCCGCGAGGCGCTCGGCTCCGGCGGCCTGCTGCGCGGCGACAAGCGCACCTACCAGATGGATCCGGCCAACAGCGACGAGGCGCTGCGCGAGGTCGAGCTCGACCTGGCCGAAGGTGCCGACATGGTCATGGTCAAGCCCGGCATGCCGTACCTCGACATCATCCGCCGGGTGCGCGACCGCTTCAACGCGCCGATCTTCGCCTACCAGGTGTCCGGCGAGTACGCGATGCTGATGGCCGCGATACGCAACGGCTGGCTCGACCACGAGCGCGCGGTGATGGAGAGCCTGCTCGCCTTCAAGCGCGCCGGCGCCGACGGCATCCTGACCTACTTCGCCGTGGAAGCCGCCGAACGGCTGCGATAGCCCATGCCGACTCCCGGACGAAGCCGCCGGCCTTCCCTCGGCATCGTCGGGATCGTCGCGACCGGTCTCGCCGGCTCGACGACGATCGTCATCCTCCTCGTGGCGATCGCCCTCTGGCTCACCCTGCCCGACCGCGCGCAGACCCTGCGCATACCGGGCCTCGGTCACCCGGTCGCTGTCAGCTTCGACGCCGTCGGCATTCCCAGGATCGAGGCGGCCTCCGGCGAGGATGCGGCCGCGGCGCTGGGCTTCGTGCACGCGCGCGACCGCATGTTCCAGATGGAGCTGATGCGCCGGGTCGGTTCCGGCCGCCTCTCCGAGATCGCCGGCCGCGCCGCACTGCCGATCGACCGCATGATGCGCACCCTGGGCCTGCGGGCGCGCGCTGCGGCCGCCTATCCGGTGCTGCCGCCCGCCGACCGCCGCCTGCTCGAGGCCTACGCACGCGGCGTCAACGCCGAGATCGCCGCGCGCGGCCGCTTCATCGCCCCGGAGTTCCTGCTGCTCGGGGCACCCGAGCCCTGGACGCCCACCGACTCGCTGCTCTGGGGCCGGCTGATGGCGATCACGCTGGGCGCCAACTGGCGCACCGAGCTCGCCCGCCTGGCCGCATCCTCGAGACTGCCGCTGAACCGACAGCTCGCGCTGCGGCCCGCCTCCGCCGACGTGCCGGCGCCGCAGGCCAGCCTCGCCGACCCGCACCTCGCCCGTCTCGCGGCCGAGCTCGACCGCCGCCTGCCGCGCTTCCCCGCCGCCTTCACCCTGCCGGAGGAAGCCTCCGACGAGTGGGCGGTGGACGGCGCGCACAGCCTGACCGGCGCACCGCTGCTCGCCGGCGACCCGCATCTGGCACTCGGCTTCCCGGCGGTATGGTACCTGGCGAGGATCACCCGTCCGGGGGCCGTGCTCACCGGCGCCACCGCGCCCGGGGCGCCGTTCCTGGTGATCGGCCAGAACGGCCACATCGCCTGGACCTTCACCAGCAGCGAGGCCGATACCCAGGACCTGTTCGTCGAGCATCCCGGACCGGCTGGGACCTACCTCACCCCGGATGGTCCCCGCCCGTTCGTCACCCGGCGCGAGACGATACGCGTGCGCGGCGGGCCGGCGAGCGTGATCACCATACGCGAGACGCGGCACGGTCCGCTGATCAGCGACATCCTGCCCGACATGAACGACCGGCACGGACGGGGCCTGTTGCTCGCCGTCTCCATGGAGGCCCTGGCACCGGTCACGCCGACGCACCGGGACGCCGCCAGCAGCCTGTTCGCGCTCGACGACGCGCTCTCGGTCGAGCAGGCCGGCGCGGTCGCCGCCAGCAGCACCGCGCCGGTGCAGAACCTCCTGGTCGCCGACCGCAGCCGCATCGCCCAGTTCACCACCGGGGTCGTGCCGATCCGCAGGCAGGGCGATGGCAGCTTCCCGCAGGACGGCGCGGACGGCGTGCACGACTGGATCGCGAGCGCGTCCGGCGACAGCCTGCCGCACGTGGTCGCACCGGCCAGCGGCCACCTGCTCAACGGCAACGAGCGCACCTCGCCGGTCGACTTCCCGGTGTTCATGGGCCGCGACTGGCCCGACGACTGGCGCGCGCGTCGCATCCGCGCCCTGCTCGCGAGCCGTCCGCGGCACGGCGTCGCCGGCTTCGCGGGCATGCAGTCCGACACCGCCAGCGCCTTCGCCGCGGCGATCCTGCCCGGGCTGCTGTCGCGCCTCGCCGCCCGGCCGCCGGACGAGTTCCCGGCGCGCGCGCTCGCCCTGCTGCATGGCTGGGACGGCTCGATGAGTGCCGCGGCACCGCAACCGCTGATCTTCAATGCCTGGATGCAGCGCTTCGCCGCCGACATGCTGCAGCGCGACGGCATCGCGGAATCCATCGCAGCACCCTGGCCGGACTTCGTCGCCTTCCTGCTCTCGAGCCCCGGAGCCGCCTGGTGCGGCGGCGACTGCACGCCGGCGCTGCTTCGCGCCCTCGACGAGGCCACGGCACGCATCGCCGCGACCCAGGGCAACGATCCGGCCAGCTGGCGCTGGTCGGCAGCGCATCGCGCCGTGTTCGACAACGCATTCCTGCGCGCAGTGCCGCTGCTCGGCCGCCTCGCCCGGGGCAGCGTGCCGATCTCCGGCGACGAGACCACCCTGCTCCGCGCCGGAAGTTCCACGCTCGGCGATTTCAGGGCTGACCATGGTGCGGCCTATCGCGGCGTCTACGATCTCGCCGATCCCGAGGCCAGCCGCTTCATCCTCACGCCGGGCCAGTCCGGCAACTGGCTGTCGGAGAACGCATGGAATTTGATGCAGTACTGGGCATCAGGCGCTACCATGACGATCCCCCGCAGACCGGGATCCGTCAGCGCAACCGTGAGTCTCACCCCATGATGCAGGCGCAGCTCGGCGCATGACCTACACCCCGCCCCGTCGGCCGCAATTCTTCTACACGACCGCCCCGCTGCCCTGCCCCTACGTCGCCGGACGCACCGAGCGCAAGGTCGTCACCGAGATCTCCGGACCCGATGCGGAGTCGCTGCACGACCGCCTGTCCCGCGCCGGCTTCCGTCGCAGCCACAACATCGCCTACGCGCCGGTCTGCCCGTCCTGCAACGCCTGCGTGCCGATACGCATACCGGTGCAGCGCTTCGAGCCCGGCCGCACGCTGAAGCGGATCATCCGCCGCAACGCCGCGGTCGAGGGCTTCGAGGTCCCCGCCCGCGCCACCACCGAGCAGTACTCCCTGTTCCAGCGCTACCAGCAGGCCCGCCACGGCGACGGCGACATGGCCGGCATGAGCTTCTACGACTACCGCGCGATGATCGAGGACACCCCGATCGAGACCTTCCTGTTCGAGTTCCGCGATCCCGACGACAGCCTGATCGGCGTCTGCCTGACCGACCGGCTCGGCGACGGCCTGTCGGCGGTCTACAGCTTCTTCACCCCGGAATGTTCCGCCCGCTCGCTGGGCAGCTTCGCCATCACCTGGCTGATCGAGCGCGCCCGGACGCTCGGCCTGCCCTACGTCTACCTGGGCTACTGGGTCGCCGACAGCCGCAAGATGGCCTACAAGGCGCGCTTCCGGCCCACCGAGATCCTGTCCGCCGGCGCCTGGCGCACCCTCGATCCGCTCCCCGACTGAGCCCTGCCGCATCAGCAAGCGACGCGCGCAGGATCAGCTCTTGCGCAGCATCCAGGCGGGTGCCGCCCGCCCGCCATCGCCGCGACGGCCCACCCACTGTCCCAGCTCGGCGAGACTGCGCGGCCGCACCCCGTCCTGCCACGGCAGCCCCGTCTTGTGGTCGAACACCCGGACCTCGCGCAGCCCGCCCTCCTTGAACTTCTGCAGCGCCACCCCGCTGCCCCGGCTCAGCTCCGGCACCTGGTCGAGCGCGAACACCAGCAGGCGCCGGTCCGTGCCGAGCACCGCCACCTGGTCGCCCTGCGCCGGCACGCAGAGCAGGGCACGCTCTCCCGGCTTCAGGTTGAGCACCTGGCGGCCGGTGCGCTTCTCCGCCAGCAGCTCCTCGGCGCGCACCACCAGCCCGCGTCCGGCCGCCGACGCCACCAGCCAGCGCTCGCCCTCGCGCGCCACGAACAGGGCGATCAGCTCCTCCTCGTTGGACAGCTCCACCATCAGCCGGATCGGCTGCCCGTCGCCCCTGCCGCGCGACAGTTCGCTCGCGCGCAGGGTGAAGGCGCGGCCGCCGCTCGCGAACCCGCAGAGCCGGTCCGTGGTCCAGCACTCCAGCGTGCGCCGCAGCGCGTCGCCCTCCTTGAACTTCTGCGTCGCCAGGTCGACGCCGTGCCCCCGTGCCGCGCGTATCCAGCCCTTCTCCGACAGGATCACGGTGATCGGCTCGCGCTCGACCGCCGTGATCTGCGAGACGTCGACCGGCCGGGGCGGCTCCGCCAAGGTGCTGCGCCGCGCCCCGAGCTTGTCGGTCGCGGGCTTGCCGCCGCCGAACTTGCGTCGCATGGCCTCCAGCTCCGAGGCGATCCGCTTCCAGCGCAGCGTCTCGCTGCCGAGCAGCGCCGTCAGCTCCGCCCGCTCCCGGCTCAGCGCCTCGTGCTCGCGTCGGATCTCCATCTCCTCGAGCCGGCGCAGAGAGCGCAGCCGCATGTTCAGCACCGCGTCCGCCTGCGTCTCGCTGATCGAGAACGCCGCCATCAGCCCCGGCCGAGGCTCGTCCGCCTCGCGGATGATGCGGATCACCTCGTCGAGGTTGAGATAGACCGCGAGGAACCCTTCCAGCACCTCCAGCCGCCGCTCCAGCGCCGCGAGGCGATAGCGCGAGCGGCGCAGCAGCACCTCGTGGCGGTGGTCGAGCCAGGCGCGCAGCACCTCGCGCAGCCCCATCACCCGCGGCACCCGGTCCGCACCCAGCACGTTCATGTTCAACCCGAAGCGGCTCTCCAGCGCGGTGGCGCGGAACAGCGTCTCCATCAGCACTTCCGGCTCCACCCCCTTGGTCTTCGGCTCCAGCACCAGCCGCACCTCGGTGGTGCTCTCGTCGCGCACGTCGCCGAGCAGCGGCAGCTTCTTCTGCTCCATCAGGTCGGCGATCTGCTCGATCAGCCGCGACTTCTGCACCTGGTACGGGATCTCGCTGACCACCACCTGCCAGGTGCCGAAGCGTCCCTGCTCGACTGCCCAGCGCGCCCGGATGCGAAAGCCGCCGCGCCCGGTCTCGTAGGCCTGCCGGATCGCCTGGCGGTCCTCCACGATCAGCCCGCCGGTCGGGAAGTCCGGCCCCGGCATCGCCGCCAGCAGCGCATCGAGGCTGGCCTGCGGATCGCGCACCAGCAGCAGTGCCGCCGCACAGACCTCGCCGGCGTTGTGCGGCGGGATGCTGGTCGCCATCCCCACGGCGATGCCGGCCGCACCGTTGGCCAGCAGGTTGGGGAACGCCGAGGGCAGCACCACCGGCTCGCGCTCCTCGCCGTCGTAGGTCGGCCGGAAATCGACGGCGTCCTCGTCGATGCCCTCCAGCAGCGCCCGCGCCACCTCGGTCAGCCGCGCCTCGGTATAGCGCATGGCGGCGGCGTTATCGCCGTCGATGGAGCCGAAATTGCCCTGCCCCTCGACCAGCGGGTAGCGCACCGCGAAATCCTGCGCCAGCCGCACCAGCGCCTCGTAGACCGAGGCGTCGCCGTGCGGGTGGTACTTGCCGATCACGTCGCCAACGACGCGCGCGCACTTCTTGAAGCCCGCGGTCGGGTCCAGCCGAAGCTGCTGCATGGCGTAGATCAGCCGGCGATGCACCGGCTTCAGCCCGTCGCGCACGTCCGGCAGCGACCGTGACATGATCGTCGACATCGCATAAGCCAGATACCGCTCGCTCAGCGCGTCCGCGAGCCGCGTATCCTCCACATGATCCGCCATCCACTGCGCCTCCTGACGACCGGGGTCTGGGGCCTCAGGCCCCAGCGGGTCAAGGGCGGAGCCCTTGCACTTCCTCCCCAGAGCTCGAAGGACCGCCCAATGAAGGCATCCGCAAGCGCCCGAAGGATGCGCCTCATCGCCCTGGCGCTGCTGATGATCGCCGGCACGGTGAACTACCTGGACCGCTCCGCCCTCTCCATCGGCAACGCCGCCATCCGCCACGACCTGGGCCTGAGCGACGCCCAGATGGGCCTGCTGCTCTCCGTCTTCGCCGCCGCCTACGGCATCGCCCAGCTCCCGGTCGGCATCCTGATCGACCGCTACGGACCGCGCCGCGTGCTCGGCCTGAGCCTGATCCTCTGGTCGCTGGCGCAAGCCGCCGCCGCCTTCTCCGGCAGCCTGATCCAGTTCGTCGCCGCCCGCGCCGCCCTCGGCATCGGTGAGTCGCCGATGTACCTCGCCGGCACCAAGGTCTGCAGCAACTGGTTCCCGCGCCCCGACCGCGCCTGGCCGATCGGCCTGTTCAACGCCTCCTCGGCACTCGGACCCGCGATCGCGCCGTCCATCCTCACCGCCCTGCTGCTCTCCTACGGCTGGCGGCCGATGTTCTTCCTGATCGGCGCCGCCGGCTTCGTCATCGCCGTGCTCTGGCAGATGCTGTACCGCGATCCGGAGCAGTACGGCATCTCCGAGGCGGAACGCGCCGCCATCCACCAGGCCGACGACGAGGCCGAGCAGCATCCGGGCGGCTGGACGACGCTGTTCCGCCAGCCCACCAGCTGGGGCATGGCGTTCGGCTTCCTCGGCGTGATCTACCTGACCTGGCTCTACGGCACCTGGCTGCCCGACTACCTGGAGCGCGAGCGCCACCTGAGCGTGCGGCAGGCCGGCATCTGGACCACGATCCCGCAGGCCTGCGGCTTCCTCGGCGCCCTGCTCGGCGGCCTGTTCTCGCGCTGGCTCGGCCGCGCCGGCGTCCCGCCCCTGACCGCCTGCAAGCTGCCGCTGATCGTCGCCATGCTGGTCGCCGCCCTCTGCACCGCCGGCGCCGCCCTGGTGCAGGGTGCGACCTTGGCCATCCTGCTGGTCAGCGTCGCCCTGTTCTGCGCCACCCTCGCCTCGTCCTGCGGCTGGGCGATGGCCGCGGTCGCGACCTCACCCGACAAGGTCGCCACCCTGGAGGCGATCCAGAACGTCGGCGGCTCGATCGGCGGCGCGCTCGCCCCCGCCGTCACCGGCGGCATGGTCCAGCTCACCGGTTCCTTCACCCCGGCACTGCTGCTCGCCGCCGCTATTGCCGTGCTGTCCGCCCTGATCTACGCGTTCGCCGTGCGTGAGCCGCGGCATCACCATCCCGCGCTGCCCGCCGGCGCATGAACCAGGAACTCCACGCCATGCAGATCGGCTTCATCGGTCTCGGTCCCATGGGCGAGCCCATGGCCACGCGCCTGCTCGAGGCCGGGCACGCGCTGCACGTCTTCAACCGCACCGCCGCCCGCGCCGACGCGCTGGTCGCCGCCGGCGCCCGCCTCGCCGCGGCCCCGGCGGACGCCGCACGGGGGGCGGACATCGTCTTCACCATGCTCGCCCACGACGCCGCCGCGGAGCAGCTGGTGCTCGGTACCGGCGGTCTCGCCGAAGGCCTCGGCGACGGCGCCGTGCACGTCTCCTGCAGCACCATCTCGCCCAGCCTGTCCACCCGCTTCGACCAGGCCCACCGCGAGCGCGGCCAGCTCTACGCCGCCGCGACCGTGCTCGGCCGCCCGCCCGCCGCCCGCGCCGGAGAGCTGTTCATCGTCCAGGCCGGCAGTGCCGCGGCGCGCGAGCGCATCGCCCAGCCGCTCGGCCAGATGGGGAAGCGCATCTTCGACGTCGGCGACGATCCGGCCCGCTCCAACCTAGTCAAGCTCTCGCTCAACTTCATGATCTTCTCGACCATCGAGCAGATGTCGGAGATGTTCGCCCTCAACGACAAGGGTGGCATCCCGCCCGCCGCCCTGTTCGAGATCCTCACCAACAGCTTCTTCGACGCCCCGGTGCACAGGAACTACGGCAAGCTGATCGTCGAGCAGCGCTTCGAGCCGCCGGGTGCCGCGGTGCCGCTAGCCGCCAAGGACACCCGCCTGCTGCTCGCCGCCGCCGAGGCGTTGTCGGTGCCGCTGCCGATGGCCTCGCTGCTGCGCGACCGCTTCCTGGCGATGCTGGCCCACGGCGAGGGCGGGCTCGACTTCGCCGCCCTGTCGCAACGCGCCCGCGACGACGCCGGCCTCACCTGACCGAAGCCAGCCTCTCGAACAGCCGCGCCACCGCCTCCGCACCCGGGTCGGCCACCCCGATCAGCCTGGCCTCCGGCACGTAGGCCGATCGCCCGGCGCGCGCCGCCATCGCCCGCGTCGCCTCCGCCCCCGCTCGCGCCGCCCGTGCCGCCTCCGCCAGGCCGCCGCCGGCCGCCAGCGCCCCGAGTGCGGGTTCCAGCGCGTCGATCAGCGTGCGGTCGCCCCGCCCCGCACCCCCGTAGGCCTTCATCCGCTCCAGCCCGGCCGCGAATGCCGCGATCCAGCCGACCCCGCCGGCATAGGCGGTGCCGGCGGCGGTGAACAGCGTCGCCAGCAGCACCCCGCTGGAGCCGCCGGACTGCCGCAGCAGCAGATTGCCGATGCTTCCGAGCAGCAGCTCCCCCTGCGCGTATGGCAGCGCATCGAGCTGCCGCGTCAGCGCGGACGCCGCCTGGGCGAAGGTGGTGCCGGTATCTCCGTCGCCCACCGCGGCATCGAGCGCGTTGATCTCGGCCTCGATGCTGCCGAACAGCGCCGCCCCGGCCTCGACCATCGCCCGCACCCCGGCATCCGCCGAGGCCGCCGGCATCGCCGCGCCGCCGATCGAAGGCGTCGGCACCAGCCTCGGCCGCGCGAACGCGCGCGCCTGCTGCCAGGCCGTCGGCGCCGGCGTCGCGAGCAGCCCTGCCTCCCGCGCCGCATCGAGCTCCAGCAGCGACAGCGAGAAGCCGTTCATGTCCAGCGACGTCATGAACCGCCCCGGCCCCGAGATCAGCGCCAGCTGCGGCCCGAGCTCGCTCTCCGCCAGTGCCTGCAGCAGCAGCGCCATCTCCAGCGGCGGCGTCGCACCCAGGTTGTTCAGCAGCGCCGCGTAGCGCGCGTCGGCTCGATGTCCCCGCTCGAGCAGCCGCTCCACCACGAGCCCGACCAGCGTTCGCGCGGTGCCCATCGGCACGATCGCCGCTCCCGGCTCGCCATGTATGCCCAGGCCCAGCTCCGCCTCCGCCTCGCCCAGCGGCGCGCGACCCTCGCCGCCATAGCCGCTGCACCCCGACAGCGACAGCCCGATCGAGCGTACGTGCACCGCCGCATCCCGCGCCGCCGCCGCCACCTTGCCCAGCGTCCGGCCCGCCGCCGCCGCCGCGCCCGCCAGCTTGTGCACGAACAGCACCCCGGCGATGCCGCGCGCCTGCACCGCCTCCGGCAGTGCCACGTCGTCGCCGACCACCACCATCTCGACATCGAGCCCCATCGCCCGCGCCCGCTCGGCGGCGAGGCCGAAATTCAGCCGGTCGCCGGTATAGTTCTTCACGATCAGCAGGCAGCCCGGCGCCCCCGTCACCGCCACGATCGCCGACAGCACCGCGTCCACGCCCGGCGAGGCGAACACCTCGCCGCACACCGCCGCCGTCAGCATCCCCTCGCCGACGAAGCCGGCATGCGCCGGCTCATGTCCCGACCCGCCCCCCGAGACCAGCGCCACCCGGGCGCGGTCCCAGTCCGCGCGCAGCACCACCTTGAGGTCGGGATCGTCGATCCGGCACAGCGCCTGCCCGGCGGGCGACATCAGCAGCCCGTCGAGCGACTCCCCCACCATCGCGTCGCGGTCGTTGAGGAAGCGTTTCATGGCCGCAGCATCCCCTCCATCATCTCCAGCAGCCTGAGCCTTGCCGCCGGCAGCGGCCGGTGCCTCTGCCCGAACGCGTCCCGCGCCAGGAAGTGCCCGGTCAGGCGCAGGCCGTCGCACCAGTCGGCGACCGAGCCGGCATCCTCCTCCGCCAGCAGCAGCCTCGGCAACGGCAGCAGCCGGTCGCGCCACTCTCCGACGCCGGCCTCGCTGACCGCGCGGCCGCTGCGCGGCGAGACGTAGGCCAGCCCGTCGCTGCCTCCGGTCACCGCACAGCACGACAGGTCGAGCCCGTACCCCAGGTCCGACAGCAGCACCACCTCCCAGCGCAGCAGCGCCGCCGGTCCCAGCCGCGCGCCCTCCACCGGATCGAGGCTGAGCAGGGTCAGCAGCCGCAGCAGCCCCTCGAAGCTGCGCGGATGCGGCTCCCGCTCCGGCAGCACGTCGTCCGCCACCGCGCAGGCCGCCGACAGCAGCGCCAGGGGAAGCTTGTGGTCCAGCACCCGCGCCGCCGACGGATGCACCAGCTCGGCGGTCAGGGTTCCCAGCTGCTCGGAGAGCCGCGCGAACCAGCGCGCCGAGATCAGGTTGCCGGGCTGCCACAGCGCCGCCTGGGCGCGCGACGCCCCGCCTCGGACCAATCCGCGGTAGGGGCCGTGCGCCTCGGTGAGCACGTGCACCACCATGGCACTCTCGCCGTAGGGCGCTGCGGACAGCACCAGGGCGGGGGCTTCCCACTCCATGCTTCAGGCCAGGGCGCTGCCCTGGACCCGCTGGGGCCGGCGGCCCCAGGCCCCGTTACAGGCCGGCGGCGGCGGCGACTTCGCCGGCGAAGTCGCCTTCGTCCTTCTCGATGCCTTCGCCGAGCTGGAAGCGGTCGAAGCCGGTCAGCGTGCCGCCCGCCTTCTGCACCACCGCCTTCACCCGGCTCTCGCCGTCATGCACCCAGACCTGCTCCAGCAGCACCACCTCCTCGTAGTACTTGCGCACCCGGCCATCGACCATCTTCTCGATGATCGCGTCCGGCTTGCCCGACGCCCGCGCCTGCTCGACCAGCACCGCCCGCTCGCGCTCCAGCGCCTGCGGATCGACGCCGCCGATGTCGAGCGCGGTCGGGCGCGTCGCCGCCACGTGCATGCCGACCTGGCGGCCCAGCAGCTCCAGCGCGTCGCTCTCGCTCGGCGCCTCGATCGCCGCCAGCACGCCGATCTTGCCCAGGCCCGGCCGCAGCGCCGCGTGCACGTAGCTCGCCACCACGCCCGACTTCACCCGCAGCACCCGCGCCCGGCGCAGCGACATGTTCTCGCCGATGGTGGCGATCAGCCTGGTCATCTCCTCGGCCACGGTATGGCCCGCGCCGGGCAGCACCGCCGCACGGATCGCCTCCAGGTCCTCGCCGACGGTGAGTGCTGCCTTCGCCACACCCTCCACGAACGCCTGGAAGCCCTCGTTGCGGGCGACGAAATCGGTCTCGGCGTTGATCTCGACCATGGCCGCCGCCTGCGGCGCCGAGGCGACGCCGACCAACCCCTCGGCGGTCACCCGCCCGGACTTCTTCGCCGCCGCGGCGAGGCCCTTCTTGCGCAGCCAGTCGACCGCCGCCTCGATGTCGCCGCCGCTCTCGGTCAGCGCCTTCTTGCAGTCCATCATCCCCGCGCCGGTCTTCTCGCGAAGCGCCTTGACCAGGGCAGCCGTCACTTCGGCCATCAGCTTGTCTCCTGAAACAGGGAGCACGTCCCGGCCGGACCGGCCAGGACGTGCATCCGCCTTCATCCTGTGGTGGCACCCGCCGGAACGGCGGGCCGGGACGTCACGCCGCGGGCGCGGCCGCCAGCTCGCCCTCGACCGGCACCTCGGTCATCGGCGCGGCGTCGATCACGCCCTGCAGCTCGGACGCCGAGACCTCGGGCACCATCTCCACCGGCAGATCCTCGGCCGCGCCGTAATCCTGGCCCGAGGCACCCAGCTCGGCGCTGATGCCGTCCAGCACCGCCGAGGAGATCAGGTCGCAGTACAGCGTGATCGCGCGGATCGCGTCGTCGTTGCCCGGGATCGGATAGGTGACGCCGACCGGATCGGAGTTGCTGTCCAGCACCGCGATCACCGGGATGCCGAGCTTGGTGGCCTCCTCGACCGCCAGCTTCTCCTTGTTGGTGTCGATGATGAACAGGATGTCCGGCAGGCCGCCCATCTCCTTGATGCCGCCCAGCGAGCGCTCCAGCTTCTCCTGGTCGCGGGTGATCTCGAGGATCTCCTTCTTGGTCAGCCCGTGCGTGTCGCCGCTCAGCATGTCCTCGATCTGGCGCAGCCGCTTGATCGAGCCGGTGATGGTCTTCCAGTTGGTCAGCATGCCGCCGAGCCAGCGATGGTTGACGTAGTACTGCCCGCAGCGCTTCGCGGAGTCCGCGACGTGCTCCGCCGCCGCCCGCTTGGTGCCGACGAACAGCACCCGTCCGCCGCCGGCCACCGTGTCGCGCACCGCGCGCAGCGCCCGGTCGAGCATCGGCACGGTCTGCTGCAGGTCGATGATGTGGACCTGGTTGCGTATCCCGAACAGGAACGGCGACATGCGCGGGTTCCAGCGACGGGTATGGTGGCCGAAATGCACGCCGGCTTCCAGAAGCTGACGCATGGTGAAATCGGGCATCGCCATCGGCGTGTCCCTCCTTGATCCTGGTTGTGCCTCCGCGGAGCCCCCGTCCATCTCTGGACACCAGGAACGCCCCGCGTGCGAATTACCGGTCGGATGGCACGCCACCTGCCCGGCGGGCGGGATATGGCCAACTCCCGCCCGGAGCGCAAGCGCGACGGCGCAGGTGCCACCAGGCCAAGACCCCGCGACGCGCGGCGCGCGCTCTGCTATCCGGTCTCGATGACCCAGACTGTGATCCCGCCCGCCGCCCCCGTCCTCATCCCGACCGCCGCCGGAGACGCCTTCCCGGTGCGCCGGATCTACTGCATCGGCCGCAACTACGCCGAGCACGCGAAGGAGATGGGCGCCGATCCGGAGCGCGAGGCGCCGTTTTTCTTCTGCAAGCCGGCGGACGCCGTCCTCACCGGCGACGCCGACCTGCCCTACCCGCCCGCGACCGAGGCGTTGCACCACGAGATCGAGCTGGTCGTGGCCCTGCGCTCCGGCCGCGCCGACATCGCCGCCGACACGGCGCTCGACCACGTCTGGGGCTACGCCACCGGCCTGGACATGACCCGCCGCGACCTGCAGGCCGAGGCAAAAAAGGCGGGACGTCCCTGGGACATGGCCAAGGGCTTCGACCACTCCGCCCCGATCGGCCTGCTGGTCCCAGCCGAGCGGCTGCCGCCCCCACACCGCGGCGCGATCACCCTGCGGGTTAACGGAGAATTGCGCCAGCAGGGCGACCTGTCGCAGATGATCTGGTCGGTCGCCGAGAGCATCGCTGCCCTCTCCCGCCTAGTTCGCCTGGCCCCGGGCGACCTGATCTTCACCGGCACCCCCTCCGGCGTCGGCCCGGTCACGCGCGGCGACCAACTGGAAGGCGAGATTAGTGGTATCGGCACCGTCGGCACCTCGATCGTCTAGGCCGAACGTCCGGCCGCGGCCGACTGTGTCTGAAAGACTGATAGGGCTCTTTAAGCAGCAAACTAAGGTTGCGCCGCGAACCTAAACCTCAGGGAATCGTAGCTAGGTATTCCAAATCAATCTAATTACGGCAATCCAGCGCGCTAGAGGATTTCCCCAACGCGTCTCGCCGTAAGCTGCCGGGTTACTCTGGAGCACAAAATGCTAGAACGCACTTACACGGTGGAGAGGCGAGGATGGGGACTACCCTATTGCTCTTGCGTAATTTTCACGTAGTTTGCCAATTTACCTTTAAGATAAGTTGTGATCGCGGCTGGATTTGGCTCAGTGAAGGCCGCAAACTCGAAAACGTGTGCGTCGCGTCTTATGGCGGCGTTAATTGTGGTCTGGTCATCGCTAATAGAGTTTAGGATGGAGCACGGATGGAAAGGCGTGATTATCGCGTCTGGTCGATAAGCCAAAAAACCTGGCGCGGATCGATTGTATTCCGGGATCAAGGCGGAGAGCCGAGACTCGTAGAGTATGGAACGCGCTTGACCGCGCGCCCAAAAATCGGCGACGTCAATACTGGGGTCATCCAACCATCCTGCGACTAGGCTAGTGGCTTCGGCTTTGACCGTGTCGCGTGTTGTCGTAAGAGTTCCTGGCCCATAAACTGGCTTGAGGCTGTCTAGCAAACGCTTGAGTTGCGCTGAGTGCGTGGCGACATCGGTGCTAAGCAGAGAGCGGACAAATGGATTTGCCAGATACACTGTTCTGAGGTGCCACTCTGATTCAAGAAGGCCTCGCTCTCGCTCTTCAGTTATCGCTAAGTTTGTCCAATTCAGGCGATACTTCACGGCTCTAAACCACGGTGTATCAACTTCTACGGAGTCCACCTCACCAAGGAGACTATCATCCCATGAAATCGCCTCTGTGTTGCATAAAGCTATTAGAGAAATAAGGTTCTTTTTAGCTGGTCTGCCAGTTCGAGACGGACTTGCTTGACGGATAGCATTGTTCACAGCTCTGAAAGAGGCAGGAAAGCTATCCGCGCCACTTAAAGCCGAGAAAACAGCTTTCTTTTCATCTGGTCCAGCCTTGTCCAAGCAATACCAGTATGAAATCCGATTCAATCTGTTGGTGTTGATGCGGACAATCGTTTCCTTATCTCGAGCACCTGGAGCAGGTAGCGGAAGCACCTCAAACAGACCTTCATGCTGCGCTTCAACAGCATTTTGAAGCCCCGTCAAAAACGACTGGTCGTTGGACAACGTCACGAAGAGGCATCGTGACATCTTAGTACGACAGAGATGCACTAACTTCTGTGCTACCATCGTGAGAAACTCGGGTTGGTTTTGCACAGCAAGGTATTCAGACAGACCAAGTTCAACCAAGCCGCGCCGAAAATACGATCTCTCGGCGTTATCCGCTATTACTATAAAACTGCGGACCTTGTTGCCTTCCAGCCTCGGGAGCAGGCCCTTCAACCAGTTATCGTCATCTTCAATATGGATGCAGTCCGCGCTGGTCGTGGCCTTTGAAACGAGAGCGAATTGCCTCTCCAAACCACCTGCCATGCGATGCCAAAGATTACTTTCTTCAAAACGAAAGGGAGCTGTTGAGGACTGGAGATTGGCTCTTGTTGTTTCGAAATCCTTCGCCAACTGTTGGGCGAAAAGCGTTTTTCCTCTTCCTTGTTCGCCGTGAACAGCTAAGACGCGGGATTCGCCACGTAATGCTACACCTTCGAACCGCTCTCCAAGGGCTTTGCTGAGCTCGTTCCAGTGATCAAGAAACACGCGGTAGCTTGGAAAATCCCGGATGCTTTCGGCCCGATCTGGGAACACAATTCCTTGATATGCCGCTGTTGCCATGTTTCTCGCCCTCCGATGGCGAATGCCACCAGTATGCTTACTCAACGATCAATTGCGAGACTGTAATCCGCGCCGTTCGCCTGCTTTTGTGTAGCATTGGACCGGTAGCCCCCGCCGCCCGCTTCCCATCCAAGCCGATTCCCCGTAGTCGCCGCTGACGATGTCCACTCTCCGGAAGTGAACCAGACCGAACGGACTTCTGAGTTGAGGCGCTGACTTCACGTCTGGGCAAATCCTTCTTCAGCAGCTTCTCATAGAGCTTTAACTTTAAGACCAGCCGCGACATCGGCGATCCCGCGTTATCGCGCCGCCGTTACCTTCGTCGCCGCCACCGGCGGTCCCTTGACGACCTCCGCCAGATCGTGCGGCCGCACCCACTTGCGGAACGCCGCTTGCAGCGACTGCGCCGTCGCCGCGTAGTAGGCGCGCGCTGCGATCTGCGGCTGCTCCAGCGGCAGCCCGTGATCCACCAGGTAGAGATCCTCCATCGCCACCTCGTCGGTGCTGGCGCGCTGCTGCGGCAGGCTGCGCAGCAGCGACGCCTTGGCCAGCGCCAGCTCGTTGTCGCTCACCGGGTGGTCCTGCATGTCGCTCACGTCCTGCAGCGCCAGCGCCTTCGCCTTGTCGATGTTGCCGGCGTCCGAGCCGTAGCTGATCGCGTACGCGCCGCGCGTGCGCGACCACTCGAAGCGGCTGCTGACCGTATAGACATAGCCCGAGCGCACCCGCAGGTCGCGATACAGCCGCGACGAGAACCCACCGCCCAAGATCTCGTTGCCGACGTCGAGCACGAAATGGTCCGGGTTCGATACGTTGGTCGGCAACGTCTCCGCCAGCTCCACGCTGTCCTGCAGCACGCTGCCGTCCGGCACGTAGGCGCGCGACGAGGCGCTGGCCGGCACCGGCGGCAGATCGACGCGCGGCGCAGCACCCTCCACCTTCCAGCCGCCGAACGCCCGGGTGATCACGTCGCGCGCATGCTCCGGCGTCACGTCGCCGATCACCACGATCGTCGTCAGGTCGGGCCGGAAACTGCTGTCGTAGTAGCTTCGCACGTCCGCCAGCGTCAGCGCCTCGACGCTGTCGGGCGTCGCCTGCCGCAGCTTCGGATCGCCGTCGGGCAGGATCGCCTTGTTCACCGCCTTCTGGAACAGGTAGCCCGGAGACTGCAGCAGCCCGGCCAGCCCCTGCGCCGTCTCCTGCCGCACCACCGGGAACGCCGCCTCCGGGAAGGCCGGGTGCAGCTCGTTGTCGGCGAGCAGCGCCACGCCGCGCTCGAACTGCGGCGTCAGCACCTGCAGCGAGAACCGTGTGCCGACATCCAGGTTGGCGGCGATGTCGTCGGCCGCCTTGCGCAACGCCAGCCGATCCAGATGCGTCGTGCCGTAGCTGAACAGGTCGCCGGCCACCTGCGACACCCCTTCCTTGCCGTGCGGCTCCTGCAGGTCCGGATCGCTGCGCACCTGGCCGAACACCGAGACCGTGCGGCTGACCCGCACCGGCCGCACGATCAGCCTGATGCCGTTGGGGAGCATGCTCACCACCGGCGTCGGACCCGCGTCCGGGATGCGCGCCTCGTGCAGCGCGTCCCGCGCCCAGTCCGGCAGCGTCACCGGCTTGTCCGGTGGGGCGGCGAAGGACTCCGCGCCGCCGAAGCCGCTCCCCGCCACCGCGTGCCCGGCCTCGCGCGGCGTCAGCACCGCGGTGATCGCGTGGTCCGGATCCAGGCACAGCCGCGCCACCCGGTTCACATCCGCCACCGTGACCGCCGCGTAGGCGGCGTCGATCGCGTCAGGCGAGGACAGGTTCTGGAACGCCAGCGCCCGCGCCCAGCTGTTGGCGAGCCCGGTGATGCTGTTGTTGGCGAACGCGAGCTGCGCGCGCTCCTTGCGCTTGGCCGCCTCCACCAGCTCCGCCGGCACCCCGTCATGCGCCGCCTGCGCCATGATGCCGCGCATCTGGTCGAGCAGCGGCTTCGCGTCGCCCCCCTTGGGGAACGCCGCCACCGCCACCCCGAACCCGACATCCGCCTTCGGCAGGAAGGCGAACTCCGACACCAGCGCCCGGCCCTGCGTCACCAGCCCGTAGAGCGGGCTGCGCTGGTCGGTCAGCACGTCCGACAGCACGTCGGCGGCGGCGAAGTCGCGCGCCTGC
Organism: uncultured Acetobacteraceae bacterium; assembly: GCA_964242335.1. Lineage (GTDB taxonomy): Bacteria > Pseudomonadota > Alphaproteobacteria > Acetobacterales > Acetobacteraceae > Lichenicoccus. The sequence continues at coordinate 73,399 of CAXTAY010000004.1, read as the reverse complement.
AGCCCGGGCATGCGGTAGGCCAGCGTCGCGAAGCCCACCGGGTAGTCGGTGCCCAGCGCCAGCGTCTTCGACGCGACCGCGCCGAGCGCGAAATCCGGCTTTGCCGGCAGCTGCTTGCGCGGGATCGCCTCGAATGCCGTCCGCACCTGCGCCAGCGCCGCCTGCGGGTCGACGTCGCCGGCGATCACCAGGATCGCGTTGTTGGGCGCGTACCAGCGGTCGTAGAAGCCGCGCAGCAGCGAGATCTCGGTCTTGTCGAACGATGGCCGGGTGCCCAGCGCGTCGTGCGCGTACGGCGTGCCGGCGAACATCGCCGCCTGCACCTGCGAGATATAGAGGTAGAACGGGCTCGACAGGTCGCGCGACACCTCCTGCTCGATCGCCCCGCGCTCCTTCTCCCAGTCCTGCGCGTGCAGGCTGAGGGCGCGCATGCGCAGCGCCTCGATGCGCAGCATCACCGACAGATCCTCGGACGGCGCGGTGTAGTAGTACTGCGTCACCGTCTCGGTGGTCTCGGCGTTGTAGCCGCCGCCGAGCCGCGCGCCGACCTCCGCCAGCTGGTTCTTGTCCAGCCCCTCGCTGCCGCGGAACATCATATGCTCGAGCGCGTGCGCGGTGCCGGGGAACCCGTCCGGCGCCTGGTTCGAGCCGACCAGGTAGCTGACCTCCGACGTGACCACCGGCGCCAGCCGGTCGCGCACGATCACCACCCGCAGCCCGTTGGAGAGCGTGTCGCGCAGCACGTCGTGCGTAGCTGGCGCCGCCGCCGCGCGCCCCGACGCGACCAGCGCCACCCCAAGCATCAGACCAGCCAGCCGCATCACCATGACCCTCGAAGTCCAGCCGCCGCATCCTACGGCCTGCATCCCGCGGCAGACATAGCCGCGGCGGCGCCGTGAGGTTTCATGGCGATGATTTCATCCGCGGCCGGCGGTTGACCGCGCCGCGCGCGCCGCGTCTGATCCGGGCCGATGCTGTTCAGCTCGATCGTCTTCCTGTTCTACTTCCTGCCCCTGTTCTTCGCCTGCTACGCGACGTGGCACTGCCGCAACGCCGTCCTGCTCGTCGGCAGCCTGGTCTTCTACGCCTGGGGTGAGGCGCGCTCGCTGTGGCTGCTCTGCCTGGTCGGCGCCATCGCCTGGTGCGGCGGCCAGGCGATCCACGCCGCCCGCAGCCGCGGCCAGGGGCATCGCGCCGTCCTCGCCGCCACCATCGGCGCCCAGCTGCTGCTGCTCGCGATCTTCAAGTACGCCTCCTTTCTCGCCTCGCAGTTCGGGGTGCCGATCGCAGCACCTGCGCTGCCGCTCGGCATCTCCTTCTTCACCTTCCATGCGATCTCCTACGTGATGGACATCCATCGACGCACCGTGCCGCGGCCGGCGACGCCGCTGCAGCTCGCCGTCTACCTGTCGATGTTCCCCCAGCTCGTCGCCGGCCCGATCGTGCGATACGCGACCATCGCCGGCGAGATCGCGCACCGGCGCGTGACCGCGGCCGACGTCAGCGCCGGCATCCGCCTGCTGATCATCGGCCTCGCGCAGAAGACCCTGCTCGCCGACACCCTGGCGCGGCCCGCCGACGCCATCTTCGCCCTGCCCGCGCAGTCGCTCGACGCGCGCACCGCCTGGTTCGGCGCCGCCTGCTACATGCTGCAGATCTATCTGGACTTCGCCGGCTACTCGCTGATGGCGATCGGGCTCGCCCGCATGATGGGCCTCACCCTGCCGACCAACTTCCGCCACCCCTACGTCAGCCAGTCGATCACCGAGTTCTGGCGTCGCTGGCACATCAGCCTGTCCTCGTGGTTCCGCGACTACCTCTACATCCCGCTCGGCGGCAACCGCCGCGGCCGCGCGCGCACCCTGCTCAACCTCTGGATCGTGTTCCTGCTCTGCGGCCTCTGGCATGGCGCCGCCTGGAGCTTCGTGCTCTGGGGCGCCTGGCACGGCGGCTTCCTGGTGCTGGAACGCGCGGGCCTGGCCGACGCGCTGGCTCGCCTCTGGCGCCCGCTGCGCCACGGCTACGCACTGCTCGCGGTGCTGTTCGGCTGGGTGCTGTTCCGCGCCGCCGACCTCCCGCACGCCGGCGCGATGATGCGTGCGATGGCCGGCGCCGGCGCGCCCGCGCAGCCCGGGTTCGGCCAGTACGCGCCCGCCTCCGTGCTCGCCGCACTCGCGGTCGGCGCCGTGATCTCGGTGCCCTGGCAAGGCCTGCGCGCCCGCCTGCGCGACCGCCTGCCCTACGCGGGCCCGTTGCCGGCGCTGACCTCGACCGCCGCCGCCGGCTCGCTGGCGATGCTGCTGATCCTGTGTGCCGCCGACCTCGCCACCGGGACCTACCGGCCCTTCATCTATTTCCGCTTCTGAGCCATGCGCCGACTCGTTGCCATCGCCGGCTTCTTCCTGCTGGTCTCGCTGCCGATGCTGGTCCAGCTCGTAGGCGGGGATCCGGGCGGCGGCGTGGAGAACCGTGTGCTGTCGCCGCCGCCGCGCCTGCCGACCAGCCTCGCCGGCGTCGCGACCCTGCCGCGCGCCACCAGCGCCTGGCTCGACGACCATTTCGGCCTGCGCCGTCCGCTGGTCGAGCTCTCCAACGCCTGGCACTTCGCGCTGTTCGGCGAGTCCGGCAACCCGCAGATCGCCTTCGGCCGACACGGCACGCTGTTCCTGACCTCGCACGACGCCGCCGACCCGCAGCAGATGCTGCTGTTCCTCTGCCGCGGCGGCGACGTCGACGCGGCCAGCCGCGCGATGGCCGACGCACTCGCCGGGTTCCTCGACGCTGGCCTGCGGCACGATCCGCGCATGATCGACCTGCTGGTGCCGACCAAGACCATCATCGATCGCACCGACCTGCCCGGCTGGATGCGCGCCCGCTGCGGCGGCGGCCGCGAGGTGCTGCCGGCCCTGCTCTCGTCGCTGGCCGCGCGGCGCCCGGACCTGCGCGCGCGCGTGCTCTACCCGCTGTCGCTGATGCAGGGCCTGCAGGGAGCGGACGCGCCGTACCCGAAATTCAACTTCCACTGGGACGGCCCCGGGCTGCGCCGGGTCGCCGCCGCCGTCGCCCTGCGCTTCGGCCGCCCCGAGCGCGCTCCGCTCGGGCTGCGCGCGCAGGACAAGAGCTCCGACATCGCCCACCTGCTGCCTGGCGTGAGGCTGCCGTTCCGCACCTTCGAGCCCGATCTGGCCGCCGCCGGGATCGAGGCCAGCACGCGGATCGACGAGCTCGGTATCTCCGGTGCGATCCTCGGTGACGTCTCGCGCTTCACCCGCCACGACCGCGCCGGCCCGAAGCTGCTGATCCTGTCGGACAGCTTCGGCCAGGCCATCGCACCCTGGTTCTCGGCCTATTACGGCGAGGTCTGGCACGTGGCGGTCAACAACATCGCGGCCCTGTCGCCGGCGCGTCGGGCCGAGCTGCTGGACCGGCTGTTCCACCGCTTCAGGCCGGACGACCTGCTGTTCGTGTTCCACGATTTCTCCCAGGGCTTCATCAACCAGCAGCTCATGCAGGCGCTGTGGCGCGAGCCCGCAGGCCCGCCGTCGCGATGACCCCGACCGGACGCGGGCCGTCGACGCGCCGCCTGCCCGACCTGGTGGCCTGGCTGCTGATCCTGCTCGCCGCACTGGGCTGGACCCTCTGGCGCGGCCAGGACGTCAACTGGGACCTGCAGAACTACCACCAGTACGACCCGTTCGCCCTGCTGCACCACCGCAACGCGCGCGATGTCGCCCCCGGCGGCCCGCAGAGCTTCCTCAACCCGCTGCCCTACCTGCCGGTCTACGCCCTGCAACGCCTGCTGCCGCCGCTCGCGGCGGGGTTGCTGGTCGCCGCCATGCAGGCGGTCTGCCTCGCACTCGCCTGGTCGATCGCCCGCACCCTGGACCGTCGGCCACTCGCGGCCGCGGCCGCGACGCTGGCCGCGATCACCGGCCCGGTGACGCTGAGCGAGCTCGGCACCAGCTTCTCCGACCTCGTCCTCGCCGCCCTGCCGCTCGGGTCGATCCTGCTGACCCTGCGCACCGGATCGCGGAGCGGCCCGCTGCTCGCCGGCCTGCTGACCGGGCTCGCCATCGGCATGAAGCCGACCAGCCTGTTCCTGATGCCGCCGCTGCTGGCTCTGTCGGCGCTGCGGCAGCCCGGCCTGGCGGCGGCGGCGCGCGTCGCCCTGCGGTGCCTCGCCGGCATCGTGCTCGGCACGGTGCTGTCCGACGGCGCCTGGGCCTGGTCGCTCTGGCGAGGCTACCGCAGCCCGATGTTCCCGTTCCTGAACACGGTGTTCCGCTCGCACGCCGCCGCCCTGGTCGATTTCGGCGATCCGCGCTTCCACTTCATGGGCTGGCGGCACGCGCTGGCGATCCCCTTCGCCCTCGCGCGCGGCTCCGCGGCCACCGGGGAGATGCCGATCCGCGACCCCCGGCTGGCGCTCGCCTGCTGCCTGGCGCTGATCCGCCTGCTCTCCCGGCCGTTCCGGGATGACCCGCGACGCATCGATCCGGTCGACGGCCTGAGCGCCTACCTCCTGCTCGGGCTGGCCGGCTGGCTCTTGCTGTGCCCGATCGAGCGCTACGCGGCGGCACTGGAGGTCCTCTCCGGCCTGCTCGCGATCCTGCTCCTCGGCCGCCTGCCGGGCCGCCTGCCGGGCCGCATCTGGCCGCTCGCCACGTCCGTCGCCGCCGTCCTGCTGGTCGCCACCACCAGGCCCGCGGAGTATTTCCATCGCCCGTGGTCGCAGGCCTGGCGGCCGCAGGTGCCGGCCGGCATCCCGGCCCACGCCACCTACGGCCTGGTCGCGCAGCCGCTGTCGTACTGGGTGGTCGTCCCGCCGCGCCCCGACCACGCCTTCGGCCTGACCTCGACGCTGATGGAGTCCGGCGGTGCGCTGCAGCGCCGGCTCGACCGCATCCTGCGCGACAGCGCGGACCGGCTCTGGCTGCTCAACCTGGACCAGCCCGTCGACAACCAGATCCGCGCCGAGATGAGCATCCACGGCATCGCCCTGGCCCCACCCTGCCTGCGCGCCGCCAGCATGTTCTGGATCGACACCGTGTTCTGCCGCGGCGTCGTCGTGGGGCCACGCGCGGAGGCCGCCTCCGACCTGCGCCCCGGCGACACCGTGTCGTTCTCCAGGAGCGGCTACGGCCTGATCTACGAGATCGCCGGCTTCGAGCCCACCGAGCCGGACGGCACCTGGGCGACCAGCCACGACTCCGCCCTGGCGTTGCATCTCGACCCCGCCGTCCGAGCGAGCGGCGCAGTCCTGTCGCTTCGCCTGGCCGGAATCGGCGGCGCGCCGGTGCACAGGGTGACGATCGCCGCCGATGGCGGGCCGCCGAGTACGGTTGCACTCGCACCGCCCTCCTACTTCGCCGCGCCTCAGCTCTGCATTCCGCCGCAACCGTCGGGGGACGTGCTGATCCGCTTCACCACACCCGAGATCCGCTCGCTCGCCGAGCTCGGCCTGTCGCCGGAGCCGCGCCACCTGGCGTTCCGGCTCTACGACATGAGCCTGCGCCCCCTCCGCCCCGGCGAGTGTCGATGACCGCGCGAGGCGCGCTACCCGGCCCGGGCGCCAGGCTCAGTGCTCCTCCACCCGCGCCACCCCCGCCACCAGCTTGAGCGCCTGCGCCAGGCGCGGCGTCACCATGTACGGTTCCGGCAGCGCCACCTCCAGGTCCTGCGTCTCGTCCAGGCAGGGCAGCAGCACCACCCGTCCGCGGCCGCCGCGCTCGCGCCCGAGGATCGCCCGGATCGGCTCCAGCGCCTCAGCGCGGTCGAGCCAGACACGCATCTCGGCCGACGCCTCGGCGGCCGCGCGGTCGAGCTCGACCACGTCCTGGCCGGTGATGCGCAGCATCTCCCCCTCCATGCGCAGGTCGGCGGTCACCAGCACGGCGCGACCGGCGGTCAGGATGTCGCGTGTCTTCGACAGCACCTCGGAGAACAGCGTCACCTCGCAGCCGCCGGACGCGTCCGAGATCCGCACCCAGGCCATCCGCCCGCCGGTACGGGTCGGACGTTCCTTGCGGTCGACCACGCAGCCCGCGATCCGGACCCGCAGGATGCCGGCCTGCGCCGCCGCCTCCAGCCCGGTCGCCCGGGTCGCACCCAGCCGTCGCAGCAATCCGGCGTAGCTGTCCAGCGGATGCGCGGTCAGGTGGAACCCGACCGCTTCGGCCTCCAGCCCGAGCCGCTCGATCTCCGGCCAGTCGGGCACGTCCGGCAGGCGCAGCGTCTCCGGCCGGGCGGCGGCTCCGAACAGCCCGATCTGGCCGCTCGCCGCCTCCTCCGCCTGCGCCTGCGCCCGGCGCAGGATGGTCTCGGCCCCCAGGAACACCCGGGCCCGGTTGCCGTCGAGCCGGTCGAAGGCGCCGGCGCGGGCCAGGTTCTCGATCTGCATCTTGTTGAGCTGGCGCGGCTCGGCGCGGCTGGCGAAATCGGCGAGGTCGGCGAACGGCCGCGTGCCGCGCGCCGCCACCACCGACTGCATCGCACCGAGCCCGACCCGCTTGACCGCGGCCAGCGCGTAGCGGATCGACTGCGTGCCGTCCTCGGCCACCTCGACGGTGAAGTCGGCGGCCGAGCGGTTGATGTCCGGCGGCAGCACGCGCACCCCGAGCCGTTCCGCCTCCTGACGCAGCGCCGCCAGCTTGTCGGTCTTCTCGCGCGCCAGCGACATGCAGGCGGCAAGAAAGGCGACCGGATGGTTCGCCTTCATCCAGGCGGTCTGATACGAGACCAGGGCGTAGGCGGCGGCGTGCGACTTGTTGAAACCGTAATCGGCGAACTTCGCCATCAGGTCGAACACCTCGGCGGCCTTGCCGGGCTCGATGCCGCGGCGTACCGCGCCCTCGGTGAAGATCGCGCGCTGCTGGTCCATCTCGGCACGTATCTTCTTGCCCATCGCGCGTCGCAGCAGGTCCGCACCGCTCAGGCTGTAGCCCGCCATCTTGCGGGCGATCTGCATCACCTGCTCCTGGTAGACCATGATGCCGTAGGTCTCCTGCAGGATCTCGCGCAGCTCCTCGTGCGGCGCCTCCCACTTCTCGCCGTGCTTGCGGTACAGCGCGCCGGCGGCGATCAGGTCCTCGAGCCGGGTCGGCCGCATCTGCTTGAGCACGTCGCGCATGCCGGCACCCTCGAACTGGAACACCCCGCCGGTGTCGCCGCGCGCGAGCATCTCGTAGGTCCGCGAATCGTCCAGCGGCAGCATCGCGAGGTCCACGTGGGTGCCGAGCTCGCCCAGCATCTGCACGCCGCGCGCGAGGATGGTCAGCGTGGTCAGGCCGAGGAAGTCGAACTTAACCAGCCCGGCCTGCTCGACGAACTTCATGTTGAACTGCGTGACCAGCGTGTCGCTCTTCACGTCGCGGTACAGCGGCACCAGCTCGACCAGGTCGCGATCGCCGATCACCACCCCGGCCGCGTGGGTGCTGGCGTGGCGATACAGCCCCTCCAGCTGCAGTGCGGTCTGCAGCAGCCGCCTGATCCCCTCGTCGCCGTCGCGCATCTCCTGCAGGCGCGGCTCGCCGGCGATCGCCTGCGCCAGCGTCACCGGCTTGGCCGGGTTGTTCGGGATCAGCTCGGCGACGCGGTTGACCACGCCGAACGGCAGGCCCTGCACGCGGCCGACATCGCGCACCGCGGCGCGCGCCTGCAGCTTGCCGAAGGTGATGATCTGCGCCACCCGGCTCGGGCCGTACTCCGAGCGCACGTACTCGATCACCTCGTCGCGACGGTCCTGGCAGAAATCGATGTCGAAATCCGGCATCGACACCCGCTCGGGGTTGAGGAAGCGCTCGAACAGCAGGTCGAACGGGATCGGGTCGATGTCGGTGATGGTCAGCGCCCAGGCGGCGAGCGAGCCGGCACCCGATCCGCGTCCGGGACCGACCGGGATGCCCTGCGCCTTGGCCCACTGGATGAAGTCGGCGACGATCATGAAGTAGCCTGCGAAGCCCATCTTCGCGATCACGTCGAGCTCGAAGGCGAGCCGCTCGCCGTACTGCGTCCGCGTCGCAGCACTCGCCCGCATCGTCTCGAGCCGCACCGCCAGGCCCTCGGTCGCCATCGCGTGCAGCGTCTCCGCCTCGGTGCTGCCGGCGCGCACCTTCGGACAGGCCGGCAGCAGCGGCTTGCGCGTCTCCACCATCGCGCAGCACAGCCGCGCCACCGACAGCGTGTTGTCGCAGGCTTCCGGCAGGTCGGCGAACAGCGCGCGCATCGCGTCCGCCGGCTTGAACCAGTGCTCCGGCGTCACCTGCCAGCGGTCGCGCTCCGCCAGCGTGCGTCCCTGGGCGATGCACAGCAGCGCGTCGTGCGCCTGGTGCATCTCGGGTGTCGCGAAGAAGCACTCGTTGGTCGCCACCAGCGGCAGGCCCAGCTGGTCGGCGAGTGCGATCATCCCCGGCTCGATCGCGCGTTCCGCCGGCACGCCGAAGCGCTGCAGCTCCATCAGCGTCAGGTCGCCGAACGCCTCCTTCATCGCCGCCAGCAGGCGCAGCGCCTCGTCCTGCTGGCCCTCCGCCAGCAGCCGCCCGATCGGTCCGCGCAGGCCGCCGGTCAGCAGCACCAGCCCGCCGGCATGGCCGAACAGGGTGTCGAGCGAGATGCACGGATCGGCCGGATCGCTGTGCAGGAAGCCCAGCGACGACAGCCGCTGCAGGTTGTCCAGGCCCTGGCCGTCGCGCGCCAGCAGGACCACCGGCTCGGTCGGCGCCGGCCTGCCGCCGCGCGCGGCAAGCGAGATCTGGCAGCCGATGATCGGCTGCACGCCCTTGCCGGCACAGTACTGCGAGAATTCCAGCGCCCCAAACAGGTTGCCGGTGTCGGTGATCGCCACCGCCGGCATCCGTGCCGCCCGGGCCAGTGCCGCGATCTCCGGAACCCGGATCGCCCCCTGGCTGAGCGAGTAGGCGGAGTGCACGCGAAGATGCACGAAATCGGCATGAGGCATCAGAGGAGCCTAGCGCCGTCTGCCCGCCATCGCCATCGGGCTGTAAAAGCGGCAGCCATGACGGACCCACGCCTCGCCCCACTTGCCGCGCGACTCGGAGCGCGACTCGGCAGCCTCGCGAGCGGCATCCCACCGGCGCTCGGCGTGACGCTCGCGGTGCTCTGCCTGCACGCCGCCCTGCTGCCGGAGGGCCACTGGCAGGGGGACGAGTTCTTCTGTGCCGGCTATGCCCGCGAGGGCAAGTTGCGCTTCCTGTGGCAGACGCGGATCACCGGCTGGAGCCCGCGCCCGCTGTCGGAGCTGCTGTACTACGCGTTCTGTCGCGCCGCCGCGGCACTGCGGCAGCCCCTCACCGTGCCGTTCCTCGCGGTGCTGTGGACGTTGCTGCTCGCAGCGACGCTGGCCTCCGCCCGGCGGGCCGCGCCGGGCCCGCGGGTGCTGATCGGCCTCGCCACCCTGTGCATGTTCCTGCTCGGCCATCCGGTCGCGGAGATGTTCTACTGGCCCGCCGGCGCGGTCGCCTACCTGACCACGCTGGCCGCCACCACCCTCGCACTGTTCCTGATCATCGATGGCCGCACCGGCAGCCGGTCCGGCATGGTCGCCCTGTCCGCGGCCCTCACCGCCTGCGCGGCCAGCAGCGAATCCGGTGCGATGGCCGCGGCACCCCTCGCACTGGGCCTCGCGGTGGCGGGGCCGCAACGGCGACACGCACCGCTGCTGCTGCCGCCCCTGCTGGTCACCGGCTTCGTGTTCTGGACGCTCGCGCATCACCGGCTGGTCTCGCCCGAGGCGGTGGTGCACGCACCACCCCTGCGCCACCTGATGCGAAGCCTGCGGCCGGTGCCGCGTGCGCTGCTCGACGATATCCGGCCGGCCTGGCCGTCCAGGCTGCTCTTCCTCTTCGGCGTGCGCTGGTGCTGGAGCCGCGCGCTGCCATCGGCGGGTGCGCCACGGACCCTGGCGATCTTCGCCGGCGCCCTGATGCTGGGTGCCTCCGCCACCATCGCCGCCGGGCTGTTCCAGTTCGGCGTGCCGTGCTGCCAGCGCCACGACACCCTGCGACAGGGCTGGGTGGTGCTGGGGCTGGTGGCGCTGGCGGTCGCGTCGACGCGCTGGCCGGCGCGTGCGGCGCTGTCGCGGCTCGGCCCTCCCGCCCTGGCCGCGGCCTGCCTGCTCGGCCTCGCTCCGCGCCTGGGCGCCATCGCCGGCGACTTCCGGCTGATGCACGCCATCGGCGCCAGCAACCGCGCCAACTGGCGGGCCGGACGCGACCCGACGATCCAGGCGATGACCTTCCGCCTGCCGCCGACCGCGGCGATCGCCGGCGACCAGGACATCCCCGCCGGCCGCTACAGCGAGCCGGCGGCGGATGCCTGGTACGCGCACGGCATGATGCACTTCTTCGGCAAGCGCAGCATCGACATCGAGCGCCCCTGAGTTGCCGCTTTACCCGCTCGCGCAACGGCGGCATCGTCGTCACCCCGAGGACGAGGCCGAGCCAGTGACCCAGTCGACGGCACGCCAGATCGTGCTCGCGGCCCGCCCCGCAGGACGTCCGACGCCGGCCGACTTCCGCCTCGAGACCGTCGCACTGCCGCCGCCCGGCACGGACCAGCTCCTGCTCGAGGCCCGGTTCCTGTCGCTCGATCCGTACATGCGCGGCCGCATGAGCGACGCCAGGTCGTACGCGAAGCCGGTCGAGATCGGTCAGGCGATGCCCGGGGAGACGCTGTGCCGGGTGATCGCCTCGAACCATCCGGGCTTCGCCGTCGGCGACAGCGTCCGGGCCCACACCGGCTGGCGCTCGCACGCGATATCGTCCGGCGCGGGCGTCGTGCGTCTGGATCCCGACGCCGCCCCGCTCACCGCCAACCTCGGCGTGCTGGGCATGCCCGGCTTCACCGCCTACGCCGGCCTGCTCGCCATCGGCAAACCGCGACCGGGCAAGACCGTCGTGGTCGCCGCGGCCAGCGGTCCGGTCGGCTCGCTGGTCGGGCAGCTGGCACGGCTGCGCGGTGCCAGGGCCGTGGGTATCGCCGGCGGCGCGGAGAAATGCAGCTACGTGCGCGAGACCCTGGGTTTCGAGGTGGCGCTCGACCATCGTGCGCCGGATTTCGCGACCCGGCTCGCGCAGGCCTGCCCGAGCGGCGTCGACGTGTATTTCGAGAATGTCGGAGGTGCCGTGTGGCAGGCGGTGCTGCCGCTGCTCAACAGCTACGCGCGCGTTCCGGTCTGCGGCCTGATCGCCCAATACAACGGCGGCGATCCCGCGACGCCGGATACTCTGCCGGCGACGATGCGGGCGGTCCTGACCAGGAGCCTGACCGTGCGCGGCTTCATCAACACGGAGTTCGTCGAGGCGCTGTATCCGGATTTCCAGCGCGAGGTCGGCCTCGGCCTGCGCGAGGGCCGCATCCGCTACCGCGAGGATATCGTCGATGGTTTGGAGAACGCGCCGGATGCCTTCATCGGAATGCTCGACGGGCGCAATTTCGGCAAGCTGCTGATACGCATCTGACGGCGCGCACCGGATCCGGGCGCGCCGCCTCGATGCTACGCCTTCTTTCGTATGTCGCTGAGCCAGCTGACATGTTTGCCGAGCCTGAGGCAGATAGCCGCCGGCTCCATGCCCTGCTGCAGCAGCACGAGCGCACGGTCGCGCAAGGCCGCCTGATGCGCGAGCAGACGCGGGCTGTCCTCGGGGCCGACCGCCGGCGCCGCGGCGGCGCGCCGGTCATAGACCGCGTCGCGACGCAGCTTCTCACGCGCGAGAAGCTCGAAGATCTGATGTGGCACCATTCCCATACTCTGTGCGGCCGCCTTTACCGGCATCCTACGCTCATGCACGAGGCGCCATGCCCGTGCGGCCGGTGTGTCAGAGCTCATCAATGCCTCACTCAATGGTCCTGTCCGCTTCCTGACTGTGGCTGACCGGATGCAGTGTCGACGTTTTCGCCGCACTGCGCCAGCTTTCTTCTTGACTGCACCGACTGCACTTTTAGTGCGACAACAACAGCGGAATATCCGCAGTCGCGATCATGTGACGAATGACACCTCCAAGTAGAGCTCCTGCATCGCGCGCCGCACGAGCACTTTGCTCACCGGCAGATCACCCTGCAGCACTCGCGCTGCAGCAGGATGGCTCGATCTTGCCGATCGGTGCGCTATCATCTCCGGGCACTGGCGCCGCCTCACGACCGCACACGGACACGAAGCCGGTGCGGCGGCGAACTCCGTCGTCCGGCGGGCGTCTCCACGCCGAGAGAGAGGTTCACGCCATGCCGGCACTCCCGACCTGCCACCCCTCGCTCCGGCGCCCGGCGATGCCGCAGGCCGCATCGGTGCTGCGAGGTGGCTGAGCCGACCGCCACACAGCGAGCCGGGTGGCGGTTCTGGATCGACCGCGGCGGCACCTTCACCGACATCATCGCGTGCGATCCGCAGGGCCGGCTCTCGACCCGCAAGCTGCTGAGCGATCGCGGCCGTGACGAGGATGCGACCCTGACCGGCATCACCCTGTCGCTCGGCCTGCCAGCCGGCGCCCCGATCCCCGCCGCGGCGATAGAGAGCGTGCGGATGGGCACCACGGTGGCGACCAACGCCCTGCTCGAGCGACGCGGCGCCCGCGTGCTGCTGCTGCTCGATCGTGGCTTCGCCGACCTGCTGCTGATCGGCGACCAGGCGCGGCCGAACCTGTTCGACCTCGCCGTCACCCGGCCGCAGCCGCTGCACGAGCGCTGCGTCGAGATCACCGGCCGCGTCGGCGCCGAGGGCGACGAGATCGAGCCGCTCGACGAGGCCGCCGCCCGCGCCGCCCTCGATCAGGCGCGTGCCGAGGGCATCGAGTGCTGCGCGATCGCGCTGATCCACGCCTGGCGGCATCCAGCGATGGAGCGGCGGCTGGCGGCACTCGCTCGCGTGGCCGGGTTCACGCAGGTCTCCGCGAGCCACGAGGTCAGTCCGCTGCTGCGCCTGGTCCCGCGCGCGCAGACCAGCGTCGTCGACGCCTACCTCTCGCCGCTGCTGCGCCGGCATGTCGACCAGCTCAGGGCATCGCTTCCCGACACCCGGCTGCTGTTCATGCAGTCGCATGGCGGGCTGGTCGACGGCGCACGCTTCGCCGGCCGCGACGCCATCCTGTCGGGTCCGGCCGGCGGCATCGTGGCCGCGGCGCGCACCGCGGAACGCGCGGGCTTCGAGCGCGTGATCAGCTTCGACATGGGTGGCACCTCGACCGACGTCGCCCTCTACGCGGGCGCGTTCGAGCGTCGATTCGAGACCGTGATCGACGGCCTGCGGCTGCGCGTGCCGATGCTGGCGATCCACACCATCGCCGCCGGCGGCGGCTCGATCCTGCGCTTCGACGGCACCCGGCTGCGGGTGGGGCCGCAGAGCGCGGGCGCCGATCCCGGTCCGCGCGCCTACCGCCGCGGCGGCCCGCTGACCGTGACCGACGCCAATATCTGCCTCGGCAAGATCCAGCCCGCCCACTTCCCGTCGCTGTTCGGAGCGGACGGCGACGCCCCGCTCGATGCCGAGGCGGTGCGGCACGGCTTCGCCGCACTCGCCGAGGAGATCGCGGCCGCGACCGGCGTCCGACAGCATCCGCACGTGCTGGCCGAGGGCTTCCTGCGCCTCGCCGTCACCAGCATGGCGGGCGCGATCCGCGAGGTCTCGGTGCGCCGCGGTCAGGATCCGGCTGACTTCGTCCTGCACTGCTTCGGCGGCGCCGGTGGCCAACATGCCTGCCTGGTGGCAGGGGAACTCGGCATGCGCACCATCCTGATCCATCCGTTCGCCGGCATCCTGTCCGCACTCGGCATGGGTCTCGCCGAGCAGAGCGTGATGCGCGAGCAGGCAGTCGAGATGCCGCTGGAACCGGAGGCGATGCAGCCGCTGCGCAGGCTCGTCGACGCGCTGTCGCGGGCAGCGCAGCGGGAGCTCGCCGAGCAGATCGCCTCGGGGATGCCGATCCTCACCGAGTGCCGCCTGCATCTGCGCCACGGGACGAGCGACGCCGTGCTGATCGTGCCGTTCGACAGCCTCGAGACGATGGCGAAGCAGGTCGCATCCGAGCATCGGGCGCGCTTCGGCTTCGATGTGTCGGACCCGCGGCTCGTCGTCGATGCGGTGGTGGTGGAGGCGCGCGCGCCGGCCGAAGCGCTGTCGCTGCCGCAGGCGCCGCCACGCGCTGCCGGAGAGGTGCTGCGGCCGGTCGATACGGTGGAGATCTGGAGCGGCGGACGCGCGCACCGGGCGCCGCTGTTCCAGCGGTCGACGCTGCGCGCCGGCGACCGGTTGCAGGGGCCCGCCCTGGTCAGCGAGGCCAACGCGACCACCGTGATCGAGCCCGGCTGGGACGCCGAGATCACCGGCAACGACGACATGATCCTTCGCGATGCGGGCGACGCGCCGGTCGCGGCCGCAGAGGCGGCCGACGACGATCGCGCCGACCCGATGCGCGTCGAGTTGTTCAACAACCTGTTCATGAACGTTGCCGAGCAGGCGGGTGCGGTGCTGCAGCACACCGCGCAGAGCGTCAACATACGCGAGCGCCTGGATTTCTCCTGCGCCGTCTTCGACGCCGACGGCGCCCTGGTCGCCAACGCGCCGCACGTGCCGGTGCATCTCGGCGCGATGGGAGAGAGCGTGCGCACCGTGCTGCGCCGTCGCGCGCATCGGCTGCGGCCGGGAGACGTGATCGCGCTGAACAATCCTTTCGATGGCGGCACGCATCTTCCCGACGTCACCGTGATCACGCCGGTGTTCGATCCCGACGACGAGACGCTGGTGTTCTTCGCCGCCTCGCGCGGCCACCACGCCGACATCGGCGGCAGCGTCCCCGGATCGACACCCGCCTTCTCCCGCCGTCTCGAGGAGGAAGGGATCGTCATCGACGACTTCCTGCTGGTCTCGAACGGCCGCTTCCGCGAGGCAGAGTTCCGCGCGTTGCTGGCCGCCTCGACGCATCCCGCGCGCTCCCCGGACGTCAACGTCGCCGACATACGCGCCCAGATCGCGGCCAACGCCCGCGCGAGCAACGAGCTGCACCGGCTGCTCGCGCTGCACGGCCGCCGGGGCTTGCGAGTCGCCATGCGCCAGGTGATGGGCAACGCCGAGGAGAGCGTGCGGCGCGCGATCACCAGGCTGCGCGACGGCAGCTTCACCTACGGCATGGACGATGCGAGCCAGCTCCGGGTGGCGGTCCGCATCGATGCGGCCGCGCGCGAGGCGGTGATCGACTTCACCGGCACCTCGCCGCAGCGCGCGGATAACTTCAATGCCCCGCCCGCGGTGCTGCGCGCGGTCGTGCTGTACGTGTTCCGCTGCCTCGCCGGCGACGACATTCCGCTCAATGACGGCTGCCTGGTGCCGCTGCGGATCGTGATCCCGCCCGGCACCTTCCTCTCGCCGGAACCCGGCGCGGCGGTGGTCGCCGGCAATACCGAGGTCTCCCAGGCCGCGTGCAACGCCCTGTTCGCCGCACTCGGCGTCCTGGCCTGCAGCCAGGGCACGATGAACAACCTGCTGTTCGGCGACGATAGCCGGCAATATTACGAGACAATCTGCGGCGGCACCGGCGCCGGTGCGGGTTTCGACGGCGCCGATGCCGTGCAGAGTCACATGACCAACACCCGCATGACCGATCCGGAGGTGCTGGAGCTGCGCTATCCGGTGCGCGTCGAACAGTTCTCGGTGCGTGCCGGATCCGGCGGCGACGGTGCGCGTCGCGGCGGCAGCGGTGCCACGCGACGGCTGCGCTTCCTCGCTCCGATGCAGGCGGTGCTGGTCTCCTCGCGGCGCGAGGTCCCGCCGTTCGGCCTGCAGGGCGGGCTCGCCGGAGCCGCCGGGCGGCAGACCATAGAGCGCGCCGACGGACGCATTGAACCGGTGGGCGGTATAGCCCAGATGCGCCTGATGCCGGGTGATGCGATCACCATCGAGACGCCCGGCGGTGGCGGCTACGGCACGCCCGCGAGCTTGACCGACACTGATCGGGGAACCCGTTGCGGATCCAAGTAGCGCCCGGCGTCGCGATCGATGACGGCGAGGTCGCGATCAGCTTCATCCAGGCCGGCGGACCGGGTGGCCAGAACGTCAACAAGGTGGCGACCGCGGCGCAGATCCGCTTCGATGCGCGCGCCACGTCCTCGCTGTCGGACGCGGTGAAGCTGCGGTTGCAGGCGCTCGCCGGCAGCCGGTGGACCCGCGACGGCGTGATCGTCATCACCGCGCGCAGCTTCCGCTCGCAGGAGCGGAACCGCCAGGAGGCGATGGATCGGCTGATCGGGCTGATCGCGCAGGCGGCCAGGATCCCGGTGAAGCGCAGGCCGACCCGCGCCTCCTACGGCGAGCGACAGCGCCGGCTCGCCGCCAAGAGCCACCGTGCCACGACCAAGCGGGACCGCGGCTTTCGCCCGGAGGATTGACGGGCGTGGGCGGCGCCGCCCGGTCCTGCGGCCGCTTAACCGGTCCTTCACGCCTCTCGGCTCTACTCGAGCATCGAGACGGATGGGAGGCTGCCTTGGCGAGAAAGACCGGCCTGACGATCTTCGGCAAGATCGGCGGCGCCTTCGCGCTGGTGCTGCTCATGGTCATGGGCCTCGGCATCACGGCGATCAACCGGATGGGCGCCGTCAACGTGCGCACCGTCGAGCTGCGCGACCAGTGGCTGCCGCGCGTGCAGGTGATGGGAGAGCTGCTCGCGGCGCTGCGCGACGATCGGCTGGCGGAAGCCAGCGTCGACATCGTGGGCTCCTCGTTCGGCCACCATGCGGCGATGAAGCGCCTGGGGCGCGCGCAGGCGGCGGTCGACGCCCTGCGCCACCAGTACGAACGGCTCATCGCCCGCGGCACCCGGGACGAGCAGCTGCTCCGCGACTTCGACACCGGCTGGTCCGCCTACGTTCAGGCCGGCAAGGAGATGGCCGAGACCGCCGGCGGCGGCAGCCAGCTCGAGTCGGACGCGCTGTATGCCGGCGCCGACAACACGGCGTTCGCACGCTGCAACACGCTGCTGATCGAGGATCTCGCGTTCAACGTCGCCCAGGGCAAGCGGGCCTCGGACGAGAGCGCGCGGATCTATGCCCGGACACGGGTGATCGTCCTCGCCGTCGTGGTCGCGGCCGCGATCGTGTGCGGCCTGCTCGGCATCCTGCTGGTGAGCGGCGTCTCGCTGCCGATCCGCCGGATGACGCGGCTGATGAAGCGCCTGTCCGACCACGACATGTCCGTCACCGTGGAGGGACGCGGCAGGCTGGACGAGATCGGCGAGATGGCGCAGTCGGTCGAGGTGTTCAAGCAGAACCTGATCGAGACCGAGCGGCTGCGACGCGAGCAGGATCTGGCACGCACCGTCGCGGCCGAGGATCAGAGATCGATGCTCGGCCGGATGGCGGATGATTTCGAGCAGAAGGTCGGCCAGCTCGTGGGCATCCTGTCCTCGGCCTCCAGCGAGCTGGAACAGGCGGCGGGTGCCATGTCCTCTCAGGCATCGTTCGCCGGCCAGAAGGCGTCGCTGGTCGCCGGCGCCGCGCAGGAAGCCAGCATGAGCGTGCAGGGCGTGGCCTCCGCAGCCGAGCAGCTCAGCGCCTCGATCCGGGAGATCACGCAGCAGGTCGCGCACTCCGCGCGGATCTCGCAGCGGGCTGCGAAGGACGCACGCGATACGGATCGGATCGTCCTCGAACTGTCCGCGAGCGCTCAGAAAATAGGCCAGATCATCGGACTGATCACCACGATCGCCGGCCGGACCAACCTGCTCGCCCTGAACGCGACGATCGAGGCCGCGCGGGCCGGCGACGCCGGCAAGGGCTTCGCGGTCGTGGCCTCCGAGGTCAAGACTTTGGCGCAGCAGACCAGCAAGGCGACCGACGAGATCAGTGAGCAGATCAGTCAGATCCAGAACTCGACCGGCGACGCGGTCGCAGCGATTCGCGCGATCACGGCGACCATCGAGGAGGTAAGCATGATCGCCGACACCATCGCGGCCTCGGTAGAACAGCAAGGTGCCGCCACCTCCGAGATCGCCCGCAACGTGCAGCGGACCTCGAACAGCACGCTGGAGGTGACCGCCAATATCGGCGGGGTGAGCCAGGCCGCGAATCAAACCGGTACCGCGGCTGCGCAGGTGCTCGACGCGGCCGGCAAGCTCGCCCGTCAGACCGGGCATCTCTCTACCGAAGTCGCAGCCTTCATCACCAGCGTCAGGGCATCCTGACGAAGACTGGCGAGATCATCGGCAGTGCCACGATCAAATCCGCCGGGATCGTCATCGAAGGACGGTAATTGAACTGAGTTCGGAAAGGTATATGCTGCGCGCGGGCAATATGTATCGATCAGCAGCCCGATCATCACCGCAGCAGGAATATCTCATGGCGCGCGCCACCAACACGAGCAACTCCACCAGGCCCCGCGCGGCGGTCAAAGAAGCCCCGAAGCGCAAACCGGGCCGTCCGGTCGGATCGACCAGCGTGAAGAAGCCCGCACCGGCGTCGACAGCCAAGACCGTCAAGCCCTCCGCACGGCGCGGTGCGGTCGCGCATCCTGTCGCGCGTGCGGCGAAGCCGAACAAGGCAGAGCTCGAGACCCAGCTCGGCAAGCTCGAGCGGACCGTGGCCAGGCTTCGCGAGAAGAACAAGGAGCTCAAGCAGATGGCGAGCGAGGCGCGGGAACACGCGGACACGCTCGAGGCCCAG
Organism: uncultured Acetobacteraceae bacterium; assembly: GCA_964242335.1. Classification (GTDB taxonomy): domain Bacteria; phylum Pseudomonadota; class Alphaproteobacteria; order Acetobacterales; family Acetobacteraceae; genus Lichenicoccus. The sequence continues at coordinate 54,742 of CAXTAY010000004.1, read as the reverse complement.
CTCGCGGCCAAGCCCGTTGCCGCTGCGCCGAAACCGACGCGCAAGAGCCGGCGTCCTGCTCGACAGTCGGATCCCGAGATCGTCGCGGACGACGGCGCGCCCGACGAGAGCGTCGCGGCATCCTCGGAGGATTGAGCGGTTCGCCGGTCGACCCACGGCCATCGGCCGCGCACCGATGGCCTGGGCGACATGCGAGGCCAGGCGCCCGAGCAGGTGATCGCATTCTCGCCCGCGCTGTCGCGATAGTGACGCTGGTGTGTTGCCCTCGCGCATTGTATCTCTGATGCGCCGCTGCAAACCGGCCGCGGATCATCGGAGAGGTAGGGACGTGGATCGCGTCGCGTGCGGCATCGGCAGCATCCCGGCAACGCACATCGCCGTCGTCCGCCGGGAGATCTGGTCCTAGGCGTGCGCCAGCTCTTCGCTCCGGGCGCAGATGCGATCTTCCGGCTGATTATCTTGAGCGGGATCGGGCTCGTGCTGCTCGTGTCCCTCGTGCTGTTCGGTCTGGCCTACTCGGACTACGCCGGTGCGGTGGGCCTGGCTCCGGTGCAGCCGGTGCCGTTCAGTCACAAGCATCATTCCGGCGAGCTCGGACTGGATTGCCGCAACTGCCACCAGTCGGTCGAGGTCCAGGCCACCGCCGGGCTGCCGCCGACGCACACCTGCATGACCTGCCACTCGCAGATCTGGACCGGCTCGGACATGCTGGCGCCGGTCCGCGAGAGCCTGGCCAAGAATGCGCCGCTGCAGTGGGCCCGCGTCAACCGGTTGCCCGACTACGTCTATTTCAACCACTCCATCCATGTCTCGAAGGGTGTCGGCTGCTCCAGTTGCCATGGAGCGATGGATCGCATGCAGCTGACTTTTCCGGCCAAGTCGTTCACGATGTCGTTCTGCATCACGTGCCATCGCGCGCCGCAGAATTACCTTCGTCCCGCGGCAGAGATCTGGAACATGGAGTGGTCGCCGCCGTCCGACCAGAAGGCACTCGGCACCGCACTGGTCGAGCAGCATCATATCGCCGGCGCCGCCAGGCTGACAGACTGCTCAATATGCCACCGCTAGTCCCGATGCCATCGCCAGCGTCATGATCGGCGGCGACGATCTTGCGGCCCTGCGCGCCCGGCTGGGCAGCATGCCGTCCGGTCGCTCGGCCTGGCGCAGCCTGGATGCGCTCGCCGATACGCCGGCGTTCCGTGAGCTGCTGGCGCGTGAATATCCGGCGGTGTCGGAGCTGGCCGCGGGTCCCGACCGACGCCGCTTCCTCAAGCTGATGGCGGCCTCCCTGGCGCTGTCCGGGCTCGCGGGCGGACGTGCCCGGGGCGACGACCGCGATTGGGAGGTGCCGTTCGTCAACCAGCCGGAACGTGCACAGCCGGGAGCAGATCTCTCCTTCGCTTCGCTCGCACTGGTCGACGGCTATGCCAACGGCATCCTGGTCACCACCCGCGACGGCCGCCCGTTCAAGATCGAGGGCAATCCGCAGCATCCCTGGAGCCGGGGCGGCACCGACGTGCTGGGACAGGCCTCGGTGCTGGGGCTGTACGATCCGCAACGTTCCGCGGCCGTGCGTTTCCGCGACCGGCCGAGCAGCTGGGCCGCCTTCCGCGGCGCCATGACCGGCCAGGTCGCGGCCCTCAAGGCGGACCAGGGGCGCGGCCTGTCGCTGCTGACCGGACCCCTCACCTCGCCCTCCCTGCTGTCGCAGATCGACGCCATGCGCCGGATATTCCCCGCCATGCGCTGGCACAGCCACACGCCGGTCGACCGCGGCGCGCTCTACGAGGGAACGGGCCGGGCCTTCGGACGGAGGCTGGAGACACGCTGGCGGTTCAACCGCGCACGCGTCATCATCTCTCTCGACGGCGACTTCCTGGATCTCGGCGCGGGCCAGGTCGGCGTCGCCCGCGACTGGGTCGACGCCAGGCGCGCCTCGATCGCCAGCGGCAACCTGCTCGAGCTGCACGCCGCGCACGCGCTGCCGAACCTGACCGGCGCCAAGGCGGACCATCATCTCGCGGCCACGCCGGACGACATCGCAGCCCTGGCGACGGCGCTGCTCGACGACGTCACCGGGGCGCCGGCGGCCTCGGCGGATGCCTCTCCGCTCTCGCTGTGGCGTGCACGCGCCGCGGCGGCGCTGCGTGCCGCACCCGGCGCCAGCTTGGTGATCGCCGGCTCCACCCAGCCTGCCGAGGTGCAGGAAGCGGTGCATCGCCTGAACCAGGCCCTGGGCAACATCGACCGGACCGTCTTCTATACCGACCCGGTCGCGACCGCCGCCGAGCCCCTGGATCGCCTCGCCGAATCGATCGCCACCGGCGAGACGCGGGCGCTGCTGATGCTGGACGTCAACCCGGCCTACGACGCACCCGGGGCGCTCGGCTTCGCCGAGCTGCTGCCCAAGGTCGCGCTGAAGATCCATGCCGGGCTGTATCAGGACGAGACCGCCGACCGGTCCGACTGGCATCTGCCGCTGTCGCATCCGCTGGAGGCGTGGGGCGATGCCCGCTCGCTCGACGGCACGGTCGGGCTGATGCAGCCGACCATAGCGCCGTTGTACGGCAGCCGCTCGATGGCCGAGATCCTGTCCCTGCTGTGCGATCCCGAGCCGCGCGGCGGCGCAGTCCTGTTGCGCGACTACTGGCAGAAGGCGGAGAGCGCCGAGCGCTTCGCGCCGCGATGGCAGACGATGCTGAACGACGGCTTCGTGCCCGACACCGCATTGCCGCCGTCGCCGGTGACGCTTCAGGCTGCGGCCGCCAGCCGACCGACTGCCGCTGCCAGCCATGGGCTCGACCTGCTGCTTCGGCCCGACAGCACCGTCTGGGACGGCAGCGTCGCCAACAACGCCTGGCTGCAGGAGCTGCCCAAGCCGCTGACCAAGATCGTGTGGCAGAACGTGATCTCGGTCGCCCCGACGCTCGCCGAGCGCCTGCGTCTGTCGCAGGGCGACCGGGTCGCGGTGACCGCGAACCGGAGCACCGTCGAGGGCGTCGTCTGGATCCTGCCCGGGCAGTCGGACGCCACGCTCGGACTGACCCTGGGCTATGGCCGGCAGGTGCCCGACATGCTGTTCGACGGCCTCGGCTACGACGCCTACCGCCTGCGCGGCGGTGCCGATGCCTGGCGGCTGCGCGGTGCCACGCTGCGCAAGACCGGGCAGACGGTGGAGCTGGCGACGACGCAGGACCATTCCAGCATGGAGGGGCACGACTTCGTCCGGGTGCAGACGATCGGGGCGGCGCCGGTGGGCGATCCGGCCGCGGCGATCCCGCCGACCCTGTACGGCCCGCGGCCGGGCGACGGATCCGACGACGCGCGGGCCTGGGGGATGGTGATCGACCTCGATGCCTGCATCGGCTGCAATGCCTGCGTGACCGCCTGCCAGTCCGAGAACAACATCGCCGTCGTCGGGCCCGAGCAGGTGGCGCTCGGCCGCGAGATGCACTGGCTGCGCGTCGACCGCTACTACGAGGGCGGGCTGGATGCGCCGAAGACGCACTTCCAGCCGGTGCCGTGCATGCAGTGCGAGCAGGCGCCGTGCGAGGTGGGCTGCCCGGTGGAGGCGACGCTGCACGATCACGAGGGGCTCAACCTCATGGTCTATAACCGCTGCGTCGGCACCCGCGCCTGCTCCGGCTACTGTCCGTACAAGGTCCGGCGCTTCAACTATCTCGACTATTCGGGCGGGGTCGCGCCGTCGATCGCCCTGCAGCGCAATCCGGAGGTCACCGTCCGTGCCCGCGGCGTGATGGAGAAATGCACCTACTGCGTGCAGCGCATCGCGGCGGCCCGCATCGAGTCCGACCGCAGCGACACGCCGATCCCGGACGGCCGGGTGCAGACCGCCTGCCAGGGCGCCTGCCCGACGCGCGCGATCAGCTTCGGCGATCTCCACGACCCGGCAAGCACGGTCGCCTCGCTGCGGCAGGATCCGCGCCACTACGCGCTGCTGGGCGAACTCAACACCCGCCCGCGCACCACCTACCTGGCCGGGATGGCGCCTCCCGGGGAGGCGCCCGGGTGAGCATGGCCGACCAGCTCGCCACCGACTACAGCCTCGGCGACGACGCGCTGCTGCTGCCGGGGCAGAGCTACCGCTCGATCGGTCGCGACGTCGCGGCGATCGCGCTCGAGCATCCCGGCCGGCGTTGGTGGATCGCCTTCGCCGGTGCCATGGCACTGGTCGGGCTGCTCGCCATCTGCCTCGCCTGGCTGCTCTACGAGGGCACCGGGATCTGGGGCAACAACATCCCGGTGACCTGGGCGCTCGACATCGTCAGCTACGACTGGTGGATCGGCATCGCCAGCGGCGGCCTGCTGGTCTCGGCGATCCTGCTGCTCACCGACCTCGCCTGGCGCGGCGCGCTGAACCGTATCGCCGAGACGATGGCGCTGATCGCCGCCGCTGCCGCCGGCATCTACCCGATCATCCACCTGGGGCGACCCTGGTTCTTCTTCTGGAACCTGCCCTACCCGAACACGCTGCTGCTCTGGCCGCAGCTGCGCAGCCCGCTGTACTGGGACGCGATCGACATCATCAGCTACCTGCTGGTCTGCCTGAGCTTCTGGTACATCGGCCTGCTGCCGGACCTCGCAACCCTGCGCGACCGCGCGGTCGCCCGCGGCAAGCGGGCGAGCGAGCGCGACGGCGGCCGGCGGCACATGTTCCGTGCGCAGCTGTACGGGATCTTCGCCCTGGGCTGGCGCGGTTCGGCAGTACACTGGCACCGCTGGACCCTGGTCTACCGGATCATCGCGCTGTTCGGCGCGCTGCTCGTGGTGTCGCTGCAGACCGGGGCCGCGGTGATGTTCGCAGGGACCGTGGAACCCGGCTGGCACGACGCGCTGATGCCGGTCTCGTTCCTGGCCGCGGCGCTGTTCGCCGGCATCGCGATGGTGAGTGTGCTGACCGTGCTGCTCCGCAGCGTCTACCCGCTGCAGCCCTTCATCACCGAGCGCCACCTCGATCTGCTCGGCAAGCTGCTGCTCGCACTCGGGCTGATCAATCTCTACTGCTACGCCACCGAGTTCGTGGTCTCGGCCACACTCGGCACCGGGTACGACCGCGCCGTCATCGCGCGCCGCTTCGCAGGACCCAACGCCTGGAGCAGCTGGATGATCATCGGCTGCGCGCTGCTGCCGGTGCAGCTGTTCTGGCTCGGCTTCATGCGCCGCTCGGCGCCGATCCTGGCGGCGGTCTCGATCCTGGTCGCCGCCGGCATGTGGGCCGACCACTTCATGGTCCTCGTGATCACCCAGCAGCATGACTTCCTGCCCTCGGCCGCGCGCCGCTACGGCATGAACCTGTGGGGCTTCGGCACCTTCGTCGGCAGCTTCGGGCTGTTCGTCGCCCTGCTGCTGCTGGCCACCCGCTTCCTGCCGATGGTGTCGGTGCACGAGATCCGGCGCATCGTGTCGCCGGACCGGGAGGATGGCGGTGGCTGAGGCCGAAGCCGGCCGGCAGCCGCCGCTCTGGGGCGTCAGCGCGGAGTTCACCACCGAACGGGCCATGGTGGCGGCACTGATGGCGCTGCGCGACCGCGATCTCGGTCGGCTCGACGCCTTCTCGCCGGTGCCGATCCCGGAGATCCACGACGTGCTGCGCCTGCCGCGCGAGCATATCGGCTGGTTCGGCCTGATCGGCGTCATCGCCGGCGCGGCCGCGATGATGGGCATGTGCCTCTACGCCACCATCGTCTCCTATCGTTTCGACATCGGCGGCCGGCCGCTGGTGAGCTGGCCCTCCTTCGTGGTGCCGAGCTTCTCCTTCGCGATGCTGACCGGCACGCTCTCGGTGTTCGTGGCCTTCCTGGTGCTGAACCGGATGCCGCGGCTGAACCACCCCGCCTTCAACATCCCCGATTTCGGCGAGGTCACCGAGGATCGCTACTTCGTCGCCATCGAGGCACGCGACGACCGCTTCGATCCTGACGCCGTCGAACGGATCCTGCGCACGCTGGCGCAGCGTCCCAGGCAGATCAGCCGGGTGCCGCGATGAACCCGACGCGGCCTGGCCGGCTGGCAGCTGCCGCCCTAGCGGCGCTGGCGGCGCTGGCCGCCCTGTCCGCCTGCAAGAGGCAGGACATGTACACCCAGCAGCACACCCGCACCTGGGACCACAGCGCGTTCTTCGACGACGCCGCCTCCATGCGCAAGCCGGTCGCCGGCACGGTCGCCCGCGACATGCCCAATCCTCCGGTGACCGCACCTTCCGTCATCGACGCGGCCCTGCTTGGGCGCGGCGCCGAGCGGTTCGCCATCTTCTGCACCCCGTGCCACGGCGGCGCCGGGAACGGCGAGGGCATGATCGTGCAGCGCGGCTTTCCGCACCCGCCCTCCTTCGTCGAGGGCAGGCTGCGGCACGCCGATGCCGGGCTGTTCTACGACGCCATCACCCACGGCTACGGCGCGATGTACAGCTTCGCCGATCGTGTCTCGCCGGCCGACCGGTGGGCGATCATCGCCTACATACGCGCCCTCCAGCTCAGCCAGAACGCCGACGTGGCCAGCCTGCCGGCGGAGGACCGGGCTCGTCTGATCGCGACGCCCCAGCTGGCCGCTGCGCCGTGACCCGCGGCCGCATCATCCTCGGCGTCGGCCTGCTGGCCTCGCTCGCCTGGCTGCTCGCAGCCGCACTCGGCATGCAGGTGATGCCCTCCTACCTCGCCGGCTGGCTGTTCTGCCTGTCGCTGCCGGTGGGCGCGCTGCCGGTGCTGATGCTGCTGGAACTGCTCGGGCTGCAGGACCGGCCACTCACCGCGACGCTGCGTCGCATCCTGCCGCTGCAGCCGGCGGTGGCGCTGGCGGCACTCCCGGTGCTGCTGCGCGAGCAGGCGCTATACCATCGTCCCGGCCTGTCGCCTGGGCTCGCGCGCTGGATGGCGCCCGCTCCGTTCAACGGTCGCATGGCCCTGATCCTGCTGATCTGGACGGTGCTCTGCCTGGTGTTCAGCCGTCCGCCGCGGCGGCCGCGCCACACCCTGGCCGGGTTCGGGCTCTGCCTGCATGCCGCGGTCGCCAGCCTGGCCGCCTTCGACTGGATCCTGTTCCTCGAGCCCGGCCTGAACTCGTCGGCGTTCGCGGTGCTGGCGATCAGCGCGCAGCTCTCGGTGGCCCTCTGTGCCGCCTGCCTGGGACTGGCGCTCGGCGCGAGCGGCCGGTCGATGCCGACCGAGTTGGCACCGCTGATGCTGCTGACCCTGGCCGGCTGGGTGTTCCTGCACTTCATCCAGTTCCTGGTGATCTGGTCCGCCGACCTGCCCGACGAGATCGTCTGGTACCAGCATCGCATCGTCGGGCTCGGCGGGACGGCGCTGTGGTTCGGCTTCGCGGCCAGCCTGCTGACGCTCGCCCTGCTGCTGGCGCCGCGGCTCCGGCGCGTCCCCTGGGTGCTCGCGAGCATCGCCGCGATGCTGCTGCTGGTGCACCTGATCGAGACGCTGTGGCTGGTGACGCCCGCCTTCCGCGGCCGGTTCACCGTCTCGCTGCCGGACGGGCTGGCGATTCTCGGACTGGTCGCCCTGAGCGCCAGCCTGCTCGGCACGCACCGCCTTCGGGTGCGGCAACGATGAGCGGCTCGGCCTCCAGGCGGCTGCGGCGCAGCCTCGCCGGCGTCGTCTCGCTGGTCGCGGCAGCGCGCGGGATGCTGATCCGCGGCCAGGTGCCGCCGGCGCCGCAGGCTGCCGCCTCCGGCCGCGGCACGCCCTCGGCGCCACCCAACGAGGCGTCGCGCGGCTCGGGCCACGAGACCGAGGACATGAGTGGCCGCCTCATGATGTGGCTGACGGTCGCACTCGGCGGGTCGGTGGTGGCGGTGATCGGGCTGATGCTGCTGCTGCTCGGCAGCTTGCGCGAGCAGCGGCGTGAGCAGCGGCCGCCGCTGACCGCGGAGCAGACGATGCCGCTGCAGCCGCCGAAGCCGAACCTGCAGGCGCACCCGGTGCACGACCTCGCGGTGCTGCGTGCGAACGAGGATCGTCTGCTGCACGGCTATGCCTGGATCGATGCCGGCCATGCCCGGGCGCGCATCCCGATCGACCGCGCGCGGACGCTGATGGTCGGCCGCAGCCTGGAGGCCGCACCGTGATCCGCCACGATAACGCGGACGCGTCGCGATGAACCCGCTCGCACTGTGGCCGGCCGCCGCCTCGGCGAGTGCCACGGAGACCGACCAGCTGATCTTCCTGTTCACCCTGCTGACCCTGCTGCTGGTCGTGCCGGTGTTCATCGCGATCGCGATCTTCGCCGTCCGCTACGCCGACGGACGCAAGGTGGTGCGCACCCGCCGCGCCAACCATGACCGCATGCTCGAGCTGGGCTGGATGATCATCCCGTTCGCCCTGACGCTGATCTTCTTCGTCTGGGGTGCCAGGATGTTCGACACCCACAAGCACGCGCCGGCGAACGCGATCGCGATTGATGCGATCGGCCGGCAATGGATGTGGAAGTTCCAGCACCCCGGCGGACAGGCTGAGATCAACAACCTGCACGTGCCCACCGGTGACGCGGTGGTCATCAACATGATCTCGCAGGACGTGATCCACTCGCTGTACATCCCGGCACTGCGCATCCAGATGGAGACCCTTCCCGGCCGCTATACCCAGCTCTGGTTCAAGGCCAACCGGGCCGGCACCTTCAGGATCCTGTGCAGCGAGTTCTGCGGCACCGACCACTCCAAGATGGTCGGCATCCTGACGATCATGCCGCCCGCCGACTACGCGGACTGGCTGGAACATTCGGGCTCGGACCAGAGCCTGGCCGAGGCGGGGCGCGGCCTGTTCTCGAGCTATGGGTGCAGCGGCTGCCACGGCGGCGGCGGCACGGTGCGTGCGCCCTCGCTCGCCGGGCTCTACGGCAACCCGGTGCCGATGCAGCAGGGAGGCACCGTGGTCGCGGACGCAAGCTACATACGCGACAAGATCCTCGCCCCGGACGATCACCTGATCGCCGGCTACAGGCAGGTCATGCCGAGCTTCAAGGGGGTCATCCCCGAGGAGGACATGACCAAGCTGGTCGCCTTCATCAAGCGCCTCGGGACCGATGCGGACCACGCCGGCACGGAGCAGACGCCATGAGCCCCCTCGACTCCCCCCTGCGCGACCCCTCGACGCCGCACTCGACGATCGGTCGGCCGCCCGACTACCTGCACGAGGATCACACGCTCCGCTCCTGGTTCCTCACCACCGATCACAAGCGGATCGGCCTGATGTATCTTGCGGTGATCACCGCCTTCTTCGTGATCGGCGCGATCGCGGCGGGCCTGGTCCGGCTGTGCCTGGTGGTGCCGAACGGTGCCATCTTCAGCAACGACACCTACAACAAGCTGTTCACCATCCACGGCGTGGTGATGGTCTGGTTTTTCCTGATCCCATCGATCCCGACCACGTTCGGCAACTTCCTGATCCCGATCATGATCGGCGCCAAGGACCTGGCGTTCCCGCGCCTGAACCTGCTCAGCCTGTACATCTTCACCACCGGCGCGCTGTTCACCTTCGCCGACCTGGTGGTCGGTGGCGTGGATACCGGCTGGACCTTCTACGCGCCGTACAGCACCACCTTCTCCAACACCTACGTGATCCCGGCCCTGCTCGGCGTGATCGTCGTCGGCTTCTCCTCGATCCTGACCGGGCTGAACTTCGTCGTCACCATCCACACCATGCGTGCGCCGGGCATGACCTGGTTCCGCATGCCAATCTTCGTCTGGACGCACTACGCCGTCAGCCTGATCTTCCTGCTCGCGACCCCGGTGATCACCATCGCCCTGATCCTGCTGGTGATGGAGCGCGCCTTCGGCATCGGCGTGTTCGATCCCAAGCTCGGCGGCGACCCGGTGCTGTTCGAGCACCTGTTCTGGTTCTACTCGCACCCGGCGGTCTACATCATGGTGCTGCCCGGCATGGGCGTAATCAGCGAGATCGTGCCGGCGTTCGCGCAGAAGCGCCTGTTCGGCTACCGCTTCGTCGCCTATGCCAGCATCGGACTCGCCTCGCTGACCTTCTTCGTGTGGGGCCACCACATGTTCGTCAACGGCGAGAGCGAGACCGCCGCGGTGGTGTTCTCGGTGCTGAGCTTCGCGGTCGCGGTGCCCTCGGCGGTGAAGGTCTATAACTGGACGGCCACGATCTACAAGGGCAGCATCCGGCTGGACACGCCGATGCTCTACGCGATGGGCTATATCGGGCTGTTCGTGCTCGGCGGCCTGACCGGCCTGTTCCTGGCGACGCTGTCGGTGAACGAGCACCTGCACGGCACCTACTTCGTGGTCGCGCACTTCCACTACATCATGGTCGGCGGCACCATGCTCGCCTTCCTCGGCGGGCTGCATTTCTGGTGGCCGAAATTCACCGGCCGCATGTATCCGGAGGCGTGGGGCCGCATCTCCGCATTCCTGATCTTCGCCGGCTTCAACGTGACCTTCTTTCCGCAGTTCATCCTCGGCTATCTCGGCATGCCGCGGCGCTACCACGACTATCCGGCCGAGTTCCAGCTGCTCAACGTGCTGTCCTCGGCCGGGGCGCTGATCCTGGCCGCGGGCTACCTGTTCCCGATGGTCTACCTGATCTGGTCGCTCTGGTTCGGTCGGCGCGCGGCCGCCAACCCGTGGGACGCCAAGGGCCTCGAATGGACCACCAGCTCGCCGCCGCCCGCGCATAATTTCGACGAGCCGCCGACGGTGGATTTCCGGCCCTACGACTACCCGGTCCAGACGCCGGCCGATGTCTGACGCGGCAGGTCGGCTCGTCGGCGGCGTCACGCTGGCCGAGCAGTTCAGCAATGCCGCTCAGCAGCGGCGGGCGGCGAAGCTCGGCATCTGGGCCTGGCTGCTGACCGAGCTGCTGCTGTTCGCGGGACTGTTCGTGATCGCCCTGGTGCTGCACACGATGCATCCGGCCTCGGTGACCGCGGCCGCCGACCACTTCAAGTTCTGGATCGGCGCCAGCAACACCGCGGTGCTGATCTGCTCGAGCCTGACCATGTCGGGCGCCATCGTGCTGTCCCGCCTCGGCCACCGCGGGTGGATGATCCGGTGCATGCTGGCGACCGCGGGCCTCGGCAGCCTGTTCCTGCTGCTGAAGGGCTACGAGTACTACCAGGACTACGTCGAGCACATGATGCCGTTCCTGCAGCGGCCCTACGCGCTGTCCGGCGATCCGGCCTCGATCCTGTTCGTCGACCTGTATTTCGTGACCACCGCGCTGCACGCCTTCCACCTCACCACCGGCGTCGGCATCCTGCTGTGGATGACCCATCGCGCGAGGCAGCCGGGCTTCCTGCGGCAGCACCAGAACTGGATCGAGATCTACGGCCTGTACTGGCACTTCATCGACCTGATCTGGATCATCGTGTTCCTCACGCTCTACGTGCTGGCGCGATGAAGCGGGACGCCCTCACCGCCGAGCAGCGACGCGAGATCAGGCGGCAGATGCGCGTGCCGTTCTTCGCCTTCGCCGCGCTGCTCTGCTGCCTGGCCGGCGTCGTGCTGCTCGGCGCGCTGGCGCCGTCGCGGACCGGCGCGATCATCGAGTTCGCGCTGCTCGTCGTCATGGTGCTGACCGTGCTGCTGTTCACCATGGAGGTGCGCGACGAGACCTCGCTGCTGCGCTTCTTCTCGGGTCTGGGCTTCGTCTGGGTCGCGACCCTGTTCATGATGACGATGCTCGACTACCTGACCCGCTGATCGGCCGACCCGCTGACCCGCCGGCGCAGCAGCAGCAGCAGGACCACGATCATCGCGACCGTCAGGCCGCCGGCGAGCCGCAGCAGCTTGACGACGGCGAGCGAGTAGCGGCCGGTCGTCGCGTCGTAGTGGAAGCACACCAGCAGGATCGGCAGTGCCGCGCGCGCGATCCCGCCGTCTCGCGCCCGCACCAGGCCGGTCCGCACGTCCCCCGCGGTATAGCCGACGCCGAGCAGGTAGCCGGAGATCCGCCCGCCGGGCGTGAGGAACACGAGGCCGGCGGGATGGATGAACTGCTTGAGCGAGAGGTCGTAGCGGCTGCGATAGCCGACCGCGGCCTCGATCGCGGCGATGTCGTCCTGGCGCCCGGTCAGGAAGTGCCAGCCGGCCGCGGCACCCGGCTCAGGGTACTGCCGCAGGTCCGAGCGCATCGCCGTCGCGGCGTCGGCGGCGGTCTCGGCGGCATCGATGCTCAGGAACACCAGCTGGTAATCCGGGCCCGCACGCAGCCCGCTCTGCGCCAGGGCCGCGAACAGGTCGTCGCGGATCAGCCCGCACAGCGAGGGACAGGCGAAGTAGCCTAGCGCCAGCACGGTCGGCCGATCGCGCACCACGTCGCCGAGCCGCACGTCGCGCCCGTCCTGCTCGCGGAAACGCCGTGTCAACGGCAGGCTCGCGCCGAGACGCTGCTCGTAGACGACGCCGTCGAGGTCGGGCCGTGCGGCACGCCCGTCCGTCATGCGGAGCATCAGCGACAGCAGGGCGAGGCACCAGACCCAACGCTTGACGATGATCCCGCTCCCGACGGCGACTGGGCGACGCCCGCGCATGATACCATGTCCGCACGGGATCAGCGGAAAGTGCACGACCACGATGGAAGACGTCTGGACCTACCCGAGACCGCCGGCGCTGCAGCCGGTCGCCGCACGCATACGCATCGTGTTCGGCGGCACCACGGTCGCCGACACGCGGGCCGCGTTCCGCGTGCTCGAGACCAGCCATCCGCCGGTCTACTACCTGCCGCGCGACGCCTTCGCCGAGGGCGTCCTGGAACCGGCATCCGGCACCAGTTTCTGCGAGTGGAAGGGTCTGGCGCGCTACTGGAGCCTGCGCGCCGGCGGCCGCCTCGCCGAGCGCGTGGCCTGGAGCTATCCCGAGCCGACGCCCGGCTTCGTCGCCCTGCGCGACCATCTCGCGGTCTATGCCGGCCCGATGGATGGCTGCTTCGTGGCCGACGAGCGGGTGACGCCGCAACCAGGCGGGTTCTACGGCGGCTGGATCACCAGCGACCTCAAGGGACCGTTCAAGGGTGTGCCCGGCAGCATGGGCTGGTGAGGCGCGCGCGCAGCCCATCATCCGGGCGATGCGTCACACGTCGAGGTTGGCCACCTTCAGCGCGTTGCCGACGATAAAGTCGCGGCGCGGCTCGACCACGTCGCCCATCAGGGTCGAGAACACCAGGGCGGCACTCTCGATATCGCCGACCTTGACCTGAAGCAGGGTGCGCGCCGACGGATCCAGCGTGGTCCGCCAGAGCTGCTCCGCGTTCATCTCGCCCAGGCCCTTGAAGCGCTGGATCGCCAGGCCCTTGCGGCCCTGTGCCAGGATGCGGTCATAGGCGCTCGCCGGGCCGGCCACTGCGGCGTCGTGGTTGTCGAGCGACAGCATCGCCGGCTCCGTACCGAAATCGCGCGCCAGCAACTCGGCGCGTTCCGCGAGCCACAGTACGTCGGCGCTGCGCAGCGCGCTGGCCTCGATATGGTAGCGCTCGCCGACGCCGCGCACGCTGCGCCCCAGATGCAGCCCGCCGGCATCGACCGACACCACCCAGCCACGCTCCGCCGGCAGCGACGCCGCGTCCAGCCGCGCCGCCAGCGGCTGCGCCCGCGCCTGCCCGCGGGCGACGTCGGCGGTCAGCGCGCCGACGATCGCCGCCTGCTCCAGGATCCACACCGGTGCGGTCACCGACAGCCGGCGCAGCGCCCGCGTCGCGTCGTGCAGCCAGGCGGTCTCGGCGGCGAGCTCCAGCCCCTGCAGCACCCGCCCGTCGGAATAGGTCAGCCGCGAGTGCGAAAGCGCCTTGTCGAGCAGGTACTGCTCGAGCTGGGCGTCGTTCTTCAGGTAGCGCTCCTCGTTGCCGCGCTTGGCGCGATACAGCGGCGGCTGGGCGATATAGAGATGGCCGCGCTCGATCAGCTCCGGCATCTGCCGGAAGAAGAAGGTCAGCAGCAGGGTGCGGATGTGCGAGCCGTCGACATCGGCGTCGGTCATGATGACGATGCGGTGGTAGCGCAGCTTGGCCAGCGAGAAGCCGCCCTGGTCCGGCTCGCCGTGGCCGATACCGGTGCCGAGGGCGGTGATCAGGGTGCCGATCTCCGCCGAGCCCAGCATGCGGTCGAAGCGCGCGCGCTCGACGTTCAGGATCTTGCCCTTCAGCGGCAGGATC
>CAXTAY010000004.1:0-40600 GCA_964242335.1 uncultured Acetobacteraceae bacterium | reverse complement strand
TCTCGGCCTTCGCGGCGTCGCGCTCCTGGCAGTCGGCGAGCTTGCCGGGCAGCGTGGAGATGTCGAGCACGCCCTTCCTGCGCGTCAGCTCGCGCGCCTTGCGCGCCGCCTCGCGCGCGGCGGCGGCGTCCATCACCTTGCCGATGATCGAGCGGGCTTCCTTGGGATGGGTCTCGAACCAGTGCGCGATCGCGTCCGCGGTCGCCGCCTGCACCACCGGCTGCACTTCCGAGCTGACCAGCTTGTCCTTGGTCTGCGAGGAGAATTTCGGATCCGGAACCTTCACCGACAGCACCGCGGTCATGCCCTCGCGCATGTCCTCGCCGGCGAGCGTCAGCGCCTCCTTCTTGCCGAGCCCTTCGGCATACTTGCCGACGACGCGGGTCAGGGCCTGGCGGAAGCCCGCGAGATGCGAGCCGCCGTCGCGCTGCGGGATGTTGTTGGTGTAGCACAGCATGGTCTCGTGGAAGCTGTCGTTCCAGGACAGCGCGAACTCGACCCGTATGCCCTGCGCGTTGTCCTGGCCGAGCGCGGTGATCGGCGGCGTCGCCACCGGGATCTTGCCGCGGTCGAGCCACTCGACGAACGCGACCAGGCCGCCCTCGTAGATGAAGCGCTGTTCCTGCACCGGCGCATGACGCTCGTCGCGCAGGAAGATCTCGAGCCCCGAATTGAGAAAGGCGAGCTCGCGCAGGCGACGTTCGAGGATCGGGAACTCGAACTCGGTCTTGGCGAAGGTGGCGGCACTCGGCTTGAAGCTCACCTCGGTGCCGCGCGGTGCCGCGCTCGGACCGACCACGTGCAGCGGCGCCTCGGTATCGCCGTGCCGGAAGCGAATGCGGTGCTCGGTGCCCTCGCGCCAGATGCGCACGTCCATCCATTCGGATAGCGCATTGACCACGGCGGCCCCGACACCGTGCAGTCCGCCGGAGACCTTGTAGGAGTTCTGGTTGAACTTGCCGCCGGCGTGAAGCTTGGTCAGCACCACCTCGGCGGCGCTGACGCCCTCCTCGACATGCATGTCGGTGGGGATGCCGCGGCCGTTGTCGCGCACCGAGACCGAGCCGTCGCCGTTCAGCACCACGGTGCAGGAGGTGGCGAAGCCGGCCTGTGCCTCGTCGACGGCGTTGTCGATGATCTCGAACGCCATGTGATGCAGGCCCGACCCGTCGTCGGTGTCGCCGATATACATGCCCGGACGCTTGCGCACCGCGTCCAGCCCCTTGAGCACCGAGATCGACGCCGCGTCGTAGCTGTCGTGACCATTGACCAGCGTCGCTTCCGGCGGCGGCGCGGCGTTCAGCCTCGGCGCGGACGCGGCGGCAGGCTCGGCGTTGTCGGACATGCCGGCTTGGTGCTCCAGATCTCTGATAAATATTGAAGAATCATCCTACCGCAGCCGCTCCCGCGGGGCCAGCTTCGCGCATCGGAAAAGCCGCCTCCGGCTCAAGTTTTCCACAGGCGACGCGCAGCATCTCGGCATGCCTCGCCAGCGGCGCGAATGGCTCCGGATCGGTGCCCGTCAGCAGCACCGGCGCCGGCAGCTGCAGCAGGGCCTCGAACAGGGCGGCGCGGTGGGCGCCGTCCAGGTGCACCAGCGGCTCGTCGAGCAGCAGCAGCGGCGCCTCGCCGCGCACCGACGCGATCAGTGCTGCGTGCGACAGCACCGTGCCGATCAGCAGCGCCTTCTGCTGCCCGGTGCTGCCCAGCTGTGCCGGGCGTCCCGAACGCAGGTCGCTGAGCCGCAGGTCGGCACGGTGCGCGCCCAGCGACGCGCCCCCCGCCGCCGCGTCCGGCTGCCGGCGCACCCGCAGCGTCTCGCGCAGCCAGTCCTCGACCGCCAGCGCCGGCGCATGCTCCAGCCGCCCGGCGACGGCGCAATCCAGCCCCAGCAGAGCCGGCGGAAAGCCGCCCCGCGGCGCCGGTGCGCGCGCCAGCAGGTTCATCCTGGCGACCAGGGTGCGCCGCGCCGCACTCACCGCCACCGCGTGACGGGCCAGCGAATGCTCCAGGCCGTCCAGCCAGGCCAGGTCGGTGCAGCCCTGCTGCAGCAGCCGGTTGCGTCCCTGCAGCGCCTCGTCGTGCGCCGCCACCTCGCGGGCGTGCTCTGGCTGCAGCGCCAGCACCAGCCGGTCCAGGAAGCGCCGGCGGCCGGACGCACCCTCGATGAACAGCCGGTCCATCTGCGGCGTCAGCCAGACCGCACTCAGCCGCTCCGCGACCGCGGCACGGCTTCGCGCCGGCAGCCCGTCGAGGCGGAACACGCGTCGTCCGGCGGCCGCGTCCGGCGTGGTGCCGGTGCCGATCTCGAACGATCCGCCGGCATCGGCGAGCCGCGCCGCCACCGCCCAGCAGGAGGGAACCTGCTGCGCCGCCTCGGCGCGCGGCAGCTCGACCAGGCGCGCCCCGCGCAGGCCGCGTCCCGGCACCAGCAGCGACAGCGCCTCCAGCAGGTTGGTCTTGCCGCTGCCGTTGGCCCCGCTCAGCACGCTGATCCGCGCCGAGCAGTTCCAGGTCAGGCTGGCGTAGTTGCGGAACTCGCTCAGCGCCAGCCGTTGCAGGGTCAGCATGCGTCCGGGATCGGCCGTGAGGTCGGGGCGTCCGCCCGATAAAAACCCAGCTTCGTCTCAGACCCGCATCGGCATCAGCACGTAGAGCGCCGACGGGCTGTCGACGTCCCGCACCACGGTCGGCGCCGCGCTGTCGGAGAACGCGAACTCGACGTCCTTCTCGATCTGGTCGGTGATGTCGTTCAGGTAGCGGGCCTGGAAGCCGATCTCGAGCGGGGTCGCGTCGTAGCTGACCCGCCCGTCATCGAGCTCCTCCTTGGCGGTGCCCTGATCCGGGCTCGCCGCCGACAGGGTCAGCAGGTTGCGCTCGATCGAGAGCTTCACCGGGCGCGACCGCTCCTGGCTGATCGCGGCCACGCGCGCCACCGCATCGCTGAAATCCTTCTTGCCGACACGAAGGATCTTGTCGTTGTCGCGCGGGATGACGCGCTCGTACTCGGGGAAGGTGCCGTCGATCAGCTTGCTGGTCAGCATGACGCTGCCGACCACGAACTGGATGCGCGTCTCCGACAGCGACAGCTCGACATCTTCCGCGGCCTCGTCGAGCAGCTTGCGTACCTCGTTGATCGTCTTGCGCGGCACGATCACGCCCGGCATGCCGGCCGCACCGTCCGGCAGCTCTGTCTGCACCCGCGCCAGCCGATGGCCGTCGGTCGCGACCGCACGCAGCATCGCGCCGGTCTCTGCCTCGGCCACGTGCAGGTAGATGCCGTTCAGGTAGTAGCGCGTCTCCTCGGTGGAGATCGCAAACCGGGTGCGGTCGATCAGGCCGCGCAGCATCCCCGACGGGATGCGGAACCTGTGCGGCAGGGTGCCCGCCGTCATCGACGGGAAGTCGTCGATCGCCAGCACGTTGAGACTGGTCGCGTAGCGTCCGGCACGCAACGCCAGCGGCGCGTCGCCGCCGGCATGGTCGAGTTCGATCTCCGCACCGTCCGGCAGCTTGCGCACGATCTCGTAGAGCACCGACGCGGGCGCGGTGGTGGCGCCGTCACGCGACACCCCGGCGGCGATGGTCTCGACCACCGCGATCTCCATGTCGGTCGCGGTCAGGCTGAGCCGGCCGTCGCGCGCCGCGATCAGCACGTTGGCCAGGATCGGGATGGTGTTGCGCTTCTCGGCCACGCTCTGGATATGGGCGAGCGCCTTGAGCAGCGTCGCGCGATCGGCCTTCAGCTTCATGATAAGCGAGTCCTCTGCGCCGGACGTGCGGATCCGGGGGCGCGAGATTAGCAGCCCTGAACCGGACCGCAAACAGCCCGAATTGGACCTCCGTCCCGCGGAACCCCGCCGATCTAGTCGCGCGCGACGGCATGCCGTCGGGCCCCGAAGCCGCGCTCCGGAGGCCGGGAGCTCAGCTTTCCAGCATGCGGCGCAGCAGCTCGACATCCTCGGCGAACGCGGTGTCGCGCTCCATCAGTTCGGCGACGCGGCTGACCGCGTGCATCACCGTGGTGTGGTCGCGGTTGCCGAACTTGCGTCCGATCTCCGGCAGGGAGCGGCTGGTGAGCTGCTTGGCGAGGAACATCGCCACCTGCCTCGGTCGCGCCACCGCGCGCGCCCGGCGCGCAGACGACATGTCGGTCAGTCGTATGTTCCAGTGCTCGGCGACCTTGCGCTGGATCTCCTCGATGGTGACGCGCCGGTCATGCGCCTTGAGGATGTCGTGCAGCACCTCCTGCGTCGCCTCCAGGGTCACCGGACGGCCGAACAGGTTGGCGTGCGCGATCATGCGGTTGAGCGCCCCCTCGAGCTCGCGCACGTTCGAGGTGATCTTGTGCGCCAGGAACTCAAGCACCTTGGGCGGCACCGCGACACCCGACGCCGCCGCCTTCGCCTCGAGGATCGAGATCCGCAGCTCGAAGGTGGTGGCGTGCAGGTCCGCGACCATGCCGCAGCCCAGCCGCGTGCGCAGCCGATCCTCGAGCCCCGACAGATCCGAGGGCGACTTGTCGGCGGAGACCACGATCTGCTTGCCGGCATCGACCAGCGCGTTGAAGGTGTGGAAGAACTCCTCCTGCGTGTTGTCCTTGCCGATCAGGAACTGCAGGTCGTCGATCATCAGCACGTCGACGGAGCGCAGCTGCTCCTTGAACTCCATCGTCGATTGCGAGCGGATCGCGGCGATGAAGCGATACATGAATTTCTCGGCCGACATGTAGGCGACCGACACCCGCCCGCCGCGCGTCAGCTCCAGGCCGATCGCGTGCATCAGGTGGGTCTTGCCGAGCCCGACGCCGCCATACAGGAACAGCGGATTGAAGCCCGGGCTGGAGGGCCGCTCTGCGACGCGGCGCGCGCAGGCATGGGCGAACTCGTTGGGCTTGCCGACCACGAAGCTGTCGAAGGTGAAGCGGGGATCCAGCGGCGCCGCCAGCTCGGCGCGCGCGACCGCGACCGCCGCCGGTGGCTCTGCGGCGACGGCGTGAGCCTGTCCGCGGTTCTGCCCGGCGTCGTCGGGTGACGCGACGTCATGGCCGATGCCGGGGCTGATACCGGTGCCGGTGCCGGGGGCGGAGCGGCCGATATCGGGTTCGCTGCCGAGCTGCAGCTCGACGCGGCGGATCTCGGTGACCTCGGCGTGCCACAGCGTGCTCAGCCGATCGCCGTACTGGCTGCGTACCCAGTCGCGCAGGAAGCGGGTCGGCAGCAGCAGCGTGATCTCGTCGCCTTCGGCATCGCCGAGGCGGATCTGACGCAGCCAGGTGCGGTATTCGACGTCGCCGACCTCGACCTGCAGCCGCGAGCGGATGCGGGACCAGTTCGCCTCGAACCGGTGCGGCAGGATCGTCGCTGCGGCGCGCTCGCCGACGGGAAGCTCCGTCGGCAGTTCTCGGGGCTGTTCTCGGGGTAGTTCCCTCGCCAGGTCACTGGGCAGATCCCGGGCCGTTGCCGCGAAGTCAGGCTCGACGGCACGATTTCTCGAATCCACTCTCACCCACCTTACTCCTAGCCACGCACGCGGCCGAATTCTCGATCGGCGCGACGACCACGTCCCGCTTTGAACGCAGTTCTACCGACGCCGCGAGCGCGGATTTTCGAGTGCATACGGGATCGGGATACGTCGTCTGTTACAGCTTGCGGTCATCGTGACGACCGTGGCGGACAGTAAAACAGAGGTTAGGGGGTCGCAACGGGAATCTAACCGATAATTTGGCTTCCCAAAAATGAGGCAAAGTCAAGTAAACACCTCAGTTTTGAGCGGAAACGAACAGAGAACGTCGTTCACGACTGCCACAACGACGAAAAGGACCGAGCGCGATGCCCGGTCCTTTTTACGCTCTATTGTCGCACTGCCCGGAAACCGGGCGCGATGCCTCAGGCGGTGGCGGCGATCGCCTTGATGCGCGCCGACAGCCGCGAGATCTTGCGCGCGATCGTGTTGTGATGCGCGATGCCCTTGCCGGCCGCGCGCTGCATCTCCGGCTGGGCCGCACGAAGCGCATCGGACGCCTGCTGCTTGTCGCCGCTGGCGATCGCGGTCTCCACCCTCTTGATGAAGGTGCGCATGCGCGACCTGCGCGCGACGTTGCGTGCGGTGCGGACCTCGGTCTGCCGGATGCGCTTGCGCGCCGATGCGGTGTTCGCCATGGCTCTCTGTTCAATCCGATGTCGTCGGTCGCGGCCTCTCGCGGTTGGTGCGATCGCGGCCCTGGAAGGGTGCGGGTTCTAGTCCCGCGGTCTGACAGAAGTCAAGGACCCGCCGGCAGCAACCGGGACGGCGCGAGGTACACGTGATCGCCACTCCATGCGCTAGCGCTGCAGCCTCGGGCAGAGGAAGCTGCTGCGTCCCGACTGCACGATGCGCTCGACGCCGGCGCAGCCGGGCGCCCCGGGACACTCCGGGCACGGCGCCCCGGCGCGGCCATAGACCTTCCAGGCGTGCTGGAAATAGCCGAGCTCGCCGTCCGGCTGCACGTAGTCGCGCAGGCTCGAACCGCCGGCGTCGATCGCCTCGGCCAGCACCGCCTTGATCGACGAGACCAGCCGCGCGGCGCGCCCCGTCCCGATGCTGGCGGCCTGCCGCGTCGGCGACAGGCGGGCGCGGAACAGCGCCTCGCACACGTAGATGTTGCCCAGGCCCGCGACGACCCGCTGGTCGAGCAGCGCCGCCTTCAGGCTGGTCCTGCGGCCGCGCAGCGAGGCGGCGAGGCTGGCGGCGTCGAAGCCCGGCTCCAGCGGTTCCGGTCCCATGCCCTCCAGCAGGCGATGCGCCGGCTCGTCGCTGGTCGGCAGCAGATCCACCGCACCGAAGCGGCGCGGATCGACCAGGCCGAAGCGGCATCCTTGCTCGGTCTCCATCACCAGGTGCTCGTGCGGCGTCACCAGCACCGGGATCCCCGGATCGAGCCGGGTGAGGTTGACCCGCCCGGACATCCCGAGATGCAGCAGCATGGTGTCGTCGCCGCGCAGCCGCATCAGGATGTATTTGCCGCGCCGCCGGAAGCTCTCGACGTGGGCGCCGCGCAGTCGTTCGGCCAGGCCCGAGGGCATCGCCCAGCGCAGGTCCGGACGGCGCATCTCGGCATGGATGATGGTGTGACCCTGGAGATGCGCGCGCATCCCGCGCATCACGGTCTCGACTTCAGGCAGTTCCGGCATCGCTGATGCGCAGGCTATACCTGCCGACCATGAGCGACAATCCAGCCACACCCGACGTGCCGCCATCGACCGGCTCCGGCGGGCGAACCGATTTCGGCTACCGCAGCGTGCCGCGCGGCGACAAGAAGCCGATGGTGCGCGCCGTGTTCGACAGCGTGGCACCGAAGTACGACCTGATGAACGACCTGATGTCGCTCGGCATCCATCGCGTCTGGAAGCGCGTCTTCGTGGCGACGCTCGGGCCGCGCCCGGGCCTGTCGCTGCTCGACCTCGCCGGCGGCACCGGCGATGTCAGCTTCGGCTGGCTGCGCGGCGGCGGCGGTCCGTCGATCCTGTCCGACATCAACGCCAGCATGCTCTCGGTCGGCCGCGACCGGGCGCTGTCTGGCGGGCTGGTCTCGCAGCTCGGCTTCCTGGTCGCCGATGCGGAGCAGCTGCCCCTGCCCGACCGCTGCGTCGAGCGTGTCTCGATCGCCTTCGGCCTGCGCAACTGCACCGACAAGGAGGCGGTGCTGGCGGAGGCGCGTCGCGTGCTGCGCCCGGGCGGACGCTTCCTCTGCCTCGAATTCTCCCGCGTCCAGGTCGCAGCCCTGGCGCCGGTCTACGATGCCTGGTCGTTCGGCGTGCTGCCGCGGCTGGGTTCGCTGATCGCCGGCGACGCCGACAGCTACCGCTACCTCGCCGAGAGCATACGCACCTTTCCCGACCAGGAGACGCTGGCGGCGATGCTGCGCGCCGCCGGCTTCGCCCGCGTCGGCGTGCGCAACCTGTCCGGCGGCATCGCCGCGATCCACTCCGGCTGGCGGGTGTGACGCCTCCCTCCACCCTTGCCGGCAAGCGCGTGCTGCTGGTGATCAGCGGCGGCATCGCCGCCTACAAGTCGCTGGAGCTGATCCGCCTGCTGACAGCACGGGGCTGCCGCGTCTCGTGCGCGATGACGCGGTCCGGCATGCAGTTCGTCACCCCGCTCAGCGTCCAGGCGCTCACCGGCGAGCCGGTGCACGCGGAGCTGTTCTCGCTGACCGAGGAGAGCGAGATCGGCCACATCGCGCTGTCGCGCTCGGCCGACCTGATCGTGGTCTGCCCGGCATCGGCCGACATCCTGGCGCGGATGGCCACGGGCCTCGCCGACGACCTGCCCACCACGCTGCTGCTCGCGACCGACACCGCGGTGCTGGCGGCACCGGCGATGAACGTGCGCATGTGGGAGCATCCGGCGACCCGCGCCAACCTCGACATCCTGCGCGCACGCGGCGTGCGCCTTATCGGGCCGGAGCAGGGCGCTATGGCCTGCAACGAGTTCGGGGCGGGACGGCTCGCCGAGCCTGCCGACATCCTGACCGCGATCGCCTCGCTGCTTCGCCCCGCGGTGCTGCCGCTCGACGGTCGCCGCGTCCTGGTCACCGCCGGGCCGACGCACGAGCCGATCGATGCGGTGCGCTACCTGGCCAACCGCTCCAGCGGCAAGCAGGGCTACGCGATCGCCGCCTCGCTGCAGGCGCGCGGCGCCGCGGTCACCCTGGTCAGCGGACCGGTGGCGCTCGATGCGCCGGCCGGGGTGCGCCGGGTCATGGTGCAGACGGCCGAGGAGATGCAGGCCGCATGCGAGGGTGCGCTGCCCGCCGACGTCGCCGTGCTCGTGGCCGCGGTCGGCGACTGGCGCGTGCGCGGCGTCCGCCGCGGCAAGCTCAAGAAGCAGCCCGGTGCTGCACCGCCCAGCCTCGAGCTGACCGAGAACCCCGACATCCTGACCGCGCTGTCCCGCCCCGGGGCCTCCCGCCCGAGCCTGGTGGTCGGCTTCGCCGCCGAGACCGACGACGTCGTCGCCCACGCCACCGCCAAGCGGCTGCGCAAGGGGTGCGACTGGATCGTGGCCAACGACGTCACCCCGGAGAGCGACGTCATGGGCAGCGGCGTAATGGGCGGCGACGAGAACCGGATCCACCTGATCAGCGACGCGGGCGTCGAGGACTGGCCGCGCCTGGACAAGCGGGAGGTGGCGGAACGGCTCGCCGAGCGGATCGTGCGTCAGCTGCAGCAGGATCGCGCGCCGTGACCGCGCCCACCGCCAGCATCCTGGTGCGCCGGCTTCCTCACGGCGAAGGGCTCGATCTGCCCGCCTACGCCACGGCCGGCGCCGCCGGGATGGACCTGCTGGCCGCCATCGTCGAGCCGGTCATCATCGCCCCGGGCGGCCGGGCGCTGATCCCGACCGGCCTCGCCGTGGCACTGCCGCCAGGACACGAGCTGCAGATCCGGCCGCGCTCGGGCCTCGCGCTGCGGCACGGCATCGTGCTGCCCAACAGCCCGGGCACGATCGACGAGGACTACCGCGGCGAGATCGGCGTGATCCTGCTCAATGCCGGTACCGAGACCTTCCGCGTCGAGCGCGGCGCGCGCATCGCCCAGGCCGTGCTCGCCCCGGTGCTGCGCGCCGTCTGGCAGGAGAGCGACGCGCTGCCGGACACCGCGCGCGCGGCCGGGGGCTTCGGCAGCACGGGCATCCGTGACGGCGCGCTGCCGCTCGACCGTGCCACGCCTGCCGAAAGCTGATCCGGATCATCGTCGGGGACTGGCCGCACCCGGGACGCTGGAGTAAAGCAGCGGGGCCGCCGCAGGACCGGTCGCGGGCCCGTCCCCTCTCGGCACACTCAAAGCCTTGGTGCGGGATGACTGGATGCTGAGAGATCGTCTTCCGGCCAACGTCGCCGCGCGCACCGCGCCCAACCTGTTCGACGTGGCCGTGATCCTGTGCATGCTGGGCCTCGCGATCGCGATCGGCGCGGTCGCGCGCCACACCTTCGGACCGCTGACCGCCCCGGATGCGGTCGCCATCCACCTCGATCCCACCTGGCTGCCCGGCTACGCGATGCGCACCACCCTGCGCATGGCCGCCGCCCTGCTCTGCTCGCTGCTGTTCACCTTCACCTACGCGGTCTGGGCTGCCAAGAGCCGGCGCGCCGGGGTGATCCTGGTGCCGATCCTCGACATGCTGCAGTCGATCCCGATCCTGGGCTTCCTGACCTTCACCTATGTCTTCTTCATGAGCCTGTTTCCGGGCCGTGTGCTCGGCGCCGAGCTGGCGGCGATCTTCATCGTCTTCACCAGCCAGGCCTGGAACATGGCCTTCAGCATGTACCAGTCGCTGAAGACCATCCCGGGGGATCTCGAGGAGGTCACGCGATCCTTCGGCCTGTCCTCCTGGCAGCGCTTCTGGCGTCTGGAAGTGCCGTTCGCCATGCCGGGCCTGGTCTGGAACGCGATGATGTCGATGTCGGGCGGCTGGTTCTTCATCGTCGCCTCCGAGACCTTCTCGGTCGGCAGCACCAGCATCGTGCTGCCGGGCATCGGCTCCTATATCGGTGCCGCCATCGACCATCGCGACCTCGCGGCCGTGCTCTACGCGATCCTGACCATGCTCGTGGTGATCCTGCTCTACGACCAGCTGCTGTTCCGGCCGCTGGTCGCCTGGTCGGCCCGCTTTCGCTTCGAGACCACCCAGGGCGCGGTCGCGCAGGATCCCTGGGTGCTGGCGATGCTGCGGCGCACCCGGCTGCTCAACCGGATGAGCGGGCTGTTCGGCGACTTCCTGACGCGGATCGGCGGGCTGCCGATCGGCAGGCGGCCGGGCGCGCCGCGCCGGCCGGTGCTTCCGGCGCGGGTGACGGACGGGATCTGGATCGCCCTCCTGGTGATCGCCGTGGCGCTCGCGGTGTGGCAGCTCGTGCTCTACGTCTCGAGCAGCCTGTCGCTGCGTGACGTCGGCCACGTGCTGCTGCTCGGCTGCTACACGATGGCGCGGGTGGTCACGATGATCGTGGTCGCCTCCCTGATCTGGGTGCCGGTCGGGGTCTGGCTCGGGCTGCGGCCGGTGTGGGCGCGCCGCGCGCAGCCGGTGGCGCAGTTCATGGCCGCCTTTCCGGCCAACCTGTTCTTTCCGATCTTCGTCATCGGCATCGTGCACTACTCGCTCAACAGCAATCTCTGGCTGACGCCGCTGATGATCCTCGGCACGCAGTGGTATATCCTGTTCAACGTGATCGCCGGCGCGGCCGCCTTTCCTGCCGACCTGCTGGAGGCGGCGAGGAATTTCCGCCTCAGCGGCTGGCGCTGGTGGGTCCGGGTGATGATCCCGGGCATCTTCCCGTACTACGTGACCGGTGCCCTCACCGCCTCGGGGGGCGCGTGGAACGCCTCGATCGCCGCCGAGGTGGCCTCCTGGGGCAAGACCACCCTGACCGCGCAGGGCCTCGGAAGCTATATCGCCCAGGCCACCGCGGCGGGTGCCACCGCTAGGGTGGCGCTGGGAATGGTGGCGATGTCGGCGTTCGTGCTCGCCTTCAACCGGATCGTGTGGCGACCGATGTATGCCTTCGCGCAGCGACGCCTCACCTTCGCCTGACAGAGCCGACGAAAGGATTGCGCATGGATACAGTGCAGGGCGCACCGGACGCCGGTCAGACGCTGGCCACCGAGGAGCTGGTGCGGATCCGCGGCTGCAGGCAGGCCTACCACAAGGACAGCAACGCCGACCTGGTGGTGCTCGACGGCGTCGACCTGACGCTGCATGCCGGCGAGATCGTCGGCCTGCTCGGCCGCTCCGGCTCCGGCAAGTCGACGCTGCTGCGCATCGTCTCGGGCCTGCTGACCCCCACCGCCGGCGACGTGCGCTGGCGCGGCGCGCCGCTGCGCGGGCCGGCCCCGGGGGTCGCGATGGTGTTCCAGTCCTTCGCGCTGTTCCCCTGGCTCACGGTGCAGGCCAACGTCGAGCTCGGGCTGGAGGCCAAGGGCATCGCACGGGCGGAGCGCGAGAAGCTGGCGGAGGACGCGATCGACCTGATCGGCCTCGGCGGCTACGAGAACGCCTATCCGAAGGAGCTCTCCGGCGGCATGCGCCAGCGCGTCGGGCTGGCGCGCGGGCTGGTGGTGCATCCGGACCTGCTGCTGATGGACGAGCCGTTCTCGGCACTGGACGTGCTCACCGCCGAGAACCTGCGCACCGACCTGATCGAGCTCTGGTCGGAGAAGCGCCTGCCGGTGAAGTCGGTGCTGATCGTGACCCACAACATCGAGGAGGCGGTGCTGATGTGCGACCGCATCCTGGTGTTCTCCTCCAACCCGGGCCGCGTCGCGCACGAGCTGAAGGTGCCGTTCGCGCACCCGCGCAACCGCCACGATTTCGCCTTCCGCCAGTTCGTCGATCGCATCTACGGGCTGATGACCAAGCGGGCGCCGGAGCCGACCACGCCCGATCTGGTGCCGGGCGACGGCGTCCAGACGATGAAGAAGTTCCAGGCGCTGCCGATGCTGCCGACCAACCTGATGGCCGGCCTGATGGAGACGGTGCTCGCCGAGCCCTATCGCGGCCGCGCCGACCTGCCGCTGCTCGCGGCCGCGCTGCAGCTCGAGCTCGACGAGCTGCTGCCGCTCGGCGAGACCATGCAGCTGCTGCGCTTCGCCGAGCTGGAAGAGGGCGACATACGCCTGACCGAGGCCGGCACGACGTTCGTGCAGGCGGACCTCGACGAACGCAAGCTGATCCTGCGCGAGAGCCTGCTGGGCAACATCCCGCTGGTCGCCGACATCCGCTCGGTGCTCGACGAGCGCTGGAACCACCGCGCCCGCGCCGAGCGCTTCCGCGACGAGCTGGAGGACCACATGTCCCCCGACTACGCGCGCGAGACCCTGCAGACCATCATCGGCTGGGGGCGCTACGCCGAGCTGTTCGACTTCGACGAGGAGGCCGACCAGTTCTTCCTCGAGGAGGAGGATTGAGGCGGCCGCGAGACAGTCGCCGGAACGCACGCAGCATCGATGACCGGAGAAAGGCAAGGGGCTTGCCGCTTGACCCGATCAAAGGCCGGGCCTTCAAAATCCGATACTTAAGAACTGGGGTCTGGGGCCGTCGGCCCCAGTGGGTCAAGGGCCACGCCCTTGCCTGCCCGTCCGCTGCCTGCCGCTAGCGCCGAAGCAGCGCCTGCACCGCCTGCTCCACCAGCTCGGCGAGGATCTCCGCCGTCGGCTGCACCGCGCTGACCATGCCGACCGACTGCCCGGCCATCACCGATCCCGCCTCGATGTCGCCGTCGATCACGGCGCGCCGCAGCGAGCCGGCCCAGAAATGCTCGATATCGAGCTGCGCCGCCTCGCGCGAGAGCTCGCCCTGCTGGAAACGGCGCAGCGTCTCCGCCTGGTGCACCAGGAAGCGCTTGGTGCCCTCGTTGACCAGTCCGCGCACCGGGATCACCGGGAAGCGCTCGTCGAGCTGCACCGAGGGCAGCGCGTCGCGTGCCGAGGCGCGCACGAACGCCGCCTTGAAGCGCGGATGCGCGATGCTCTCGGTGGAGGCCGCGAACCGGGTACCGAGCTGCGCGCCGGCGGCACCCATCTCCAGCATCCCCAGGATCGCGTCACCGCGTCCGAGCCCGCCGGCCACGAACACCGGCAGGTCGCGGATATGCGGCAGGATCTCCTGGGCCAGCACGGTCAGCGACACCGGCCCGATGTGGCCGCCCGCCTCCGAGCCCTCGATCACCAGCGCGTCGACCCCCGACCGGGCGAGGCGCTTGGCCAGCACCAGGGCCGGGGCGAAGGAGATCAGCTTGGCGCCGCCATCCTTGACCGCGCGCACCGAGGCGCCGGACGGGATCCCGCCGGCCAGCACCACGTGCCCGACATGCGACGTGCGACAGACCCGTATCAGGTCCTCGAGACGCGGATGCATGGTGATCAGGTTGACGCCGAACGGCTTGTCGGTCAGCGCCTGGGTGGCGGCAATCTCGGCCTCCAGCAGCTCCGGGCCCATCGCCCCGCAGGCGATCACCCCGAAGCCGCCGGCGTTGGAGATGGCGGAGACCAGGTGGCGCTCGCTCACCCAGCTCATCGCCCCGCCCAGGATCGCCACCTCGCTGCCCAGGAAGGCACGGCCCCTCGCCCACAGCCGGTCGAGCTGGGCACGCGCCTCGGCCCACCCCGGCGGACGGACCGCGGGCGACAGCGGGTTATCGGCGAGCAACATTGTATCGGGAGGCGACATCATCTCACCCATCGAGGCCATAGGCGCCGTGCAGGGCCCGCACCGCCAGCTCAGTGTACTCGATGCCGATCAGAACGCTCACCTTGATCTCGCTGGTCGATATCACCTGGATGTTGATCGAGCGGTCCGACAGGGTCCGGAACATGGTGTTGGCGACACCGACATGGCTGCGCATCCCCACGCCCACCACGCTGATCTTGACCACCTCGGAGTCGGTCAGCAGCTCGCCGTACTGTATGTCGTGACGTGCCTCCTCCAGCACCTTGATCGCGCGCGCGAGGTCGCTCTTGCCGGCGGTGAAGGTCATGTCCGTGGTGCCGTCGGCACCCGTGCTCTGGACGATCATGTCGACGTTCACGTTGGCCTCGGCCAGCGGGCCGAACACCGCGGCCGCGACACCCGGTCGATCCGGCACCCGGCGCACGGTGATCTTGGCCTCGTCGCGCGAGTAGGCGATGCCGGCGACCATTTCCTGTTCCACGATCTCGTCCTCGTCCACCACCAGGGTTCCGGGCAGATGACCCTCCTCGGGCGGTCCAAGACCCGAGAAGCTGGACAGCACCTGCACCCGGACCCGCTGCTTCATCGCCAGCTCGACGCTGCGGGTCTGCAGCACCTTGGCACCCACCGAGGCCAGCTCCAGCATCTCCTCATACGTTATTCTGTCGAGCTTGCGAGCCTTGGCGACGATGCGCGGGTCGGTGGTGTAGATCCCGTCCACGTCGGTATAGATGTCGCAGCGGTCCGCACCCACCGCCGCTGCCAGCGCCACCGCCGAGGTGTCCGAGCCGCCGCGCCCCAGCGTGGTTACGCGCCCGTTCGGCCCGACCCCCTGGAAGCCGGCCAGGATCGGCACCTGCCCCACCCGCATCCGCGCGATCAGGGTGTCGCCGGCAACGCTCTCGATCCGCGCCTTGCCGTGGGCGTCGTCGGTGCGCAGCGGGATCTGCCAGCCCTGCCAGGATCGCGCCTCGATGCCGAGATCCTGCAGCGCGATCGCCAGCAGCCCGCTGGTCACCTGCTCGCCGGTCGACACCACGGTGTCGTATTCGCGCGCATCGTGCAGCGGCGAAAGCGCCTGGCAGTAGCCGACCAGCTGGTTGGTCACGCCGGACATCGCCGAGACCACGACCGCGACCTCGTCGCCGCGCTCGACCTGGCGTGCGACGCGCGCCGCCACGCTGCGGATCCGGTCCAGGTCGGCGACCGAGGTGCCGCCGAACTTCATCACGATACGAGCCATCAGGCGTGGTGCCTTCCACGTGCAAGCCGGCCCGAGCGGGGCCGGTCCATGATCACGGACTCCAAGCGGCGCCGGACATTGCAGGTGCGCGGCAGGCGGGTCACATAGCTTCGTCTCAACGGGGCGGCAACATGCAACCAGTTCCAGCACGACCGGCCCCCGACCTAGGCGCGCCGGCATCCGTCTCGCCCGACGAGATCGCCCGCTTCGGCGCGCTGGCCGGGCGATGGTGGGACGCGGACGGGCCGATGCGGCCGCTGCACCGGATGAACCCGCTGCGCGTGCGCTGGATCGACCGGCAGCTCGGCCGGCTGCCGCGTGGCGCGGCAGGGACGCGGCTGCGGCTGCTCGATCTCGGCTGCGGCGCCGGCATCGCCAGCGAGGCGCTGGCGGCGCGCGGTCATTCGGTGCTCGGCGTGGACGCGTCCGCCGACGCGATCGCCGCCGCCGAAGCGCACCGTATGACCACCGCCGCCGGCCGGCCGGCGCTCGACCTCGCCTATCGCTGCGGCAGCGCCGAGACGCTGCTGCACGAGGCCGCCCGGTTCGACGCGGTGATCGCACTCGAGGTGATCGAGCACGTGCCGGACCCGGAAGCCTTCCTCGCCCTGCTCGGGCAGCTGCTGGTACCGGGCGGCGTGATCGTGCTCTCCACCCTCAACCGCACCTGGCGTTCGCTGGCGATGGCGAAGCTCGGTGCCGAGTACGTGCTGCGGCTGCTGCCGATCGGGACCCATGACTGGCGCAACTTCGTGACACCGGCGGAGCTTGGCCGTCATGCCGCGCACGCTGGCCTGCGCGTGGCGGAGACCGCCGGGATGACGCTGCGGGCGGATGGCTGGCGCGAGAGCCGCGACACGTCGGTGAACTATATTGCCCTGATCGAGAGCCGCTGACCCCGCGGGTCAGCCCGGCAGGCGGCAGGCGGCGCCGATCGAGCCGTCGTAGCGCGTCCATCGCTGCGTCTCGCCGAACAGCGGCAGCAGCAGGTAGCCGCGCAGGTTGAGCAGGCCCGGCTCGGGCGACCAGATCACCGCGTGGTAGGTGCGGCCCTTCTCCGGATCCAGGATCTTGCCGGCCCAGCGCGCCGGGTCGTCCTGCTGGCGCAGGAAGCCGGTCAGCATCATCAGGCCGCATTGCGGATGACCGGCCTTGTCGGTCGGCATGTCGCCCTGGTAGCGCATGCCGATGAGCCGCCCGCACAGCGTCTGGCCGCAGGCGGCGATCTCGAACACGCCGTCATGATCCTGGCTCAGCCAGCGGCCGACCGGCGCGGGCGGCAGCCCCGCGGCCCGAACGGTCGATGCCGCAGCCGCCAGCAATCCCAGCAGGATCAGCGCCGACCCGACGATGCGCCGCCTAGCCCTCCGCACGCGGCAGCCAGGGGATGCACATGACCTCGATGCCTTCCTCGGCGAGCGCCTCGCGTTCGGTCTCGCTGGTCTGGCCGTAGATGCCGCGCGGCGGGTCCTCGCCATGATGCAGCCGGCGCGCGGCGTCGGCGAACCCGTCGCCCACGTCGTCGCAGCCGCGTTCGATCTCGGCGCGCATACGCTGCAGCGCAGCGCGAAGCTGGTCCGGGAGCACCGCCGGCACGCGGGCCGGAACCGCCGGA
The DNA here is from genome assembly GCA_964242335.1 of uncultured Acetobacteraceae bacterium. Taxonomy (GTDB): domain Bacteria; phylum Pseudomonadota; class Alphaproteobacteria; order Acetobacterales; family Acetobacteraceae; genus Lichenicoccus. Next base: position 23,534 of record CAXTAY010000004.1, on the reverse strand, counting down.
GGCTTCGCGGGCTCGCGGCTCGCGCCGAGGAACGGCGCCATCATGCCGCGACGCACCTCGGTGCCGCCGCATTGCGGACAGCTCAGCAGGCCGCGATCGGACTGGTCGTCGAACGCCGTGCTGTCACGGAACCAGCCCTCGAACTCGTGACCGTCAGCGCAACGGAGCCGGTAGTGGATCATCCCGGCCGATCACGCCGCCTTCAGCAGCGGATCCAGGCCGCCGCGGGAGTCGAGAGCCATCAGGTCGTCGCAGCCGCCGATATGGCGCTCGCCGATGAAGATCTGCGGCACGCTGGTCCGTCCGCCGGATCGCGTGCGGGCCTCGGCACGCTCGGCGGATCCCTGCGGCGCCTCGATCTCGCGGAACACGACACCCTTCGTCCGCAGCAGCTTCAGCGCACGCGCGCAGAACGGACAGTAGGGCTGGGTGTAGATCTCGACGTCCGCCATCGCGTGCTCCCTGTGATCCATCTCGCCTCGATCGTCATAGGGTTGTGACGAACGATCCTCGGCGCAAGGGTCAATGCACCGCTCGCGCTGCGCGCGCCGCGACCAGCAGGTCCACGTTCGCAGCGCCCGCCTCCAGCAGCGCCAGCGTGCAGGCCGAGGCGGTCGATCCGGTCGTCAGCACGTCGTCGACCAGCACGATCCTGCGGCCTTCGAGCCGCGCTCGCCTCTCCCGGCGGCAGGCGATGGCGCCGCGTATGGCGTCGGCCCGCTCGGCCGCGGCGCAGGCGGCGAGGCTCCGCGTCGGCCGGATGCGCGCCAGCCCGTCCACCATCACCTCGCACCCGGCGAGGCGGCCGATCTCCAGCGCCAGCAGGGCGGCCTGATTGTAGCGCCGGCTGAACAGCCGACGGCGGTGCAGCGGTACCGGCAGCAGCAGGTCGGCGTCGCGCAGCAGCGAAGCCCCGGCGCGGGCCATGTGCGGTGCCAGGAAGCGCGCATTCTCGGTGCGGTCGGCGTATTTCAGCGGCAGGATGATCTGCTTGGAGAAATCGTCGTAGCTGAACGCGGCACGGGCCTGGCCCCACACCGGCGGCTGCTCGAGGCATCCCGGACAGACCCGCGCCAGACCCGCCTCGCCGCTGCTGGCGAAGCCGACGCCGCATCGCCGGCAGCACGGCTCGATGATAAAGTCCGCCCGCTTGAAGCAGGCAGGGCAGAACCGGCCTGCCTCGTCGACGATCGTATCGCAGGTCGGACATTGCGGCGGCAGCACGAGGTCGAGCAGAAGGCGTCCGCTCCAGCTCGCCAGCTCCGTCACTCTGTCTCGCGTAAGTTGCATGGGGACAACCATAGGCTGTAATCCGCCGCGATGCAATCGCGAACCGACCCTTGGCAAACTGTTGCCGGCCCTGCACATGCCGAAGATGGACGACAGCGTCATCTTCGACCGTGAGGCGGTGCGTCTGCACCGCGACCGCGCCGCCACGACCGTCGGTTCGGTCACCGAGATCCTCGACGACGCCGCCGCGCGGCTGCTCGACCGGCTCGACGACGTCAAACGCCGCTTCACCCGCGCGCTCGACATCGGAGGTCGCGGATCGGTGGCGCCGGTGCTGCGCGCGCGCGGCATCGACACCGTCTGCTGCGACCTCTCTTCGGCGATGCTGACCCGTTCCGGCGGGGCGTCGGTGGTCGTCGACGAGGAGTGGCTTCCCTTCGCCGCCGGCAGTTTCGACCTCATCGTGGCCAGCCTGTCGCTGCACTGGATCAACGACCTTCCCGGCGCGCTGCTTCAGCTTCGCCATGCGCTGAAGCCAGATGGGCTGTTCCTGGCCAGCGTGCCGGTGCTCCCGACGCTGTCGGAGCTGCGCACGGCGTTGCTGCGGGCCGAGATCGAGGTGGCCGGGGGCGCCTCGCCGCGTGTCTCGCCGTTCCCCGAGCTGCGCGACTGCGCCGGCCTGCTGCAGCGCGCCGGCTTCGCCTTGCCGGTGGTCGATGCGGACGAGATCGCGCTGGACTACCGCGACCCGCTGGCGCTGCTGCGCGACCTGCGTGCGGCGGGCGAGGGCAACGCCGTGATGCTGCGCGACCGACGCATCGCCTCCCGCAGCCTGTTCGCCTCCGCACTCGCCGCACTCGGCGAGCCGTTGCCGCACCGCACGGTGCTGCGCCTGGCGATGATGACCGGCTGGGCGCCCTCGCCGGATCAGCCCAAGCCGCTGCGGCCCGGGCAGTTCACGACCCCGCTCGCGGTGGCGCTGGAAGACCGTTCGGACAGCCTGCTGGGGTCGGCGCCGAAGCCGCCGGCCTGCTGATGTTCCGGCATCGCGGGCAGCACCCGTCCCCCATCATCCTCGCCGCGATGCTGGCGCTGCTCGCCCTCGCCGGCGGCTGCACCACGAACTCGGCCGGCAGTGCGGTGCCGCAGCCGAGCCGCCCCGACCCCAGACCGGGGATGGCGACGCCGGCCCCGCCGATGATGACGCCGCCGGACTACTGAGGCTCCTACCCGCCGGTGGCACTCATGTGCCGCGCCGGCCCGCGAGCCTGCTGGGGAGGACCGATCATGAAATCGTGCCCCCTCGGCTTGCGCGCGATCGCCTCGCGGATCGCCCGATGCAGCGCCGCCTCGTCGACGCCGGCGCGCAGCGGCGCACGCAGATCGGCGGCATCGTCCTGTCCGAGGCACATGTACAGCATGCCGGTGCAGCTCAGCCGCACCCGGTTGCAGCTGCCGCAGAACTCGTGCGTCATCGGCGTGATGAAGCCGATCCTGCGCCCGGTCTCGGCGACGTGGACGTAACGCGCCGGGCCACCGGTGCGATAGGGTATCTCCTGCAGCGTCCAGCGCTGGCGCAGCCTGGCGCGCACCAGCGACAGCGGCAGGTAGCGATCGGTCCGATCCTCGCCGACATCGCCCATCGGCATGGTCTCGATCAGGCACAGGTCGGCGCCGATCCGGCCGCACCAGGCGATCAGCCCGTCGAACTCGTCCTCGTTCACGTCGCGCATCGCCACCGTGTTGATCCGCACCGCGAGACCGGCCTCACGGGCAGCGCGAATGCCCTCCAGGGTGCGCTCCAGGCGCCCGACCCTGGTGATGGAAGCGAAGCGGGCGGCATCGAGGCTGTCGAGGCTGACGTTGATCCGCCTCACGCCGGCGTCGCGCAGGCCTTGCGCATGTTGCGCGAGGCGGCTGCCGTTGGTGGTGAGGGTCAGCTCGTCGAGACCGGGCCGGTCGGCACCCCGCCCGAGCGACCGGCCGAGCCGGGCGACGAACTCCGTCACCCCGCGCCGCACCAGCGGCTCACCGCCGGTGATCCGGATGCGACGGACGCCGGTATCGATGAAGGCGTTGCACAGCCGCTCCAGCTCCTCGAAATCCAGCACCTCCGGCTTCGGCAGGAACGTCATCTCCTCGGCCATGCAGTAGACGCAGCGCATGTCGCAACGATCCGTCACCGAGACGCGGAGATAGCGGATGTGGCGGCCGAAGGGATCGATCACCGGCTCGACGGATCCTGTCACTGGGGGCTGCCGTTCACGAAGGCTCGATCTCGAGATCGACTAGGGCCGCGTTGATCAGCATCTTGCCGCGATGCTCGAAGTTGATCGTCACCCGGGCGCCGATCGCGGATTGCACCTGGCCTGTGCCCCATTCCGGATGCGCCGGATGCACGACCCACTGACCCGGCTCGATCAGCGACCTGTAGGGCGGCTCCTGCAACGGCGTCCTCCTCGTTTACGGAATCTTCAATCCCATCGCCGATGCTCGGCACACGCGACGCCATCCTAACGCATGGAGCTCCGGCTTGGACGACCTGCTCGCCGATTTTGTGACCGAGACCCTGGAGAGCCTCTCCGAGCTCGATCTCGCCCTGGTCAAGCTGGAGCGCGCGCCGGACGATCAGCAGACCCTGTCCCTGATCTTCCGACTGGTGCACACGATCAAGGGCACCTGCGGCTTCCTCGGGCTCGGCCGGCTGGAGAAGGTGGCACACGCGGCGGAAACCGTGCTGGACAAGCTGCGCAACCGGGCGCTCCGGATCGACTCCGACGGGATCGGCCTGGTGCTGGCGGCGATCGACCGGATCCGGATGATCGTCGATACCCTCAACCGCGGGCTGGACGAGCCGGTCGGCGACGACACCGCGCTGATCGCGGCCCTGAACGATCTCGCCGAGGGCCGAAGCACAGCCCCCGTCGCGCCCTCGCCGGCACCGGCACCGCCAAGGGCACTGCAAGGGGCACCCAGGGCGCTCGCCGCTGCGCCCTCGACGCATCCGGAGCCGACGCAGGACGAGCCGACCGACGCCGTGGCCGCCCCAGCCGATCGCGGTCAGCCGGAGGCCGTCCAGGCCGACGCGCCCGGCAGGAGCCAGACGATACGCGTCGGCGTCGACATGCTCGAGAACCTGATGACGCTGGTCAGCGAACTCGTGCTGACGCGCAACCAGCTGCTGCAGATCATGCGCAGCGGCCATCGGGAAGCCGGCGCGGCACGCGACAGCCAGGAGACCAGCCTCGCCACGCCGATGCAGCGCCTGTCCCAGCTCACCTCCGACCTGCAGGAGGGCGTGATGAAGACGCGCATGCAGCCGATCGGCACCGCCTGGAACACGCTGCCGCGGCTGGTGCGCGACCTCGCGCACGATCTCGGCAAGAAGATCGAACTGGTGACGCGCGGTGCGGAGACCGAGCTCGACCGACAGGTGCTGGAGCTGATCAAGGATCCGCTCACCCACATGATCCGAAACAGCGCCGATCACGGCCTGGAGCTGCCGGCGGAGCGCCGCAAGATCGGCAAGCCCGAGGCCGGCACCATCACCCTCGCCGCACGCCACGAGGGCGGCCACGTCGTCATCGAGATCAGCGACGACGGCCGCGGCATGGATGTCGCCCGGATCGGCGCCCGTGCCGTCTCGCAGGGCCTGGTCAGCGAGGACAGGCTGCGCCGGATGAGCGAGGACGAGATCCGCCGCTTCATCTTCCATGCGGGCTTCTCCACCGCCGCCGCGGTGACCTCCGTCTCCGGGCGAGGCGTCGGCATGGACGTGGTCAAGACCAACATCGAGCGCATCAACGGCACCATCGACCTGCACAGCAAGCTGGGACGCGGCTCGCAGTTCCTGATCAAGATTCCGCTGACGCTGGCCATCGTCTCGGCGCTGATCGTCGGCACCGCCGGCGAGCGCTTCGCCATCCCCCAGATCTGCGTCGTCGAGATCGTGCTTCCCGGCGCGCAGCCGGACATGGTGCTGGAGACGATCGACGGCGCTCAGGTGCTGCGGCTGCGCGACCGGCTGCTGCCGCTGGTCTCGATGTCGCGCATCCTGCGCCTTGACGGCGATGCACAGGGCGCCCGCACCGCCGAGAAGATCGTGGTCGTGGTCTCGGTCGGCACCCGCCGCCTCGGCCTGATCGTCGAGCAGGTGTTCGACACCGAGGAGATCGTCGTCAAGCCGGTGGCGCCGGTGATACGTCACATCCCGCTGTTCAGCGGCAATACCATCCTCGGCGACGGATCGGTGATCATGATCCTGGACCCGCTCGGGATCGCGCGCGAGAGCGGGCTCGGCGCCGGTGCCGACGCCAGTGCACGCCAGGTCGAGAGCACGCCCGCGGAGGAAGAGCGGCGCGACCTGCTGCTGGTGCGCGCCGGCAGCGGCGCACAGAAGGCCTTGCCGCTGGCGCTGATCGCCCGACTGGAGATGATCCCGCGCGTCCGGCTGGAGATCACCGGATCGCGCCTGGTGACGCAGTATCGCGGCAGCCTGATGCCACTGGTGGCGCTCGACCCCGACATCAACCAGTCCAGCGAGATCCAGCCGGTGCTGGTGATCAGCGACGGCGACCAGCATATCGGCCTGATGGTCGACGAGATCCTGGACGTCGTCAGCGACGACATGCGGATCGAGATCGCCAGCGATCGCGCCGGCCTGCTCGGCACCGCGATCATCGGCGCCCGCGCCACCGAGATCGTCGATGCCGGCTACTGGCTGACGCAGGCGTCGCAGAGCTGGTTCCAGCCCGCCGCCGCCTCCCGCCGGAGCCGGTCCAGGGTGCTCGTGGTCGAGGACAGCGACTTCTTTCGCAACCTGCTGGTCCCCAGCCTTTCGGCCGCTGGATACGAGGTCACCACCGCCGGCAACGCCGAGAAGGCGCTCGCCATGCGCGAGGCCGGCCGGTGCTTCGACGCGATCGTCTCCGACATCGAGATGCCAGGGATGGACGGCTACAGCTTCGCCCGCAAGGTCCGCGAAGGCGGAAGCTGGGCCGACCTGCCGATGCTCGCCCTGAGCGGCTCCAATGACGTGCAGGCCGGGCGAGATGCGGGCTTCACCGACTACATACGCAAATTCGAACGGGAGGCCCTGCTGACCAGTCTTGAGCAGTGCCTGTCGCATCAAGCAGCCGCCTGACCGGGACGCCGTGACCATGAAAAGCCAAGTCGATGCCGATATCCTCGGTCCGGAGAAGTGCGAACAGGGCTTCCTGACCCTGATGGTGCACGGGCAGCTCTGCGGCGTGCCGGTGCTCGCCGTACGCGACGTGATCTGCGACAGCATCGTCACCCGCATTCCGCTGTCGCCGCCGGAGATCGCCGGCAATATCAACCTGCGCGGTCGAATCGTCACCGCGATCGACCTGCGCCGGCGCCTGTCGCTGACGCCGGCGGCGACAGGCAGCAAGCCGATCGCGGTCGTCTGCGAGGAGGCAGGCGGCGGCTACGCGCTGCTGGTCGACCAGGCGCTCGAGGTGCTGACGCTGGACGTCAACGAGCTCGAAGCACCGCCGCCGACGCTCGGTGCCGCATGGATCGAGTTCGGCCGCGGCATCTTCCGTCTGCCCGAGCGGCTGATGGTCGTGCTCGATATCAGCCGGCTGCTGTTCCTGGAAAAGGCGGCCGCGTGATGCATGCCTGGATCGCTCCGCCGCCCGTGAGCGCCGCCGGACGCATCCTGGTGGTCGATGACAGCCGGGTCGTGCGCAGGATCGCACGCCGCATCCTCGAACAGGCAGGATTCGACGTGGATGAGGCATGCGACGGCGCAGAGGCATTGCAGCATGTCCGTCGGCAGCGCCCGGACGCGGTGCTGCTGGACTGGAACATGCCGATCATGAACGGCATCGAGTGCCTGCACGCACTGCGCGCGGAGTTCGGTGCCGAGGAACCGTCGGTGATCCTGTGCACGACCGAGAACGAGCCGGACTTCATCGTCTCGGCCATGGCGGCCGGCGCGCAGGAATACATCATGAAGCCGTTCGACGACGCGATCCTGCTCGGCAAGCTCGAGCAGCTCGGTCTGCTCCACCCGATCGATTGAGCGTCATGACCCTGATCGAATCCCGCGCGGCCGCGCCGGTCCGCGTGCTGGTCTGCGACGACTCCTTCACCATCCGCGCGGCGATCTCGCGGATCCTGCGCAGCGACCCGATGATCGAGGTTGCGGGCCTCGCCGCGGATGGCGAGAAGGCCGCCGAGATCCTCAAGCGAGGCGGCATCGACGTCGTCGTGCTCGATGTCGAGATGCCGGTGATGGACGGCCTGACGGCGCTGCCGCTGCTGCTCAGGATCGATCCCAGCGTACGCGTCATCATGGCCTCCGCACTCACGACGCTCGGCGGCGCGATCGCGATGCAGGCCCTGCAGGCCGGGGCCGCCGACTACGTTCCCAAGCCGGCGGCGCGGCAGACGGAGGATTTCGCGCGCGAGATCCTGGCGAAGGTCAAGGGGCAGGCGAAGCTGCGACGCCTCGGCGGCAGCGGCGGTCCGAGGCCGTCCGCGAGCTGCGGCAGCGCCGCCACCTCCGCCTGCGGCCAGGGCGGCATCCCGACCAGCGGCCCAACCGGCGGCCCAACCGGCGGCCCGGTGGGCGGCCCGATGGGCGCCCCAGCCGGCAGCATCGCCCTGCGCCCGGCGCCAAGCCGAGCGCCGCTGCTGCTCGCGATCGGCAGCTCCACGGGTGGTCCGCAGGCGCTGTTCTCCTTCTTCCGGGCGTTGACGCGGCCGCTGCCGGTTCCGATCGTCGTGACGCAGCACATGCCGCCGCTCTTCACACGCAGCCTCGCCGAGCATATCGACCGGCTCGGCGCGCGGCCCTGCCGGGAAGCGAGCGAGAACGAGCCGCTGCTGCCCGATCACATCCTGGTCGCCCCCGGTGACCGGCACCTGACGATCCAGGCGACCGACCAGGGTCTCCGCACCCGCCTCAACGACGATGCTCCGGAGAACTCCTGCCGGCCGGCCGTCGATCCGATGCTGCGCAGCGCGTCCGTCGCCTGCGCCGGGCGGGTGCTCGCGGTCATCCTCACCGGGATGGGCCAGGACGGCCTTCGCGGCAGCCAGACGCTGCTGCAGGCGGGCGGCTGCATCCTGGCCCAGGACGAGGCGAGCAGCGTCGTCTGGGGCATGCCCGGCGCCGTCGCGCGAGCGGGTCTCTGCCACGCCGTCATGCCGATCGAAGAACTTGCCGCAAAGGTCACGCAGATGCTGGGTCGACGATCATGAGCGCCTTCGCCGAAGTCGCCGCCCTGGTGAAGCTGCGGTCTGGCCTGGCACTCGGTCCGGAGAAGGCATACCTGGTCGAGAGCCGCCTCGCGTCGCTTACCAGCCGTCTCGGCCTGCGCGACTACGCGGCGCTCATCCCCAGGCTTCGCACCGACCGGACGCTGCAGGACGAGGTGGTCGAGGCCCTGACCACCAACGAGACGCTGTTCTTTCGCGACACCAAGCCGTTCGAGCACCTGCGGCTCCGCGCGCTGCCTCGGCTGCATGCGGAGCGCGCGCCCGGCATGCCGCTGCGCATCTGGTCGGCCGCCGCCTCGACCGGTCAGGAGGCCTACTCGCTGGCGATGCTGGTCAGCGAGATGGGACCGGCGCTGAAAGGACGCCAGGTGCAGATCCTCGGCACCGATATTGCCCGCTCGACGCTGGTGCGCGCGCGAGAGGGCTCCTACACCCAGTTCGAGGTGCAGCGCGGCCTACCGGCGCGCATGCTGGTCAAGTACTTCACCAGGGAGGCGGATGGCTGGCGGCTGATCAAGCCGATCCGGGACATGGCCGAGTTCAAGGAGTGGAACCTCCTTTGCGATCCCTCGCCGCTCGGCCGCTTCGACGTGATCTTCTGCCGCAACGTGCTGATCTATTTCGACGCGGCCACCAAGGCGCGCGTGCTGGACATGATCGCATCGCGCCTGACCACGGGCGGTCTGCTCTATCTCGGAGGTGCCGAGACGATCAACGGGCTGGGCACGGCGTTCAGGCCGGTGCCAGGCGAGCATTTCGTCTTCGAGCCGAACCGACCGCACGTCGACATCGACAGCAGACGGCCGGCCCTGGCACTTCTCTAGACTAAGCCCTCGCGCCTTCGCCCGACAGCTTTGCGATCTCCGCGTCCAGCACGCGACGGAAGCTGCGGAAGCGCAGATCGAGCGGACGGTTCCAGTCGCTGCCCGCACCGGACTGGGCGCAGCGGATCTCCCGGTAGGGAAGTCCGCACAGGTTGGCGATGAACCAGAAGAAGGTGTCCGGCATGCCCGCGGGCGCGAAGACCGCGGCACGGCATCCTCTGCGGGCATAGACCAGGTTGGTCATCGCAGCACCCATCACACCGGCCACGAGCCGCGCGTCGCGCATCAGCGCGATCTGCCCCTCGAGTCCGAGGCCGGCCGGCGATACCACGACGTAGCCGCGCTCCGCGGCCAGACGTGCCATGTGCGCGTCGTCCCGGAAGTTGCGGCCCAGGCCGGTGCCGCGGGCGAGGAACACGCGCTCGACGCCGCGGCCGACGATCCCGTGCGCCAGGCGGTCGTGACAGTCGCGCACCAGCGGCGACATGTAGGAGCCATGCTCGGTCATGCCCTCGACCATGATCAGCTCGCGCACGAATACCGGCTCGAGCCCGCTGACCCGCACCCGCCGGTCCTCGATGCCGAGCCGGCGCAGCGTCTGCTGCATGATCCCGCCGAGCATCGGCTCGCCCACGTCGTGCACCAGCACGCCGATCCGGCGATCCGCCAGCCGCGACAGCGCCAGATGCAGCATCGGCAGCATCTCGATCATCCAGTGGCCGTAGTTGGCGGCCCCGCGCTTCTTGCCCAGCACCAGCGGCAGTTCGTGCCGCACCACCGGCTCGCCGGCGATCGCACGACGCACCGCTCCCGCCGCGTGTTCGAGCATCTCCGACTCGTGCTGGCGCACGCTGTAGGGCAGGACCTGCCCATCGCGATCGAACACCAGACCCTCGGCGGCGACGAAGACGTCGCGCGCGACCCGGATCACCACGTCGCGCGGTCCGAACCAGCGCTGCCGCCAGGCCACGCACGCCTCACGCACGGCATCGGGGATCAGCGCCTCGCCGACGAGCGCGGGAGCGCTGGTCGCGAAGCCCGGCGAGCACAGCGTGACCACGACGGAGCCGGGATCCTTGTCGCCCGGAGCTCCGCTCAGGGACGCGGTCTCAGTGCCCGGCATTCTCCCCGGAGAAATCCGGCGCCGCGAGGCCGGATCGCTCCAGCTGATGCACCAGGGCCTCCTTCAGTCGGTCCAGGCCCGCCTCGTCCGCCGCCTCGGCGCGCGCGACCAGCACCGCCTGGGTGTTGGAGGCGCGCAGCAGCCACCAGCCATCGAGGGTGCGTACGCGCACGCCGTCGATCGCCGAGACTTCCGCGCCGTCCGCCTTCAGCCGGGCGGCGACCTCCTCGATCACGCCGAACTTGCGCGTGTCGTCGCAGTCGAAGCGCAGCTCCGGCGTGCTCACCGTGTGCGGCAGCGCCTCCTTCACCGAGGAGAGCGGCTGCTCCATGCGGGCGGCGATGCCGAGCAACCGCACCGCGGCGTAGAGCGCATCGTCGAAGCCGTACCACTTGTCGGCGAAGAACACGTGCCCGGACATCTCGCCGGCGAGCGGGGAGCCGGTCTCGGCCATCTTCGCCTTGATCAGCGAGTGACCGGTGCGCCACATCAGCGGCTTGCCGCCGGCGCGGCTGATCTCGTCGAACAGCACCTGGCTCGCCTTGACGTCGGCGATGATGGTCGCACCGGGGTGCTCGCGCAGCACGTCGCGGCCCAGCACCACCAGCAGCTGGTCACCCCACAGGATCTGGCCCTTGTCGTCGACCACGCCGATGCGGTCGGCGTCGCCGTCGAAGGCGATGCCGAGATCGGCCTGCTTCTCGTGCACCGTGGCGATCAGCTGCTCGAGGTTCTTGGCCACCGTCGGGTCGGGATGATGGGCCGGAAAATGCCCGTCGATCTCGCCGTTCAGCACCGTGTGCTCGCCGGGAAGCGCCTGCACCAGCCGCTGCAGCACATCGCCGGCGGCACTGTTGCCGTTGTCCCAGACCACCTTGAGGATGCGGTCGCCGCCGTCCCAGTCGGCGATCAGCCGGGCGACGTAGTCATGCGCTATATCGACGTGGCGATCCGAGCCTGCAGCCTCCGTCACGACCTCGGCCGCGGCGGCGATCCGCCCGAGTTCCTTGATCTGGGCGCCGTAGAACGGCTTGCGGCCCAGCATCATCTTGAAGCCGTTATAGTTCGCCGGGTTGTGGCTGCCCGTGACCATCACCGCGCCATCGGTCTTGAGCGTGGTCGCCGCGTAATACAGCATCGGTGTCGGGCCGCATCCGACGCGCAGGACCTCCATCCCCGAGGCCTTCAGGCCATCGACCAGCGACTGCTCGAGCTCCGGCGAGGACAGCCGGCCGTCGCAGCCGACCGCGACCGTGCTCCCGCCGCCGCGCGAGACGATGGTGCCGAACGCGCGCCCGACCGCGAACGCGTCGGCTGCCGCGAGCGTCCTGCCGACGATCCCGCGTATGTCGTACTCGCGCAGGCTGGTGGGGTCGAAGTCGTGCTGGAAGGCCATCACAGGCACTCGCAATAATGCTTCAGGAACTCGCGCACCGCAGGACCCAGATCCGGCCGCTCCAGGGCGAAGGCGATCTGCGCCTCGAGGAAGCCGACCTTGTCGCCGCAGTCGAAGCGCTTGCCCTCGTAGCGCAGGCCGTGGAACGGAACGTGGCCGATCATCTTGGCCATCGCGTCGGTGAGCTGCACCTCGTTTCCGGCGCCGCGCTCGAGCATCGCCAGGAACGGCATCACGTCCGCGGTCAGCACGTAGCGGCCGATGATCGAGAGATTCGACGGCGCGTCCGCCGGCTTCGGCTTCTCCACCAGGCCGGTGACCTCGACCAGGTTGCCCTTCTCCTCGCCGATCGCCAGGATGCCGTAGCGGTTGGTCTGCTCGCGCGGCACCTCGGACACCGCGACCACGTTGCCGCCGGTCTCGTGATAGGCGTCGGCGAGCTGCTTCAGGCAGGGCACCTTGCTCAGGATGATGTCGTCCGGCAGCAGGATCGCGAACGGATCGTCGCCGATGAACGAGCGCGCGCACCAGATCGCGTGGCCGAGCCCGAGCGGTTCCTGCTGGCGGACGCTGACGATCGAACCCGGCTGCATGCTCGTCGATTGCAGCGCATCGAGCCCGTCCTGCTTGCCGCGCTCGCGCAGGGTGGCTTCCAGCTCGAAGGCGACGTCGAAATACTCGACCAGCTCCGTCTTGCCGCGTCCGGTGATCATGCAGAACTGCTCGATCCCGGCGGCACGCGCCTCGTCGACCGCATACTGGATCAGTGGTCGATCCACGACCGGAAGCATCTCCTTGGCCATCGCCTTGGTCGCCGGCAGGAAGCGCGTGCCCAGGCCGGCGACCGGAAGAACTGCCTTGCGCAAGGGTTTGATCACCAGGGCTCACCTTCAGTAAGGGGTGCGAAACCACGCGAGGGCGCGCGGGCACGGTGACACGCGGCGGCATCACCGGCAATGCCGCAGCATAAATCGAAACGAGCGCGGATCATACCGACGCCTGTTCGGCCTGAAGTGCCGCCAACGCGGTGAGGTTCACGATCGCGCGTGCCGTCACGCTGCCCGCCAGGGTGTGGATCGGCTTCGACACCCCGAGCGTGATCGGGCCGATCTGCAGTCCCTCGCCCGCCGCCTTGACCAGGTTGAAGCTGATGTTGGCGGCATCCAGCGTCGGCATGATCAGCAGGTTGGCGGTGCCGTTCAGGCGGCTGGAGGTCATGACACGGTCGCGCAACGTCTCGCTCAAGGCGGCGTCCCCCTGCATCTCGCCGTCCACCTCGAGCTGCGGCGCATGCTCGCGCAGCAGAGCCAGCGCGCGTCGCATCTTGCGCGCGGACTCCGAGTTGCTGGCACCGAACGAGGAATGCGACAGCAGGGCGGCGCGCGGCGTGATCCCGAACATGCGCACGGCGTCGGCGGCCAGTATGGTGAGCTCCATGATCTGTTCCGCGGTCGGGTCGAGATTGAAGTGGGTGTCGCAGAAGAACAGCACGCCGTTGGACTGGATCAGGCCGGAGATCGCGTACAGCCGCGTCACCTCCGGACGACGCGGGATCAGCGGCGCCCAGTAGTGCATGTGCCGCCACCAGTCGCCGTGGCCGCCGACCAGGGCGGCGTCGACCAGCCCAGCATGCAGCAGCATCGCCGCGGCCACGGTGGGGCGACGTGTCAGCTGCCGCCCGGCCAGCGTCGGCGTGACGCCGCGACGCTCCACCAGCTTGCTGTACGGAGCCAGCAGCGCGTCGAATACGGCACTGTCGTGCTCGGGATCCAGGATCTCGACGTCCTTTCCCGGCACCAGCCGCAGCCCGAGGCTCTGGATCTGCTGGGCGATCTTGGCGTGCCGCCCGATCAGCACCGGCCTCGCGAGCCGGTCGTCGACCACGGTCTGCACCGCACGCAGCACGCGCGCGTCCTCGCCCTCCGCGTAGGCGATGCGCTTGTTCGCCTTGCGCGCCACCTCGAAGATCGGCCGCATCACCTGGCCGGAGCGGAACACGAAGATCTCGAGATCCTCCTTGTAGGCGTCGAAATCGAGGATCGGCCGGGTCGCGACCCCGCTGTTCATCGCCGCCCGCGCCACCGCCGGTGCCACGTGCAGGATCAGGCGAGGATCGAACGGTTTCGGAATGATGTACTCCGGACCGAAGCTGGGAGCCTCGCCGCCATAGGCCGCGACGACCACCTCGCTCGCCTCCGCGCGCGCCAGGGCCGCGATCGCCTCGACGGCCGCCAGCTTCATCTCCTCGTTGATCTGGCGCGCGCCGACGTCGAGCGCGCCGCGGAAGATGAACGGAAAGCACAGCACGTTGTTGACCTGGTTCGGATAGTCCGACCGCCCGGTGGCGATGATCGCATCCGGCCGTATCGCCCGCACCAGGTCGGGCAGGATCTCCGGCTCGGGGTTGGCCAGCGCCAGAATGAACGGGTTCGCCGCCATCTTCGGCAGCCAGTGCTGCTTGAGCACGCCGGGTGCCGACAGGCCGAGGAACACGTCGGCCCCGTCCAGCACGTCGGGCAGGGTACGGGCATCCGTGTGTCGGGCGTAGCGGGCCATGTTCGCCGGCATGTCCGGCTCGCGGCCGGCATAGACGACGCCCTTGATGTCGGTGAGGGTCACGTTCTGCACCCGCAAGCCCATCTCGACCAGCAGGTCGACGCAGGCCATCGCCGCGGCACCGGCGCCCGACGTGACCAGCTTCACCTCCGACAGCGACTTGCCCTGCACCTCGAGTCCGTTGCGCACCGCAGCAGCGGCGACGATGGCGGTGCCATGCTGGTCGTCGTGGAACACCGGGATGCCCATGCGGGCACGCAGTTCGGCCTCGATGCGGAAGCATTCCGGCGCCTTGATGTCCTCCAGGTTGATCGCCCCGAAGGTGGGCTCGAGCGCCGCCACCACCTCGATGAAGCGGTCCGGATCCAGCGCGTCCACCTCGATGTCGAACACGTCGATGCCGGCGAACTTCTTGAACAGGACTGCCTTGCCCTCCATCACCGGCTTGCCGGCGAGCGGCCCGATATTGCCCAGACCGAGCACCGCGGTGCCGTTGGAGATCACGCCTACCAGGTTGCCGCGCGCGGTATAGTCGCGGGCGGTGGCCGGATCGCGGCGGATCTCCTCGCAGGCGGCGGCGACGCCAGGGGAGTAGGCCAGCGCCAGGTCGCGCTGGCTGGCCATGCGCTTGGTCGGGACCACGGAGAGCTTGCCCGGAGTGGGCGAGCGATGATAGTCGAGCGCCGCCTTCCTGAAATCTTCGTCCAAGCTATCGCTCCGCGGGTTCAACGCCCGGAGGGGATCACTCCCGGTCGCCGGCGGCAAGCCGGGAAGTCAGGGGGCGATGGAGATGGTGCGGTCGAGAAGACTCGAACTTCCACGAGGTTTCCCCCACAAGCACCTCAAGCTTGCGCGTCTACCATTCCGCCACGACCGCACCGTGACATCGGGCACCGCTCGCACGATACCGGCTGACGGGCGCGTATAACCGATGCAGGATCGACGGGCAATGACCGAAAACCCGACCTGGCGGTGTGCCACGGCTCCCGTGCCCTACGACGAGGCGGTGCAGTCGATGCGAAGCCGTATCGCTGCCATCCGTGCCGGCGAGGCGCCGGAACAGGTCTGGCTGCTCGAGCATCCGCCGCTTTTCACCGCCGGCACCTCGGCGCGTCCGGAGGACCTGTTCAACCCGCTCGGATTTCCCACCTACGACGCCGGACGCGGCGGCCAGTGGACCTATCACGGGCCCGGACAGCGTGTCGGCTACGTGATGCTCGACCTGCAGCGGCCGCACGGCGCGGTGCCGGCGCGCGACGTGCGCGCCTTCGTCGCCGCGCTGGAGCAGTGGCTGATCCTCAGCCTCGCCGAGCTCGGCGTCCGCGGCGAGCGCCGGGCGGGTCGTGTCGGGGTATGGGTCACCCACCCGCGGACCGGCCAGGACTGCAAGATCGCCGCACTCGGCGTTCGCCTGACCCGATGGGTAAGCTGGCACGGCGTCTCGCTGAACATCGATCCGGAGCTCGCGCATTTCGACGGCATCGTGCCCTGCGGCATACGCGAGCACGGCGTCACCAGCCTGCGTGCGCTCGACATCTCCGTCCGCGTCGAGGACGTCGACGACGCCCTGCGCCGCACCTGGCCTGCCTGCTTCGGCTGATCGGCCGCGTCGGCATCGTGCGTCTCAGCCGGTAGGCGGCTCGAACAGCAGCGGATCGAGGGCCAGCCCGGTCTCGGCGCCGGTCAGCTCGATGCGGGTGCGCTGGCGGCGCGCATCGACCGCCTCCAGCCCGATCAGGTCGAGGCCGGCGGGCCGGTCGGCGAACACCAGGGTCAGCAGCCCCTGGGCGGGACTTGCGGTGCGGGCGAGCGAGACCTGCAGCACCGAGGGGCCGCGCCGGATGTCGGTCACCGAGATCGCACCGTCCAGCCGCAGCGGGCGCGCCAGCAGCAGCCCGAGCGGGTTGGCCGACAGCGCGATCCGCGTGGTAGCACCATCGGACTCCCGATGCGCCACCAGATGCCGACCCGATGCGACCACGACCATCCGGCCGGGCGCGTCGTATTGCAGCCGCAGCCGACCCGGATCGTACCAGGCGGTGCCGCTGCCGGTGACCCCTGCCGCGCCGCTCTGCACGAAGCGCGCGCGCAGACCGTGCAGCGCGTTCAGGTAGGACTGTACGCGCGCGAGGTCGACGCGGTCCTGCGGCGAGCGCGGCGTCTCCGGCTCCGAGGCGCAGCCGCAGAGCAGGGCGAGCCCGCCGAGGCAGGCCGCACGTCGCCCCGCGCCGGACCGCGTCCGCGGCGGGCTCAGAGCGGTGGCCTGCCGGCGGGATCGGCCAGGTGGTAGTAGAGCCTCGCCGTCCTGGAGAAGTTGGGATTGTAGAACGGGTCGTTCTCGAACGACGGCTGGTCGCCCCAGCGTTCGAGCATCACCTGCTGCTCGCGGAAGAAGCGCGCCTCCTGGTCCGGCGCCATGTCGCTGCCGCGCGACAGGCTCTCGTGATGCTCGGCGATGACGCCGGCGCACCAGACGATCCGCTGCCCCGATGCCCGCACCTTCAGGCACAGATCGACGTCGTTGTAGGCGACCTGGAGATGCGTCTCGTCGAAGCCGCCGACCGCGTGGAACAGCTCGGCGCGGATCAGCATGCAGGCCGCGGTGACGGCGCTCAGCTCCTGGCTCAGCCGGGCGCGGCCGACATAGCCGTACTCTTCCGCCGACAGACCGAGATGCACGTGTGCGGCGATGCCGTGCACGCCGACCAGCACGCCGGCATGCTGCACGGTGCGGTCGGGATAGAGCAGCTTGCAGCCGACGATGCCGATATCGTCGCGCGCCGTCGCCTCGCCGAGCAGCCGGTGCAGCCAGTCCGGGTCGCCGACGATGACGTCGTTGTTCAGGAACACGTAGTACTCGGCTTCGCTGCCGCTGGCCGCGAGGTTGTTCAGGCGCGCATAGTTGAACTCCTCGACCACGCGCAGCACCCGCACCCGCTCGAGCGTCTCCATCTCGGCCAGGAAGCTGCGGCTCTCCGCCGAGGTCGACCAGTTATCGACCAGCACGATGTCGTACTCGGCATATCGGGTGCGGTCGATCAGGGTGCTGACGCAGCGCCGGGTGATCTGCGCCTGGTCGCGGAACGGGATGATGATCGAGATCCGTGCCTCCCGCGTCGGCATCCAGGCCACGTCGTAGACCGAGAGCCCGTTGATCGACTGCACGCTCGCCGGCCTGCCGATCCGCTTGAGGTGGTCCGAGACGCAGAGCACGCCGGCATCGACCGCGTACTGCTTGTTGGAGATGCTGGCGGCGGTGGAGTTCGGCGTGATGCGCCAGTGATAGAGCAGCTCGGGCACGTGGTGGATCAGCCGGTGATCCAGCAGCTCGGCGCAGCGCAGGATGAAGTCGTGATCCTGCGCCCCGTCGTACTCACGCCGCAGCGGGCCCACCGCGCGCATGGTCGCGGTCTCGACCATGGTCAGGTGGCAGACATAGTTGCAGCCGAGCAGGTAGCGGTAGTTCCAGTCCGGCTTGAGGTTCGGCTCGCGGAAGTAGCCGGCCTGGTCGAGCTTGTCCTCGTCGGAATAGAGCAGCTTGGCGCCGGTGCGCTGTGCCGCGCGCAGCATCACCTCGAGTGCCACGTCGACCAGCACGTCGTCATGGTCGAAGAACACGGTCCAGGCGCCGAGGGCCGCGTCCATGCCGAGGCTGGTCGCCCGCGCGATGCCGACGTTCTTGCTGCGCCGGATGCAGCGGATGCGCTTGTCCTGGCGGCAGAACAGGTCGATCCGCTCCGACAGCTCGGGCGACTTGCTGCCGTCATCGACGATGATCAGCTCCCAGTTGCCGTAGGTCTGGGCGATGACGGAGTCGATCGCGGCGACGAACTCGGTCAGCATCGGCCGGTAGGTCGGCACCAGCACGCTGACCAGCGGCTCCGGCGGCAGCGCACCCTGCTCGCGCAGCGCCTGGCGTCCGGCGGCCACCCGTGCCCGCAGCTTCTCGTAGTAGCGTCGGGCCCAGCGGTCATAGTCGTCGAGATGGTAGCCCTCGGTCGGCAGCAGCCGGTCGATCTCGCGTCGCATGCGCTGCAGCTCGCCGTGCAGCTTGCCCATGTCCGCCGACAGCGCCAGCAGGCGTCCCTCCAGGAACTCCGAGACCGTCCGGGTGATCAGCGGACTGCCGTCCAGCTCCAGCATCTCGGGCAGGACGAAGACGCGGAACGTCTGCGCGTACTCGCGTCGGAAACGCTGCGGTATGGCGAACTCGAAGCCGCAGTTCGGGTCGCACTCGAGCGCGTCGCCGACGTCGCGCCGCAGCCGGTCCGCCTTGACCTGGCCGACGCGGACGCCGTCGCAGGTGATCAGCAGGTCGCAGCGCGCGGTCAGGGTGCCGCGATGGCCGGCCTGACGCAGCACCCAGCCGCGCAGCGCGTTGTGCGTCAGCCCGTCGAGATGGCCCTGCAGCGAGACGTGCGGCAGGTCGGCGAACTCGACCGAGCCGGCGGGCCGGCCGGCATCCTCGGCACCGACATGCGGCAGCACGCCACCGTCGGGCAGCAGGAAGCTCAGCACGTGCGGCTGGTCGTCGAGATAGGCGTCGGGGATGTCGTAGGTGAAGCCGACATGGGCGGATCGCAGCTGCAGGCTGTCGCCGACATCGGGACGCAGCCCGTCGCACAGCACGTGCCCGATCTCGGCGCCGTCGATCACCACCACCAGGGAGACGATGGTCTGCGGCGAGGCCAGGTTGGCGACCCATCCCGACGCCCGCCCCGCCTCGTAGCGGTCGAAATAGCCGCTATATCTCTGCGCGACCGACATCCCCGACGTCTCGTCGATATCAGCCATGCCCTCTCCCCGGCGAACCGCAGGACTCATAGCCAAGCGCATCGCACCCGGCAAATGACCGGGGCGGCGGCTGACGGCCGGTTCAGGGGATGTCGGACACCAGCAGCCGCAGCACTTCCTGACGCAGCTCCGGCGGCGCCGCCCGTTCCAGGGCATCGCGCACCCGACGCATGCGCCGCCGCGCCTCGTAGAGCTGGTCGAGCAGCGACAGCACGACCGGCAACGCTTCCTCGTTGACCTGCATCTGCTCGCGCAGCTCCACGATCAGCCGCACCCGTGCCACGTCGATGTCGTGGAACAGGTAGCCTCCGGGCTGCCCGTCCGGCCGTACCCAGGACAGGCCGATCCAGCGCTCCACGTCCTCGCGCCGCAGGCCGACGACGCGGATGCACAGCGTCTCGATGCTAATCATGCGTCCCCCATCATGGCGCGGCGCGGATCGCTGGCGTGCGACGGGCGCCAGTCCCTGAGGAACGCCTCCAGCGCGGCATCGGGCGGCCCGATCACCACCCGCAGCGTGAGGTAGAGGTCGCCCGCCTCCTGCTCGCCGTGCTTCGGCACGCCGCGCCCGCGCAGCCTCAGCGTGGCGCCGGAGTCCGAGGCCGGCGGGATGGTCATGGTCACCGGCCCGGCCGGTGTGGGCACCGGGATCCGCGCGCCCAGCACCGCCTCAGGCAACGATACCGGCAGCTCGAGCCGGATGTCGCTACCGTCGCGACGGAAGAAGGGATGTGGCGCGACCTTGATCTGGATCAGCGCGTCGCCCGCGGCGCCACCGTTCAACCCGGCGCTGCCCTGCTGGCGCAGCCGCAGCGTCTGGCCGTCCTCGAGGCCGACGGGGATCCTGACGTCGAGCGTGCGGCCGTCCGGCAGGGTCAGCCGGCTGGTGGCGCCGTTCACCACGTCGAGCAGGCTGACGGTCAGGCCGTAGAGCTCGTCGCGGCCGCGAACCGGCCCGTAGCCGCCCGAGGCAGCGCGCCCCTGCTCGCCGAAGATGCTGCCGAAGATGTCGCCGAGCTCTTCTTCGCTCGCCCCCCAGCCGCCCGCCGGATGGCCGGAGGCGGCGCCGGCCGGACGATAGCGACGCCCGGACGCGCCATCGGCGAAATCGCGGTATTGCGGGCGCTCCGGCCGCGGCTGGCCGTCGGCGTCGATCTCGCCGCGATCGAAGGCCGCCCGCTTCTCGACGTCGGACAGCAGGTCGTGGGCGGCGGCTACCGACTTGAAGGTCGACTCCGATGCCTTGTCGCCGGGGTTGAGGTCCGGATGATGCTTCTTCGCCATCGCCCGATAGGCTCGCCGGATGGCTGCCGCGTCGGCATCGCGCGGCACGCCCAGCACCTGGTAGGGATCATCGGCCATGCGGGGTCTTCGGCTCGGGCATCGACCGACGCTAGCAGAAGCCGACCGGATCCGACGCCTAATTCGGCGCCCGATCCGAGGCCGGCGATCCCCACGGCGGTCGCCCGACCGGAGATGGCGCCGCGGGGCTATCGCGGCTGCGCTACAGCTGCTGCGCCACCATGCCCTCGATCCACTCGCGCGCCTGCGCCTGGCTCACCGGCCCATGCACCAGCAGCCAGCGCGAGCCGCAGCGCCAGTGCACGAACCAGTGCTCGTCATCGGTGAGCAGCCGGTAGTGGATCATCGGCGGCATCGCCGAATCCCAGGCCTGATCGTCAGGAGATGGATGCACAACCCGCGCCCCCTTGGCACCTAATCAAGATCGATAACGTAACATTGATCAAGGATAGCGTGCAAGTGAACTGATCGCGGATTCGTGACCAGCTCCTTCGGGCTGTTCAGCGGCGTCGTCGCGTCCGGACAACCGCCTGGTTGCGCGCCACGACCGCGTCGTGCGGCGGGGGTATGCCGGTCGACATGCAGGCTAGCCGACCGGTCGCCGCACTGCGCCGTTCGCGACAGGGTCAGGAACGACGCGGCGTCGCCGGTTCATTCTCGGCACCGGCGGGGCTGATCGGCCCTGCCGGTGCCTCGCGTCTCAGCTGCTCTGCAGGATCGTGATGTGGTCGGAGAAA
Source organism: uncultured Acetobacteraceae bacterium (assembly GCA_964242335.1). Lineage (GTDB taxonomy): Bacteria > Pseudomonadota > Alphaproteobacteria > Acetobacterales > Acetobacteraceae > Lichenicoccus. The sequence continues at coordinate 2,321 of CAXTAY010000004.1, read as the reverse complement.
CCCCGATCGGTCTGTGCCGCAGGATCGTTTGTCGCCAGCACGTAGTCGCCGCTGTGCTGGAAGTGGAAGTCGTGGGTCGCCTGGCCCGCCGAGTTCAACGGGATGTCGATCCAGTTTGACTCCGCAACGTTATGCGAACTCATGACGAACGCGTAGACCTCCTTCAGTCCCGGATCGGAGATCGTGATCTGCGCATCGGCACCGGCCGACGGGTTCGCGATGAAGTGCATGCCCGAACTGGAGAGCGCGATGTTCGTGCCCGCCGCCGGCGGAGTGGGTGTCGGTGGAGTAGGCGCTGGCGGCGTCGGCGTTGGTGTCGGGGCGACCGGCGCGCCGCTCTGCGTCGAGGGCGTGTAGCTCATGTCCGACACCGTCAGCGACGTCCCTGCCGGGCCGTAGTTACCGACCCCGAAGGACTCGTTCTGTCCGCCGTCGGCGTAATCTTTCGGCACCGGCACGCGGCCGCCGGCCTGGAAATCGGCGACCTGCGAGCCGTTGACGTCGAAAGTCAGGCCGCTGGCCTGCCAGTTCAGCGAAACCGTCGTCGGGCGGGACAGATCGGCGTTGAAATCGACGGCCTGATAGTCGTTTCCGCCCGAGCTGTCCTTCCAGTGCACGGTGAGATAGGGCTGGCCGTTGTACTGCTCGGCGAGATCGATCTCCGGCCCGGGCCAGTTGTTGCTGGATGGCCAGAGACAGATATAGGCACCGTTCGCCTGATGTGTCGGCATCGAGAAGGTCGCGGAGAACACGCCATAGCCGTCGCCATCACCGGCACCCTCGTCCCTGGCCATGAAGCCCACGGAGTTGCCGTTGGAGGTGAGCGTCAACCCACCGCTGCCGAACGAGAATTCGCTGCTGTTGCCCCACCTCATCGGGAAGAGACCGCTGTTGAGGCCTGAGTCGTGCGTGAAGTCGTCGTTCCAGCCTGAAGCCAAGATTTTTCCTCCTCATTGCGATGTTGGATTGCTTTGCAAGTAAAGGCGACGCCTCGGTTGATGTGCGTATCCGGGCAGGCAGTCAACAAGAAGATCACGCGATCGACAACGAGCATCGAGCGGCCTTGCGACGCATTTCCAAAACATGCAGATATATACTTGATCTCCGAGCAAACGAGACGTATGCGGAATATTCCTTGGCAACCTGTTCCACGTGGATGAGGCGGCCGCATGTCGCGAGCCCTGCACAGGCATCTCTCACAGCGGGGCCGCATCTGCACGGCGCACGGTGCATCTCCGACGAGGATCCTGCGGCACCTAGGAACAAAATCACAAGAACAGGGCACGCATCTTGCTGGGAATGCCGATGTCGACGCATCGTGGGTGATGAGTGCGGAAAATCGTCGCGGTCATGCGAAGCCCGTGCTAGTCACGCATGCCCGAACAAGGAGATCGCTGTCGCCCTGGCTGGACACATGACCGGCCCGACAATTTTGTCATAGAACCGCATCGAATTATCTCAGGGGTGTTGTCTTGCCCTGGTCCGGCTCGTGCGGCGTCGTGCGCGGTGCGATACCGATCCACGTCCGGTGCCCGGCTCGGTCGATACGTCGCTGTCGAACCGGCGCGCCGCTGCCTTCGCGGCGTCGGCATGGGCAGTCGCCTGCCGACCAGTGCTGTCGTGTCGGAAGGATCCGGTAGACGCTCGCTGGTCACCGGGACGCCCGGGCCGCGACCTGGACGTCGACGCTGCGCCCGTCGCCCAGGCGACTGCGAAGAGACTTGTGTTGCCTGCGCCGGGAAGGCGGCGGTTCAGCTGGCGGAGAGGGTGGGATTCGAACCCACGGTACGCTTGCACGCACAACGGTTTTCGAGACCGCCCCGATCGACCACTCTGGCACCTCTCCCAAGGCAAGCGGCGGGCGGGTTATAAGAGGGCGCCGGCGGAAGCGCAATCCTGTTGACATGACAAGGACCGCGCCTATAAGCACCCACTCCCCGCACCGGCGCCTGCCGAGGCGGTGCCGTGAGCGCACGGCCCATAATCAAGAAGCGACTGGGTGCCGCGCCTGCCTCTCCCGGGGCCGCAGGGTGCCGAGAGATCGGAAAGCAGAGAAAGCCATGTTCGCAGTCATCCGCACCGGCGGGAAGCAGTATCGCGTCGCTCCGCAGACGGTGCTCAAGGTCGAGAAGCTCGAGGCCGAAGCCGGCTCCACGGTGACCTTCACCGAGGTCCTGGCGGTCGGCGGCGAGGCCGGAACCACCATCGGCGCGCCGTTGGTGCCGGGCGCCACCGTCACGGCCACCGTGGTCGCACAGGACCGGCTCGACACCGTCATCATCTTCAAGAAGCGCCGCCGGCAGAACAGCCGCCGCCGCAAC